>JAPKBR010000052.1 GCA_028823345.1 Planctomycetota bacterium
GCGGAAGCATCATGGCCCTCGGGTCCCCGGAACTCGCCCTGAACAATCTGACCCTGCATGCCAGCAGTTTGGCCAGCCAGCAGTGGAGTTACTTCCTCATGTCCCAGAACCAAGCCAGCGTGCCGGACTTTGGTGGCAGTCAAGGGGTCTTGTGCCTGGGAGCTCCCATCGTGCGCTTCATCATGCCCGGGACAGGGCAGGTGGATCAGACCAGTGTTGCTGGCGAGAGGTCCTATGCGCTCGACTTCAACGTCCTGCCCCAGGGGATTGTTTTCCAGCCTGGTGATACGTGGAACTTCCAGCTGTGGTTCCGGGACTTGAACCCGGGGGCGACTTCCAACACCACCGACGGCGTGACGGTGATGTTCCGGTAGGGGGCACGGGAGTGGACTTGATCTCCAAGACGAACCGGCTGCCTTGGAAACAGCCCTAGCAACTACGAGACCGCTGATTCCTCACCCCTACACCCCTCACCACACCCCCCTACCACGAAAAGAGGGATGGAGGCGGCACCCGGACTCGAACCGGGGATGACGGATTTGCAATCCGTTGCCTTAGCCACTTGGCCATGCCGCCTTGGGGCTCGCTCGGTTTTGCAACCTTGGGAGCTCCGGCCCGGAGCCTTGCGGAGCCGGGGGATGAGAAGGATAGCGGGGTGGAGGCCCTGGTCAAGTGGGGAAGCCAAACGATCGAGGAGTTCCTTGCTTGAGGCACTCAAATCTCAGGGGGCTACTCGGCCGCCTGCTCCGGAGCGTCCCCGGGAGGGTGCTGACTGTCCAGGCAATGACGCCCATGGGACCGAGCATGGATCCAGCCCCCTGCGGGCCCTATGATCTCCCCGGCGAGCCGCCTGGGGACATGGCGAAATCGGTAGACGCAGCGGCCTTAAAAGCCGCCGGCCGCAAGGCCATCCGGGTTCGATTCCCGGTGTCCCCACCAGTTGCACTCGCGTTTGAAACCCAACTGCCCCCCAATGACCATGCTCTTAGGTCCGATTCGAATCCCTGTTCTGACTCTCTGTGCCACCATCCTTGGGGTCACCGCCTTGGCCTTGAGTGGACAGCCGCAGGATCCAGAGACCACCGGCGAAGCCCCGGTCTATGAAATGCCCACGGCGGAGCACAAGGCCCTGACCGCAACCGTCGGTAACTGGGCGGGTGATCTATCCATGACCATGCCCGATGGGACGGAGATGAGTTTTCCCGCCAAGGAAACCAACGTAGCGGTCGGCCCCTTCTGGATCCAATCGACCTTCTCCAGCGAGTTCATGGGCACCCTGTACACGGGCGCGGGCACCTTCGGTTATCACCCAGAGACCAAGAGCTACACCGGCACTTGGGTCGACAGCACGAGTTCCTACTTTGCTCTGATGGAAGGGTCCATGTCGAAAGATGGGACGACCATGACCATGCATTGGGACGCGCCCAATCAAGAAGGGGTCATCACCCACCACCGTTCGGAAACCGTGCGCACGAGCGATGACTACGTCAGTACCTTTTATATGGGCGAGGGCGAGGGAAACGTCTCCATGGTGATTTCCATGGAGCGCGTGACCGCCACGGAAGCGGGCTCCGGGAAGTAGCGCAACGCGGAAGATCAAAACCCTGGGCAGGTCCGCGGCGATTCCGTGATCACCCAGCAGTCCGGGTACGGTCCGCCGTGACCTGTACCTATGCTGGAGCATCCAGCCAATGCCCCTCGTGTCACCGGAGCAGCCGATTCGCTAGGCTGCTCCCATGAAAGAACTTCTGTCCAGCCACCAGCCCGCGCTCGCTTGGATCCTGGGTGCTGCCCTGGCCGGGGGACTTGCCCTTGGCGCCGTCCAAGACCCCGAGCCCAGCCTGCGCTCCAAGGATGCAACCGAACGGCTGCAGGCTTTGGAGCTCACCATCGGGCGCGGCGAAGAGGACCTGGCCAAGACCCTGCACAAACTGCTCAAGGACAAGGACTGGGAAATGCAGCTGGCCGTGGTGCGGGCACTGGGAGAACACGGCGAAGAACGCAGCGTCAAGACCCTTGCCACGCTGAGCCATGATGCTCCCCTACGCCGCTTGCGTTTGGCAGCGGCCGAGGCCCTTGGCAAGTTGGATGCCGAAGAAGGTTTGAAAACCCTGAGCAGCAAGCTTCGTCGGGACACGGTGCTGTCCGCCATGGAAGCCCTCACGATTCTGGGCCCCTATCTGCAGGAGCCCAAAACCCCCAGCGGGTTGAGCCGCTTGCTCAAGGAAGAAGATCCCCACCTGCGGGCCATAGCCTCGGGGACGCTGATCGCTTTGCAGCGCGGGCAGCGGGCGGAACTTTTGAAACGGTTCCTGGCGGATCCCGCCCCGGCGGTGCGTGCCAGTTGCCTCGAAGTTGCCACGCGACAACCGCTCGGGAGTCAGGTGCCGGCCATTAGTGAATTGCTGGGCAGCCCCGAACTTTCGGATGTGGTGCTGCGACGCGCCCTGCTTGCCAGCTTGGCGGGCATGGAGGCCGCTAAGGAAAGCGGCACAAAAGACCTGGGCAAACTGGTCAGCGAGCTGTGCGGCGCACCCAAGGACTCCGTGGCTCGCCGGGGCTGTCTCTTGGTGGAGGAGGCCCTGGGAAACCCGGCTTTTGAAGACCTGGATTGGATCGTGCTCACCCAAAAGGCACGGGAACACGGGGACGCGGGAGTGCGCGCAGAGGCCGCCCGCTGCCTCGGGCTGCTGGACCCGCAACTCGCCCTGCCGGTGGTACGCCAAATGGCATCCAAGGATTCGAGTTCCCGGGTGCGGCGAGCCGCCTTACTGGCTGCCCTTACCCTTGCTCCGCCCACGGAAGAAGAGGACTGCAGCTGGGCCCTGGAACGCTTTGGGGCGGAAGAATCCCCGGAGGTGCGCAAGGCTTTGGCCGTCGCCCTGGGACGACATGATTTAGCCCTGATCGAAAAGGTCGGCAAGGCCCTGGCTGTAGCCTGCGAGGACTCAGACTGGAAAGTCGCCGCCTGTGCTGCGGTATCCCTTGGCCTGACCCGCTGCGACCTGGCCCCGGTGACCCTCTCGCGCCTCTTGCAAACCTCATCCGATTGGCGCATGAGGGGTGCGGCGGTGGTTGGCCTCACCAAGGCCCTGCATCCAGATGGTCTGCCCCCCATCATCGCCGCCCTGGCCGACTCCGAGCCCCTCGTGGCGCGCACCGCCCACGGATACCTCAGCAGCCTGCGTCCCGCAGACGCTCCCGGTCCGGACCCTGATGTCTGGAGCCAATGGTGGCAGGAAACGGGCAGCAAGCGTCCGCTTCGAGACACCAAGGCCCAACGGGAGCGCAACCGCAAGTACGGCTACAGCACCTCCCACGAAACGATTTTCCGGGGCATGGATGTGCTGGTGCTCGAGAGCCGAGGCGATCACATCCAGACGGTGCTCGAGCGTTTAGCAATCAACCACAGACTGACCTCCGGCGCCAAGGTGCCCGAGTCCGGCCTCGACGCAGGAGGTGTCTTTGTCTCCAACTGCACCGGGGAAATGGAACCCGCTGACATCGAGCGCCTGGATTGGTTCGTGCATGTGGGCGGCTATCTGTTTGGCTCCTGCTGGGCTCTTACGGAGACCATCCAACGCTTGGCTCCGGGCATCGTCGGAAAACTCCCCACCACCGGCGAAGTCATGAACCGCGTCCTGGCCAGCCCATGCCACAAGAACAGCCCCTATCTGGAAGGAGTCTTTGGGGCGGGAGTCCAACCGATCTACAGCCTCGTTGGCTCACACCTGATCGAGGTGCAGCAACCCGAGCGCGTAGAGGTCCTCGTGGACAGCGTCCAATGCGCCCAAGACCACGGGGACGGCAACCTCGCTTGCTGGTTCCAACTGGGCCACGGCACGATCATGGATTCTGCCAACCACTTTGACGTGCAAGGGCTCACCGAAGCCACCCACCTGGACAAAGCCGAAGATCGGATGGCCTACGCCATGGACCACATGGGCGCGAGCTTCGCCCTGATCCGCGAAACCGCCAAAGAGAAGTTCTGGGGATCCAACCACCGCGCGGCGCAAGAGGTCTTCGACGACTCGGTGCTTCGGCTCCTGAGCAACTTCGTGCGGCTCCGACGCCTGGAAGGGCGTTAGTACGAGCGAAGGGGGCACTAGCCCCCCCCATTCCAGCTTGACGCAACCGTGGCAGCTGGCTTCTAGGCCAGGCTTGCCAACGGTTCAGGGCTTCGAAGGCCCCTAGCGCTCCTCAATCGGTACCCAGGTCGCGTCGTGCGCCCCTGTGTAGATCTGCCCCGGACGGAACAGCTTGTTGTCTCCCATTTGCTCGCGCCAGTGGGCCAGCCAACCGGCGGTGCGGGCGAGGGCAAAGATCGGCGTGAACACGTCGGTGGGAATGCCTAGCTTCTCGTAAACGATTCCGCTGAAGAAGTCCACGTTGGGCCAGATGCCGCGGGCGCCGAAAACTTCGGCGGCGTGCTTTTCGAGCTCAAGGGCAGTGGCGTAGATGTCGGTGGTGCCGCGGGCAGCAAAGAGCTCGCGCGCAAGGATCTGCAGGGCGTGTGCCCGGGGATCTTTGGTCTTGTAGACCCGGTGGCCGATACCCATGACCTTGGCTTTCTTGGCCACTTGAGCATCAAACCAAGACTTGACGTTGTCCACGCCGCCAATGGCTTCGAGCTGCTGCAGCACGCGCTCGTTCGCGCCCCCGTGCAAGGGACCATAGAGCGTCCCCACTGCACCGCTGACCGCGGTGTAGGCGTCGGTCTCGGTGGAGGCCACCACGCGACAGGCAAAGGTGGAGGCGTTCATGGTGTGCTCGGCGTGCAACACCAGTGCGCAGTCCAGAATGCGTTCTTCGATGGCATCGGGCTTCTCGCCGTTGAGACACCACAGGAAGTTGCCGGCCACGGAGAGTTCCGGGTCCGGGGCGATGATCTCCTTGCCCGCACGCACCCGTTCAAAGGCCGCGATCAGGATCGGCATGGCACCCAACACCCGCAGGGAGGTTTGATGCCGAGAAGCGGAGTCCTTCAGTTTGCACTTGGGGCTGACCATTCCAAGCATGGCCACCATGGCCTGCAAAGCCGCCATGGGGTGGCCGCCTTTAGGCAATGCGCGCAGGGCCGTCAGCAGTTCTTCGGGCAGGGCGTAGCAGGCGGTGAGCTCCTTCTTGAAAGCATCCAACTCTGCCTGGTTCGGCAAGGCGGCGTTCCAAAGCAGGTAGGTCGTCTCTTCAAAGGTCGAGTTCTCGGCGAGGACTTCGATCTTGTGACCGCGGTAGGCCAAAATACCCACTTGGCCGTCAATGAAGCTGATGGATGACTCTGCGGCGGGTATGCCAGCAAGGCCGGGGATAAGTTCCTGGGTAGACACTGTGTTCGTTTTGGTCAGGGGTGCTTTAGAAGTGGACATGGTATCAGGCCCGGGTTTGGAGGTAGTCGAGGATCAGGCGAACGCCTACGCCCGAGCCGGTGGCCCCGCCGACCCAGTCGCGCTGAGCCGTGTTCCAGGCGCTGCCGGCGATGTCCAGGTGGCACCAATCGATGCTGTCAGGGACAAATGAGGAGAGAAATGCCGCTCCCTGGCTCGAGCCCGCGCCCAGGGACGGGGGGCCGATGTTGGAAAGATCCCCAGACTTGCCTTTCATGCCGTCCTTGTGGACGTCCAGCAGGGGCAGGGGCCAGCATTGCTCGCCCACCCGCAGGCCACTGGCCACGAGCTCGTCACGCAGGGTCTCGCTGCTGGGGAAAATGCCGGTCAACTCGTGACCAACGCCCACGATCACAGCGCCGGTCAAGGTAGCCAGATCGAGAATCGTGTCCGGGCGAACTTTTCGAGCGGCGTAGGTCAAGCAATCGGCCAGGACCAAGCGGCCCTCGGCATCGGTGTTATTGACCTCAACGGTCAGACCGTTCATGGCCGTAAAAATATCACCGGGCTTGGTGGCGGCTCCGTCAATGGTGTTTTCGCTGCAACCCAAAATCCCGTGGACCTCATAGGGCAAGTCCATATGGGCGAGGGAATGGAAGGCTCCCAAAACCGCTGCGCCCCCGGACATGTCGAAGCGCATTTCGTCCATTCCGGATGAGGGCTTGATTGAGAGACCGCCCGCATCAAACGTCAGGCCCTTACCCACCAGGGCGATGCGCCCCTTGGAACGGCCCTTGGGCTTGTAGGTCAGGTGCACCATTTTGGCCGGTTGAGTCGATCCCTGGGACACGGACAAGAGCAATCCCATGCCCAACTTCGCCATGGCGCTTTCGTCCAGAACTTTGCAGGTCAAACGGGTGGAGTCCTTGGCGATCTTGCGTGCACGCTTGGCGAACTCGGACGGAGTCAGCTTGTTGCCCGGTAGGTTTTGCAGGTCGCGAGCATAGGCGCAACCGCCCGCTGTGATACGGCCCTGGGCCAGGCCCTTCTTGAGGCCCCCATCGTCACTGCACACCACCATGGCCTTGCACTTGGCGGCCACAGGCTTCGACTTGAGCTGACGGAAGGTATAAGCCCCCAAGATCGCACCCTCGGAAATGGCAACGCCCGCGGCGTTTGCGCCGCAATCAAAATCCTCAAGGCCCTCGGCCGAGAACGTGGCCTTGTCAACACCAAGGGCCTCGGCCTGACGGCTGGCAATGGCGGCGCAACGACGCAGACCCTCAAGGTCCACCCCGTTCCGATCCCCAAGGCCTATCAAAAGCACCTGATTGGCGGGTCCGCCCAGGGCAAAGGTGACCCGCGTGCTGCGGGCCTTGCCATCGAACTTGGCTGTGAATGCAGCCGGAGTTTTGACCCCGGTGGGCAGAACGGGTTTGTCCCCGGCGCAAACCGGAATGATCAAGAGAGGCGTCTTTGCAAGACGCGCGCTGGAAGTGGTGCTGATTTTCATCATGATAAATGGAAGCGAAACCGATTGGTTTCTCACATGTCTTGGTACTTAGGACCGCCCCCGCCTTCGGGCACGGTCCAGTTAATGTTCTCGTAGGGATCGGCGATATCGCAGGTCTTGCAATGCACACAGTTGGAGGCATTGATCAGGACTTCGCTGGCCCCGGTGGGCCATTCGTAAACCGCCGCCGGACAAAAGTGCTGACAGGGGTTGCCGTACTCGGCGGTGCAGCGATCCACGCAGATGGTGGGATCGAGAACCAACAAGTGGCTGGGCTGGTCTTCCTCATGAACCGCGCCGGACAGATACACATCCGTCAGCTTGTCCATGGAGTTGCTGTCGTTGAAAGCGGGTTTTTGCAGACGGCTCTTGGCGGCGGGCTGCATGCAATCGTGATCCGAGTGCCCGCCACGTTTTTCCACCAAGCCGCGGCCACCGGTGATGCGCTGCACGGCGAAGTCGAACACGCCCTTCATGACTCCGCCGGTCATGGCTTGACGATAGTTTCGCACGCCGGAGAGTTCTGTGTGGGCTGCCGATTTTTTGAAGAGGTCGTCGTAACGCACCAGGCCGCTCTCGGTGGTGTCCCCAGCCTTCAGGCAGTCGAAAATCGCCTCTGCCGCCAGCATGCCCGATTGGATTCCCAGGTGAATCCCCTTGAGGGTCGCTGCGTTGAGGAAACCGGCGCTGTCCCCCACCATCACAAAGCCGTTGCCAAAGAGCTTGGGCATAGAGAACAAGCCTCCCTCGGGAACGGTCTTGGCGCCATAGCGCACGACCTTGCCCCCCTCGATCAACTTTGCAATGCGTGGGTGCTGCTTCCACTGCACAAATAGCGCGTGGGCATCGAGCGCCGCATCCCCGTGATCCAAGCCCACCACAAACCCCAGGCTGAGGCGGTTGTTGGGCAGGCCATAGACCCAGGATCCTCCATAACTTTTCAGGTCGAGGGGATATCCCCCCGTGTGCATCACCTTGCCCTCGAACTCCGCGCCCACCTCGGGGGTGACCTCCCAGAGTTCCTTGATTCCCGTGCCATAGGTCTGGGGGTTCTTACCCTCCATCAAACCCAAGGTCGGATCGCTCAAGAGTTCCTTGGCAATCGATCCACGGGTGCCTTCGGCGAATACTGTGACATCGGCTGTGATGCGCATGCCGGGCTCATAGGTTGCCTTCTTGGAACCGTCCTTGGCGATGCCGCTATCCCGGGTAATCACCCCGCCGATGCGGTTGTTCTCTTCACGGATCAACTCCGCGGCGGGGAAGCCCCCATAGACCTCGATACCCGCTTCCTCGGCACGCTCGCCTAGCCAGCGCACGATCTGGTTGAGTGAAACGATGAGGTTGCCGTGGTTTTGTAATTGGGGCGGGCAAAAAATACCGCGCAGGGGCAGGCTGCCGCCGCCGGGACGCAACATCTCGGCCCAGTCCTCTTGGATCTCGGCCAAGATCGGAAAGCCCTTCTCACGCCAATCAGGAATCAGAGCGTCCATGCCCGCGGGATCCATCACCGCACCGGAGAGGGTGTGGTTGCCCAGCTCCTCGGCCTTGTCGATCACCAGGATGGTCTTTTCCGTGTCCCCATCCGCTGCGAAACGACGGGCCAAATCCAAAGCGCACGCGAGACCTGCGGGCCCCGCGCCCACCACCAACACGTCCACGGGTAATTCATCCCGTTCCACGTCGGCAAGATTCAGGCTGGTCGCAAGTTGGGTCATGGTCGCTCGATCGTTTCGTCTCTGAATTGCATCCGCAGATCACTGCCAGAGGGGGGCAACCCTCTGAAGGATCTTTGGGCGAACAGGATAGCAGCGAGGCGGGGCCTATGGCGCCCTGGACTAGGGCCCCGCTGGCACCTATTAGGAGCGATCGCCGACCCAGTGGGCGCCGTTCGTGAGCACTTCGCGCTTCCAGATCGGCAGGCGGTCCTTGAGGCCGTCGATCAGCAAACGGCAAAGGTCAAAGGCATAGGCCCGATGTGGCGCCGCAACCGAGATCAGGACGGAGGGCTCACCAACCCCCACGACTCCCGTGCGGTGCACGCAAAGCATGCGCGCAGGGCCGCCGGGGGACTCGCCCAACTGGGCCAAGGAATCCTTGAAAATACGCCCCATTTCGGGGCCTGTCATGGCTTCAAAAGCTTCGTATTCGAGGCGCTGTACCTGCTCGCCCTTATGGCTGTCCCGGGTGGTTCCAAGGAAAGTCAGCACAGCTCCGCAGCGTGGACTCAAAATGCGCTGCTCAAGGGCTTGCACATCGAGGGGCTCCAATGAGAGCTCGAAAACCCCAGCACAAAAGCTAGCCTCCAAAGCCGCAGCATCCCCTTGGCCTCCGGACACGGGAGGCAAGAACGCCAGCTGGTCCGTGGCATTCACTGGGGTGCTGTCCGGCGCATAGGCGTGGCCGATCACGCCGGCCACGCTGCTCAGATCCCCCACCTCGGGGAACTGTTCTGCCATCAGCTGTTTGATTTCCCCAAGGGTGCTGCCTGCGGGCACATCCTTCAGGATCAGATGATCCGATCCAACGCGGTCCCGAAGGCCCGCGAAAAGGCGCACGCTTAGCTGCATGGTTCAGGAGGCAACACGGTGGAGAAAAGGCTGGGGAAAAACCCGCGCGCAAACAGCGCCCTAGGCCTGACCGTGTGACCTAGAAGGGGGTGTCGTCGAAACTTCCCGACCCACCAGATGATTCTCCTCCGCTGGGAGCAGAGGTATAGCCGCCGTAGCCATCGGCCGGGGACTCCTGCTGGGCGGGAGCCTCCGTTTGGGCGCGATTGCCGCCGCCGCCGCCGCCGCCGCCGCCTTCGCCACGACCGCCCGCAAACTCCCAGTTCTCAGCAACCACATACAGCTTGCTGCGCTTTTGGCCGGAGTTCTTGTCCTCCCAGGAATCAAACTCCAGACGGCCTTCGATGAAAGCAATGGATCCTTTACGGTGGTACTTCTCAAAAGCCTCGGCGCGGTTGCCGAAGAGGGTCACGTCCACAAAGGTGGGCTTCTCCACCCACTCGCCCGAAGGGCTCTTGTAGCGACGGTTGACCGCCATGCCGATCTTGCAGATTGCGGTGGACTTTTCGCCTTGGGAAAAGCGCATTTCGGGATCCCGGGTGAGGTTACCCATGAGGATCACTCTGTTGTAGGAAGCCATGTAGATTCGTTGTTGGGGGTTGTGGGTCGGGGAACCGTCAGGGGCCGGGTCCGACCAGGAGGCAGAAAAAAAACGGGGAAGTTGGGTGGCAGCCGTAGCGGGCCGGCCATCAACCCCGAGGGGCTCAGGATAGCATCCCTTGGGGCTCGTTCCGAGACCTTCCTTACGAGGACCCTATGCGCCACCCTCTTCCGCCCTTACAATCAGAACCGCACACCGGGCAGCGAGGAAAGCCCATTCCCAGCGATCACCGCAGCGGCCCCCGGGGGGGGTATCGGTACCGTACTCACAAGATCTGCCCGCACCCCGGCCACAACCCCGCGCTTCCCAGCCAGCACCCCTATGGACCCGACCCAACGTGAGGACCTGATGGTCCCAGAAGGACGCAATCGTCGACGGCACCCCCGCGCCCGGGGAGACTGGCCGGTCATGGTGGAACTCCCCGACGGCCCCCACCAGGCCCGGGTACGCGACATTTCCAAGGGAGGGGTTTCCTTCTTCCTCGATCGGCCCATTGCAGAGATGTCCGTTCTCTCGGTGGAATTCGACCTGCCCTGTCCCGCCGGGGTGCGCCGCATCCGAGGCACGGGAGCCGTGGTGCGCTGCGAGAAAATCTCCAAGGCCCTCGATCACTACGAAATCGCTCTGTTCATCACCGAAATGGCTGACCCCGATCGGGCGACCATTGAGTCGTTTGTCACGGAAATCCAGCTTACCTAGGGAGAGGAAATCCCAAGGGCTGGGGCTTCAATCGCACCAGGTGATCTGCACGGCTTCCGAGAAGTTGTTGCCGACTGGTCCGCCAGATGGATCCCGATACCAGAACTGAAAGTTCCAGCTAGCTCCTGAAACCACCGCTGCAACCAGAGGCGGAGCCGAGACGTCAAGTGGTTGGTACGCGGTTCCCAGCCCATCGGACATGGTGACCGGCAGGCGTATCAGCCCGCCCCCCACACACAGGTTGCCGTCCCCCACGGGAACGCTGATCTGGTTTGGCCCAAAGAAAAACAGGCCAAATTGACCCCCGGGAAGACCCGTGGCGTAAAGGTCAAGGTCATTGTTCGCCAGGGAAACGCTGCCAGCCCAACCCAAGGTTGCCCCAATAGACGAAACCGAGTTGGGTGTCGGGTCACAATAGATCACAGGCGAAATGCACACGACCCCACCCACCCCCGAGGTGCCGCGCACCACAAGGGCAAAGTCCACATCTATGGCACCGGTTTCCGTGTGTCCGTCTTGGTTGACCTCGTCCGCCATGACCTCCACAGTCCAAATCCCCGCGGCGGGGTTGTTCACGAACACGTTTTCGACCACATCCAAAGTGTTTGAGGATCCGCCACTGGCGGAATCATTGCCCACGGTGAGCCCATTGTTGCCCCAATAGAACGACGAGCCCCCGGGGGCGGATACGCGCAAGCTAAGGTCGTTGATGCGATGCTGCCCCGCAGAGGTCGTGCCCATCGGATCTAGATAAACCAGGGTCACCGCCAGCTGGGTCTGCCCCGCATCTACGGTGACGGGGTAGGCGATAGATTCGCCGTGGCTGAGCACCAACTCTTCGTTGACGATGAACATCTCATTGCGCGCCTCGTACAGGCGCTGCACATTGGCTCGCCCCCAACCTTGGTGCACGCGGGTCAGGTCGGCGTTGCCGCCGGTAAAGTTGTATGAACTGGCACTGTTGATCATCAGCGCGCGGGCAGTGGTGGCCTTGGGACGACTGTCGAAGACCGAGGCTCCTGTGTTGTTGCCAAAGACTCCGGCGTGCCACATTTCATACATCAAGCCAAAGGCGCCGGCGGTCATAGGGGTCGCAGCGCTGGTCCCTCCGAACTGGGTCGTACCACCCCCATCTGCGGGGGCTGCAATGCTGTCGTACCAGTAAGAAAGATCCGGCTTGATGCGTCCGTCCTGGGCGGGCCCGATGGAGCCCGAACCTCCCCAAGAGTCATCGGCAGTGGACTGGGAGTCCTGGTGGCGGATGCCCCCAACTCCAATGATGTTTTTGGCCCAGGCCTGGGGACGGGAGGAGGTGCTGCCCGCGTTGGACTGACTCTGCAGGATGACAATGTCGTTGAGGAACAAGATATCGTCCATCTCCGCCGAGACTGAGTTGTAACTCGATGTCAAACCACTGCCCCAAGAGTTGGTTTGAAACACGGCCTCGTAAGGGGGCAGCAACAATTGGGCTGTGTGGCTGTAGCGATTGCCACCAAAGGACCCATAGTCCGCAAAAATCGGCTGGCCATCGGGGAGCATCCCGCGCCGCGTGCTGGATCCAGCACCATCCCCGAAGACCACCCCGGTCACGGGAGTTCCGTGGGAGGCACTGCCCGAGTTGCTGCCGTGAAAAATAACGGGGTTGGACTGCAGATCCGGGTGCGTGGTGTCCACGTTACCGTCCATGCACTCTGCTCGCACACCGGTGCCAGTGAAACCCGCAACGCTCTCAAGGTTGTTGGCTCCGCTGTCCACGCGCACTTTGTCCATGTCGTCCTCGGGCGCAGACCACCGATCTATCCACAAGACCTCGTCCCAAGCCGCGGCCTGACCCAATTGCTGGGCATCCAGAGTTGCTTCCAGAATGAAACCTTCGGGGATCATGGAGTCAATGGTGGCTCCCATTTGCAGCAGACGTTGCGCCACCAGTTGCTTCATACCCGGGCCCCGTTCCAGCACTTGAAGGCGCAGTCGCATGGGGCTGGGCAGGGTGCCCTCGATCCAGCCCTGAAGTAACTCTTGCTCCAAGCGATAGCTGGCGGGATAGGCACCTACCCATTGCACGCAGTCCAGGTTCTGGACCAAGGATTGCTCTTGGGACCCCAAGTCCACGAGCAGGGTTTGCTCCGGCAAGAAGGCACGGATCACCACCCCTGCCCGAACCAGGGCCTGACGATAAGCCGGGATGATCTCGGTTTTGAATTGCACCAAACGCAGGTTTCCGCTGGCCTCAAGGCCCTCTGTCCGGGCGGGCGCCGCGGTCAGACGGGGATCGAAACTGCCCCGCTGCAGGTGCACTTCGCCGCGCAGGGTGCGCACGCGACCAAAAGTCTCCTGTCCCCCATGACGAATGCGATAGCGCATGATGGACGGAAGGCTAGCGCCTAACGGTGTTCCCAGACCTTTGGGCAGGTCCTCTTGCCAACGCAAAACCAAGGCGGAACTCCCTGGAAGATCAATCTGCTCCAGGTGATGAATCCGCGTGCTGCTTTGGTGCACTAGGGTGCCGTCAGAGAGGAGTACCCGCTGGCCTGAAGCATCGATGCTCGCCTGGGACTGGGCGAGAGTCACCCCAAAGGTGACACTGAGGGCGAGAACGACGATCAAGAATCGAACCATGGGTCGAGAGGCAGGTGGCTGGCAGGCGGGGGCCCGGTTGAGGGGCAGGAAGGAGCATTGAAACAAGTCTGGGAGGATCCTGCTTAGAAATCCAAAGGGAGGTTCCAATCACCGGCCGCGATCCCGACCAAGGACATACCCCGGAATCAGCCTTTGTGCCGTGCCCAGAGCACCCTGTCCAGTCCCGCAAGGTCAGGGCAAATTCGGGCTTCAAATCCAGCTTCCTTGGCAAGAGTCAAAGCCCTCGGTCCCTGATCAAAGCCCAACTCCACCAGCAACAACCCCCCTGGGGCAAGAGCATGGGCACCTGACCCTTTGCACAACTCACGCACCCAATGATCAGGATCCCCCTCCGGAGCAAAGAGCGCTCCGGCAGGTTCGTATTCGCGCACTTCGGGTTCCAACTCCCCCGCCACCTTGGGGTCCACATAGGGCGGGTTCGAAACGATCAAATCGAAGGGCTCGGTCCCGGCCAAAAACGCCAAGCCATCTTGATGCACGAATTCCACCGGTGCCCCAAGGGCTTGGGCATTGCGTTTGGCATGGTCGATGGCCGCCCCATCCACATCGACCCCAATGATGCTCTTGCCGATCTCTTCCAGGGCCAAGGTCACAGCCAGCACGCCGCTGCCCGTGCCCAGATCACATACCCGCCCCAGGTCACGCGACTTGGACTCGTCCTTGGCAAGGTCCACCAAGAGTTCGCTCTCCGGCCGCGGGATCAGACACCCAGGCCCAACCAGAAACGGTCGCGAATAAAACTCCTGGGTACCAGTGATGTAAGCCAATGGCTCGCGCCTACCCCGGCGCACCAAAAGGTCCCTAGCCCGATCCACTTCATCCGCCAAGACCGGAGACTCCAGGCGCATCATTAGGTGCAAACGATCGCACCCGAGGGCATGGCTCACCAGCAGATCCCCCTCCAGCCGCGGGTTGTCTACCCCGCGCCGTTCCAGGAAGGCATGGGCCAATTCCCGCATGGCGGCTACCGTGCGAGGGGTTTGCGGTCCTCCCGCAGAAACCCGATCTCGGTGGCCCGGACTCACTTGGCCGATTTGGCCGCCTCACGCGCAACGCGCTTAGCTTCCCGGTCGGCCTTGCGTTTTTCCCGGATAATGGCTGCTTTCTTCTCGCCCTGTTCCTTTGCCTCTTTCATCGCCTTGCGCATGATGTTCATGGCCATGATGCCCCCTGCGGCGCAAATGCCCGAACCCAAGAGGCCGAGGTAGCCAACCCCTGAGTGGTCGCTGGAAGCTACGTTTCCGATGGAGAGGAACTGCATCACACCGGCGACGGCCGGGCCCAGGAACATGAGAGGGAAGATCGGATTGAACTTGCCCCCGTGCTCGTAGCCATAAATGTGAGACGTGGTGGCCATGGCAAGGATCATGGTGATCAGCTCAACCACCAACACGAGGCTCGTCCAGGGCTTGAGATCCCCACCGACGGTGGCGTCCACGGATCCGGTGGTCGCAAGTAAAAGCGCCCCGATCCAAATAACCGCGGCCACGATACTGGGGACCATGGCGTGTACCTTAGCGAGGTTGGCAATGGGGCCTTTATCCTCACCCCCGTGGGTGGCCTTGTAGCCCTCATGGAAGACATAGCCCCCGATCAGGGCCAAGACCTTGGTGCCCAGGAAGACTCCCCAGGGAAAGCTTGCTCCCACGTCCCAACTGAAATTGGGATCCGCGGCGGCACAGGCAAAACTAAGACCCACATAGAAGGGCAAGATCGAACCGGCCAGCAGAATCTGGGCTGCCTTGCGCAGTTCGAGGGGCGCCTGTTCTAGCTCGCGCTTATCGCCCACGCCGGCCTTGCGCTTGGACTTTCCTTCGGCTGTCTCGAGTCCGAGTAGCTCGCGGCCTAGGGCAGGGACTATTGCCGCTGGTGCAGAATCGGTGGACTCGGTCTCGGCCGGGGCCTCAAGGGGCTCCAGGTCGTCCAGGGGTTCAAGATCGTCGTGTTGGTTGCTCATGGTCGATTGGGGAGGGCAGGCCTAGTGAGTGGCCGATTGATCTGATGCAGTTTAGGGCAGAGGGTGGGTTCTAGCACCCCTAGAGCACGATGGCTACTGGGGAATTGGATGAACGGAGGGCAAGCGCGACGGTTCACAGGTCGCGGATGCGTTCCTCCCGTTCGAGCTCTTCTAGGGCCTCCAGAAGGGGCTCAATGCGCCCTTCCATCACGGGCTCTAGGTTGAAGTTTTTGACGTCTCCACTCAGGCGGTGGTCGGTCACTCGGTTCTGGGGGAAATTATAGGTGCGCACACGCTGGCTGCGGTCACCGCTGCCCACCAGGTTGCGACGGAATTCGGAGCGCTCTTGGTGCAGACGTTCCTTCTCCCGCTCCATCATGCGCGTGCGCAAGATTCGCATGGCCCGCGCCCGGTTCTTGTGCTGGGAACGCTCGTCCTGGCAAACCACCACGATGCCTGTGGGCCGGTGGGTGATGCGGACGGCGGACTCGGTCTTGTTCACGTGCTGGCCGCCAGCTCCCCCTGCGCGCATGGTGTCGATGTCCAGGTCGTCATCGTTGATTTCGATCTCAGCCTCTTCTGCCTCGGGCATCACGGCCACAGTTGCGGCGGAGGTATGAATGCGGCCCTGACTTTCGGTGGAAGGCACGCGCTGCACCCGGTGGCCGCCGCTTTCAAAACGCAGACCACGCCACACGCCCTTGCCGGAGACCCCGATCACGATTTCACGATAGCCCCCCACATCCGAGCGCTGCTCCACCATGCCCTCGATACGCCATTTGTGGTTGTCCGCGAGGCGCGAGTACATGCGCATAAGGTCCGCTACAAAGAGCGTCGCCTCATCGCCTCCGGTACCCGCCCGGAGCTCCATGATCACTCGAGTGCGCTCATCCATGGGATCAGCGATCAGCGCGTTCTTGGCACGCTCTAGCAATTCGACTTGTTCGGCGGCGGCGGAGGCCTTGTCCTCCTGCGCCAACTCAACCAACTCCTCATCCTCTCCGTCTTCGAGGATCGAGTCTGCTTCCTCGATACGAACCACCAATCCGGTCCACTGCTTGAACAAAGTCCAAGACTCTTCGAGGGTCCCGCGCTCGCGCAAGAGTCCGGGAAAGCGCTTCACATCCGAAGCTATAGCAGGATCGGCCAACTCTTCCGAGAGGGCATCAAAGCGCGCCGATCGCTCAGCTAGCTTTTCGATCAGAACGGTCTCGGTGGCCATTAATATTGGTGGGAGCGTCCAAATCGGACGCCCTCAACCCTAGACCTCTTTGGCCTGACCGTACTTCTTGCGGAAGCGATCAACCCGGCCAGCCGCGTCGACAAACTTGGACTTGCCCGTATAGAAGGGATGGCAAACGCTGCAAACTTCAATCTTGAGTTCTTTAACGGTTGCACGGGTTTCGAAAGAGTTGCCACAGCCGCAGGTCACGGTGCACTCTTCGTATTTGGGATGGATGCCTTTCTTCATGGTTGCCCTGCCCGGGGTTGTTGGGCCGTTTCCAACGGCCCGATCCGGGATCTAGGGCCGAACAGGCTAACGGTTTGCATGGGGGTCGGCAAGATCCGGCCCCCCTAAGCTGGCCAATAACTTCAATGTGAGAGCCACGGGCAGGCCCACTACATTGTCCCAGCCCCCCCCCTCAAGGCCCATAACGAAGCGATCGGCGGTCTCCTGGATCGCATACCCCCCCGCCTTGTCCTGCCATTCGCCGCTGGCCACATAGGCCGCGATCTCCCCGGCCGTCAGCTTCCGCATGGTGACCCAGGTCCGCTCGTGGGAGAATCGCTTGGAGAGGTCCGGGCTGCGCACCACGGCGACCCCGGTGACCACCTGATGGCGGGTGCCCGAGAGGGCTTCCAGCATTCCCCGGGCCTCCAGCTCGTCGACGGGCTTACCCAACTGGCGAGCGCTCGGGCCTTCGCCGATGGCCACGATGGTGTCGGAACCGATCACCAGACAGGGGGTCGACTCCTGGGTCTGCGAGGCGACCCAGTCCCCCATCCCAGCCTCGGCTTTACGAAGGGCAAGGGCTTCCGCAGCTCCTTCCGGGGAAAGGCCCGGCTCGAGGGTTTCATCCACCCCCGTGGGGTGCACCGCAAATTCGATACCAGCCTGGGCCAGCAGCACCTTGCGCCGGGGAGAGGCGGAGGCCAAGACGATGCATGGCGGGACATCGCGCGAGGAGGCGCCCATGGGTCAGCGCTTGCTCGCGCCCTTTTTCTTCGATGTCGTCTTGCGCTTAGCTGCCTTTTTCTTGGCAGGAGCTTTCTTCTTGCTCGTGGCCTTCTTCTTCGAAGAGGTCTTACGCGCGGAGGAGGGATTCTTGGCCGCCGGCTTCTTCTTAGCAGGAGCCTTCTTGGCCGCTGACTTCTTCTTAGAAGGAGCCTTCTTAGCGGCGGGCTTCTTCTTGGAGGATGTCTTCTTAGCAGGAGCCTTTTTAGCAGCTGGCTTCTTCTTGGAGGATGCCTTCTTTGCTGGAGCTTTCTTGGCCGCCGGCTTCTTCTTGGAGGATGCCTTCTTCTTAGCAGCAGCCTTCTTAGCCGCAGCTTTCTTGGCCGCAGCCTGCTTCGCGACCGCAGCTTTCTTGGCCGCAGCTTGCTTGGCGACCGCAGCCTTCTTGGCCGCAGCTTGCTTAGCGTCCGCAGCCTTCTTGGCCGCGACCTTCTTAGCTTCCGCAGCCTTCTTGGCCGCGACTTTCTTAGCTTCCGCGGCCTTCTTGGCCGCGGCCTTCTTGGCGTCAGCCGCTTTCTTAGCTGCAGCCTTACGGTCCGCGACCATTTTGGCCGCTTCCCTCTTGGCCGCTGCCTTCTTCTCTTCAGCAGCCTTCTTGATGGCTATCTTCTTGTCTTCGATCGCCTTCTTCTTGGCTGCGATCTTGCGCTCGACCTCACGCTTCTTGTCGGCGATTTTCTTGGCCACATCCTTACGGGCCTGGGCTTTCTTGCTCTCTGCTGCGAGGCGGCGCTCCTTGGCCTTCCGCTGGCGCTGCCGCTCGCGGTCCTTGCGTAATTCGGCGGCCTCAAGGCGCTTGCTTTCTTTCTCCTCTTCCTTGGCGATGCGCTCTGCTTCCTTTTTCTCCGCAGCAATGTGGCGAACCTCGTCCTTACGGGCCTGCTCGGCAGCACGCTCCCGGGCGCGAACCCAATCCTCGTGGGCCTTCTTCGCGTAGGCGTTCTTACGCAGAACCTCAACCTCGTCAAAGATCGGGCTCACATCGTCGTTCCAGCGGTCCACCATCTCGTAGATCGCCAAGGTGAAGCTCAGCTCGCCACCCGGGGGAATCAACTTGGCCACCATGTCCGTTGCCTTGGAAACCGAGGTGGTCTTGTCAATCCAACCCAGCTTGTCCAGCAGTTTCATCATGGGCAGGTGCACAGGCACTTTGCCCTCGGTGCCAGCCCAAACGAGCCAGGCGCCACCGGCTTTGCCGAGCACCTTGAGATCCCGGAGGGCGTCCATGCCCGCAGCGGAATCCTCTCGTAGGAACTCCAAGTCCAAGGAGTGGACCTCCTGGAAAATGTCCTGCAGATAGGCCCGCACCAACATGGCCGAGTCCGTACGGTCATTCAGAAGAGCCGGTCCCTTCTTGCGCGAAGATGTATGAATCGATTGGGCGATTTCCTGGCATTGGCTCACGCGCACTTCGTTCCAGTCCTCGAATGCGGTCCCCAGGGAGCGCACAGTTTGCTCCGCCTGCTTTTGGGTGAGCGTGCGCAGGAGCACCAGCACAAGGCCTTGCTCCAAGAGGGACAAACCCTCGATCGGGGCGAGAAGGAAAGGGTGACGCGGCTTGACCGCTTGCACCACCTGAGCCACTTGTTCGACTTTCTTGACCACGATATTTGGGGGGGCAGAACTACGGGAATCTTGGGATCCAGTTGGATCCCGGCAAGCGATCAAGAGAACGCTCACAGGGCTTGGGAAGAGAAGCCCATTAGGAGCTCAAAAACCGCCGCGACGGGACCGGGGGGGGATCCTGTCGCGGCGGATTAAATCAATGAGAGAATCCGTCGCGCAAGGGCTTTGCTTCCGATGGATCGAAAGCAAGGCATTGCGCGGTTGGAATCACTCTCCAGCAGCTGCTTCCGCCTTGGCGGCTGCGCTGCGAGCGGTAACGCGCTCGGTAAGACGAGCACCCTTGGCGACCAAACGGGCTGCCTTGAGGGACGCACGGGTTTTACCAGTGGCAGTCACCTTCTTGCGGCCAGGGCGCCTACGCATCGTGGGAGCTTTGCCCCACTCCGCAAACACACCATGGCGCTTGAAAAGGGAACGCACGGTATCGGAGGGCTGGGCGCCCTGCTCGAGCCAGTGACGGGCGCGTTCGATGTTGAGGTTACTCTGCTGGTCCTTGGTCGGGTGCACCGGGTCGTAAAGACCAAGATGCTCCAGGACCCGACCATCCCGCGGGCTGCGGGAATCGGCGACAGAAATTCGGTAGCAGGCGCGGTTGCGCCGGCCTGTGCGCTTGAGACGGATGACGACGGCCATGGGCGATCGGAATATAATGCTTGGTTGAAGGCCAGTCGAATGGCCGAAACGGAGGCCAACAGGGGCCTCCTCCCAGAAAGTGGGGCGGACAGAATGCCAGCAGCCCCCCCAAAAGTCCACTCCTAGGACCTACTTCTTGCGCCGGTTCTTGCGGCGGGCCTTGGCTTTTGCCTTTTCCTTCTTCTTTTTGTCCAGGTCTTTGCCGCTTTTGCGAGTTGCCGAGGAGCCCCGAGCGTTGGCCCCCTCCATCATGCTTGCGGGGTCCATACCCCCCATTCCAGGGGGCATTCCGCCACCCATACCCCCTCCTGCGCCACCCAGGAGGCCTCCTAAGCCCCCCATCATGCCGCCGCCCCTGCCCTGCGAGGGGTCCATCATCGCGCCCGTGCCCGACATTCCAGCCAGGGCCGCGCGCTTGTCTTTGCCTCCGATCATGGAACCCATACCCATTTTGCCCAGCTTCTTCATGGCCTTGCCCATTTGCTGGTAGCGCTTCATGAGGTCGTTGACCGCAGCCAGTGGCTGGCCTGCACCCCGGGCCACCCGGCGCCTGCGGGCCACATCCAGAGTCTGAGGACGCAGGCGCTCCCGGGGAGTCATGGAGTGAAACAGGGCCTCGAGGCGATCCATCTGGCGCTCGTCCACGTCCATGTCTCCCAGCTGCCCCATGCCCGGCATCATGCCCATGACCTTCTTCATGGGACCCAGCTTGCGCACCATGCCCAGCATGGAGAACATGTCCTGCAGGGTAAAAGTACCCATCACGAGCTTCTCGAAACTCGCCTGGGCCTCATCCTCGTTGATGTGCTTTTGGGCCTGATCCACCAGGCCCACCACGTCTCCCATTCCCAAGATGCGGCCCGCCATGCGCTCGGCACTAAACGCATCCAGGTCGGCGACTTTTTCGCCGGTACCCACGAACAGAATCGGAGCCCCGGTGACTTGCTTGATCGAGAGCGCTGCGCCACCCCGGGCGTCCCCATCGAGCTTGGTCAAGATCACGCCCGTCAGGCTCAATCGCTTGTGGAACTCTTCCGCAGAACGCACCGCATCCTGACCTGTCATGGCATCCGCCACTAAGATCTGGGCGTCCGGCTGGGTCAAGGCAGCGATTTCGGCCACTTCGGCCATCATCTCCTGATCCACGTGCAAACGGCCCGCGGTGTCCAAAATCACCAGATCAGCCCCCGTGCGCCGGGCTTCGGCCACGCCCAAACGGCAGACCTCTGGAGGCGTTTTTCCTTCCGCATGGAAGACCGGTGTGTCGATCTGGCGACCGAGCACTCGCAACTGCTCCACCGCTGCGGGGCGTTTCACATCCGCCGCCACCAGCAGGATTTTGGAGTTGTGTTTTTCGCGCAGGTGGACGGCCAACTTAGCGCAGGTCGTGGTCTTTCCCGCGCCCTGC
Source organism: Planctomycetota bacterium (assembly GCA_028823345.1). GTDB lineage: Bacteria > Planctomycetota > UBA1135 > UBA1135. Next base: position 21,208 of record JAPKBR010000052.1, read on the forward strand.
AGACCGGCCATCAAGATCACCGTGGGACCGGGCTTGGCCAAGGTGATGGTCGCGTCCTCGGGCCCCATCAGCTGCACCAGTTCCTGGTGCACCGCGTGGATGAATTGTTCCGAGGCCTCAACCCCCGTCAGGCGCTGGTCCCCCAGGGCCCTCTCCTCCACCCGAGTGCAGAAATCCCGCGCCACCTGAAAGTGCACATCGGCTTCCAAAAGGGCGGTGCTCACCTCTTTCAAGCCTTCCTGGATGTTGTCCGAGGTCAGCTCGCGCCGGCCTCTGAAGAGGGAAAAGGAGCCGCTTAGGCGCTTGGTAAGGGTCTCAAACATGGTTCTTAGGGG
>JAPKBR010000053.1 GCA_028823345.1 Planctomycetota bacterium
CAGCTGTTTTGAAACTGGGGGGGGGGCGTGGGCCACGAGCCGACGCCCCCGCGCCTTTTTTTGTGGGTTTGGGTGGCGGCACCGGGGCTTTTAGCTGTGGTACCACGACGGCCTTAGTTCAAACTTATTCAACGACATGGGCGTCACCTTCTGATCGGAGAGACAGTTGCTTAACCCGGGATCTAGGGCCTGAACCCAGCAAGTTTTCAACAGGCGCGGACACGATCCCGCCCAGTGATGCGCGAAGTAAGCCTGAGCTCCTCAGCCCTCCTGGGTCTGCAAGCGCAACTCGTTTCGGTAGATGCCGAAGAGGTTGCTCTTGGAGACCAGGCCCAGGAAACGGTCTCCGTCCACCACCGGAAGCACCCATGCGCTGGCCGTGTCGAATTGCGCCAGGGCTTCGGCCAGGGTGGCGTCAGCGGCGACCTGCGGGCCCCCCTCTTGCATCACGGTGCCCACAAGAGTCACCCGGGCGAGTTCGGGATCCAAGAGCAGTTCACGCACGCTGCTGAGTTCCAACATGCCCACCAAAGCGCCGTCCTCATCGAGCACGGGGAAATGGTTGCGCGTGGTGCGGCGCGCGGCGCGCACCAGTGCTGCTAGGGTCATGTTCTCGGTCATGGGCACCACCGAATCGTCCAGACATTCCGCCACGCGCACGTCCGCAAGGATCCGTTGATCCGTTCCCGGACGCAAGAGGTCTCCGGCTTCGGCCAACACGCGCATGTAAATCGACCAGCGTTCAAAGCGTCGCGCCACCAAGAGGGAAGTCGTCGTGGTGGCCATCAGGGCTAGAGACGCTCCATAGCCCCCGGTGACCTCCATCACCAGCAAGATTCCAGTCAGGGGTGCCTGCAGAGTTCCCGCCACCATGCCCCCCATGCCAGCTAACGCAAAGGATCCCACAGACGCCAATTGATCCCCCGGAACCCATGGTTCGATCAACCGGTGGAAAATGGCTCCGGTCAAGGCCCCCAGCACCAGGCTCGGGGCAAAGACACCGCCGGGGGCTCCGGATCCGAGGGAAATCGAGGATGCCAGTAGTTTTGCGCCAAACAACCCAGCGAGGAGCAAGGGTCCGACACTCAAGTCCCCGGCGATCAACTCATGAATCAGGGGATAGCCATCCCCCAGTGCCTGGGGCAAAAAGTAGCCGATCAGGCCCACGCCCAAACCAAACAGGGTCGGCGTCAGGATGCGACCAAGTTTCAAGCGCCCTCCCAATCGATCCATGACCCGTACCCCGCGGGTAAGCAACACCCCCACCAGGCCGCAGGCGAGGCCCAGAGCCAGGCAAAGGGCCAGGTCCATGGTGCTCAGGGACAATTCCAAGGGAGCGTTGAACATCGTCGAGTCCCCAAGCACCGCCTGGGCCAAGGCGGCGGACACGGCAGCGGCGAGCACGACTGGCAAAAGGGAAAGTGCACTGACCTCGGCCAGCACGATTTCCATGGAGAACGCCAAACCGGTCAAGGGCGCATGAAAAATGCCAGCGATGCCTGCGGCCACACCACAGGCCACAAGAATCGAGCGCCTTCGTTCATCTAGGTGCGCAAGTTCAGCAATGCTGGCACCCATGGCGGCGCCGGAGTGGACGATGGGACCCTCAAGACCCGCAGAGCCGCCGGCGCCCACGTGCAGCAGACTGCCGAGCCAACGGGAGAGAATCGAACGGGGGTGCATCCGTCCGCCTTCCCGGCAGACCGCGCGAACCACTTCGGGAACCCCGTGGCCGGGGGGCTCGTTCATCAGGCGCACCACCACCCACGAACCAAGCAGGGCACCGCAAGCGGGTAGGACAATGCGGCTGGGCCCGTCCGCCAAGAGCGCGAGCCAAGTGCTGAGTTGCTCGGTTCCGGCGTGAAGCATAAGGGCCAAGCAACCCGCCAAGCCCCCCACCACGATCGCCAAGAAAAGGAGAGTGCCCCAACGCTCTTCCCTGGCTTCGAACAGGTCCATCATCCGGTGCAAGGGTGCACCCATGGTCTCCCGTGCGCTGCGCATCAACCTTCGCGCTGAATATCGCGCACCCGCTCCAAGAGGGTTATGGCATCGGGGCCCGAGTGCAACAATTCGACCAGCTCTGGATCATGCAAGGCCATGGAGACCCGCGCCAAAAGCTCAAGGTGCAGGGGCACGCTGGGGGAAAGGAGAAGCAGCACGGTGCTTACGGGCTGCCCATCGATGGCGGCCCAATCGAGAGGCTCTTCAAGAAACAGCACACTGAGCCTGGCCTCCTCGATCCAACCGCCCGCAGGCCGTCGAGGATGGGGCAAGGCCACCCCGCGCCCGAGCCCGGTGCTGGCCATGCGTTCCCGATTGAGCACCGCGTCGGTGATCTCCAGCCGCGCCCCATCGGGTAAATCGGTGAGTTGGCTGACCGTGAGGCCAATGGCTTCGGCTGCATCCTGGGGTTTTGCCCGCCCCACGGCCCCGCGCAGGATGGCGGCGGCCAGCAGGTCGTCTTCGTAATCGACCCGGGCGGCCTGCCCAGTCCGGCCACGCATGCCCGTGGCCCGCGCCCAACGCTCTAAAGCCGAGCGCTCGAAGCGCAGCTCAGGATAAGCGCCACGGCTGGGCAAGAGCCCCTGCCGAACCCAACGGGCCACTGTGCTCTCCCCCGAACCAAGCAATCGGGCTGCCCCGGCGATGTCTAAGCGCTCTTCCATGACTTGAATCAGCGCCCCTGAAATTCCGGTCGGCGTTTCTCGGCAAAGGCCGCAAGGGCTTCGAGGCGATCCTGAGTGGGCAAGACAAGGCCGTAGCACTCGGCTTCGATTTCCAGGCCCCGGGGCATGGGAGCGTCTCCCCCCCGATCAATGGCTTGCTTCGCCGCACGCACGGCCACCGGCCCGTTGCTAGCAATTTCCGCTGCAAGGTCTGCCGCGTGCTTGGACAACTCGGCCCGGGGAACGCAACGGTTGACCAGGCCCATGTGGAGGGCCTCGGCCGCATCGAGCTTACGCCCGGTCAAAATCAAATCCTTGGCGCGACTCTTGCCCACGAGCCTGGGCAAACGCTGGGTGCCACCGGCACCAGGAATGATCGCCAAGGTAACTTCGGTCAGACCAAAGCGTGCCTCTTCCGCGGCCACGCGCAAATCACAGGCCAGCATCAACTCCGTACCGCCGCCAAAAGCAAACCCATTGACCACAGCAATGGTGGGTTGGGGCAAGCGCTCCACATCATCCATCAAGGCGCGGATGTTAGCCACGAACAATGGCACCAGGTCCGGGTCCATGGTGCGCCGCTCTTTCAAATCGGCCCCGGCGCAAAATGCTTTTTCGCCCGCGCCGGTAATCAACACGCAACGAATCGAAAGGTCCTTGGCGACCTCTTCCAACAACCCGCGAAAACGGCGCAGAGTGGGAAACGAAAGGCAATTCATGACCTCTGCTCGTTCGATGCGTAGGGTCACCAGGGCTCCCTCGCGGGTCATGGAGACCAATTCGGGCTGATCGGGCACTTCTGGCGGAAATTCGTCGAATACGGTGGGCATTGGGTCAAGGGGGCTGAAGCTTGGGTGTGCTTAGACTAGCGAGAGGGGACACCGGAGCCATCCCGAAGAGCGAATTTCTGCATGAGATCATTCAAGGGGCGGAGAAAAGAAACCTGCTAGGATGGACCCCATGAACCCACGGCAGCTTCCATGGATCCTCATCTGCGCACTTGTAGCGGGCCCAAGTGCGCATCAAAGTCAGGGTGCGGAAGATCCTGTGGATTTCGCCCGGGACGTGGCGCCGATCCTTGCCTCGCGCTGTGTCCAATGCCACGGCCCCAAGAAGCAAGAGCATGGCCTGCGCCTTGACCTCCGAGCAACAGCCTTTATGGGAGGAGACTCGGGTAGTCCGGGGGTCGTGGCGGGCGATAGCGCCATGAGTGAGATCTTTCACCGGATCACTGCCCCTGCCGGGGCCAACCGTATGCCCCCCAAGGGCGCCTCCCTCTCCCCTGATGAAATCGCTCGGATCCAGCGCTGGATCGATGAGGGTGCTGTCTGGGAGGACGATGGATCCGTAGCAACCGAGCAGCCAAAACCGTGGTCTTTCCAGCCCATCGGTGATCCGACTCCGCCCCTCACCAACGACCACTGGGGCACTTCCCCCATCGATGCCTATGTGCTGGCGCGCCTGATTCAGGAGGGGCTTGAGCCCGCAGGGGAAGCGGACAAGATCACCTTGATTCGACGGTTGTACCTGGACCTTCACGGCCTCCTGCCCACCTCCGCCCAAGTGGAGAAGTTCGTCCAGGACCAAAGATCCGATGCTTGGGATCGCCTCGTGACCGAGGCCCTCGCCAGCCCCAGGTACGGAGAACGCTGGGCACAGCATTGGCTGGATGTGGTTCAGTACGCGGACACTCATGGTTATGAGATGAACAACCCGCGCCCCAATGCCTATCCGTATCGCGACTATGTGATCGAGGCCCTCAATCAAGACAAACCCTACGACCAGTTTATTTTTGAACAGTTAGCAGGGGATACGGTGGGAGTCGACGCGGCCACTGGCTTCCTCGTGGCGGGAGCCTGGGACCAAGTCGAAAGCAAACAACCCGCCGCCACAGCTTTGCAGCGACAGGACGAGCTGACTGCAATGGTCAACACAACTGGGACCGCCTTCCTGGGTCTGACCCTCGGCTGCGCACGCTGTCACAACCACAAGTTTGATCCGGTACTCCAGCGCGACTTTTACGCCCTAACCGCTGTCTTCGCAGGTGTCCGGCACGGGGAGCGCCCTGTGAATTCCCCAGAATACGCCCTTGCCCAGAGCCTGAAAGATGAGGCGGACGCAAGGATCCACACCCTCAGGAACGAGCTCCCTGGATTCCGGCCCGCGGTCCAATCCGGCCACAACGAAGAACTCTTCGCGCCCATCCTGGCCCGCTCCGTGCGCATGAGTATCCAAGCCACGGGTGGCGGAGCCGAACCATGCATCGATGAGCTAGAGGTATGGTCCGGTGAAACGAATGTCGCCCTCTCGGCCACACCTACGTCCTCTGGCAACTACCCAAACAACCCAAAGCACAAGCTCGCGCACATCAACGACGGCCAGGTCGGGAACGCGCACAGTTGGATCTCCGACGAACAGGGTAAGGGCTGGATCCAACTGGACCTCGCCCAGCCCGCACGCATCGACTCCGTGGTCTGGGCCCGGGACAGGCAGCTGAAGATAGCGGACCGCACGCCCACCAACTACACCATCGCCATCAGCAATGCAGCGGACCAGTGGGTCATCGTGTCGGGGTCCCAAGACCGCCTGCCCTTTGCCACGGAAGGAGGCGAGGCCGGCACCCTCTCGGCCTCCCAGGAAAGCCTCACGCACATCGCACAGGCCGAAGAACAAAGAAGGGCTCTCGAGCCCACATCCAGAGCCATGCTCTACGCAGGCAAGCTAGAGCAACCGGGTCCCACCCACCGCCTCCACCGAGGAGACGCAACGGCCAAGCGTGAAGTGGTTGCGCCCGATACCCTGGCAGCATTAGGGTCCTTGAACCTCTCGTTGGAAACACCCGAAGACGAGCGCCGGATCGCCCTGGCCCGGGGAATTGTGGACCCGGAAAACCCCCTGACCGCGAGGGTCATGGTCAACCGTGTTTGGCACCATCACTTCGGAACGGGAATCGTCTCCACCCCCGGCGATTTTGGCACCAACGGCGGGAGCCCCTCTCACCCCCACTTGCTCGACTGGCTAGCCCGCCAATTCATCAACGACGGATGGTCGATCAAGGCACTCCACCGCCGGATCCTGCTCTCGAACACCTATCGTCAATCAAGCACACCCAACCCCATGGGGCTTGCACGGGACGTGGATACACGCCTGCTGTGGCGCTTCCCACCAAGGCGACTTGAAGCCGAGGTCATCCACGACTGCATTCTGCAACTCAGCGGAAGCCTTGACCTTTCCATGGGAGGCCCTGGATTCAGCACCTTTGAGCCCAATCAAAACTATGTGCGCGATTACAGGCCAAAAGAGTCCCTCGGTCCAGCCGAGTGGAGGCGCATGGTCTACATGCAAAAGGTGAGGATGGAGCAAACCCCCTTGTTTGGCTCTTTTGACATGCCCGACGCCGGGCAAGTGTGTCCCAAGCGCAGCCAATCCACCACGGCGATCCAAGCCCTCAACCTCTTCAACGGCAGGTTTGTCCTCGACCACGCAAAGCGCATGGCGACGCTCCTCGCGGAGCTCCCCGATAACCCCGTAGAGAATGCCTACCTGAGCGCTTTTGGGCGTTCACCAAGCGCTGACGAGGCCAGCGAGGCAAAGTCATTCATCGCCGAGCAAAGCCTCGCCGCCTTTTGCCGAGCAATCATGAACTCCAACGAGTTGGTCTTCCTGCCATGAAGCAATGGAACCGACGCAACCTGCTTGGGCACATGGGCACGGGCCTGGGTGCCTTGGGTTTGACCGAACTCCTGGGAGCCGGGAGCCTTCCCAGGGACGGCGCGCCCCATGCCCCACGCCTGCCTCACTTCAAGCCTAAGGCACGCAATGTGGTGGTCATCTTCTGCAGTGGCGCGCTGAGTCATGTGGACTCCTTTGACTACAAGCCCGCACTGATTCGCCACCACGACACTCCGCTCCCTGGGGTGGATGGCCTACTCACTTTCCAGGGTGCCAACGGCAACCTCCATCAACCCCTCTATCCGTTCCGGCCACGGGGTGAATGCGGCAAGATGACCAGCGACCTGTTGCCCCATATTGGCGAGCTCGCGGACGACCTGTGCTTCATCCATTCCATGCACACCAAGACCGCCACGCATGGTCCGGGTGAAAACTACATGTCCACCGGGTTCACCCCCGACGGCTTCCCAAGCATGGGTGCCTGGGCCACCTACGCTCTCGGGAGCGAGAACAGCAACCTGCCCGCCTTCGTTGCAATCCCAGATCCCCGCGGAGTGCCCCAAAGTTCACTCAACAACTGGGGGGCTGGGTTCTTGCCAGCGGCTTTCCAAGGGACGCCCTTCAACGCTGCCACCCCGGTGAGAAACCTCAGCCGTCCCCAAGGCGTCGACGAAGCAACGGACCGGGCGACCCGCGCCTTCCTGCAGACACTCAACGAAAGGCACCTCAAGCGTTTTCCGGGGGACACCGAGATGGCTGCGAGAATCTCCAGTTACGAGATGGCTGCGCGCATGCAAGTGTCGGTTCCGGAGGTCGCGGATATCTCTTCAGAGCCCGAGCACATCCGCAAGTTGTACGGCACAGATGACAGCAATGTGCTCAAGGCTGGATTCGCCCGCAACTGCCTTTTGGCCCGACGCCTGATCGAACGGGGTGTGCGTTTCGTTCAGCTCTTCAATGGTGCCTACGCCATGGGCGAGGGAAAGGGGAACTGGGATGGCCACCAGCAACTCAAGACCGACTACGACATACACGGGCCCATCCTAGACCAGCCAGCTGCAGCTCTCATCCGTGACCTCAAGCAGCGTGGCCTACTTGAAGAGACCCTTGTGGTTCTGTGCACCGAGTTTGGCCGCATGCCCACATTCCAAGCGGGCGCCCAAGGGCGCGATCACAACCCCAAAGGCTTCACGACGATTCTCGCCGGCGCCGGTGTCAAGGCGCCCTTTTCCCACGGAGCCACCGATGAGTTTGGTTGGAAGGCAGTCGTCGATCCAGTCAGCGTGCATGACTTCCATGGAACGATCATGCACCTCCTAGGCTTGGACCACACGCGCGTAGACTACTACCACAACGGAATCAAACGCCGACTGACGGACGTGCATGGGCGAGTCGTCCATAACATCCTCTCCTGACCGAACCTCTTCCAATCCGGGCTGCTTGGCCCGGTCAACCGACTTTCCCCTCAACCTCGACTCCCAGTTCTATGACTTTCATTCTCCCCCGGGCAGCTTTTGTGACCCTTGCCCTCGCTGCCCTGTCTTTCGCCGCGTACCAAGATCATGGGGTGACCTATGACGACACGCCAGAGCTACCCGGCCAAGCCTACAAGGTCCACGGCGAACGCCCCGTACCCCGGGTGGTGACGCCGGGGAACGCCGCCGCCGCGCCCTCGGATGCGATTCAACTCTTCGACGGCACGAACCTGGACGAATGGCGTTCCGGGGACAAGCCCGCGGGATGGGATTTGGAAGGGGACTTCATGCGCATCAATGGCACGGGGTCGATCCAGAGCAAGCGCGAGTTTGGCGATCTGCAAGTCCACCTGGAATTTTCCTGCCCCACGCCCACCAAGGGTAACTCCCAGGGCCGCGGCAATTCCGGGCTCTTTTTCATGGGCCGGTATGAGTTGCAGATCCTCGACTCCTTCGAGAACAATACCTATCCCGATGGCCAGGCCACCGCGCTCTATGGTCAATGGCCGCCCCTCGTGAATGCCTGCCTTCCTGCGGGGGAATGGTCCAGTTTGGATGTGATCTTCGAGGCTCCTGAATTCGACGGGGAAGATCTAAAGACCCCCGCGCGCGTCACCGTCCTGCACAACGGAGTGCTGGTGCATCACGCCAAGGAATTCCTGGGGGCCACGGCCCACCGCAGCGTGGCCAAGTACGCGGCTCATGGGGAGAGGGGTCACCTGCAGCTTCAGGACCACGGCAACCCTCTTCGCTTCCGCAACATCTGGGTACGAGAGATGACGGGCTACGACGAAGGCGAGAAGTAGCAGCTTAGGAAGGGAGGCGGCCCCTCTCGACACTGCCTTGCGAGGACAGCGTGCGGAACAAGAGGGGCCAAGGATTTCGTCTCCACCCTCCCTAATGCGTTCCACCCGACAATTAGGACAAGCTCATTGGGATTTTCTTTCTCAGGGGCAATATTTCCCAGGTCCTGCTCTCTTCAGTCCTCGGGCCTCTCCAGGCCCAGGAGGCCAAGGACAGCATCCAGGGCCTCCTGTTGAGAGATGCCTCGCCAGCATGCGAGAGCCTCTTCCCCAGGCAGGGGGCAGTGTTCCAGGTGGCATGGACCACAGGGCACGAGTCCCACCAGGCAGGCTTCTGGAGGCCCAGGGAGGGCTGAGTGGCGTGGATCCGTGGGACCCAGCAGGGTAAGACAGGAGGCTCCGGCGGCTCTCAGCAGGTGCCTGCCGCCCCCATCGGGGGTCACCACAGCTGGGGCAAGGGACCCAAGGGCGGCCAGCAAGGGCAGATCCGCAGGGGGATCCCGCAACACCAGGGGTTGGTGGTCTCCTTCCCCCTGGCTCAGATCCTGCGCGTACTGGTCCAAGCGCTCCTCTTCCCCCGGTCCCGCGACCCCCAAGCAGGGAATGCCCCTCTCGCCCAGTTGAGTGGCTAGACCGACCGAAAGCTCCGTGGGCAAACCCTTGGTGGAGCCCACGCGCCCCCCCAAGTTGAGCAACACCCAGGGTGCCAGGGGATCCACCCCGCGTTCCGCGAGCACTGTCCGGGCTCGTGCAAGGGCGTCTTCGCTCGCGATCACCCGGGGCCTCGGATCCTGCACGAGTCCCGCGGGATGGCCGGGCAAGAGGGCCAGTAACTCCGCCGCGGTACTCCCAAATGGACGGGGTGAACGCCGGGATCCACGCAGGCGTCGGATTTGTGAGAGAGGCGCCCGACCCCGTTCCCGAGCCGGAGCCACGCTCCCGCTCAGCAGGGCCCAACGACCTCCCCCGCCCAGACCCACCCGCACTCCGATGCCCGCACCCATGGCCTGAAAAGCCGAGCGCATGGATCCATCGAGCAACAGAGCCTGGGCATGGCCGCGCCAAGCAAAATCAAGAGGGCCCGAGCGGCTCCCTATCACCCGCGCCCTGGGAGCAGCTTGTGCCAAAAGCTCATGCCAAGGTTTGGGCGCCACCAGGGTCAGAGCCGAACCCAAGGCTCGCTCCGCTTGCTCCACCAGGGGCAGGCAAGCAACCACATCCCCCAGCCAATTGGGCAGCCGTATCAGAAGCCGCGGACTCACCGCAAAACTCCTGCTGGTTGGTCCAGCCAGGCCCGAGCCGCTTTTAGGACCGGAGCCACGGGTAACTCTGTCATGCAGCGTTGATGTCCGAGGGGACAGGTGCGCTCAAGGCAAGGCGCGCATTCCAATCCCTCCAAGCGCAGCACGCTGCAAAACTCCAGAGACGTGGCGGTTAATTCAGGAAAGTTCGGCCCCATGACGCACACGCAAGGAGTGTCGAAAGCCGCCGCGATCCAGCGCGGCCCCGAGTCACCCACCAACAAGAGTTGGGCGCGCTCGATCAAAGCGCAGAGTCCATCGAGGCCCTGCAGTCTCGGCAGGGCTGAAACCCCTGGCCCCGCCTGGGCCACAACCTCGGCGACCAGATCCTCTTCCCCCGGCCCCCCCACCACCAGGGCGCGCCGATTCGAACCTTCAACCAACCCATCGAGGGTCTGGGCGAAACGACTGGTGGGCCAGAGCTTTCCCGCCCCCTTGGCGGCGCCCGGGGAACAGAGAATCAGAGGTTGATGGGCGGCGATGCCCAACTCCTCAAGCACTTCGGCTACCCGTTGGACAGATTCGGGCGAGGTACCCAGGCGCGGATGCAGGTCCTGGACCACGAGCCCTGCCAAGCCCGCCACGTCCCGTTGAAGGTGAGCGGTGGGCACGGGTAGGCGCCGCCCACCACGGGAGGGAGGAACCAGGGCGTGGGTCAGTAGGGGCCCACGGCCCCCTACCGCCAACCCAATGATCGCCGGGATACCCGCGCGCCGCGCGGCGAAGGCCGAACCCAAAGAGTGATTCAAAAGCAGCACCGCATCCGGAGCAAGAGTCTTCATCAACCGCCGCTCCTCGGCCGCGTTCTTGCGGGGAATGACTTCGAGCCCCTCGAATAGGCCGCCCTCCAGCAGGGGTGCCAGTCCCGGTTTCACCAGGGCCGTGACGCGGCTCCAGCGAGGGGATCGGCAAGCCTCTTGAATCATCGGAGTCGCCATCACAAGGTCCCCGACCCAGTTCGGCAGGCGCAGGAGCAAATGTCCCGGACGCGGGGAGCCTTCCCCGTGCAAGGGCACATGGCGGGCCATGCGTGTCCTGCGGCCAGCGATGATGCGAAGAACCCGGCGGGCGGTGGCGCGGTCGGTGCCACCGACCTGAGCACACCAGGCGCGCCAAAAAGTCACCCGGGCGCGGGTCGAAAGGGTAGGCGGCGCGGAGTGCATGAGAGCGCTCAGGTCTTTGATTTGGCGCCGACCTATGACGAGGGGCAGGGCCTCGTGCCGCTGGCGTGCCCGGCCCAGGTCGATCAACACTAAGCGCCCCCTAGAATCGTCCGACCCCACCAAAAAGTGCTCCAGGTACAAGTCCCGGTGGGTCCAACCCGCTGCGTGCAACCGCCCCACCAGCTGGCCTAACTCCTCTCCATAGGAGCACTGCTCCGAGGGACTGGCCGAGGTCAGGACTTCTGACAGGGTACGCCTGCCCGGAATCTCCTCCATCACCAGCGCGCTCGAGCCCCGTCCCGTGGCCACTGCCAATACCCTGGGAACGCGAATCCCTAGCCCCGCCAATTGCTCGAGGGTGTCGCCCTCTCGCTGGGCCGCCGACTTGGCCTCGGATGGGGAGAGGCTCCCCCCTGGTCCGAACCACTTATGGATCAAACCGGGAGCGGGGCATTGAGTGATTCTCCCGGGCAAACTGCGTATCCGGGGCAAGCTGGGCTCCTCCAGCAGACCCAAGAGGATCGCGTCATCGCCCCGATCAACATCGATCCACCCCGCCAAACAACTGCGGGGAGCGATAATTCTCAAGGCCGGGGCAACGGGATCGTGGTAAGACAGGGCACCATAGAACCTCAAAACCTCGCCAGTTTCCAGTATCCCTTGGCGTTCCATTTTGATCACGAATAAAATCTCCCTAGGATGATCCCTCCACGATGCCCCTCGAGGCGCGAAGATTGATCCCACGGACTTGGCGCCATCGCCCTCCTGACACCGCCTCAAACCCTTACCTAACCCCAGAGACCCCCCATGTCTTCCGGAGCCACCCTGTCTGACGCCCAGCTAAGGGACGAATACAACCCGTTTTTGTCCATGGCCAAGGGCTTTGATCAAGCCGCCGATATCCTCGGCCTCGATGAAGGCCTGCGCGAAGTTTTGCGCCAGCCCGAGCGGGAATTGAAAGTCGCTATGCCGATCCTGATGGACGATGGCACGGTCAAAGTTTTCACCGGCTACAGGGTCCAGCACAACTTTTTGCGCGGTCCGTGTAAGGGCGGCATTCGCTTCTCACCGGATGTGAACCTCGATGAGGTGCGCGCCCTCTCCGCATGGATGACGTGGAAGTGCTCGGTGGTCAACCTTCCCTTTGGCGGCGCCAAGGGCGGCGTGATTTGCGACCCGCGCGAGTTGTCCCAAGGGGAACTGGAACGACTTACCCGCCGCTACACCGTGGCGATCATGGACATCTTGGGACCGGACCGGGATGTTCCCGCACCGGATATGAACACCGGTGAACAAACCATGGCCTGGATCATGGACACCTACTCCATGCACGTGCGGCGCACCACCACGGCCATCGTGACTGGTAAACCCCTCGCCCTCGGTGGCAGTCGCGGCCGACGCGAAGCCACCGGTCGCGGCGTGATGATCGCCGCCAACCAAGCCTTGCAACTTACCGGCGATCGTCCCGAGGACACGCGTGTGATCGTACAGGGTGCCGGCAATGTGGGCGGCGTGGCCGCCCTGTTGATGCACCGGGAAGGTTACAAAGTCACCAGCATCTCGGACATGTATGGGGCCATCCACAATGAAACGGGCCTCGACATGCCAGCTGTCATGGCGTGGATGCGCGACAATGGCCGCTTAACCGGCTTCCCCGACGCCGCGGAAGTTTCCCACAGCGATCAACTCGAATTAGACTGCGACCTCTTGATTCCGGCAGCCACCGAGAATCAGATCACCTCCCTAAATGCAGATCGCATCAAGGCCAAGCTCATCGTCGAAGGGGCCAACGGGCCGACCACGGCTATCGCTTCAAGCATGTTGCATGATCGGGGCGTGGTGATCGTGCCCGACATTTTGGCCAATGCAGGAGGCGTGACGGTTTCCTACTTCGAATGGGTTCAAGACCGCATGGGCTACTTCTGGACCGAAGAGATCGTGAATTCGCGCCTCGAACAAATCATGATCGATGCCTTCAACGAGGTGGTCAAGACCGCCGAAGAGCACCAAGTTTCCCTGCGCACGGCGGCCTACATCCTGTCCATCGATCGGGTGGCCTCGGTCTACCGGCTGCGAGGAATCTTCGCATGACCATGCAACGCGCAGAGCGCTGGGGCGCCATGCCTCGCACGCCTCTCCTCGACGACGAGTCTCCCTTCAAGACCATGATGAGCACCTTTGACGAGGCTGCACTGACCATGGGCCTGTCCGACAATGAGTACCGTGTGCTGCGTAAGGCGGACAAGGAAATCTCCGTCGCCGTCCCCGTGCGCCTCGCCGGGGGAAACTTGGAAGTGTTCGACGGTTTCCGCATCCAGCACAACGCGGGGCTTGGCCCCTTCATCGGGCCCCTGCGCATCGAACCGGACCTGAAGCTCGACGAGTTACGTGCCCTGGCCGGTTGGATGACTTGGAAGTGTGCGCTACTTGGGGTGCCCTTCGGCGGAGCCTGCGGTGGCCTGCGCCTTGACCCATACACCCTCTCCAGCAGCGAGCTAGAGTGTGCAGTTCGACGTTACGCAGCCACCATGATCGCGGACATCGGCCCCGAGCGGGATGTGTTCACGCCAGACATTTATGCGGATGAACGCGTCATGGCGTGGCTGATGGACACCATCAGCAGCCACCAACGATCCACAGCCGCCTCAGCTGTGACCGGCAAACCCCGGGGCTTGGGCGGCAGCGCCGGATCGCGTGATGCGGTGGCCAAGGGCCTGCGCGCGGTGATCCGTTTGGCCTTGGCCCACTTCGGAATGCCCCGCAAGGGCCTCAAGGTCAACGTCCAAGGTGCCGGCGTAGTGGGTGGAACCTTGGCCAAACTTCTGCACGAAGATGGGTTCACCATAACGGGCCTTGCGGATGTGACCGGCGGCCTGTTCAACGAGGACGGCCTCGACATCCCCGCTGCCATCGAATGGCGCAACCAGCACGGAACCCTGGGCGAGTGGCCTGGCAAGGCAGATCAAGTGGACCGGGACGAGTTCGTCACTCTGCCCTGTGACTTGCTCGTACCCTGCGCCGTGGCCAATGCAGTGCACTCAGGCAACGCAGTGCGGGTGGAAGCCAAGATGATCATCGAAGGAGCCCACGGCCCCGTCAGCCCCCGGGCCGACCGCATCCTGGCCCAACGGGGAATCACAATCATCCCCGACATCCTGGCCAACGGCGGCGGCGTGGTGCTTTCCTACTTCGAGTGGGTCCAGAGCCGCACGGGCCTTGGCTGGGTGGATCAAGTCGTGGACAAACGCCTCGGACGCTTCATGCGCGAGGCATGGGATTCCGTACTGGCAGTGAGCAGCGAATTCGACTGCAGCCTGCGCAAGGCCTCCCACATTCACGCGGTGCGCAAAGTGTCGGAAGCCGACCACCAACGCGGCATCTACGCCTGACCCAAGGCGTCCCGGCCAAAGCGCCAGGCGCTGAGCACGAGGATCAGGCCCAACAGGCCTTGGCCCACACTCCCCGCTACGGGTAAGTGCGCCAACTGCACTCCGATCAAAGCGCCGAGCAGGGCGCCGAGGCCCAGGGGTACGCCTCGCTCAAGATCCACGGTGCCCGCAGCGTAGTGCATCCAGAGGGCGCGCAGAGAGGTGAACGTAGCGATCGCCAAGCTCAGGGCCCGCGCTCCCCCAAAGCCCACCTCGGGCACAAGCAGCAAGCAACCCGGAACCAATATTAGGCCGCCGCCGATGCCCAGCACGGGCACCACGATTCCCGCACCGAACCCCAAGAGCGTCATGCTCCAATAGGCAGCTCGCGGAATCTCGACCTGGGCTTCGGACGGAACTCCTGCGGATGTCAAAACCATGCGCAGGCCGATCACCACAAAAGTCACCGCAAAAATCCCCTTCAAGTGGCGCGCGGACAAGGCCCGGGAAATCCCCATGCCCAATTGGGCTCCGAGCAGCGCGCCGGGAATCGCCGCCAGGACCAAACCCCACTGCAGGGCCGAATCCGCCCCAAGGCTCTCGGTTAGGGTTGCGGAGAAGGCCGTGCAAAAAACCAACACCAGGGAAGTGGATACGGCCCGGGAGATCGGGACCTTAAAACCATAATGTTGCAGGGGCGTGGCAAAAAGCCCGCCGCCGATGCCGCAAACCGCGCCGATCATGCCGATCAGGATGCCGCTGGACCCAAAGATCAGCAATGGCCTTGAAGGCCTAACGGGGGCGGGAGTCAATCCTCTTGGCCCTCGGTCACTTGATCGCCCTTTGCCGCGCGCTCAAGGATCGAAGTGGTCGAACGACCGGGGAGCACGCTAGCCAAGACTACCCGGCCCCCGTGATCCTCGACCCACTCTTGGCCCACAACGCCCTTTTCACGCCAATCCTCGCCCTTGACCAAGACTGCCGGAGTGACGGCTTCGATCAGGTCCTTGGGAGTGTCCTGGTCAAAAGCCACGACGCCATCCACTACTTCGAGGGCGGCTAAAACTTCCATCCGGTCTTCGAGGGGGTTGACCGGTCGGGAGGCGCCCTTCAAACGACCCACGCTGGCGTCGGAGTTGACCCCCACCAGCAGCAGGTCCCCTTGACGTCGGGCAAACCGCAGGTACTCCACGTGGCCGCGGTGCAAAATATCAAAGCAGCCATTGGTGAAGACGATGGTTCGGCCTTCCCGACGCCAGAGTTCCAGGCGCGCTTCCAGCGCGCTCTTGTCCTTGAGCACCACGCCTTCGCCACCGGGGTCCCGGTCCTCGAGCCGACTGCGCAACTCGTCGGGGATCACCGCGTGGGTTCCGAGGCGGGCAACCACAATCCCCGCCGCTTGATTGGCAAGCCCCACCGCCGAGGACAGGTTCAGTCCCGAGGCCAAGTGCAAGGCCAAGTGTGCGACCACCGTGTCTCCAGCGCCGGTCACGTCATAGACCTGACGCGCCTCTGCTTGCACGCGCCCGTCCGTTCCATCCTGTGATCGGTAATAGATGCCATCGGCGGAAAGGGTGATCACCACCGCGTCGAGCTGATTGCGCTCGATCAAATCACCAGCACCCACCTGGACCGCATCCAAATCAGGCAGTTCACGGCCAAGGGCATCTTGGGCCTCTTTCCGATTGGGGGTCACCAAGGTGGCACCCCGATAGCAAGTCCAATCCGAACCCTTGGGATCCACCAAACAGGGGATGCCCTTGGCCCGCGCGACTTGGATCAAGGCTTGGCTGACCTCCTCGGTCAAAACCCCCTTGCCGTAATCCGAAAGGATGACAGCATCGCTCTGGGCAAGAGCTTCTTGGGCCGCAGCAAGCAGCCATTGTTCCATTTCCCCGTCAAGGGGTCGCAGGTCTTCCCGGTCTACCCGCAGCATTTGCTGCACGCCGGAAAGGAAACGCGTCTTCTCAATGGTTGGGCGCGAAGGGTCGGCCAGGACGCCCGAGTCATCAATCCCTAGCTGCTGCAAAAGACCGCGCACCTCGCCCTCAAGAGAATCCGCCCCCACCACCGCCACCATCTGCACCTGGGCCCCCATGGCCACGAGGTTTGCCGCCACGTTGCCCGCGCCACCGAGCCGCAACTCGTCGCGCTGGGCCGCGAGCACGGGAATCGGCGCTTCCGGGGAAATACGACTGACCGAACCCACTAAGTAACGGTCGAGGATCAGGTCCCCCACCACGCAAATGCGCGGGCTGCCCAATTGCGCTAAGTGCTGGCGCATGGCGGGCAAGTCCAAGTCCTGGGCATGACTCATGCGTCACCTCCCTTTTCTTCCATGGCGGAAATCACCGCCATGCGCAAGAGGGGCAAGAGCAACTCGTGCTGGCCGATCAAGGTCAAGCCCTCACCGGGCGGCCGGCGCACCACGTTGGTCTCCGCACGGTACTGTCGAATCATGTCTAAGTTCGCGGTCACCATTTGGTCAAGGTCATGCCCCAAGTTGATCGCCACGCTGACTGCCTTCAAGAAAATCTCCGGTAGGATCACCGCGCAGCCCACGTTGACCCAAACGCCGCCATTCATGTTCGACACCAAGCCGCACACATTCTGAAAGTCCGCGAGGGCCGCAGCACCTAGGTCTGCCCCATCACACGCGGGGTGCATGTGCACGATGTCAGCGCCAATCGCTGGGTGACATGTCACTCCTAGTCCTAAGCGCACCGCCTCTGCGGGCACGGAAAGACTCGCATGGGGCGCCTTTGCGTCGAGTAACTCATTGCCCAGAGCACGGCCGAAACCAAGGGACTCGCCCTCGGGCGGATGGGCACCGCGCTTGGCTGCCCGGGCCAAAGCCTCGCCGGTTTCCCGGGCGAAGCCAAACTTGCCCGCGGGCAACTGAGTGGCCACGTCTTCCGAGGTGCGTCCCACGGTGGCCAACTCAAAGTCATGGATGGCTCCGGCGGAATTCAGCACCACGTCGGTGATCACTCCGCGCCGCATCAAATCAATGATCAACGGCGCCAAGCCAACCTTAAGTACATGTGCACCCATGGCGAAAACCACCGGGCGATTCGCTCGACGGGCGGCGACGATCGAAGCGACGAGTTTCTTGAAAACCGTACCGGCATAAATGTCGGGCAGGGAATCAACGAATTCACCAAACCCAGCTAGAGGTTCAGGGACAGAACAAAAGTCGTCGATGCTCACCAGGCTCGGACGCTCGGCCAGAGGCTCGAGACGCACGTCGCGCATGGCAGGGAAGGGGTGGGGATCGGAGCCGTTCATGAGGGTGCAGACTGCGGGGTGGGAGCGCTGGCCGGCCGATCGCGGAAGCGATCGTGTAACCAGAGATACTGCTCTGGGGCCATGCGGATCAAGGATTCGATCTCGAGATTGACTCGTGTTGTGATCTCGGGGGCGGAAAGGCCGCTCAATTCTTCAGGGTCAATCACCTTGGGGGCCACGAACCGGAAGCGCTCGGGGTCCTCGGTGCCCAGGCAAGCATAGACCAGAATGGGCTTAGGCACCCGGCGAGCCAGGACCCCCAAAGTACGGTCACAGGAGGCCATGCGCCCGAAAAACGGTGCTTCCACGAAGCGCCGGTGGGCCCGCTGGTCCACAAGGAGTTGCAGCGTGGCTCCTGCCCGAAGGAGGGTCGGAAGCGCGCTCATGGCCCCGTGCCGGGGCAGACACAGGCCTCCGCCCATCTGGGCTCGGGAGCGCACGATGTAGCGGGTCAAAAAAGCATTTTTGGGCGGCTTCATGATCGCGCAGGCGGGGCCTAAACCCAAGGGGTTCAGCACATGGGCGGTGATCTCCCACCATCCCAAGTGGGCTGACAGGCCGATCACTCCCTTGCCATGACCACGGGCCTCGAACAACTCACGAGCTTCGTCGCAAAACTCTAGGTCGAAAAAGTCCCCCACCGGATGGCCGATCATCTTGCGCCGCAGATGATCCGCACGCAGGCTCACATCCACCAGATGTCCATAGGCTTGCTGCACCAACTGACGCACTTCCGTTTCGGAGTAAGCTGGAAAAGCGGTTCCAATAAAATCCGCGGCGCCCAAGGCATGGCGTGGATCAATCCCAGGCAAGAGCTTGGCAAGCCCTCGGGCGAAACCTCGTGAAATACCAGCGGGCAAGAAACCCCAACCCCCAACAAGGCCGCGCAGGGCCAAGTATTGGGCGCGCTCTTTCCAACCGGCGGGACCTTCATCCATCACAGGAAGGTCAACCTTGGCGAAGGGTATCGGGGCACCGCCAATGATCGCATCGAGCATAGGGTCAGCCAACCAAGCCCCCCCGCAACCCTGCGCGTAGGGAAGCGGCTTTGGGCTCTGGCAAGGTGGAGAGCAACTCATCGAACCAATCGACTCCACGATAAATGTCAAGCCCCACCTCCAAGACCCAATGCTTAGGTCCGCCGACACTTTCCAACTTGACCGCGTCCTTCATGGTGGTCACAAGGGGCCTCTCTCCGAGGCCCTCAAGGTCCGCAGAAGAGTAGTCATGGTGATCAGGGAAGGTCCGGTGCTCACAGACGATTGCCCCCAGGTCAGTCAAGGTCCGCTCGAACCCCGCGGGGTTGCCAATGGCGCTGATCAGGTCGACTTCGAGACCTGCAAGGGTCTCCACCGAGCGCGTACCTTCGGGGGTCCACAGTTTCTCCGGGCGGTGACAGCTCAGAGCCACAGGCACGCCCCCAGCAGCCCCTGCAAGCCTGATTTCGAGCTTTTCGAGTTCCTCTGGGCTCACCTGATCGGCCCTTGTGATGAGCAACAAATCCGCGCGTCCAAGAGCGCCAAGGTCCTCACGCATGAGGCCCCGGGGCAAGAAAGTCTCGACCGCATCGCCGCCCTTATCGGGAGCTGGTAAACCAAGGGGCCGGGTAGCATCGACCAACACCAGATCCAAATCCCGTGCCAACCTGCGATGCTGAAACCCATCATCCATGACGATCACATCCGCGCCTCGATCCACCAAACGCGATGCACCTTCCACGCGCTTGGGATTCTGCACATGCTCCGTCTCGGGCAAAAGCCGCGCGAGTTCGAGCGCTTCGTCATTGGGCATCCCTGGCTTGGACCCATAACCCCTTGAGAGAATCGCCGGTCGATACCCACGGGCAATCAAGGTGCGCACAACCAAAGCCACCATGGGCGTCTTTCCTGTACCACCAGCGGTAATGTTGCCGACGGACACAACGGGCACGCCGACCTCTTCCACGGTCTTCAAGCGGCGATCATAAAGTCCGCCGCGAATCCGTGCCATGCGGGCCACGATGGCCGCCGGAATCCGCAATAATTCGCGCACCCCTCCGCGCTGGGCAAGCCAGTGAACAGGGTCTCGTTCCTTGGATGCCAAGAGAACCGTCCCGCCTGGATCAGAGGGTTGGGGGCGGCGCCGAAGCGTCTTCGTCCGGCACGAGTTCAATCAACCCACGCTCCATTTCAAGGAAAGCTACCTTGATCGGATTGGTTTCGCGGGTCTCCACCAAGGGCGAGGCGCCGTAGATCAATTCGCGCACGCGCTTTTGCAGCAATGCGGTCTTGTGAAAAGATCCTTGGACGGCCTGTTGCAGGCGCTGGGGCAAGGTGAGATCCATGGGCGGGTCGCTGGGTACAGGGGTGAGGACAACCCCAAGGGGGCTTGAATCGCGGGACCGATCGGCGTCCGGGGGGACTTGCTCGTCGGCCTCTGCAACGCACAGGATAGCCGCTACCCGGGCCCGGGGGCAAGGGCAACCAATGGTTTGAGGGCATTGGAGAGGTCCACGGTCAGGTGAGCCAGCAGTGCAGGGGGGAATGCACGGACCAATGCGGCCTCAAGGGGCCAAACCTGATCACGCACCCATTCGCATTTGCGGGGGCCTCCGAGGGTGAAGAACTCGCCTCTCAAGCGTCTCTCCAGCACGTCTTGGGCCCCATCGGTCCAAATGACGCGCTCCAGATGGCTCAAGAGGGATGGGTGCAAACCTAGGGGCAAGGCCACCACCCGCAGTCGGTCGCCCGTCGGCCGCTGGGCGAGGGCAAGGTCCGCCTGGTTCAAGTCCAAGGCCTCGCTGGCCGCCACCAGGGGATCCCCAGCATCGAGGCCAGGGACCTCGTCCGGATTCCTCAACCACTGATATCCATCGAGGAACTCAACCTCGCGCCCCTGGGCTGCGAGCCCCGCCGCGAGATCCCGGGCAAAATCCCGGACCCCAGAGCAACGCCGACCGAGCACGCCAATGGTTGCCCCATTCCCTGGGACCTCCAAACGTTGAATCAACTGGGCCACCGCCGCACCGCGCTGGTCCAAGACGTCACTCAAACAATCGAGCCCGGGAATCGTCGCCTCCGCCTCCACAGATTCCCCGCGCTGGGCATACCCCCGGGACAGATGCACATGGGGAATCCCATTGGCCCAGGCCGCATTCCGATCCCCCGCGCGATCCCCCACCATGACCGCGTGGCGCGTATCAAAGGTCAACAGCAAGTCCCCAATCATTTCGGCTTTGTTGGCGATCCCTGGCGAATCCAAACAGCGCGCCTCACGCACCCAATGCCCCACACCTAGGCCTCCCAAGATCGCATCGAGATAACTGGCCGAACAGTTGCTCGCGACTCCAATGGGAATGTTCTGCGCAACAAGCCAAGCGAGGGTCTCCTCCACTCCTGGCAATAACCCCGCCCGCCCTTCATCCAACAAACGATGCTCTTCTTCCACACAGCAGTTAAAGAGGTGCTGGCGGTCTGCCTCGCCCATCTCGGGAAACGCCGCCAAGAACGCTTCCTCCAGGGGCTGCCCCACCATCCCCATCCAAACGCTCTCCTCGGGCACAGGCCGATCCCAACCCAAATCCAAAAATGCCCGCAAGGCCCCCGCCCGCGCCGCATCCGGCCAAAACCGATCGGTGGCCACAAGGGTCCCATCGAGATCAAAGATCACCGCCCGGGCCATCACGTTTTCCGCCATGGGTGGATCCTAGCGACTGCCGCAAACCGGTAGTACCGTGCCAGGCACATTATT
>JAPKBR010000054.1 GCA_028823345.1 Planctomycetota bacterium
CAGCTTTGGCCTTGGCCTCGTCAGCACAGCACTCGCTCTTCTTGGCGGTGGAAGCCTTGGTAGCTTTTTGTGAACTGGCCGGGCATTCCTGGGAAACCGCGGGACACTCCTTGACTGGAGAAGTAGTGGCGTCAGCTTGGCTGGCGCTTGCACCGATGGTCAGGGCCAGAGATGCAATTGAAAGAAGGAAGATGTTCATGGTGGTAATTTGAAGTGTAGGGGTGTTCTAGTCCAGCCTAGATCGGCTAATGGAGGCCCGAGAGTCTACGTATTCCAACCAAATCTGTTGGTAGATACACTCGAACGGGGCTTAATGATAGTTGAAGAGGGCCCAATGCACACCCCCCCAGACAAAAACCGAACGCTGGCCCCGTGTCCAAAGTGAGTCCTGTGGCCCCAAAACGGGGCATGGTTCACCCAAGCGAGTTTTATAGGTGACTGCTAAGCTAGGAGCGGTACACGCCAAAGGTGATACTTAATGGTCAGGGAGCCAGCCCGGCATCCCCCCACAGTTCCGTCATGCGTACAACATCCCTTGCAGCCTGCGTCGGCTTGGCCGGCTTCTCCGCCCTCCTGGGGGCGTCCCTTTCCCCGTCGGACAGAGGCGTGGCCCAGCAGGTTTCGCGGGGCATTGAACAGATCTGCAGCGTCGCGGCTCCAGCGGTAGTGCAAGTGCGTGCCCAATCGATCCGTGGCCGGAGGGGATCGTCATCGGAAGGCTCGGGTGCAATCGTCCGGGCGGATGGAACCGTCGTGACGAACTACCACGTGGTCAAGGACAGCACGAGTATTTCGGTGGTGCTACCGGGTGGAAATCGCGTCCCTGCGTCATTGCTTGGCATAGACCCCGACACAGACCTGGCGGTCCTGCGCATCGATTCGGATGACCCCAAGCGAGAGTACCCCTTCCTGGATATCGAACCACGCACACCCAAGGTTGGAGCCACCGTCTTGGTTTTGGGCAATCCCCTCGGCCTCGGCGCCAGCGTAACCATCGGCATCGTCAGCGGCTTGGGTCGCAGCGATCTGAATTTGGCTACCTATGAGGACTTTATTCAAACCGATGCCGCCATCAACCCAGGCAATTCCGGCGGCCCACTGATTTCCCTCGACGGCACAGTCTTGGGCATCTCAACCGCACAAGGCCTTGAATCCAACGGCGATCAGGGCATTTGCTTTGCTATCCCCTCCTCCCTGGTGAAACAAGTGGTCGACGGCATCCTTGCTGACGGAACAGTGATCCGCGGTTGGCTCGGAGTCGAAGTGCAAAGCTGGTTCCGCCCCGAACGCCTGAGTGGATACGACGGCATCAGCAAGGTACGCATCAGTCGTTTCACCGACCTTAGTCCTGCCCGAGCGGCAGGCGTTGAGCAGTGGGACATCATCTTGGCTGTGGGCGAACGCAGGCTGATCAACCGCAAGGACCTGATGTCAGCGGTGGCCGTACTCGATCCGGGTTCCACAGTGGACCTGTCGATCTGGCGCAAAGGGGAGGAACTCACGATTCCCGTGACGATCTCCAGGCGGCCGCCTCAGGAAGAAGACTAGGACTCCGAGTAAATCGCCCCACCTGCTCTTGGCCCCCTAGGGCAAGCGAATGCGGTGCACGTCACTTGTCCCCGCCGGCCCCCCCAGAAGCACCAATTCCAGGTGTAAATCCCATTGCCCAGGGGCCAAGACCCCGATTGTCCCGCGGGCATCGATGTGCCCATCTGGGGTGGCCTGGCCGGATTGCAGAACCATCGGCAACCCTCCGGTAACGGGGACCGCGAGCAGTCTCCAGGCACTGGAAGCATCCACCGGGGAGGTCCATGCGTGGTAGCGACGATCCCCGCAAACCTGCACACCCAAAGTTAAGTCACCGATCGCCACTTGGGGACTGGGCAAGAGCCCGGGATCCACATGCAGCAGGCCCCCGCGACGGGCAGCGAGGGAAGTAGAGCTGGTGCCCCCTGGCTCCCCCGCCAAAAAACTACCGGGCAAGAGCCCCTCTTGAACCGCCGCTCCCCCCGCACTGGCAGTATCCCCAACCAAGAGACACTGCACATGGGCACTCCCCGCGCCGATCTCAAGACGCAAAATACGCCCGGCCCCACCAGGTGCTCCCACCAGGAAACCGTTCTCGCAGGGAGCAAGCGCGCGCCCGAATTCCCAAGCTTCTCGGCCAGGCGATCGAACCACCTGCTCATGCACGGGCCCGGATGCGCCCAAGCGAAACAGATGCACGCTGCCGAGACCGGCCGAGCCTCCCTCGGGCCCGGGCGCCCCCACCGCGAGCCAATCCCCCGAGCGTGCAATGCTGGCTCCGAAGTGGGAATGCTCCCGGGGATTCGGTGGATTCAGTAGATCCAACGGTTCCCAAAGGCCCCCTTGAAGCTTCAGCATCCAAACGCCTCCGCTGGCGAGCCCCGCCCCATCATGGTCGGGTGCCCCCACAAAGGCTCGCTCACCCGCAAGCAACACCGCGGCCCCTGCAAGAGCGCCCGGACGACGGTCGGGCGGATCGAAACGCAACTCTGGCTCCCAACTCGAACCGCGCAGGGAATAAATCCACGCGGCCCCCTGCAAGAAGGCCCCCGCCACTCCCATCTGCCTGGGTGCACCCACAATCATGTGCTTGCCATCCATGTGCAGGGCCTGCCCAAAAAAGGCCAAAAGCCCCGCATCATTCGGCGCGAGAATCTGGCGGTGCTCAAACCTCTCGGCTCTTTCCAAATAAACGTGCACCGCACCGCTGTGAGAAGAGGCCCCATCTTGAAAGGGCGCCCCCACCGCGACCCAGCCCTGGTCCCCCGCCAAGGCCCGGCCAAATTGGTCCCCCGAGGCTGCCACGGGCGCATGCAGAACGCCCACGGCCTTGAGTCCCGAGGCCCCATCCCCAAAAACCCAAACCGCCCCCTGGCGAAACAGGTGACTCCCGGACTGCTTGGGGGCTCCACACAGGACCCGGCCGTGGCGCGGGAGCCGTAGCAAGGCCGCCCCAAAGGCCCCTCCACCCTGGCTCGGGTCCCTTGGGGCACAGGTCGGCGGAGTTGGCAGGGTCTGCAGACAGCTTTGGAAGGCACTCGGTAGCCGCGCGGCTGCAGGAAGTGCCCCGGGTTCCGGAGCGCAGGGGTTAGAAACAGTGAAGGCGGTCAAAGCCAAGGGCAAGAGGAGATGCAACATGCCAGCAAGGACGAGCTTTCAGGCCCGCGGTTTCAGTTGGCGTTCCAGGAATCCAGCCCGGTCTCCCCCCAAGCGGCCCAAACCGTCTCTTCCCAGGCCGTACGGGAGCTCCACGGAGAAGGCAAAGTCCTTGTAGGGGTTTTCTCAGCGGACTGCTAGACTGCCTCCACATGACCCTAAAAACTGGAAGCGTGCCCTATCTCGTCGGGCGGCCCCTGGATTGGGGTCTGGAGCAGACAACTGGGATTCAATACCAGCAGGCGGTGCCCTCCAGTCTCGTGGCCGGCCTGAGGGAGTCCCGGCTGGACCTGGCCCTCGTGTCCTCCATCGAGCTCTTCCGGCGACCGGGTTATAGCTACATCCATGGGCTGGGTGTAGGTAGCCGGGGAGCCGTGGATTCGGTCCAGGTTTTTCTTCGATGCCCAATAGACAAGGTGAAGCGCATCGCACTCGACCCTTCCAGTCGGGCAGCGGCGACTTTGGTGCGCGTGCTCCTGGCGGACCGGCCCCAAGGGCCGCCGGAATACATTGAGGTCCCCGCGGGCGAGGACCCCCGAGAAGTGGACGCGGACGCCTGGCTGCGCATCGGCGACCAAGCCCTCCACGAGTGTTGGCTCGAAGAGTTGGAGCACTGGAACCCCGCCCAAGCCTGGACCCAACAAACCAAGTTGCCCTTTGTCTTCGCCGTTTGGCTCGTGCGCGACAAGGCTGCCACGCAAGCACTCCTCCCCCAGTTCTACAAGGCCGCCGAGCAAGGGAGCGCCGCCATCGAAGAGATCGCAGAGCAAGGGGCAGCAGCCCTCGGACTGCCCCTCGAACCCCTGCGCCATTACCTGATCGAGCAATGCACATTCCAACCGGGAGCCCCCATGACTGCTTCCTTGGAACTCTTTGGCAAGCACGCGCAAGCCCTCCGGCTGGGTAGCGAACCCTTGCCCCAGCACCCCCTCTCCATGGGAGGTGCCCCGGCACCCAGTGATGCGCGGAGGGTCTCATGTCCCGACTGATCGAGGCCCAGCACTGCCCCCACTGCCGCGCGGAACTTCCCGATCCCATGCCCCGGGTTTGCCCGGATTGCGCGGGCTCGTTGCAACAGCGCTTTTTGCGCGCCGGATGCCTGACTTCAGCCCCCTTGGTTCTGCTGAGCGGCGCCGCTCTCTGGCTCGTGGATTCCCTCCTCCGCAGCTGACCCTTCACCTTATTTTTGTCACAAACGGCAACGCACATCCTGGATAACTCCGTGGCCAAAGAAACTCTTTTCGACCTACAAGACGACACACCCGTGGCTGCAAAAAAATCAACACGCGCGTCCAAACCAACCAAGCGCAAGAGCACCGGCTCCTCCCAAGCCCGTGACATCTCCGTGGCTGAGTTCTTTGAAAAGAACCGTCACATGCTTGGCTTTGATTCTCCGGCCAAGGCGCTCTTGATGGCAGTCAAGGAGGCAGTAGACAACAGCCTCGACGCCTGCGAAGACGGGGACATCCTGCCCGAAATCGAGGTCAAAATCAGCCAGGTCACGCCCAAGACATTCCTGATGTCCGTGGAAGACAATGGCCCCGGGATCACCGACACGCAAATCGGCAAGATCTTTGGCCAGCTGCTGTATGGTTCCAAATTTCACAAGCTCAGCCAAAGCCGCGGGCAGCAGGGCATCGGTATCTCGGCGGCGGGCATGTATGGCAAGCTGACCACGGGCAAGCCAGTGCGAGTGCGTTCCAAGATCAAGCGGCGCAAGGCTGTGGAGGTTCTCTTGAGCCTCGACACCGCACGCAATCGCCCCGAGGAGCACTCCAAGGAAGAGGTGGAATGGGAAGGCAAGGTGCACGGCACCCGGGTGGAGATCGAAATGGAGGCGACCTACAAAAAGGGCCTGCGTTCGGTGGACATGTACCTCAAGCAGACCGCCATCGCCAACCCGCACCTGACCCTGACTTGGATCGACCCCGCCGACGAAAAGGTCGTCTACGAGGCGCACACCAAGGAAAAACCCCAGGCCACCGTGGAAATCAAACCCCACCCCCATGGGGTCGAGCTGGGTCGCCTGATCAGCTTGTTGAAGGACACTTCTAGTCGCTCCCTCTCGGGTTTCTTGCAGGAGGAGTTCTGTCGCGTTGGCCCCACGGTTGCCAAGAAAATCGTCGCCGCGGCGGGCAAGGGCCTGACCCTCAAGAGCTACCCCTCGCGCATCGCGCGGGACGAAGCTGCCGCCCTGTACGATGCGATCAACGACACGAAAATCAGCTCTCCGCCCACGGAGTGCATCGCCCCCATCGGCGAGGAACTGCTGCTGTTGGGACTGCGCAAGGAAATTGAAGCGGACTTCTATGCCACCGCAACCCGCCCGGCGGCGGTCTATCGGGGCAACCCCTTTCAGATCGAAGTCGGCCTCGCCTATGGAAAACCAGGCCAAGGCTTTGAAGAGATCGACGACGGACGCATCAAGAAAAAGTCGCGCTCGGAAAAAGTCGTGGCGAACCTCGTGGCCGATGCGGACGAACCCGCGCGCTTGATCCGGTTTGCGAACCGGGTGCCTCTGCTCTATCAACAAGCCGGCTGCGCAATCACCAAAGGAGTTATCCAGACCAACTGGCGCTCCTATGGGCTCTCGCAACCGAAAAACGCCCTGCCCGTGGCGCCCATGGCAATCATCATCCACATCGCATCGGTGTGGGTGCCGTTTACATCGGAATCAAAAGAGGCCGTCGCGAGCTACGCCGAGATCCTCAAGGAAGTGCGCCTAGCCCTGCAAGAGTGCGGCCGAAAGCTCGGAATCCACATCCGTAAGGGCAAGCGCTTGCAGCGTGAGTTCCAAAAGCGCGAGTACATCGAGACCTATATCCCGCACATCGGCATTGCCCTGCAGGAAATCCTCGGCCTGACGAATCAGGAGAAGGACAGCACCGTCACCAGCCTCGAAGAAACCCTGCACCGCTCGCGCAAGTTCTAGAGCAGCGACGGCCCTCCCCCCCGGAAAGCCCGCAGACGAAAGATCAGGACCCCAAGACCATGGCGAAAAAGAAAACTACCAAGAAGGCTGCCAAGAAGACCGCGACAAGATCCCCCGCGCGCAAGGCCACAGCCAAGAAGCACACCCTCAGCGAGATGGACAAGAAGACCATCGCGCTGGTAGAGCGCACGGCGCTTATGGTCCAACGCAAGATCAAGGCTAGTCGCCTCCCGGAACTCAAATTCCCGGTGCGTTCCCTGGCCAACGTGACCTACGACAAGAAGGTCGGCTTCTTTGAGCTAGGCAAGGGGCGAAAGGTCCGAGCCCTGTCCTTCAACACGGTCAAGACATTTGCGCAAACTCTGCGATTGATGTCGGTCTCGAAAGAGATGATCGAGAATGACGATTTCGCTACCAAGCGAGAAGCCTACTACGTCTCCAAGAACTGGGGCGCTTGCAAGTTCCGCGAGCAACCCGAGTCCGATGCGGTGATGGATGACATCGAAGCCTTGGCCAGTTTGGATGGGCTCTCACGAGAACAGCTGCGCTACTACCCTGAAGAACACGGGGGCGCATTGGCGGGCGAACTGGTGGTCATCGACCGGGATTCTGAAACCGGCGCCGAGATCCGTATCGACTGCACGGCCATGGGTACCGGCGCCTACACCATCCCCCATTCGGTCGAGCACCTCAAGTTCGAAACCAAGGCCAAGTTCATTCTTGCCATCGAAACTGGCGGTATGTTTGCGCGGCTCAACAATCACAAGTGGTGGCGCGATTCCAACTGCATCTTGATCTCCATGAGCGGCGTGCCCTCACGGGCCACCCGGCGCTTCATCCGGAGGCTCTCGGACGACCACAAGCTGCCAGTGTTCTGCTTCGTGGACTGCGACCCCTATGGCATCGCCAACATCTACCGCACCCTAAAAGTAGGCTCCGGCAACGCGGCCCACATCAACCGCTTCTTCTGCGTGCCCAAGGCACGTTTCTTGGGGGTTACACCCCAGGACATCATCGACTTCAAGCTGCAGGACGCGACCCATGAACTGCAAAAGGTCGACATCAAGCGTGCCCAAGATGCGATCAAGAATGATCCTTTCTTCAAGTCCCACCTGCCCTGGAAAAAGGCCCTCACGCAAATGCTGAAAATGGGCGTGCGCGCGGAACAGCAAGCCCTCGCAAAATGGGGTCTGAACTTCGTGATCGAGGAGTATCTCCCGCGCAAGTTGAAGGACAAAAAGTCCTTCCTGCCTTGAGACCTGGGGTTCCGATCCGGGGGGCGACGCCATCGGCGCCGTCTAGAGAATGAAGCCTCGCTCGGTGAGCTGCAAGCCCGCCTCTAGGCCTCTTTGCACGCCCCGACATTCACCGCAGGGGCTCTCTGTATCCAAAGCTTCGGGCACCACCATGACTGCGGGAACGGGAACCACTTTGGGCACAGGGCTGCGCGTACCTCCAGTTGGTCCATCCAGCATTCCTAGGCAACGGGTCACCAGCAATTCGAACTGCTGAGCATATTCCCCATCACTCAGGGCTCCGTTGAACCAGGCCTCGGCCAAGCGCCAAGCGCCCGCCTGAAAGAGCACCACCGCGGGATGGGCATGATGCCCGCCGGTGAGTTCGCCTGAACTCACCCCGAGCGCGCCCTCCAGCGGCTCGCGCAGGTGTTGGGGAATCACTCCCGGTTCCGCGATCGCCATGCCCCGGTCGCGATCCACCAAGACCAAACGCTCTCCCACCGGCGCCCAACGACTTGCCGTGGGTAAGGGCCGCGGGCTGATCCCCGACTCGGCGGCGCACCCTGCCAGAAACCCAAGACACAAAAGTAAACCAACTCGTCCCATGCCAGCGAATGTAGCGGCCTCAGTGCCTCGAAACCAGATTCCTTATTCCACCCCAAATTGGGGGCCTCGGGGGCCTCTTGTGGCCCCTAGCCCTACTTGTGCACGACGGTCAGGCGCATACTTTGCACAAAAGTGTCGTCTTGGATCCATATATCCAGCTTGCCGTCCACCATGGAGTCCAGCAGGCTTCGGTGCGCACCGTTGTTGAGGGGCAGCTGCGAGAGGTCCAATTCCAGGTAGCCCCGGGCGTGGTTTCGCCAGGGGAGAGTTACACCTGGGAGCTTGGCGATCTGGCTACCCCAGCCCCAACGGACCACGCCGAGTTCCTCGTGGTACTCAAGATTGATGGTGTCGTTGTCCGCACCTCCCGACTCTGCCTCCAAGTCCAGAAGCAGGTATGCCGAGCTCAACTCGCCCGGACGGAAACTAAAAGTATGCCGCAGGTAGGCGTTCGACACGTGCTCCCCCAGGGCCCGGGGCTTCTGACCCTTGATGACTCGCGTGGCCATGCCATTGGTCTCATCAGGCATCGCAATGTACGGGAAACTTTCAAGGCGGATGTGCCCCCTGCGCGGCCAGCGCACGACCCAATCCAAATTCTCTTCGGGCGCGAGCGTCACGACTCCAGAGGTCACTCCCCCACCTTCGGGCCAAATCCAAATGTGCCATTCCCCGGGAGCCAATCCCACGAGTGTCCGTTCGTTTCCCCCATACAAGGACCGAGCATCGTTGTGCTCAAGCATGAAATTCACGGGGGGAGAAACAGGATCGATTACGGGAGTGCGTAGCATCCGTGACTCAATTCGCTCAATGCGAAGAGGCTCATCTTTCAGGTCAAACAGCATCACCCGAATTTGCCCAGCGTCCTGGGGGGGGCCAGGAAGGACCATGATCTGCTCCGCCAGGTTCATGTCCACGGGTACCCTGAGGGGATCCCGGAGGAGTATTCTTCCACATTCAATCGAGAGGCCACTGGTTGACCCGCTGACATTGAAAATAAAATCCCCACTGCGGTTGGAAACTCCTTCAACCAACGGCCCTTGGGCCAGCCTCCATCCGCTTCCGGAACCCAGAAAAAAGTCTCCCGACCCGCCCGGGCCATTCCGACCCAAAGCGACTAAGCGCACATGAACCTCTTCCAGCGGATTCCCCTGCTGATCGATCACCCTTCCATAGATCAGCGTCGGGGCCTCTTCCTCGGGCGTGACTTCCGGCGAGACCTGTACCTCGCGGGTCCCGACTGACTCGCGCACCGCATGAAGATCCTCGGGAACCAAGTCCAAGTCCCGCTGCTCAAGGGGAAGTACCACGGGGCCTTGCAACTCCCCGGTTGCCGAGTCCTCGAGCAACGATGTGGAGCCAGGGCCTTCCAAGCCTTCGAAAGTGTCCCCGCCAGCCAGAAACAAGCCGGCGGCCACTAGGGACAGAATCAAGAGGATCAAGAAGAGGGCGCGCATGGGCTAGGCGGTCAGGAGAGGACTCCACCCCTCAGATGAACGACAGCGCGGGAAAGGGCGATTGCCCTTTCCCGCGCCAGATGAAACTGAATTCCAATCATCGACTCGTGGTCACTTACCAGAGCCATCCCCTTCGGCGGGCTCTTCGGGCTCTGCAGTCAAGAGTCCCTCAAGGAAGGTGCGCATATCATCCCGTCCAGCGTCGAGGGCCAGAGCATTCTTCGCGAAGACCTTGGCACCATCGGCATCGTCCAAGAAGCGCGTGGACCAGTGTGCCCCCAGGAGCATGATGTAGAAGCCATGCTCCGGGTCATCAATCTTGCCCAAGTCCATGTAGGTCTTGGCCAGGGCCGTGGCGGCTCCTAGCTGTTCTTCGGTCACTCGTGAATTCACCAGAGCGAAGATTGCATCCTCAAGGGTACCCGCTTCATTCTTCGGGTCCATCTCGACGACGGCCTGGGCCAACGCTAGGTCTACTTCCGAAACTGCAATCAAGACCTCAATGGCACGGGGAATTAAGTCCGCGGTTCCCTCGCTCTTGTTGGCGATCACGCTCTTGACAACCTCAAGGCAACCGCTGGCGCCAGGACTGGTGCGGCCGGCGGTGGCCAGATGATCCGCAATAGCGTTCCAAGCGGGGGCAACGGCCTTGCCTCTCGCTTGGCGATAGGTAGCCAGCAAGTCGAGGACGGGCTTTAGCTTGGCCTTGCCTCCCTTGCGAAGGGTTGCCATATGCTCGAGGTAGGGGGCCGGGCCGCCTTTTTGGTAACCGGTCTGGCCGAACGAATCGCCATCTGCGGTCACGAGCAAGATCGTGGGGAAGCCGGCCACACCAAACTGATTCTTGAGCTCTTCGTTCCGCTCAGGGTTGGGCACAAGGTCCTTGATTTCCTGCTTGCGCGGAAAATCTAGCTTGACCAGTACATAATCCTTTTGGGCCGTTTCAAGCCACTCGTCATGCTCGAAGACCTCGGTGTCCAGCTTGATGCACCAGCCGCACCAGTCGGACCCGGTGAAGTCCACGAAGAGGTCCTTGCCCTCGGCGCGGGCGACTTTGACGGCCTCGTCATAATCAGCAAACCAGGGGCCTTCAGCATCAAGGGAATTGGAGGGGGTCGCCGCGAGGGCAGAAGCCGTCAACAAGGCGACAGAGATGGCGCGCATGGGAAATTTCATGGGTCGTGTATTGTGTTTGCGTTTCTTCAGAAATGTCCGGGGGGCAAGGTTGCGCCCCGAATCGTTGATTGAGTCCCAAGCATAGCTGGGTCACACTCAGCTGGTTGGAATCCACACTTTGGAGCCCCGCTGGGCAGAATCCAGCCCGTCTGAGAGAAGAGAGCATAGGCTCCTAGCGGGGCAATAGGAGGCCCAAGTCCCATTGAGAGGCTTATCTCCAGGGAAACCCCCCCCAACTATCAAGAAACCCTTACACAGCAGGCCCAGGAAGAGATCCGAAGTCGCCCCCAAGAGGGCGAACCCTCAGTCCTGTAATTCGCCCCGGACTCTCTCCAAGAGCCTCCGGGTCGCCAGAATCCCTTCCTTTTCGGACAGGCCGCCGCCCTCGTATTCGATGCCCACGAAACCGCGGTAGCCCGCGTCCTTGACGATGCGCATCATCGCTAGATAATCCGTGTGGGTCTCGTTGCCCTGCTCATCAAAGTCGTGGGTTTTAGCGCTCACTGCCTTAGCAAAAGGCATCAGTTCCTTGACCCCTTTGTAGCGGTCATAGCTCTTGCCTCCGCCCAGGTTAAAGTTGCCAAAGTCCGGCAAGGTTCCAACCCGCGGATGATTCGCACGGCGCATGACTGCGGAAAGCCAAGAGCCATCGGAAGACAGGCCCCCGTGGTTTTCGACGATCACATTCAGCCCATAGGGCGTGGCAATTTCTGCAAGGTGCACGAGGCTCTCGGCCGCCCGCCGTTCAGCCTCGTCACGATCCCCACCCCCAGCAGCGTTGACGCGAATGGAATGGCAACCAAGATAAGCCGCCGCAGCCAACCACTTGAAGTGATTGTCCACTGCCTTACGCCGCTTGGTGGCGTCCTCGTCCGCGAGGGCCCCCTCACCATCCACCATGATCAAGAGGCTCTTGACCCCCTGATCCGAAGCGGCTTTCTTCATTTTGGCGAGGTACTTGAAGTTGCCCGCCTCCGGCTTGAAGAATGAATTCACGTATTCGAGTCCGCTGACCCCATAGTCCTCACGCGCCACCCGCGCAAAGTCCAAGTTGTCGAGGCCCCCGCGCAGAGCACGGTGCAAGGACCACTGGGCCAAGGAAATGTCAAACCAGTCCTCCGATTTGGGGCCACGGAAGCCAACGGCGCGGGGAAGCGCCCCGGCCAAGGAACTCGAAGCGGTCAGACCCGCAGCGGCGCTGAAGGTGCCCAGAAGAATGTCACGGCGTGAGGAAATGGTCATGGGGGCAGTCTAGCCCCTGCCCTCCTGTCCGAACAAGCCCAGACCTCAGCCGGCGCCGGCCTTGGCCCAGCCCCGGCGCAGTTCTGCTTCATCGAGCCCAAGACCAATCAACACCAACTGGGAATGGACCGGAATCTGCTCTAGCCCGTCACTGGGGACTTTTTCCGAGCCATACCACTCGCCCACCCCTTGAACCAATAGGCAGTCCCCGTCGGTCAGGCGCACGAGGCCCTTGATGCGAAGCAACCGGGGCTCGCGGCGACTGGCGAGGAAGTGCAGCCAAATGTCCAATGCTCCGCGATCTAAGGGTTCCTTCGAAGTCAAACAAAGCGCTGTAACCCCCTGGGTATGGTGCCCGTCGGAGGACCCTGTGTGATCATGGGTGTGGACCTCAACGCGATCGCGGATAGTCCCTAAGTCACTCCCGGGCCGGAGCAGTTCCTCCAGGCCAAGTCCACCACCCAGAACCCCGTTGGTAGCGCTGACAAGCTGGGCACCGGGTGCGCACTTGGCCGCGAGTTCCCAACTGGCCGACCGCTGCTCGGGGTCCGCGCGATCCCAGTGGGACAACACCACCGTATCCGCGTGGGCCAATTGCTCGGCCACCTCTGGATGTTGCTGGAGTTGCTCGGCAACCAAGCCGGTAGCGGCAAGGGTCACCACCCGGGGCGCAGGAAAAGCAGCGCTGAGGTTTTCTTCCACCATCAAGGTGCGCAGGATCGGACCGGGAGAGGCGAGTCCGCTGGCCTCGATCAGGATCCGGTCAAAACGCAAAGGCCAGATCCTCCGCCCTCGCTTTTGCAGCAAGCTCGTGAGAGTGCGCAAGAGATCCCCTTCGATGGTGCAACAGAGACACCCGCCGGGGAGTTCCACCAGACCATCGGAGCTCTTCTTGACCAGCGCGCCATCGAGACCAACGTCGCCGAACTCGTTGACGATCACCATGGCTCGCCCGGACTCGGGCGAACGCAGGAGTTGGTTCAGAAGCGTGGTCTTGCCGCTTCCTAAGAATCCAACCAAGAGGGTCAAGGGAATCGGGCTCTTCACAGGCAGGGAACCTTACGCTGCGGGCCCCTCGGATGCACGAAGCGAGTCGACTTAGGCGCCCTTACGGTTTTCCCGATCGCGCAATAGAACTTCCAAATGCCCCAGAAAGCCCTGGCATTCATCGACGAGACGGCGCCCCTCTTGAATGGCAAAAAGCCCCTCGGCCAGCTGCTGCCGGCGGTGGGCACCCAGCACCCGCCACTCGTCCTCGCCCAAGACACCAGTCATTTCCTGGTGGCTCGCCTCGCCCATCAGGGCGGTCTCCAACCAAGCCGAGTGTTCGGCTACATCGAGAAACGCGACTTCCAAGTCTCTAAACAATACCCCCAGGCGCATGAGTCGGGCCTTGGTCATGCGAGCCACAAGGATCCTCCGGCCAACGATGTGACCGAGGGATGAATGTAAGCGCGCCACGGCACGCACGACGCTCTCAAGAGACAGAACTGCAGACCGTTCACGGAGGTCGCTGTCACCTAAATAGGGGAAAGCAGGTGGAGAGATTAATAGGGAATGCTTCACAAGTCTTGAAAGGGTTTTACTGATCATACTGTTCCGCTCACATGTCAACTGTGCAGGCCGGTTAGCGCACCAGAACGTCCTATTTTGAGGCACAAGATGGGCGAGCGTGAGGGACGCAATAGCGTTGACCAGCGGTGTTCGGGATTGATCATCTTAGATCGCGCCAATGGAAACGGCCAAGCACCCCAAGCAAAGCAGGGTGATCAGAATGGGAACGCAGGCATGGGTTTGTCGCATGGCCATTATGCGGCTCCTGGATGCTGCTGCCTGGCAGCCTCCTGCCCTTCGTCCCGGTTGCCGTGCAGCTCGCGTAGCCCGCGAACCGCCCGCTGTCCGCGGGCCCGTTCTGTTTCGAGGGCGTGCTGCAGGAATTCCACCCGCGCCTCGTAGGTCTCGCCCTGACGCCTGAGACGGTCCATTTGTACACAAGCCTGGGCCAGGCGACTGTGTAAGGACGCGATCATTTGCTCGGAAGGTACATCCTTCGCGCTTTCCTGGCCTGAAACAAACTCAGAGCCAAGTCCCTCGAGGGGCAAAGGAAAGAAAGGAATATCACGCATTCCCAAACTTACCCCACTACCGATCCTGCTGCGGACCGACGACTGCCCCATTTAGAAACCGAAGGGTCCAAATACCCTCCGCAGGCTCAGGGCATCATAGACTCGGAAACGCCCGTGGGAACGACGTACGACGAGTCAGGGTCCGGCTGGATGAGAGTCTCGAGAGCTTCCCGGGTGAGGCCACTGAGGTAGCGCGTGTCGGCGGTCTTCTTTTTCAAGCCGGCGAGAGAGAGCACGCTCTCGATACAGCGTTGGCGCTCCTGCATAGCAAGGGACGCCACAGGCACATAAGGCACTCCAAAGAACTCGAGCAAGAACTTGACCATGCCGTCGATGCGCAGGACCTCTTCCCAGTCGAGGCGCTCGCGCACTCCGTCCGAGGCCATCAGGGCTTCGTGAGGACGCACGTAGAAGACCAGTCCACGCTTGACACCTTCCATGTAGGCCGCCAGCCGAGGATCCCGGGCAACTTCCGCTAGGAGTGTTCCGTGTTGGGCGGCATAGGCCAAGTTGCAGAAAGCTCGATCTGAAACAAAGGCCCCCCGCTGCTCGGCCTCCGCCTCAGAACGGGCCTGGCGCAGAAAAACCTCGGCCTGGTAACGATTGACCAGATCCACATCCGCACGCAGGCGATCCACCTGGGCCTCCATCTCGGCCAGCACACTGCGGGCCACCTCGCTGATCATCGGAATGCCGTAATTGTCCCTAATCCAGCGGGCCAGGGTGGTTTTGCCCGTCGAGTGGGCGCCAACTAGGTAAATCCGTGCAGGTTGATCCATGGGGGGAGGCTACTAGATCTTGTGGGGGGGCGGTGAGATGCACACTAGATATAGCCATCAGTGGGGAGCCGGCCCCTTTCAGGGTTGCAGTCGAGCCGCACCCCGTTCAGGGCTCCAGGGACGACAAGGGGGGGTCGCCCCTCCCCTTGCTGACCCCAGGAGCCATGCACCCAGGACTTCAATACGAAAGGGCCAGCTCTCGCATCCGCCCCCCTCAAAGTCCCCCTCCACCCCCTCCCAGGGCCCAGGAACCTGTCCCATCCTTGGCTTTGGAGTACCAGGAGCCTCAAGATGAGCCCTCCCACCTGCCGATGAACGCTCTAACAAGACCCCTATGATTTACTCCCATTGGCAGCACAATTCCGGGCCCAACCGGCGCTCGACCGCTCGTATCCAACTCCCCCCCTCCGACAGCTTGGTGGTCGAGGTGGAATGGAACGACCAATTTATTCCTGCAAACCTGGCGGACCTTTCTGCCAGGGGCGTGGGCTTAAAAATGGCCCATGACCCAGACCTTCAACTACCCATCGGTGCCCTCGTCAAGGTCCTCATCGCCCACCCGATCGATGGCTGGCAAGTGCTCACCACGGCCGAGGTCCGCAATAGTTGGCTGACCGGCCCCGAGCACGTGCATGTAGGCCTTGGGTTCATCAATGAGGGAGACCTGTTCTCCCAGTTGGATTCGGCCCTGGGACGTTATTTCAACCGTCGGGAGACCAAACGAACAATCGCAGCCCCCAACGAGCGCACGTCCATCGAGGTCTGCTTTGACGGCCTGAGCATCGAAGCCGCTCTGATGGATCTCTCCACCGGCGGCGCCGGTATCTGGTGTACCGATTCGGCCGACGACCTGCCCCAACAGCATGCCTCCGGGCAAATCACCTTGCCCTCTGGGGACGGAAGCACCACGACCCTTGAGGTGCGCGTGGCACAAGTGCGCTCTTCGGATGAGGGCACTCTCGTGGGTCTCGCTTTTGAGCAGCCCACATCGGACCAAATCAGCATGATCGAGACCTGGATAAGTCAACGCTCGAACGACCTGCACATCTACGAGCAGAGATTCGCTGCCTGAGGAGCGGAAACCCAGCTCTAGCAAGATGCCCTGCTCCGCACGGGCCTCAGACACCTAAACAGGCCGCCTGGACATTCCAGGCGGCCTGTTTTGTGTCCTGGGCCCGTCCACTCACCCCGCGAGGGCACTAGACTCGGCCCATGCGCCAAGCCCTCCCCCTCCTGATTCTATTGCTCGCCGCTTGCGGTGCGACCCCTCCCCATGAGACTGCGGTCAGGGAGGGCCTCAACGACCGCTTCCTCGATCCCGCCATGGATGTGCAGGACTTCGAAAAGAACTTCGAGGGTGAGTCTCGGGAAGTATGCCGCGAGCGCGATGGGATCATCGAGCTGCTTGGCATCAAGCCGGGTATGGCTGTGGCAGACATTGGCGCGGGTACAGGCCTGTTCACCTTTCCCATGGCCCAGGCTGTGGGCTCCGAGGGAACGGTCTACGCGGTGGAGATTTCGCCTGCTTTTCTGAAGCACCTCACCACCCAGACTGCCCAGCGCAACACTCCCCAGGTAGAGGTGGTCCAGTGTCCCGAAGACGATTCGGGCCTTGAGCCAGACTGCGTCGACCGGGTATTCATCTGTGACACCTACCACCACTTCACCTACCCGCTCTCCACCACAGGTTCCATTCTGCGCGCCCTCCGACCTGGGGGGCAACTCTTTGTGGTGGACTTCGAACGCATTGAAGGGGTGAGCAGCGACTGGATCTTGGGGCACGTTCGGTGCGACAAGGAAACAGTGCGCAAGGAAATCGAGCAGACGGGCTTCCGCTTCGTGAAGGAAATTCAAGTGGAAGGCCTCGAAGAGAATTATTGCCTCCTCTTCGAAAAACCCTGATCCGGAACCAAGCCCCTCCCAATGATCAGCAGCACCCACAGCCGGGATCCTCATCCCTCCGCAGGCCGCCCGCCAACGCTTGTGCGTTTCGGGACCGCGCTGGGGATAGGCTTGTGCATCTGCCTCGCTGCCTGTGGCCCCCCGAAGGAAACGGCGGTTGCCACGCGCGCGGTTCGCACGACCCTCTTCAGCCTGCTCAGTTCCCACACCACGGACAGTACGCGACGCGCTCCGCAAGAAACCCCACCCCGGGTGGGGTTGCTGGAGCCCAGCCGCCACGGAATGGGCTTGGGTGCGTCATTACCGGCGCTGATCATGGAAGGGGATTCCCTGGTGGAGTTGTCCCTTCCTGCGGGTTCACCTGGAAGGGAGCTGTTCTTGGGCCTCGCCCTGCACCCGGCGGCTTGGCAAGGGGGCCAAGTGACCGCACGGATTTGGGCCGGGGAAGATCTGCTGCACGAGGTCCGGATCGACTGCAATGCTGAAACCCCAATGGCCCAGCGCGTCTGGCGCGAGACTTCCCTCGCGCTGCCCTCGGAAACCTGCCCCATCGGCCTTGAAACGGTTTGGGAAGGCAAAACGGGAGACACCCGCATCCTGGGTTTTGGACGCCTGGAAGTGCACACCCCCGGTCATGTAACGCCCCTACCTACGGACAGCAAACGCCCCAATGTGTTGTTGATCGTGGTGGACACCCTGCGCGCGGATCGCCTAGGCCAGGGAGGAAACCGCCGCAGCACAAGTCCCGTGATGGATGCCCTCGCAAGTCGTGGTGCGCGGTTTTCCGAGGCCTATAGTTCCGGTCCCTGGACCCTGCCCGGCACCGCTTCGATCTTGACCGGCCTGACTCCCCCCGAGCACGGGATCGGCTCCTCCCCAAGCAGCTCCCTGGCCCATCCCCTGGCCAGCCTCCCAGAATTTTTCCAACGGCAAGGCTGGTTGACTGGAGGCTTCGCCATGAATCCCTTGATCTCGGCGAGGCATTGCTTCGATCAGGGCTTCGACACCCTGACTTCCCGGCGTTGGGCCTTGGCGCGAGAATATGAACAGGACTGGCTGGGGTGGCTTGAAGAACATGCCCACGAGCGTTTCTTCCTCTATCTGCACCTCATCGAGCCTCACTATCCCTACACGCCCAGTCACGAATCCTGTGACGCCCTGGGAATCAAACCGGCTGAGGGCGAAGATCACTTAGATCCCCGTCTAGTCCTTCGCCGCTGGTATGAAGACGGCGTGGGGTCTCCCGAAGCCCTGCGGCAGATGTCCAGCCGCCAGCTTGACTTATACGATGCGGAAGTACTGGACGCGGACGCAGCCATCGGGCGTGTGCTCGAACAACTCGCCAAGCTAGGCATCGAGAACAACACAGTGGTTTGCGTCACCAGCGATCACGGGGAGGAATTCCTCGAGCACGGCTGGGCGCAGCACGACGCGCAACTTTGGAGCGAGTCCACCCACGTGCCTCTGATTTTTGCAGGCCCCGGTGTGCCCCAAGGCAAGGTCTTCGAGGGGCCGTTGGAAAACCGACACTTGGCCCCGACTTTATTGGCCTTGGCAGGGATTCAGCAGGCCGCGATGGAAACCGCAAGGGATCTATTGGATCCCGTGGCTTTCGAAGTAGCACTTGAGGAGGGAGCCTATGCCATGCATACCCAGGGCCGCTGGTGCAATTTAGAGTCCCGTGAGGTGATACGGTTGGGGCAGACCCATGCCCTACGCAGGGGACCCTGGGAACTGATTAGCTGCCCCAATAACAACCGCCAGGGCTCCGCCCCCATCATTCGCCTCTACAACACAGATCGAGACCCCACACGGGCCTGGGATCTCTCTGGGGAAGAGCCCGTCCGCACCCAACAAATGCGCGCGGAAATCGAAACCTGGATTCAATCCGGCCTCTCAAGGCAACCCTCCCAGGTGCCCATGGCGGCTGAAACCCTCAGCATGCTGGAAGGACTGGGCTATGGCGGGGGCAAGTAACGTGGGAGCTCATCCCCTGATCCCCGAAAGGGTGCTGATTGTACGCACGGGAGCAATTGGGGACGTAACCAACGCCCTGGTGCTGGCTGAAGCTCTCAAGGCCACAGGCCAAGTTTCCCAATTGGGGTGGGTGGTGCATCCCCTCTCGGTGCCACTCCTGCAAGGCCATCCTGCGGTGGATCAGGTGCATGTGTTGCAGCGCGATGGTGGGTTGGCAGAGTGGCTCCGTCTTCGAAGGGAGTTACGGGCTGAACAGTACGAACTGGCCATCGACGCACAACGCATCTTGAAGAGCGCAGTCATCTCGCGCATGAGCGGTGCCCCACGCAGTATTGGATTTGATCGCGGTCGCTCCAAGGAGGGCTCATGGCTCTTCCACTCGAGCCGAATCACCCCTATGGGCGGGACGCACATGGTCGATTGGTACATGGAGTTTGCCGAGGCCCTGGGTCTGGAGCAGCTCGAACCCCGGCACCGACTGCCCCTGGATACCGATGCCGAAGCCTGGGCCTCCGGCGTGATCGCTCACCTCAGTCCGGATGCAGCGGCAGGCCCAGCTCCCCTGTGTATACACATCGGTGGCACCAAGGCAGCTAAGCGCTGGGAACCCCAACGCTATGGGGAGCTGATCCTTCAACTTCAAGAGAGGTCCCTGGGCCCAATCATCTTGACCGGGGGGCCCGGCGATCGTGCGGATGCGGAGGTCGCACTCCAGGTCAGCCAGCCCGCTCTCGACCTCGTGGGGAAAACCTCCCTGCCTCGGCTGATTTCCATCCTGCGGCGATGCCGTGCTTGGGTGGGCTGCGACACGGGACCAATGCACCTAGCAGCCGCCCTTGATTGCCCCGTGGTAGCCCTCTTCGCCGTGGGGCAACCCGATCGCACGGGGCCCTATGGCACGGGGCACCACATTTTGGGAAAGCAGATCGGAGGAGACAATCTGCCCATGGGACAAATCACCGTCAGCGAGGTGAGCAAGGCGGTTGAGCAGAGCCTGCGCATGAGAACCTCTCGTTCGGGAGAGCCTCCCTTTAGCCCCCCCACGTGAGTCCCGTAGGGGGGGTAGACACAAATCGGCATATGAAATAGGTAGGAAATTGGAAATGCCCCCCACAGTCCCAGCTCGCCTCGCTAGGATGGGCTTCTCGCGCTACGCGATCAACCGGCACTGATTAAATCCTCACTTCCACCGGAAAGGTCCTTGCAAGGATTTTTCTAGTACCCCCAACTTTTCTTCGCTTGGAACCTGCCCCAAGCCGCCAGACATGCTTCGCCACAATAAGTCTGATTCTAACCACCTAAAATCAGCGCTTCCACCGGCGCCCCTGCTCAGCCAGGCCG
The DNA here is from genome assembly GCA_028823345.1 of Planctomycetota bacterium. GTDB lineage: Bacteria > Planctomycetota > UBA1135 > UBA1135. The sequence goes on from JAPKBR010000054.1 coordinate 19,960, forward strand.
ACCTCAGCCAGGTGTTCGAGTCCGAAAGGGCCCGTACCGAGCGCACCGGCTCCGTCTTTTCTGTGGTGGTTTTCGAAATGCCAAAAGGTGGTCTTCCGATGCCGCCGAAGGCCGTCGAAATTATCGGGGATACCGCACGCATCTATGACTCTTTGGGGCAAATCGACCGTCAAACAACAGGTGTGATCCTCCCCGAGTGCGAGCCGAAGGATGCGATAAAGTTCGCAGACCGAGTGATCGTTAAATTAGGCAAGGAGAACCTGCGCGCCGGGGTGAAAATCTTCAGCTACCCCGTCGATTGGCTGGACTACCTTGAGCACGAGGATGATGAGGACTCCTCAGGCCATGGAACAATCCTTCCCAGAAGCAAAAAGCCAAACCTCAAACGTCCCGCAGGCAGTAAACCCAGCCACCGCGACTTGGACCAAGACGAGAGCCTTCGCACCCTCATGGAGGAGCCCACCTGCGAGGATCTCGAACCCTACTTTGTGGTCCCCCTTCCCAAGTGGCGCAGGGCACTAGACATCGCCGTGAGCCTCCCGACGTTAGCAGTGCTCTCTGTCACTCTTCTGCCTATTGTCGCTCTGCTGATCAAGCTGGATTCCAAGGGCGACATCTTCTTTAGGCAAACCCGAGTAGGGCAAGGTGGGCGTCATTTTACGTTCTTCAAGCTTCGCTCGATGTGTATGGATGCGGAAGCCCGGCAGCATGAGATCGAACATCTAAATAAACAGTCAGAGGTGATCTTCAAGATGCCCGATGGTCTCCACCCGTTCGTCACTGGGGTAGGCAAGTGGCTCAGAACGCTCTCCATCGACGAGTTGCCCCAACTGTGGAATGTCCTCCGCGGAGAGATGAGCCTCATTGGACCACGTCCCCCGCTTCCCGCAGAAGTCGCCGAGTACAAGCCATGGCAACGTCGACGCTTGGATTTCGTCGGAGGATTGACCTGCGAGTGGCAGGTCAGAGGCTTCGGCAAGACCGGATTCACCAAGGGAGTCCGCCTTGACCTCGACTACATCCGCAACCGCAACTGGCGGGTGGATTTTATGATCCTTCTGAGGACGCCCGCCGCAGCCCTCAACAATGGGATACCCCATTGACCCGA
>JAPKBR010000084.1 GCA_028823345.1 Planctomycetota bacterium
GCCTACCCGCGCCGCTCCCCTGTTATCGATCCTGCCTAAGTCCCATGCGAAATTTCATCCGTTACAGCGTTCCTCTTTCCATTCTGGTCCTCGGTGCCTGCAATTGTGTTGGGCCCAAGTTGGTTCAACAGCCCAGCGAGTCACCGGCTCCTGTGTGGACGGGCCTCGACCAGGAGTCCTCTTGGCGGGGCTACAAGGCCAAATCCGTACCTGAGGCTTGGGTCATCGAGGACGGCGTGTTGCACTTGACAGGCCAGGGGAAGGGGGGCGATTTGATTAGCGCCGAGACCTATGAGAGCTTCGAGTTGCGTCTCCAGTGGAAGATCAGCCCCAAGGGTAACTCGGGGATCATGTTCCACGTGCAAGAGGGTGATGGCCCCTCGTACTTCACTGGTCCCGAGATGCAGATCTTGGACAACGCGTGGTTCGATGAAGCAGAGCCGAATCCCAAAACCTCAGCGGGTGCGAACTACGCCCTGCACGGCCCTGCGGAAGACAACACGCGGCCCGTGGGCGAGTGGAACGACGTATTGCTGATCGTGAACGGCAACAGTGTGCAACACTGGATGAACGACAAGCTGCAGTGCTCCTATGAATTGCACTCAGACAGCTGGAAAGCTGCGGTTGCTGGGAGCAAGTTCAAGCAGTGGCCAACCTATGGCATGGCCAAGAGTGGACACATCGCCCTGCAGGACCACGGGAATCAGGTTTGGTTCCGCTCTATCGAAGTGAGACGCCTTGACTGAGTTCGCTTGACGGGTGTGCAGCCGTACGGGCCGCGTCACTTGGGCAGGATTGCGCTGATGCGCCGCTGAAGGGCGTCCAAGTCCGGGTTCTTTGGCTCGCGGGCCCGAGCTTTCAAGAGGGCGGCCTCGGCTGCCCCTTGATCTTGGGAGGCAAGATAAATCTGGGCGAGCAGAATGTAGGGCGCAGCGCTGGGGTCATGACCTGCGGCGGCTTCGCAGGCGCTGCGGGCCTTGGGTAGATCCCCCTGGGATGCGGCGGCTGCAGCCAGGGCCATTAGGGCTGGATTATGGCTGGGATCGATCTCCACTGCACTCTCAAAGGCCTCAATGGCAGCGGGGATCTTGGCACCCTGGACTCGGGCCACGCCTAAGTTGTAATGCCCCAGGGCGTAATCAGGATCCGCAGCCACCGCGGCGGCGTAGCACTTCTCGGCTTTCGCGAGCCGCGAAAAGGCCAGGTGGGTGCGGGCCAAGCCATCCCAAGCATCCGTGCGCGAAGGGTAGCTTCAGGGCATCTTGGAAGTATGCCCCGGCCGCACGGAAGCGGCTCTCCCTTAGGGCGCGGCGCCCGGCTTCCACAGAAAGCTCAGGGAAGGGGGCTTCTTCCCGCAGTTGTTCCAACAGGGGGCCGAGATCCATGTCCAGTGCCTTTGCAGTCAAGAGGCGCACCCAATGCCCGTTGGCATCAAAGGCAAAGGCGCTTAGGGCATCTGGTTTGCGTTGGTCAAGGAAGCGCCGGGTAAGTTCATCGGTCATGCCCAGGATTGGCCAGGGGGCAGAACCCTCCGGGGCGGGTTCCCCGTCCAGGGAAACTTGGGTCAGGGAAATGTCCGGTTGCTCCCGGTGTAGGACTCCAAACAGCTCTGCTGGTTCGGAGGTGTCCGTGAAGAGCACAAGGGTGGGCTGACCTGGGCGCCCCACCAGGTGTGGCCCATGGGGCCCGCGGCCCGCAGCGTCCAAGGCTGGCTCGGGACTGTTGGGCGCGAGGGGACGGGCCCAATGGGGGACAGGCTCATGGGTGAAGTCCGCGCGCCCCTTCTCCAGGCCCAAGCGACCCTGGGCCGGAACGTTCTCCCAAGAATCCACCCGGCCATCGGGCCAGTTCACACCCACGGTAACCGTGTCCCCCGCGCCCTGAGTGGCAAAACGCAGGGCGGCCTCGTTCTGGGTTTGGAAGCCCGACACCAAGAGAAACGGCTGGCGGCGTATGGTGTCATCAAACTCCACCGACACCACCGCGCCGATGGCCCCGCTCATGGAACCATTGAGTCTTGGTTCGATGACGAGGGTCCTTTGGGCAGGGGCGAGGTTCTCGTACAGCCGCAATCCCTGGAGGGTCCAAAGGGCCAGGTCCGTGTCCCCATCCCCGTCGAAATCCAGGGGCGCGAGGGCGCGGCCATCGTGATTCTGATCCAGGCCAAGCAGCCAAGCTGCCTCGATGAACCTTCGCTCCCCGTCCGGATCAGTGCCGTCCATATTCCAAAACAAACAATCCCGTTCGAACCCATTGAAGGACCCGCGGAAGCGGGTATCCAGGTTCACATTGCGGCTGGGCTGGCCTTGCTCCAACTGATGGGCATCGAACAAGACTTGGCGCCAGTAATAGGTTTGCCAGTCCGGAAGGGTGGAGTTCGAGTGGGATGCAAAACCATTCGTCACCGCCAGGTCTAAGTCTCCGTCCCCGTCAGGATCAAAGAAGGCTGAGCCCCAGGACCATTGGGCTTCGGCACAACCAGCTGCCGGGCCATGATCGACCCAACCAGCTTGGCCCATGCGGTGCAGTCCGTTGCCCCTGGCTATGATCGCGACCCGTTCACGCATGCTCTCGCTGACCGTGGCGGGCAATTCCAGCATGCGTTGCCCCTGTTCGCTGGACATGTTCGAGAGGTACAAACTCCAGACCCCTTCGTTGTCATAGTCCGCCAGGCTCGAACCCATGGTGTAGGCGCTGAACCCCGAAAGCCCCGCTTGGGTGTCGGCCGAAAAATGCCCATGTCCATCGTTCAGCCACAGGTGGTTGGGTCCAAAGTCGTTGCCCTCGAACAGGTCGCTGTCCCCGTCTTGATCAAAGTCGAAGGCGGTTGCCACATAGGTATAGCCCATGCCCGTGATGCCCCGGGCATCGCTCTGCTCGCTGAAGGACAGCCCTTCGGAATGAATCAATAGATGGTTGTCTGCTCCATCCTGGGCATCGACCGTGTTGTAATCGGCGCCGCGGGAAGTGCTCGATCCATACACAGCCACAAAAACGTCCAGGTCCCCGTCGCCTTCCGCATCGAAGGGCACAAGGGTTTGGATCGCCAGACGGCGCAGGCCTCTTGGGTTGGGCAGCTCCAAGGCCCGGGGGATGCGACGCCATTGGTTGGGCCCCGCTCCGGTGCGTGTCCAGAGGGACAAGAATGCCGCCTCGCCCTCGTACTCTAGGGCTTCCGAGCCGAGTAGCTCCTCCTGCCCATCTCCGTCCAGATCCACCCAAAGCACATGGGCCGGACTCTGCAGGGGAGCCTCGATAGGGTGAGGCACGGGCAAGAAGCCGCCCTCCCCGTCATTCTGCAAGAGGGTGGTCAGTTGGCCCTTGCGCGTGGCGAGCACATCGGGAAACCCATCTCGGTTCCAATCCAAAACCGTCAGTCCACCTAGGGCCAGGGTGCGATGGTCATCCAGACCCGCTTGTAGGAGGCGCTGGTTCAAAGTCCCCATTCCATCCCCGAAGCCCGTGCGTCGGGTCACATCCCGGAAGGCGGGGAAATCCGTTTGCGCATGTAGCGCAGACTCCAGGGCGAGGGCGCTGATTTGCCAACGGTGGTTTCCTTTGGCAAGGGCAATGGCGCAGCGAAAGCGCACTTGGGAGCGGCGCCCAGCCTCATCTTCCCCTGCGATGAAAAAATCCGCAATGCCCCGTGCGCTCTGGCCATCTGGGGCAAGACGGAAACTCAAGAGTTCCCCTTCACGCCGGCGGGTTTTCTGGGGTGGCTCCAAGAGGTCGATCAGTGCGTCCATGGAGCCCAGGAGTTCCGATGTCTTCAACTGGGAGTCATGGGGCGGCCTTGCCAGGGGATGCTCGGGGCTGCCGAAACTTTGCACTTCCAAGATCCCGTCGACAAAGCTCTTGCGTGCGCTGGCCAGGGGGATGTGTGCCAGGGAACCAGGGGCCACCCAGTCCTCGAAACGCACATCCAGGCCAGCTACGCGTGCTGAGAAAGCCGCGAGGGGCCCGCGCTCCGCCTCGGCCGCCGCCGCTTCCGATACGGCCAAGTTGCGTTCGAAGGGATGGATGGGTTGCAGCAGATCTTCTTGGACCCCGTCGGGACCACAGCCCGTGGCGAACAGCAAGCAAGCCAGGAGGCTGTGTCTGCCCCAAGAGCCGCTCCTGGGGGATCGTTGTTGGGGCGGGGAAGGGAACATGTGCGCGATCCTAGCGGGCCTCTGGGTCTTGGGCAAGTTAGGTCCTATTCTGTTGCTACCGAGAAGGAACAACTATGCGATTGATTTTGAGTGCGATCCCCATACTGCTGCTCTGCTCCGCGTGCGGAGGGCCCAGGGCCTATGAGGAC
>JAPKBR010000055.1 GCA_028823345.1 Planctomycetota bacterium
ACGCGCCCTTTATCTCCACCGAGGCCCGTATTGATCTCTCCCGCTCATCTGCTCCGCAAATCTCTTCGCCCGTTCGCGTATCTCCTGCTGGCCGGCAGCTGGGCTCACCCCTGCACCTGTGCCCAGGAGCCTGCGCCCGGGCCACTGTTCATGAAGCATCTGCCTACCGTCGCCCTCCTCGCCCTCCTCACGTCTTCGCTTCCGGCGCAGGACCCTGGAGGCCAGCAGGTGAGCTCGACCCTCTCCGGTGGCCAGTCCACGTCCCTCGAGGACTCGTTCCCTCCAGCCGCGCCGGCGAGCCAGGGGGTCTCCGCCGGGGCCCTTGCCCGCCTCTCCGAGCTGATCACCGGCTTCGTCGAGGCCGACGAGATCGTCGGTGCGGAGCTACTCATCATCAAGAACCGGCGCACGGTGATGCACGAGGTGTTCGGCCACAACGACCGCATCCGGGGGCGCCTGCTCGAGAAGAACACGATCTTCAGCATCCGGTCGATGACCAAGCCCCTGGCGGGCGCCGCGGCGCAGCTGCTGATCGACGAGGGTGCCCTGGAGCTCACGGATCCGGTGGCGAAGCACCTCGAGGCCTTCGACAACGACAAGTCGCGCTCCGTGACCGTCGAGCACCTGCTGACGCACCGCAGCGGCCTTCCGATGCAGTCCGCCGGCCCCCTCTGGTCGGACTACTCGAGCTACTCGAGCATCCAACAGGTTGCGGACTACTGGGGGACGTATGGCCCCCAACTCTTCACGCCGGGGGAGCGGTACCAGTATGCCGACGCCAACGTCGACACGCTGGGCGCCGTCATCGGGGCGGTCGCTGGCGTGCCCGCGGAGGTGCTCATCGAGCGACGCCTGCTCGCAGCGCTCGGAATGCGCGACACGATCCCGCTCCTGCGCGACGGGGACCCCCGCGTCGAGCGCGTGGCCTGCAAGCATGCCGGCGGGCGCGGGCGCTGGAGGCAGTACTGGTGCTGGGGTGGAGCGCCGTACTTCTCGTTCCCGATGTTCGCGCAGGGCTTCTACTCGACGCCCGCTGACTACGCGCGCTTCCTCGCCATGGTGATGGACGGCGGCGTGGTCGATGGAGAGCGCCTGCTGTCGGAGGCAGCGATCGGGCGGATGCTCACCCCCGCGTCGACGACAACGATGCCGACCGGCTTCGCCGGGCTGCGCTCCTCGTACGGGCAGCTCATGCACCTCTACGACGAAGAAGGCGAGGTCGTCGCCTTCGGCCACAGCGGGTCGGACGGCACCTATGCCTGGGCATGGCCGGCTCGCGACCTGATGGTGCTGTACTTCACGCAGTCGCGGGGGAGCACCACCATGAGTCGCATGGAGGCCGTGATCGACAGCCTGATCGCACGGCCGGTCCCTGAGGATGGATGATGCGATCCTCAGCGCCTACACGACCTTAGAGATCGCACCGAGTCGCAGCACCGGTACCGAGTGCGGAGACCCTTTGAGCCCCTTACAGTTGCTACCTAATCGGACTCTGAGGCAAATGTGAGGCAAATCTCGGAGCCTGTTCCCGACCAGGCTCTTGTAAGTTCATGCCTCTCTTGGGCTTGCGCCAGGTCAGGTTGGAGAGTGCATCGGATTTCTAATCCGATTGGTCGGGGCAAACTTGCCCCTTCGGACGTCAGTTGGTGTTGACCCCGTGGAAGACGATGAAGATGGAGTTGTCTCCATCGCCGTGGCTTACGCGTCTGGCCCAGACCATCCCTTCTTCGCCCGCGCTGGTGTAGTCGAGACTGAAGCCGATCAGGTTATCGGGCTTACCACTCGTGCCGCGTCCATGGATGAAGGCTCCGGCCTCCTCGAGCTTCGTCAGCAGTAAGTCCCGTAGAGTCGCAGTGCGATCCGCCATATCCGCTTCAGAGAGGAGGAACCTGTAGTTCCACTCGGTGCCGGCCGCCTTGCTGCTAGCGCCGGTGCTGTGCCCCCCGCTGGAGCGTTTGTTGGCAGTGACGTCTCCCCAGGCCGTTTCCACGCACTCGGTGACGCAACCTTGGAGAGACGAGTACTCTCCCGAAATAAGGTCACGAACACCGCAGCCAGCAAATAGGGAAAGGGCGAGCAACATGGCGAAGCTTCTCATGTGAGTGTCTCCTTGTGTGATGGGTAAACGGAACGCCTAACAAATGGCAATTCCTCCTCAAATCCTACCATCCTCTAACCCCAGCAGAGGATTTAGCGTTCTTGGGACTCCACTAGGGGGTTGCCGCCCTTGATTGATCTGATGATTGACATTGCTTGTTCGGCTATGGCCGTGTTCGTTGTTGCCACGCCCAAACAATCAGCAAAACAAAAAACGCCACCAGGCAGATCGCCGCAAGTTCTATTTCTCCCATTCACAGATCCTACCAACCTCCAACCCAGGGAAGAGATTTAGCGGGAGAAGATCAACTGATAGGGTCCGACCTCCTGACCATCCCCATCGGTCAAAACGCAATTCACGGTGGCGGGCTTGTTCTTCACCCATGCGCGCCCCACATCCTGGAGGGTGATTTCTGATTGGCCTTCACCTGGCTCTCCTTCCCAGGTTATGTAGGTCCAAACCCCCGAGTTAATTCCTAGCTTGACCTTGGTGGGTTGGAATCCACGGGGAAAGATCACGCGTACGGACCAGGGCTTGTAGCTCGGGCTTTCAAAATCCGTGTCGCTGAAACGCACCTTCCATGCTCCGTTGCGACCCCAACCGCCGCCCTCGGTTCGACGCCAATCTTGCCGGGTGAGCACAACCCGTTCCGCGCCCGCGCCGCCCATGCGAATGGGCGGAGGACCATGGGGCGGAAAGCTGGGGGTCCAACTGTCTCCCGGGCCCTCGCCAGCATTCACGTCCTGGTACCAATCCGAGTAGACGCCCCCAAGCTGCTCGACCACCTCTGGTAACTTTGCGCTGAGATCCTCTTGCTCGAAAGGGTCTTGTTCCAGGTCATATAGCTCGGGCTTCCAAGGCGGCGCCTCTTCGCGCACATCGGCCCGGGGATGATTCACTAGTTTCCACTTCCCCGAGCGCACAAACATGTTCTGACCCTTAATTGGCCCATCTCCGCGGTTCCACTGAACCACCAGGGGATCGCGCGCACTCAAGTCGTCTTGCCCCTCCAACAAAGGCAGCAACGACCGCCCATCCAGGGCAACGCCCTCCGGCACGGGCACCTGGCAGGCATCTAGGATCGTAGGGAAGATGTCGAGGTGTGCCCCAAAGTCACCTTCGCGCAGACCCGCGCCAAGTTTCCCAGGCCAACGCACATACAGGGGGCTGCGCACGCCGCCCTCATACACGTTTCCCTTCGCCCCGCGCATCCCCCCCACGAACCGACGGCCCTGGGGACCGTTGTCGCAGAGGAAGATCAGCAGAGTGTCCCGCTCCAAGTCGCGTTCTTCCAAGAACCCAAGCAAGCGCCCCATGTTCTCATCGATGTTCTCGATCATCGCGTACAACCGCGCGAGTTTGTCCTGATCAATGTTTGCCGGCGCACGCCCGGGACCTCCAGCGAACACCTCTGCCCCAAGATCGCGACCCTTGTATTTTTGATAGAGCGCGTCGGGCACATCATGCAAGGGCGTGTGCGGAGCATTGGTTGCGATGTAACAAAAGAACCGCTCCTGCGCTTCGTCCTGAGCGCCCATCCAATCCATAGCCTGATCAAAATAGACATCCGTGCAATACCCTTCGAACCGGCGTTCTTCCCCCTGGTCCATCAACACCGGGTTCGTGTACTTGCCTTCGCCCCCGAGCGGATCAGCAGGCTGCCCAATGCCGCCACCGCCATGCACAAGGGAACGATCAAAGCCCTGATCCAAGGGCCGCATGGGCGCACAATCCCCCAAGTGCCACTTACCAAAAACACCCGTGCGCCAGCCGGCATCGCCCAGGACCTCGGCGATTGTGACCTCTTCAGGCTCCAGCATCGCGCGGCCCACATAGGTGTCAAACGCCCGGGTCCGTTGGGGATGACGGCCAGTCATCAGCGCCGCACGGGTGGGCGTGCAAACCGGGTGCACATAGAAGTCCGCCAAACGCGCGCTCTCCCCCGCAAGCCGATCCAACATGGGCGTTTCCAAAACCGGATTTCCGTTGCCGGAGAAATCCCCCCAGCCCTGATCGTCCGTCATGACCAGGATCACATTCGGCGCCTGTGGACCGAGCTGCTCCAGGCTTTGCTCGGTTGCTCCGCAAGCGGCCAGCCCCAACACCAATCCCGCATGGAATAATTCCTTCATGGGACTAGTCTACCCATCCAGTGGTCGTGAGTGCCTGTAAACAAACCGGGGCCGCTTCCAGCAGAAGCGACCCCGGTCTTAGGCTCAGTTTGATGGGGCTCGGGTTAGCGGCCGGCGCCCTTTGTCTTGGGCGTTTTCGGTTGAGCGGGTTTGGAGCCCCGGGGACTCAGGGTGATGTCGGGGAACAGAGGGGTCTGCACTTCTACGACAACATCGACAGGATTGGTTTGGCGTACACTCCCGGTGTACGTGAGGCGCGAACCGCATCATGACTCGGGGAAGCGTGCCTCCTTGATCTCTCTGCCACGTTTGGCATCCGAGATGATGATCTTGGGTCCTTTTCCAGCGGGCTGGAAATCGTAGTATTCCTCGCCGGCCGCGCCAAAGAACTTGAAGTTCGCTTTTACGGTGACGTCTTCATCTTTTTGGGAGAAGGAGAACTCGCCATTCACGTTGGCCCCCCATTCAAGAGCGGTCTCTTCGCCTGCGTACACCTGAAGCGTAGGCATCTTTCCGCCGCGCATGGAAACCGAAGCAGAGCCTTTCTCTACCCGGCCGCTGACGAACTTGTAAGTTCCCACGGGAACCGCAACGCCCTTCTTGGCGTGCGCCACGCAGAACGAGATGTCGCCGCTTTGGAAAACCGCAGAAGTCAGGGCGCCCTTGGCTTCGTAGTCGACCACCGCATTCAAGATACCGGTGTCACCGCTGAAGGGAGCCACGGTCACCTGGGCCCCGTCCTCGGTCACATCGAAGTGATATAGATCCTTGCCCACCAAGATCACCTTGGAAAGCAAAGAAGCGCTCTTGGAGTTTCCAACCGCGACCGCGTCCACACCCCAGTCGGAGTACTTGCCGTTTCCATCTTGATCGAACACGTGCAGGATGGTTCCAGCAACCATGCCCCTCATGCTTGAACCTGTCGTCCATTCAAACTTTCCAGCGGCGGTGTTCTTGACCCTCACTGAATAACGAACGGATTCCCCTGTTTCGTCCTTCGCGCCCAAGGTGATGAACCCCGAGCCGCGCACGGTGGCGTTGGGCCGGCCGTCGCCATTGGAGTCAACCATGAGCTTGTTGACCCCGTCGATCTTGGTATCAAACACCAAGCCGCCAGGAAGCTCGATGGACTTGCCCGCATCGTGCCAGCGCTCGGCCGGCAGGACAAAGGCCCACTTCTTATGCGCGCTGTGCTTGAGCCGATAGATCGTCGATTCGGCCTTCCAAGATTCGTCCCCGTCACCTGACGAAGAGAGTCCTGGGGCGGAACCGCTGATTGCCATGCCCAAAAAGAGCAGGGTCAGAGTTGAGAGAGTTGTGCGTTGCATCATCATCGTAGGGATTGGGTGCCCTGGTAGTCCTAGGCCAAAAACGGAGGACTACCTACCGGCGATTGTAGCAAAGTAGCTTCAAAGCGTTCGATACCCAAGGGAGGTGGGCTGTTCCGGGCCCCAAGAACGGCATCCGGAACACATATGGGCCATTCACGTCCCCCTTTTGCAGAATGGGCAGAGCGCCGCTTCTTCACCAAAATCCTGCTGCTGAAGAGAACAGGAAAGCGGTCTGGGCCGGTAGAGTTGGCGCGCCCCTCATACCAAGCCTTCCATGCTGCACAAGATTCTCCTCTGCATCCCCTTTGTCATCCCCACGGCCGCCGCGGGTGATCGCCCCAACATTGTGTTTGTGTATGCGGACGACCACGCGGAACGGGCGGTGGGCGCATATGGGTCTCCGCTGACCAAGACTCCCCACATCGACGCTCTTGCGGCGGAAGGAGTGCGTTTCCGCAATAGCTTTGTGGCCAATTCGATCTGTGGCCCGGCAAGGGCTACGGTCCTGACCGGCTTGCACTCTCATGCGAATGGCAAGAAGCACAATGGGGGAGGATTCAAGGATGAGCTCCCCACCTGGGCCAAGTTGTTGCAGGCCAGCGGTTACCAGACTGCCATGATCGGCAAGTGGCACATCGGACCCAAGCCTTCTGGGTTCGACCATTGGGCCATTGCCAAGGGCGGGTACTACGGGCCCACCATGGTGACCGCCGAGGGCAAGACCAAGACCGCCGGCTACACCACCGAAGTCATCACGCAAGCATCATTGGACTGGATAAAGTCCAGCCTAGAAGCCGACGAGCCCTTTGCCATCTGGATCAACCACGCCGCCTCCCATCGCACTTGGATGCCCGGCCCCCAGTACCACGATCGGTATGCGGAACAAGTGTTGCCCGAGCCCTCAAGCCTGTTCGATGACTACGCCGGCCGCTCGCCAGGCGCTGCCGCTTCGCAAATGCGGATTGCGAGGGATCTGTTTGGGGCCTATGACCTCAAGCTTCCCCCTGAAGAGGGGGAGGTTCTTGGAAAGCGCGGGAATGATCTATTGAACTCCATGACTGAAACTCAGCGCAGCGCCTGGGAAGCGGCCTATGGTCCTCGCAATGCAGCCTTTGCAAAGGCTGGCCTGGAAGGGGACGCACTCGTGCGCTGGAAGTACCAGCGCTACATCCGCGACTATCTGCGCTGCGTGGACGCCCTCGACGATTCCCTGGGTCAGGTCCGTAGCTTTCTCAAGGACAACGGTCTCGCGGACAACACCATCGTGATCTATTCCTCCGACCAGGGTTTCTTTCTGGGAGAACATGGCTGGTACGACAAGCGCTGGATGTATGAGCCAAGCATGCGGACGCCCCTGATCATCCACGACCCCCGGGCCAAATCCCAAGGCATCGTGGTGGATCAACTGGTCCAGAACATCGACATGGCCCCAACCATTCTCGAATACGCAGGGCTCGAAGTCCCTAGCTCCATGCACGGCGCTTCCCTTGCCTCCCTCGCGGAGGAGAAGCAGGGCCCCGACTGGCGTACCTCGATCTACTACCACTACCAGCAGCGAGACAGTGGTCGCACTTCGCACACGGTGGCACCTCACTATGGTGTGCGCACCAAGCAGCACAAGCTGATCCATGTGTATGACTTTGATGCCTGGGAGCTCTATGACCTTGAAGGCGACCCCGATGAGATGCACAACCTATTTGGCACCGAAGGGGCAGGTGAGATCACGGCGACCTTGGTCCGGGAGCTGCAACGGCTGCGAGAGAAGTTCCAAGACGGCACGGGCAAGGCCATCTGATTCGCGGGGAGTGAGGCCTGCGTGACCTCCAGAGCACACCCCCCATTGCGGTACTGGGCATGAATGGGACGCCTGCGAGGGGATTCGCATGTCAGCACCCCCGCGCTGCCCAATAACGGTTTATCCTAGCACCATGATCAAGACCAGCCCCACGCCCTTCGGATTCGCCCTTGCCGCCACGCTCGCTTCCTGCGGGTCCATGGCAACCGAGTCGCCCCAAGCGCCCGCCGCCTCCACCACGGTCGCGCAATCGGAGCCCGTACAAGTCACCACCGTACCCACGGACACAATCACCTTGGGATCTCCCGAGGAATTGTTGACTGGCAACAACGCCTTCACCCGCCAGTCCTATCCCTCACCGGCCTTGTACGACCTAGACGGAGACGGCCAATCGGAGCTCATCGTGGGCGACCTTCCTGGGCGTATGCGTTATTGCGAGAAGGGCGAAACGGATCTCGCCTGGTCCAAGATGAAACCCATGAAAGCGGATGGCGAGCCCCTGCGTCTGAACAACTGGTGATGCATCGGCACCAGTTCACAGTTTGTGGACTTCACCGCTGACGGCCAGACCGACATGATCGCTGCCACCTTTGAGGGCACCGTGTTCCTCGTTGCCGGCAGCAAAGACGGCTGGTCTCAACCCGAGCACATCACCGACTCTCAAGGCCGCAACGTGGTCATCTCTCTCTACTATGATATGGAAGAGAACGAATACAACAATGCCGATCGCAGCCCCGAAGGCAGCGAAGATCCTGGCGGCCATTGTGTCTCGGCCTTTCTTTGGGACTGGGACAACGATGGGGACATGGACCTCTTGCTGGGCGCCAAGGACGGCGAACTTTATCGCCAGATGAACGAGGGTAAGCCCGGCGCTCCTTCCTTCACCGGCATCAATCACCCGATCAACGCTGGTGGATCTCCATTCAAGATGAAAGGCGGCCTGACTGCAGCGCGCATGGTCGACTGGAACGGGGACGGCCTGGACGACATGGTTTGCGGTGGCTTCGAGGGAGGCGTCAACCTCTACTTGAACACGGGCAAGCTCAACCAGCCCCAATTCTCCGCCGCCCAAGTCTTGATTCCCCAGGACACGACCGGCGCCACTCCCAACAAGGGCCTCTATGTGGATGTAACCGACTATGACGGGGATGGGGACTTGGACCTGATCGTGGGCGGCTATAAGTACACGGTGGCTCCCGAGGTCGAGCTAACCGAGGTCCAGGAGGAAGAACTCAAAGCCCTCCACGCCCAAAAGGACGATATTGACTCTCGCCAAGGCGCTCTGATCGACAAAGCCATCGAAGCCAGCGCCGATCTTCCCGACGACGAAAGGAAGGCCGCCATTCAGGTCGCCCTGCACCTGGAGGAAGTAGAAGCATTCCGAGCCGAGAGCGCCAAGCTGATGGAACAAATCAATTTCATCAAGCCTCCCTCCAAGCGCGACTCTGGCATCTGGCTCTATCGGCGCAACTAGGTCCCCTCTACGAGGACAGCAAGACCTAACCCAATCAGCGGCGGGGAACCCTCGTCAGGTTGGGCCGACTAATCCTATTGCAGACGCCCGCCCCTTCCGAGGGTCGGGCGTCTGCTCTTCCCTCAAGGCTCCCATTCCAAACGCTCTTTCCCCCGGCACCGCTTGAGGCGATACTCAACCGCCTGCGCCTCTGATCGATCCAAGAACGGCCCAAGCCGCCGAGCCATCCTCCAAGGTCTCCCCCGCCTCGTCCGCCGCGCGCCCCCCGCTACATCCCCATTGTGCTGCCCCAATCGCCGCTCAAGGTCCACCGTGACCCCAACGTAAGTCTCCCCCGTCTCTTCCGAAACAAGCACGTAGGCCCACCACTCTTGGATTTCATCGGTCACGGTGAGCAGTATAGGTGGCTCACTGATGAATCGCTCACCCGATGCACCCGGCATTCGATCTCCCTGGACCCTTTAGGGTCCAAGGCCCAGCACCCCTCCCCTTTCCTATCACTATTTGAATACAGGGCCGACGGCCGAAGACATTCTGATGAAGATCCACCCTCTCACACTCGCCCCTCTCCTCTTCGCAATCGCCTCCTGCCAAGCTCCGATCGAGGCTGCGCCGCCCCCCGCCACAATTCTCTTTGTTGGAAACAGTTTCACCTTCTGGAACGGCGGGCTCTGGAAACACATGCAGGGTCTGTCGGCGGCACACGGCGAAGGGACAGGCGCGGAGACCTCCCGCGTTGTTCGCGGCGGCGCATCGCTCAAGGTCCTTTGGAAACGCACAAAGGCTAGGGACACCATTGCCAATGGGAATTTCGATGTGATCGTTCTGCAAGAGGACCTACCCGAAACAACGGTCGTGGATTTCCACACCTACGCCGCCAAGTTCGATGCACTTGCCCACGAGGCTGGCTCGCGCCTCATCTTCTTCATGGCCTGGGACTACGAACGCCTGGATTGGATGTCCATGGAAGAGATCGCCGCCGAGCACCGGAAGATGGCCGAGGCCCTGGGCGCCGAAGTTGCTCCCTGCGGCCTGGCTTGGCAACGCGCAAAGGCCGAACGCCCGGAGATCGACATGTACGACCAGGACCGTGAGCACCCGAGCGTCCACGGCACCTACCTCACCCTGCTCGTGATCTACTCGACCATCTATGGGAAGAGTGCAGTCGACTTGGACCTAGCACTCCCCGACGAGTTTCAAATCGCGCCCGAAGATGATGCATGGCTCCGACGCATCGCTTGGGAAACGGTTCAAGCATGGTGATTCCTCACCGATGCACCTCAATCAGTGATGCACACCCGGCGCTTCGTGCCCTGTGCGCTCGACCCAATCCTGGTAGGGCCCGTGGAAAACCAGTGGGGCACGGGCGGTGGATTCTCCGCCTCCGGAAAGATCCAGTACGCGAGTCGCAAGACCCTTGAGGAAAGTCCGGTCGTGAGAAACGAACAGGATGGTGCCGTCGTAGTTTGCCAAGGTCATGATCAGCATCTGCTTGGTGGCCACGTCCAGGTGGTTGGTGGGTTCGTCGAGCACCAGGAAATTGGGTGGGTCAAAGAGCATCTGGCAGAGGACCAAGCGACTGCGCTCGCCTCCGGATAGCACCCGAATCGGCTTGTCGATGTCGTCCCCGGGAAAGTCGAACGCGCCGAGGGCGGTGCGCTTGGACGGAATGGTGGCTGTGGGAAAGGCCGAGTCCAATTGTTCCCAGACCGTGCAGGTGGGGTCGAGCACTTCGAGGGCGGACTGGGCAAAGTAGCCGAGTTTGAGACTGGCCCCAAGACGAACTTGGCCCCCGGTAGGTTGCAGTTCACCGGCGACGAGCTTCAGCAGGGTACTTTTGCCCGCACCATTGATGCCCATCACACACCAACGCTCGCCACGTTTAATTTCCAGGTTCAGTGACTCATAAATCACCCTCTTTCCATAGGACTTGGAGACCGACTTGAGAGTCGCTACGTCGTTGCCCGACCTGGGGGCCTGGCGCATTTTGAAGGGGCGCAGGATCCGTGTCTTCGGGGGCTCTAGCTTCTCGATCTTGTCGAGCCTCTTGACCCGGCTTTGTACCTGGGAGGCCTTGGCAGCGTTCTTTTCAAAGCGCTCGATGAAGCGCTCTTCTTTCTTGAGCATGGCCGCCTGTCGGGTGAAGGCTGCTTCTTGATTGACCACGCGGATTTCGCGCTCGCTGGTGTAGAAATCGTAGTCGCCCCCGTAGCTAACGAGTTCCCCCCCATCGATTTCCACGATGCGCGAAACCACCTTGTTCATGAAGTCCCGGTCGTGGCAAGTCATCAAGATGGCGGCATCTGTATCGCGCAAGAAACCTTCGAGCCAGATAATCGACTCGATATCCAAGTGGTTCGTGGGTTCGTCCAGCAGCAGCACATCGGGCTTGCCCAGCAGCACCTTGGCGATCTGCACTCGCATGCGCCATCCCCCCGAAAGGTCGCCCACGTCCCCATCAACCTGGGAGTCCTCAAAACCCAGCCCATGCAAGACCTCCCGCGCCTTGGCCTCCAACTCATAACCACCGAGCTGCTGATACTCTTCCTGCACCGCTCCAAAGCGTTCGAGAATCGAATCCATCTGATCGGCGCAGTCGGGATCCCCCATGCGGCGTTCAAGATCGGTCAACTCTATGTGCAGCTCACCTGCCCGACCACTGCCCGAAATAGTCTCGTCCAGCACCGGGTGCCCGCTCATCTCCCCCGCATCCTGGCGGAAATACCCAATGCTCAAACCGCGCGGGACCGTCACCTGCCCGTCGTCGGCGTCCTCCTCCCCCATCACCAAGCGAAACAGGGTGGACTTGCCCGAGCCATTGGGGCCCACCAGCCCAACTTTTTCGCCCGGGTCGAGCTGCATGGACGCCTTGAGCAACAGGGCTTGGCGGCCATAGTGCATGGAAATGCTATTGAGGGAAATCACGGGGGACGAGATTACAGGGTCTCGCCCCGCATCGGTCCCAAAAGTTCCCCGATCAGATCCTTAATCCTTCATCGATCTAGAAAGTCGAATCCACCACCGTCAGGCTGATGGGTCGTGTGGCGTAGCGGTTGTTTGCCGCATTGAGCACCACCTGCATCACCCGCCAGCGACTTTGTTCCGCGGCGGGAAGGGGCGGAATCCAAACCGGAACCACCAAAGTCCCGCTGGAGGGAATTGGGGGGAGGTATTGCAAGGTGAACGGCCAGGGCAGGTGCAGCACCCCCACATGAGGCACGAACAGGCGCTGGAAGAGAGCCGTACTGGTCAAGAGCAAGGGCACTTGCCCAGGAGTCCCGTGGATAGTGAGCATGTAGGTGTTGGCTTCGCGAATAATGGGCGTAGCGGCTAGTTGGTTCGCTGCCATCGTCAAGGGAATGATCGTGCCAGTGGGACCATTCGTATCGGATCCTACCCATCCATCCCCACAACCCCCGTATCCCTCATAGCCTCCGATGAAGTCGCACTGGAAGGTGCGAACTCGGGCCTGTGAATCAGTCACTCGAAGGCCATCGCCCCCATCCCCGCCGATTCCGCAAGGCAACCAGGCTCCATCGTCACCACCCCCGCCGAGACCGCGGCAGTTGTAGAGGTTGACCTTCGAATTGGAAACCAAGAGGGCATGACCTCCATCCGCACCATAATTGTCTTGGCCACCAGTGATACTCCATCCATCAAACCCCTTCATTCCCGTGTTGACCATCGTCACCGAAGAGCAGGAGCTGACAGATGCGCTTGCTTCACCCCAGGTGGCATTCAGGTCGCCGCAATCCTCGATCAAGATACGCCCCTGGCATGCTACTAGTTGGATTTGAAGGAAATCGAAACCAACAATATGGAACTCGCTAGACCCGGGCAGGTTCGTGCAACGAATCAGAGGGAGCGTCGTTAGGGGGCTTCCTTCATTGATGATGGTTAGGCCCTTACCGCTGAGAGTGATACCGCCCGGATCGCTGTTGCGTACAAGTAGCACATCTCCGTCAGCCGCAGCTGCGATCGCCGCGGCAAGCGATGTGAAGTCCCCGCTGCCCGCAACATCAACCACATGGACATCTGACGCCAATGAAGGAGCTGCGAAGGCGAACACGGCCAAGAGGAGGGCTTGGATTGTCTTTGTGATCATTGGTGGTACCTGCCAAAAAGGCCAGGAGGGTTTTTAGGGTCCTCCCAAGCAAAGCGGATGCGAGCCGAACTAAAGATTAACTCTAGATGGCCATTCATAGGTGAAATTCTCGCCAGGGCCCCTCTCGGAACCCCAGCATGGGAACAGGGCTCAACAGGAGAGCCCCGCTTGCCCCAGGTAGGGGCATCAAGTACCTGCGTTTACTCGCCTTATTCGGACAACTTTTTGATGTGCCGCAGGACCCGCTCGTGAATGCGGTGCACAATCCCATCGCCCCAGAGCTTCCAGTAAAGGGCCGGCCCCATCTCCACCACGTACCAGGTGCTGCCCTCTAGACGGGTACGGCCGCCGGAAATCTCGATCAGTCGAAACTCTCCACGCACGCTTCGGAAGGAGTCTTCCAAGTGCGGGGCATTCACATGGGCGTAGAAACTCCACTCATGCATGGGGTCGGGCTGGTCACTGACATCAAAGGACAAGCGCTCGGGGGCCTCCCAACGGGTGATTGGTTCCACGAAGGACCCTGTTGTGAATTCACAGTGCCGGATTGCGCCCACCCCACTGCCTTCGATGCGTGCCCGCAGTGGATAAGCGATGCCGGTCTTGAGCAGCCAGCTTTCAGGCGGCGGGAGTTCGCTGAAAGCAATCACATTCTTCCAGACTGTTTCGCGCGGCGCATCGATGATGACTGAAGTCATGACCTCGCGCTCGTTGGGCTTGGGCTGTTGCTGTTGGGCAAATGCTCCCAAGGGCAGAGCCAGAATAACGAGGCACAAGGTGCGATCAGGAGCCACGGACATGCGTGCCAAGGAGCGCCCAAAAATAGCGCCGGGAGCTGCAGCCGCAAACATGATGGGGTAGGCCATCACAAGACAAACGGCTCCCTCCAAAGCAAAAGCAAGGAGTGACATGAAACCCAAACCCAAGGCGATGCATATCATTCCCAGGGTCGATGCCACGGTGCGTTCCTTGGACAAATTATAGAGGTACCCGGTCACTGCCCCCATCAAAAAGGGGATCCCCATAAACAGTGAGGATCCGTAGTAGTGAAGTCCCTCGGTCATCACCGCAATCAGACCTACGCCACAAAGCACCGTGAAGGTCACGCCAAAAAGCGCCATCCGAAAGGTAAACCCATCCGGTCGCCGGGAAGTTATCTGTTGGGGGCGGGTCTTTCGACAAGCCAACAACAGCACGGTGAAGTAGGTGATGAAGGGTATAAGGAAACAGAGGCCTATCCACTGGGAGAGCCCTGCGTCACGCGCCCGTCGGGAACTCATGGCCACCCCAATCCACAGGAAAGGCAAAGCCCACAGAATCAGAGCCACGAGATAGGGCGCCGGTAACTGATCGACTCCGCCCATGCGCCGCGAGAAGGTAGGGTCGGCGTAGTAGAGAGGATTCCAAAACTCGCCCAACACCAGGAAGAAGCTCAACGCATCGACCGCGTACTTAACCAACGCCAGACCTATACCTGCGCACAAATACCGCGACCGGCTGACGGTCCCCCGCAGTGCGAACAAATCTCGGAAGGCACCCATGCGCACATGATAACCACTCCGGTCTGTATCTAGAGGAACAAATTAGATCTCCGCGTGAACCGCCGCAGAGAGTGTCTTGGCATCGCACCAGCCACTGATGATCAAGCGCGATTCCTTCCCGTCCCGCAGGCCCACGCTGGGGAAGTTCGTGACCTTCATGGACCTGCGCAGGGAAAAGTCCTCTTCTAAGAGAACTTGGGTTTTGGGATCCTCAAGTGCAGTCCTGAAGCTCTTCGGATTCATCCCGATTTCTTCCGCCAGGGCCGTCAGAGTTTCAAGGTCCGATGGATTGCGAGCTTCCGAGTAATAGGCTTGCTGAATCGCGCTTAGCATTTCTTGAGCCTTGCCCTCCTGGCCCGCAAGAATCACCGCACGGCACGAGGGGTAGGTCGATCGACGGGGCGAGCATTGAGTCCAGAAGTCATGGTTGAACTGGGCGCCCGTTTGGGCTGCAACGGCAAGCCAAGCCTGCTGCACATACTTGGCCGTCTCCTCGTCCATGGGATCCTCCGAATCACGCGCTAGCCCTCCCATCACCAACCGCCAGGGAACTTCGGGGAGTTCAGCTCGCACCTGAGCGATTGATTCCCCAAAACCCCAACACCACGCGCACATGGGGTCCACCACATAAAGGAACTCTTTCATGGACCCATCTTAAAGCCAACGGACACCCGCAACGAGTCCCTGTTCGCCCTAAGATAGGTCCTTCGATGAGCGACTCTGACCTGACGATTTCGATCTGCAACCAAGACGGCATGAGGGCCACACTCTCGCCCGTCGGGGCGGCCCTCTGCGAGCTGCATGTGCCCGATGCAGAGAACGTCATTGGAAACGTGGTTTCATCCCACCCGAGCCAACGGTTTTCTGGAGTCACGGTGGGACGCGTAGCGAACAGGATCGGCAAAGGGATGTTTGTCCAGGATGGAGAGCTCTACCATCTGACGCGCAACGAGGGCAATCACCATCTGCACGGTGGATCAGAAGCGCCACTAGGGCAGATGCTCTGGAGCGCAGAGCGCAGCCCCTCGTCCGTGCGCTTTCATGTGCAAAGTCCTGATGGCGCGGATGGCTATCCTGGCACCCTGGATGTGTGGAGTTCCTATTCCCTCACCGATGACAACACACTGGTCATGGAATTCAAGGCGAGGACCGATCGGCCCACGCCGGTCAACTTGACAAATCACACCTACTGGAATTTGGGTGGCCCCATTCAAGGACACGAGTTGCAGATTCAGGCGAATCATTTTGCCCCTACGGACGACGAATTGATCCCCACCGGGAAACTCGAACCTGTGGCTGGTACTGACCTCGACTTCACCCGACTGAAACCCCTCGGGACGCGGGCTTTCGACTGCACCTTTGGCTTGGACAGCGGAGCCCCGGCTGCGACCCTCAAAGATCCAGTCACCGGGCGTTGCATGGAAGTGCACACGACCCAAGTCGCCCTGCAGCTGTTCACCACCACGCGCGCCCTCTGCTTAGAAGCCCAAGGGTTCCCCAACGCGGTGCATCAAGAGAGTTTCCCCTCGGTGATTCTGCATCCTGATAAGGTCTACACCCACACCACCACACACCGATTCTGGAACGAGTCGCCGCGCTGATGACCACCCCTATTGTCTTGACCCCGGACCAAATCCGCCAGTTCGCCGAGCGTGGATTCCTGCACATTCCAGCGGTCCTCTGCGACGAAGAGGTCAGCGTGATCGAAGAAACCTATGGGCGTTTCATGCGCAAGGAAATCAGCGGCATGGGCCACGACTTCTGCGACATGAGCGGGCCCTATGATCGGGAGTTCAAAGATTTCGCCCTGATCAACGCAATGCTCCCAAGGGTCTATGCACCGGAACTCATTGGCAATGTGCTTGAAACCCGGTCGGCCCATATCGCTGCGCAACTCATTGGCCAGGACATCCAGATCGACTACGACCAGTTTTTAGCCAAGAAGCCCAACTGCCCGACTGCGGAATTCTCATGGCACCAGGACCAAGGCTATTGGCCAGCGGGCACGCCCGACACACGCACAGTCACTTGCTCCCTTGCGATCGATGACTCCCTCAAGGTCAATGGCTGCATTCGCTTCATCCCCGGATCCGGAGTGGGACAAACCCTGCGCACCCACCGCTCGGCCAAATCTACCCGGGAAGAGGGACACACCCTAGTGGCTGAGGTTGGCGATGAAGAAGAGGTCGAATATGTAGAGGTCAAGCGCGGGGGGATCACGTTGCACGACGAGTGGGTCATGCATGGCTCCGCCGGAAACCTTTCGAGTGACTGGCGCAGAACCTATGTGATCGCCTACAGATCCCACGCGACCGTGGCATACGAACGCGCCCTCGGATTCACCCATTCCCACAACGACAAGGTGAATTGGACCACCACCCTGGGCGCCTACGAGGACAAGGCCGGTGAGTCCTGATCAGGGATAGAGGCGGTCACGTGGATAGCACCGGTATCGCTGCTGGCGCCAAGCTGTTTGTCCCGACCTCGAAGTAGGGCTTTACCGCACGGTCACACGGCCCGCCCACCCTCCAGGGGACAGTCACTTTTGGCTGCGCTACCCCAGGCCTGTGATGGGAATTGGATTACTGAAAAGTAATCGAGAGCCCATCGCTGAAATTAGAACTGCCCCCGTCCACGAACCACGCCTGGAAGTTCCAGGTTTCCCCGGGAAGCACCGCATGGGGACGCCACACGGGGACTGCACCCAAGTCCACCTGGATGCTGTACTCACCTAAAGCCCCGGTGTCTTGGATCTGCCCGGCGAACCGTCCAATCTGGCCAACGAGGCACAGGAAGCCCTGACTGTTGCCCGGATTGGGGATGTAGCCCGCGGCTTGACCGCACAAAAAATACCCCAGCTGGTTGGTGGGCATCCCGCGCGCGGTCAGGGTCAAGTTGTTGTGGGTCGCATCAATGGAACCATCAGCGAACATGACAGCGACAGCCCCGGTGGAGTTTACGCTCGCGGTGCAGTAGTTCGTTCCAAGGGCTGAAATCACCTCGACGATTGAGCCGTTCAAGCCATCACTGACCGCTGTGATGTTCACACCTATGATTGCTGGCACACCGGCTACCGTCGTCTTATTCAGGTGCTCGTTGATGTATTCCTGAACCGTTTCATCGAGGAAGGCCAGGGTTCCGTTGGGGAGGAGATCGATGCTGGATCCGTTGACCGGGTTGCCGGGTCCTCCAAAAGTAGCGCTGCTCCACTGGACAATCTCAAGATGAACGTCGTAGACAATGAAGTAGGGGTTGAATGCTCCGCCGTTGATGACGCGAATTGTGGGGCCGTTGGCTGTGCCCTGCACTCCGCCTACGCCATCATTTCCCAGGGCTGTCAAGCTGGAGTTGTCCACGGTCAGGGTCCAGCCATCACCAATCTGCAAACGCCCTTGGCCTCCGATGTCGGGGATCTCGACCGGGTTCGCCGCATTGACAATGACGAGATTGTCTTCAATGGTCACGTTCGGGTCGATCGTCGTGACTGTGGACCCAGTGAAGTCCCAGTTGCTCTCATCGAAAACGTCATTGCTTGTGATACCGGTCCAGATGATGTCCGCGTGAGCGGGCGCGATGATGAACGCCAGTGGAAGAAGAGAATGGAAATTCATGGGTGCTCCTAGATGTCTAACTTACCGCCATGCGTCCAGATGTGGAGACTTCTGCCTGAAAGTTCAAGTTAGGCTGCCTGGAGGCTCGGCGCGCCCGTGAAAGATGCGCAAATGAACCTCCCGGCTTTTCAAATTACCTGTTTCTCAAAACCAGGCAGTCGACCGGAATGCCAGAATACAGCCCTCATGTCACCAACCCTAACAGCATTCAGCCGACGCCCGGATTTCTGGCTGCGCGTCGCTGTCCTCAGCGGGATGCTGCCCCTCGTATTGGGCGTTGCGGTGTTTGCCATTCACTATCACACCCGCGCAGACATCTGGCTCACCGCCGGGGGCGTTGTGATCCTCATCGGACTCGCCATGGTTTTGCTCGGGGCGTTTGCGATTGTGCGTTATGTGAAGTGTGCCCGCAGCGACAAAGAAAACCGGGGGACGGTCAACAAGAACGCTGCATTTGCCTCAATGGTCTTGCTGAGCAACTTTCCCGTGGCTTGCCTATGCCTATTCGTCACGGTCGTGCGAATGAGTGTCGAGCGGATCACCTTGACGAACGAATCGTCCATAGCGCTGCACGCAATCCAGGTTACCTGGCCCCACGGGGAACTGGCCATCCTAGAGTTACTCCCCGGCCAATCAACACAAATGGAATTGATGATTGATGCAGATGGCGCAGCTCTCTTCACAGCCACCCATGGGGATCACGAATGTGACGGGACGCTGCTTGGATATGTCACGACGAGCATGGGCTCGGATCACCAATTATCCATCCGTCAGGATTGCAGCGTCCATGACAGACAATAGGACTGCGTCCGCATGACACGCTCCGGTCAATTCATGCGGCTCCAATGAAACCCAAGTGCTCCGACGCCGATGTTAGGTAGAACATCAGAACCAGAAAAGGTAAGCAACCCTGGCTCGCGCCGTGTCCCCTTGGAAGCGGAATCGAAGGAAACGACTAAGGACTTGGACACGCCCGACTCCATGACAAAGTCGACCCCGGATTCAAGCACCTGACCGTTGAACTTAAGTCCAAGGCGATAACGGCCTGGGCGCACCCTCTTGAACAACGCAGTCCCCTTCGTATCAAGTCTCCTGTCAGTACTGGCCTTCCAGCGTGGTTTCTTGTCGCGCCTCCGGGGATCGGCCGCTCGCTCATCAGCATCCTGCTGGACAGCAAGTTCGCTCTCCGCTTCGGTTTTCCCGAGACCCTCCTGCCTTCGGGACACACGTTCTGCGCGACTCTCCGTAAGTTCCAAGAGCAGCACTTCTCCTCTTCGACGAGTCCCCTCCGGCATGCCGGGGACACTTACCTCCAACTGCTCGCGGCCGCCCATGACGGCTGCAACTGAATAGTGCGATAGAGGCAATAGGGCCTTCGGTGTGTCGTCCGCCAGGTCCGAACGACCGAGGGGTCCAACGGAAATAATGTAGTTCCCCGGCTCCAAGAGAGGAGATGTGAAAGTTCCATCAGGTTCGATTCGCGCCCGCAAGAGACCGCCGGTCTTACGCTCTAAGTAGGGATGCGTCCTCCCGGGCGGCATAAACCAGATCCATGTTGCGCCCACAATGGTGCCGTACTCATTCTTCAAAATGCCCTCCACGAGAGCCCCGGGTCGTAGGATAGCCTCGCGCTCTTCGAGCTGTCCTGGTTTCAGGGTGATAGAAAGCGTGACCGCAAAGCGGAGCTCGGCTTGGACCCTAAATCGCCACTCCCCGGCTTCAAGTCCCTGCAAGATCCCTTGCTCATCAAATTGAAGCGGGCTATACCCGTCGCCTGCTTCTACGCCTACTACTTGCCGCTGACCCATCACGGTAAAGTCATCAATGGCCTTGCCCTCCGGATCAAGAGCACGCACGAGCAAGCTGGCGAGAGCCAGATGTGTGCGAGAGCTCAGGGCACTGTTATCGGCCTGAAGCTCATCGCCCTCCGCAGTCACAACCCCTCTTGATTCGTGAGTTGTAGCCGCGACAACATCTTCCTGTATCTCGTCTGAACCGGACAACAGGATAATTGCCAGAATGGCCAACGAAACAAACAGCAGCCCAAGAAGAGCTGCACGACCGGAA
>JAPKBR010000085.1 GCA_028823345.1 Planctomycetota bacterium
CCCTGAAAGGTCATAGGCACGGCCAAATAGGATTGCACACCTTTCATCAACTCCTTCTCTAGGACCGCCTCGTCTGGCAATTCGCTTACGCGCGGCACATCGACCACACGATCTTCAGCAAGTGCCCCCAAGAGCCACGGAAAGCTGTCGACACTGAAGCCCTGCCCACCCTCGGGATCGGGTTTCAATCCGGCGACGCACCAACTGTACATACCGTGCCAGGTTTTTTTATCATCGGATAAATAGTAGACGCGGGCCCGATCCGCACCAATGAAGGAACCAATACGCGAAAGGGCCTTGACAATCATGGCACCCGGATCGGTCGAAGGGTTCCGCATGAATTCCTGCGAAATATCCGTGAGCATCGCCTGCATCCTGTGGAGTGTGGAGACGCTGTTCGCCTGTGCACTGAGTTCGTCGTTCCTCTGGATCAGTTGCTTATGCAGCTCAGCACGCTCTTCCTCGTTGCGAACGATCTCGGTGACATCGTGCAGGGTACCAACGAGAGGATTCAGTCCCCTGTTGGTCAGCCGCAACTCAACCCAGCGCGGTGAACCGTCGCCGACTGCCAAACACAACCGGGGCAGGTCAGAGGCCGAGCCTCCTTGGAGAAATCCCCGCAGACCCTCCGGCCCCTGGGGGCAATCCTCATGCAGAAGTTCGCCTAGATTCTTGCCTAGGCAGCTTTCCGGGTCGAGATCAAGGACTTCCCTTGCCACAGGTGAAAGGTACTCAAGCACTCCCTCGGAACTGCAACTGAAGACCACGTCACGCTGCTGCTCGATAAGACCACGAAATCGACGCTCACTGGCAGCCAGCTTCTCTACAAGCTTGTAGTGGACCTGGGCCTCGAGATCGTGACCGTGCTCTACGCCTGATGCACCCATGGTATCGTGACCGTGTTTTAGATCGGATGAACTCATGCGGCCGTGGACGTACCTTGGATACGCGCAGTCAATTCCTGGGATGTTGTCATGTGACAGAACAGGGGAAAAATGTCATTGCAGTAGACGTCGTGCTCCTCTGCTGTGCGACCAACAATACAGTCCGTTAGGATATGCACTTGAAAGCCACGGTCAAGCGCAGTACGGGCCGTGGTGTCGATGCAAATGGAAGTAAGCGCACCTGAAAGAACCACATCTTCGATACCACCCGCACGCAGCTCACGATCGAGAGCAGTGTTGGAAAACGCGTTGATACCGCAATGACCGGAAAGTTCGGTTATTCGGTCTCCGAATGCCGCGATCTCGTCGATCGCCCTTCCCCCATGGGTGCCCGCGAGAAAGGCGCCCGAATCCCTTACAGTGGCCAGCACACCGACCGGGTCTACCATTTCGGGATAGCCCTCCTGGAACTGGATCGGCACAGAGAGGAGCAAGACCCCTGTGTTCTCCAGATGCGTGATCAACGAAATCGAATGGACTACCATCTCGCTTGCTCTGGCTTGTTCCTCAATCACGGGACGTAGAATGCCATCCTCGTGGAACCAGTCATTTTGATACCCGATCAGGATTAAGGCAGTCTTATTGGGAACCATGTTTTTCTCCGTGCAACGCATCGAGGCCATGAAGTGTATGCAGTATCTTGGGCTCAAGCATGTGATTCTTAAGTCCCTTTATGTGGTTCCATTGCATAGAGGGTATTCACCAATCAGGAAATACCCTTAGGGCTGGGGCGCTCGCCAGGCCATCCCGGTTGGATCGTCCGGCTCCTCGCAGCCAGTGACATGCACCAGGGCCCCGCAAGTCATGCACTGCCACGATGGATCGTCGCCCCCGAGACAACACCCCCCAAGCACCAACCGCCCCTCCTCAATCTTGCGCTCTTGCTCTTCGTCCATAACCGGGGACCCATAAAGAATGTTCGCAATGCGCGACGATCGACAGGCCGTGCATCGCCGGGGCTTTGCCTTGTTTCGTCGCGGAGGCACTTTTTTCAACAAATATAAATCCGAGATCGGTCCAGTTCGGTTGGCACAAAAGACCCTGACGCGCCCCAGCAGCGCGCGTATCTGCCCACTGTTCACGCGACCGAGGAAGAGCCCGTCACAAAAACGCTCTGCTCGCATATGAGCGTGAATCAGCTGACACAGAGTGTTGCCATCCAAGGATGCGGCGCCGCAAGGGTCTTCATCAAGTTCATTTGCGAGGCTCTCCAGAGGTGCCCAATCGAATGGTGGGTGCCATTCAATGTGGATCATGTCCCCATAGAGGCGCCCTACTGGTCCAGGTAAATAGTCGGCACCTGGGAAGATGAACACCCCGGGCTTGTCCTGCCTATAAGGAATAGGTTCGACGCCACCAAACTCACCCGCCTCAAAACTTCGCAGGGTACGATTCACCAACCTCTGGACCTGAGCAATAGAAGTCATGTTCGCAATCCTATCACAAGACACTTTGGGCCTGGTCACTCACAAGTCAGCGGGCCATGAGTATCAGATCCCAGTCTCTCGGCCTCTAAGCTCTTGCTGCTTGCATCTCCCCTGCCCTCCACATTTGAGAAAACGAGAAGGCTTCACACCTGCCAAGTTCTCCTTCCGACACACCTCCACCCCCTCCCACTGGTCATTCCCAACAGGAATGGTGTCGTTGGCTATACTTGGGCAAACTAAGCCGACTCCAAGGCCAAGAACTGGGGTTACTTAGACTTATGAACCAGCGTGCCCCCATGAGATCCTCTTCCCTGCTATTCCTTGCCACCTCGATGCTGCTGACCCTGTGTGGCAGTGCGCCCGCCCTGGCCCAAGGCTTTTCGAGTCAGACCCCAAGGCGCAAGGTGGTGCCCAACATCATTCTCATTCTTGGGGATGACCTCGGCAATGACATGATCAGCGGCTACGCCGAAGCGCCGAACCCGCCCTGCACTCCGAACATCGATCAACTGGCCGCCCAAGGGGTTCTGTTCCGCAACGCCTTCACGAATCCGACCTGTTCCCCCACACGTGCGCAGGTACTCACTGGGCGCCACGGCTTCCGAACGGGCATTGGCTTTCCCACTTCCAACTCCAGCACCGCGCTCGATCTCAGCGAAGTGATCCTGCCGGAGGCACTCCCAGGTTATGACTCCAGCGCCATAGGCAAGTGGCACCTGACCAACAACTCGTTGGGGCCCACGGGACCAAACCAGAGCGGCTTTGGGCACTTCGCAGGCTCTCTGCGTGGTGCGGTGCCGGACTATTACTCTTGGCAAAAGGTAATCAACGGACAGATGTCCGTGTCCACGACCTATGCCACTACGGACACGGCGGATGAGGCCATCAGCGCAATGCAAAACATGCAGCCCCCGTGGTTTTTGTATGTGAACTTTAATGCGCCCCATACACCGGCCCATGTTCCCCCCATGAGCTTGTGTCCTTGCCCTACGGGCTTCTGCACAAACCTGAGCCCCAACTCAAGCGTGACCGATCGGATCAAGGCCGCCACAGAAGCCATGGATACGGAACTGGGTCGCATCATGGACGCCTTGGATATCGTCGATCCCGATGCCTTGGTCGTGTTTCTCGGTGACAACGGCACGGCCCAGCAGGCGACCGAGAGCCCCTACAGCCCGGGCCACGCCAAGGGCTCGGTCTATGAGCAAGGGATCAACGTCCCCCTCATCATGAAGGGCCCGATGGTCAGGAACTACGAATGCGATGCGTTGGTTTCCTCCTCTGACCTCTTCGCGACTTTTATGGATCTAGCCGGCGGCTCTGCCACAGCGGAAGACTCCATTTCGCTGGTCCCCTACTTCGCACCCGGCACGCCCTCTTTGCGATCCACGGTATACGCCGAGATTTTCACCCCCAACGGCCCCGGCCCCTATACACGCCACGACCGTTGCCTGCGAACCGCCCAGTACAAGCTGATCCGTAAACTGACGGGACAAGATGAGTTCTACGACCTGCTCTCCGATCCTCTGGAAACCCAGGACCTGTTCCCCGGGCTGACCTCCAGCTCTGCAGGTTGGTCCGAATATCAAGCCCTGGTGGCACAACTGATCGCCATGGGCGTCGGCTGATTGGGAGGTTCACCGCCGACACTTCCTTGGTCATGCTTCTTGTAAGTGGCACGACGGTGATGTTCCTTAGGGACCGAAAGAGTTTTCTGGTGAAG
>JAPKBR010000017.1 GCA_028823345.1 Planctomycetota bacterium
GGAAGCCGAGAGCACATCCGCATCGCCATCTCCGTCGAGGTCTGTGGCGTAGACCGATGTGGCTGCATCCGCAGCAGTCGTGATGACCTGCCCGGCCCCGAACGCCCCAGTTCCCAGGTTCTCATAAAAGGCGATCTTGTCTTCCTGCCAGGAAGCCGAGAGCACATCCGCATCGCCATCTCCGTCGAGGTCTGTGGCGTAGACTGATATGGCTCCATCCGCAGCAGTCGTGATCACCTGCTGCGGCCCGAAGACCCCGCCGCCGAGGTTCTCATACCAGGCAATCTTGTCGTCAAGAACAGAAGCCGAAAGCACATCCGCATCGCCATCTCCGTCGAGGTCTGTGGCGTAGACTGAGAAGGCATAATCCGCAGCAGTCGAAATCACCTGCTCCCCACCAAACCCAGACTGTGCCCCAGCCACCCCCGCCAACAAGAGGGGAGAACAAACACTCAATGCACAAGAAGCAAAGCGGGGAGAATTCAACATGGAACCTGCCAGGAGCAAGCAGAGAAAGAGGAACACAAGCCCCCCGCCTCAAAGACGCGGGCAGCCTGTTCCTTTCATGAGACAATAACTCCCCCGTTCCGGGACACTCTTTCCAGGTTTCCCTTCTGGACCCCTGCTGCAACTCCCCCAAGCCCCCCTTGCGGCAGGCGGGTTTCCCCTCGAATCTCCCCTCTGACTCCTAACGGGACATCACTGTCACGCCGTTGGTTGTGTTGGAAGTTGCGCCCGGGTTCACGGCCAAGAATACGAGTGCGCCCGCTCTCTCACATCCTCAAAACCGCTCGAGCGCGGCCTTGAGCTGAGCGTCGCCGCCGGCGCGCAAAAAATCCCCGGGGGCAGGGAGTACCTCCACGTCGACCTCGATGCCGCGACCGTCGTAGAGTCTGCCGTCCGGTCGGAAGGACGCCATCGATGCACAACGCACCTCTATGCCTGTATTGCGCAGTCGGAAGGATTGCGAGCGCGCGCTGCCTCCCGAGCTCGCGGCGCCGACCAGCGTCACGCGAGGCAGGAGCTCAAGGGCGCCGAGGAAGATGTCCGTCGCACTGAAACAGCCCGAGTCAGAGAGCACCACGACCGGCAGGTCGTAGAAGTACTCTGCAGCGTGCCCGGTGCGATCGAGGACGAGGTAGTGCCAGGCGCTGAATTCGCCCACTGGCTGCCACTCCGGTTTGAAGGCGGCAGCCACAGATTTGATCGCCTTGCGCTGTCGGTCGTTCCACCCATCCCAACCGACCCGATGCATGTAGCGTGCTTCTAAGTGGTCCTCGTCGAAACGCCGCGAGAGGCGGTACTGGGCGATGTTGCCCACGACCGCAGGCTCCTTGGGGCCGATTAAGTACCCACCGAGCGCGAGCAGAAGTTCGCGCGTCCCGCCGCCATTGCCGCGCACGTCGACGATCAGCCCCTTGGTGTCGACGAACTCCTCCATCGCCTCGCGCAGCTCGTCGACAGCGCCATCCATCTTGGCGATGCGCAGATAACCGATGTCTCCATCGAGGATCACGCTCTCGGAGCGCGGCCAGGTCCCGTACGTGGGTCGACGCGAAGAGAGCTCGAGCTCTCGCTCAACCGTCTCGCTCCCATCCACCTTCGAAAAAGTCACCTTCAGCGGCGCGCTTGTTTCTGCCCCAAGGATGCGGCGCACATCATCGATCCTGCGCATATCCCCAAGGACGCGTCTACGAACAAGCTGCGGGCTGCCGTTCGCCACATAGGGTCGCGCCAGCTGTACCCACTCGTCGATCGTCTTGCCATCGATCGCTCGCACGACCGGCGCGTCCGGCTCGACCAGGGCGGAGCGGTCCGGAAGCACGGCGACCACGCCTGAAGAAGACTCGACGAGCAAAAAGGGCAGGTACTTGTCGCCGGGCTGATCGAGGGGGAGCTTCGTGCGCACCTGGGCGTGCCCGTCCCCAAAGCGCATGAGGAGTCGATGCAGCTCGAGACGCAAATCTAAGATGTCGGCTTGGTCTCCGGTCAGGCCGTCACGTATCTGGGCCAACTCACGGTCCAGATCGACCTCACCGAGTCCCAGGTAGGCGAACTGATCCTTCAATCCGGCCCCGAAGGCCTCGATGTCTGCGCGGGCGTCCTCTACCGAGATCCGCGCAGGGGGTGTGGGTCCACGTGCCCCGCTGGACTCCCTGGCATTTCTCGAAGCACGCAGGGCTTGACGCTTTGCCCTCGTCATCTCCACGTCCTCGAGCCGAACGGCCGAGCCATCCTTGAGGGAACGGAGGTCAAGGTCGACCTTTGCGTCGCCCTTCCATTTGAGTCTCACGAGAATCGGGACCAGGTCCTCAGCGAAACGTTTCTCGCGCCCAGGTGACCACCCGTCAGCGATGATGAGGATCTCCTCAACGCCTATTCCATCAATGGCCACGGGCTTGTACCAGGTCCCATCCACTTGAACCTCGGGCTGGTCCCCCGACCAACGCAGCCCGTCGAAGGGGTTGGACTTTTCGTCAACATCTTGGGGGGCAAGGGAAACGAGACTGAGGACCAGAGCAAGATGAATCATGCTTGGATTCTCTCAGAAACAGAGAGCCGCAACCCTTTGGAGCAGCATTTTTTCTGGATTGGTAGTGGGGACAGAATTCGAACCTGAGACCTCCGGATTATGCGCCCGGCGAGCTACCAGACTGCTCCACCCTGGGGACTGTAGAGGGGGTTTGTGCCGGTTGATGGCTTATGATTAGAACGACTTAAGCATTAAGCTTGGGCTGTTGCCAGTTCGGCTCTTCGGCCCTCGCAAGAGGGGTATGTCCGAGATGGCAAGGCATGGGTGCGCGAGCTCTAGGGGACTCTGCATCCAAGGCGCCAGCCCTTGGGCAGCAACGGCATGCTGTTTCCGCCGTTACATACAAAAAGAGGTCGAACCCTGCGGGTCCGACCTCTTTTTGTAAGTGGTAGCGGGGACAGGATTCGAACCTGCGACCTCCGGGTTATGAGCCCGACGAGCTACCAGACTGCTCCACCCCGCGTCACGTTTGTGGGGCGGATCTTAGCGATCGGGTGGGGGGATGCAAGCCAAGAAAGGGAAAGAGTTAATTTCCTCCCCCACCTTCGGGTTTGGGGTCGGCGTCCTTGGGCGCTTCGGGAGGTTCGGCTCCCTCATCCACAGAGCCCCCAGCGGGCTCGCTGGGCGGAGCGGGAGCTAAGAGTCCCGCGAGGGTCTTGAGGCGCACGTGATTTTCCCGGGTCTCCATCAGGGCCGCCAGGGGGTGCGAAGAGAGGGCGGGGGGAAACTCGGTCAAATAGGCCTCGGCGGCCAGCGGGTCGGGCACGTCCCCCACCAGAGACCGGGGACCTTCGAGCAAGGCGCTATCGTTTGCTGCCAGCACGTCGTTCACCCAGTTTTCCAAATCCTCCAGCCGCCGGGACCCGGTGGTCAGGGCCCAGGCCTCTGCGTGAATCACCAAGGCCATGAGGGTGCTCGCGAGGCGCGGGCCCCGGGAGGCGTCCTCGTCCGTGAGGTGAGTGCGCAACAAGACCGCTCCCCGGCGCAGATCCTCGGACGAGAGCGCTCCGTGAATAGTCCCTTCCTGTTCGCAAAGGCTGGCCATCAATTGGGCGGCGGGCCCGGTGCGGCCCAGTCTGTCCAAGAGCAGGAAACGGTCGCGCATGAGCTCCGGAACCATGGACGGCTGCTCAGAATTGGACTCGGCAAGGACCCGGGCGGCGTTGAGTTCCGCAAGGGCTTGTTTGGCGAGGGCTTCGTCGGGCTCTTCAAGGCTCGTGGCAGAATCTCCGCGCAGTAAACCTCCCAGGTGCAAGCCGGGCAGAGACTGTTGCCAACTCTCCCCAGCGGCGGGCGCGTGCACCTCGAGCAATCGCTCCCGGGCGGGGACACTGATGGCCCCAGGGCCTCGGTCGCGACGGAGGGTGTAGGCCATGGCCAGGACCTCCCCGTGCTGGGCCGCAGAAAGTTGACCCACAGAATCCACCGGCAGAGCAGTCACCAAGCGCAGGGCCGCGGGCAAATCCTGGCCAACCACCAACCAATGGGCAGCGTGCAACACGGCGACCGCATCACGACCCGCCAGCGCGGCAAGGGTCGCAGTCAAGTCTGCAGAGTTGATCAAAGCGGGGTCGCGAAGACGCAAGAACGTCTCTTCGCTGGTCAATCGGACCAAGTGTTCTGAGGAAGGGGTTTGGGCCACCAGGGAAAGCAGGTCCCCTAGGACTTCCGGATCGGCCTCCAGAGCCAAGCGTTCGAAAGCAGGGTCCAAAACCTCAGCGGGCTCGCGCTCGAATCGGCGAATCAAGGGCTGGCATTCAGGGGCCAAGAGCGCTTGCAACGCTGCCCGGCGCACCAGCACATTTTCGTGGCCGGCTAAATCCTGCAACTCACGCAAGGCGGCAAGGGCTTCGGAACCTCCCGCATCGGTTGCAGCGATGGCCGGACGCACCGCCACACACAACTCCACCAACAGGGCCGAAGGTGCGCCGCGTGAACGCAACATGGCGACGAAATCACCAAGGTCCGCGCTGCGCAAGAGCAACGGCGCTCCGGCGGCGGCCGCGCTGGCCAAGCCAGGCTCGGTGCTGCTGTTGTCAAGAAGCGGCGCCAGGAGGGGCATTAAATCAACAGCATGGGTGTCGGGCACACCATCGGTGGCACGTTCTGCCAGCAGACGCCAATCTTGCAAGGCCCGTTCGGCCAGGTCCTGATCCAACAGGGGCGCTTGACGCAAGATGCCTGCCAACAATTCACTGCCCAGGTTCAGTTCACCGGCGCTCAAGGGCTGCCGAGGCAAAGCGTGCAAAATTGCGGGATAGAGGTGCTCCCGTTGCTGGGCATGAATCCCCTGAAAGAGCACCATCACCGTGCCAGGCGAAGCCAGGTCGTCTTCCGCGGCCGAACTCAAGAGCAACGCCACATCCAGCAGTGTCACAAAAGTTTCGCCGTCAAGCTCGCGCTCTAGGCTAGCAGCCAGGACGGACCAAGCGGCTTCAAGCTTGAGATCCTGGGCAGTGACCGCAGAGGTCAAGCGCTGGGCCGCGGCGCGCCGCAGGTAGGGATCAGGTTCAGATTCCTCCAGCAAGACCACCGCCCGCAGGGGTTCATGGACCAGGAGGGCTTCGGTCAGGTTGCGGCGCTCCAAACTACCGGCGCGCAATTCCTTCATCATCAGCGGGCCGATGGCTGCAGGCGTCGCCGCCAAGAACATGCGCCATTCATCCCCATTGCGGTGCCAGCGGCCGTAGAGTTGCGCGAGGGCCTGGGTCGCCGAGTGACGCACGCGCTCGTGATCATCCGCCAGCCCCAATTCCAGTAGCCAGGTGGAGTCATGTAACTCTAACGAGCCGCACACGCGCAGGGCGGCGCAACGCAGATGGATGCCTCCCCCAGCAGGGGCTCCACTCACGCCACTCACCAGATCAAGCAAACGCCCAATAATCAGGGCTCTCCGTCCGGAGCCACCCAGCAGTTCGGTCCGCAGCAGATCGAGGGCCTCTTGCTGTTGGGATGCACGGCGTTGGGAGCGGGCCATGGGCAGGCCAGTGGGAACCGGGCTTCCTGCTTGCAGCACCAAGAGGTCGATCATCTGCGCAGGTGTGGTCGCGAGGGCTTTTTTCACCGCTCCTTGAAGAGCCTCCCCTTCCAGGGATCCTATACGTCGTCGCAGATCTTCCTGACTCTCAACGGCAACGGGTGCAACACCAGAGTCCTGGGCTGCTTGAACCGTTGGGGCAAAAACCACGGCCCTGATGAAAAGCAAAGTGGCCAGCAAGAAGCCTTGGAAAGCGCGCGAGCGCAACAACCGGACACAGACTCCCCTCGGGCTTAGGAAATCTAGGACCTCTGAGTGTTGCTGCACCCTTGGAATCTTAGCCGAGTCGCCTACTCTTGTTGCTCTCCAAAGTGCCCAAACCGTGCTCGCACATGGGCCCGAACCAAATCTAAGGCTGCTTCCGTTCCTGACTCGCCAAGTTCCAGCGCAGGCCCCGCGACTTGTTCGTACCAAGGGGCACGCCGCCGGCGCAGTTCTTCAAACTCATCGGATGGCGCCTTGCCGGTCAAGCTTGGGCGATTGCTGGTGTCGGATTCCAAGCGCTGGGCCAAAAGGTCCATGGGCGCGTCCAACCAAACGCAAGCTAGGTCTTGGATCCTTCTGCGATTGACCTCGCGTTCCACCACGCCTCCGCCCGTGGCCAAGACCATAGGGGTATCTGTGGGTTGCACGAGCTCGGCCAACAATTCCTGTTCCAGATCGCGGAACCCTTCAAGACCCCGTTCCTCAAGCAGGTCCCCCACCGAATCGGCCCCATGGCGGTCAGCGAGTTGCGTGTCCAAATCCACGAATCCCCAGCCGAGACCCTTTGCCAAGGCGTAACCATGGGTGCTTTTGCCCACACAACGCAAGCCCACGAAAATCAGCAACGGTGCGCTCATCCCCGACCCTGCGCCAGGGCCCCTTCAAAGGCGGCGCGCAACAAGGAGTCGTCCGCTTGATGACTAGTGAATAGCTCGAACTGACTTGCGGCCTGGCGTACGAACCATTCTGCACCGGGGATGCACATACAGCCCCGTTCTTGAGCGGCCGCAAGGAGCGGCGTGCGCACGGGCCGGTAGACCGCATCGAAGACCAGAGATCCTGGACGCAAGAGTTCCGCAGGGATAGGCATTTGGTCGCCGGTGCCGCGCGGGGTGGCCTCAGAGTCGGGGCCCACTGAACCCATTGGAGTGCAGTGGATGAGGATGTCATACGACACCGAACCAATATCTTCCCAACGCACCGCCTGGCAGCCCATTTCATGGGCCAAGACCCCCGTGCGATCCCCGTCGCGTCCTGCCACAGCCACCGTGGAACCAATATCCTTAGCCGCGCCGATCGCCGCCCGCGCCGCACCACCGGTGCCCAGCACCAACACTTGGGCCAGGGCCATGCCGACCGGTCGACCCGGCTCCTTCGACCACACCCCGAATGCTTTCTCCAAGCAAGTCCGCACCGCACTAATGTCAGTGTTCGCGCCGGTCCAAGACCCATCATTGCGGCGCACCAAGGTGTTTACCGCACCAAGGGTCTTGGCGCGCTCTTCCATGCGTTTAGCCCGCACGGCCGCTCGCTCCTTGAAGGGTGCGGTGACCGACAATCCGCGAAAAACAGGATCATCCGCCAGGTCCAAAAACGCATCGAAGTCCTTGGGTTCAAAAGCCACATAAACCCCATCGAGTCCCACGTGCTTAAGGGCCATCCCATGAACAAAGGGAGACACGGAATGCCCGATGGGGTTGCCAACCACCCCGAACACAGCGGTTTCATGGGAGAGGCCCCCGGGGGGCAAGATCCCGAGCAATTCCCCCAATCGCAACTGCCCAGGAGCCGTGGGTTCTTGGGCTTCTTCCCCGGGCATGATCGCCGGTGCAGCATAGGTAAAGGGAGAACCAAAAATCGGCGCGAGAATTCGGGTGAAGGAACCCGCGGCCCCGGAACAAAAGCCAATGGTCCCGCCACGTGTACGGCGCAGATGGCGCAGCATACGCAGCCCGTCCTCGGTGCAGTCCGCATGGGTCACGAACTTGACTGCGTCGCCCTCGTATAGCACCTCGCGTATTTCTTCGTCCAAGGCGACCAGGTCTTCGGGCGTGCCGTCCAACTCATGGCGACTGACGATGCGGTGGCACGGAGGTTCCACCTCGCCAAGCTCAAGGCTCAAGCGCCAATCGATGTCCACAAACCGCGCACCTGCCACGGCCGCATCCCGCAGCAAGGTAAAATGTTCCTCTTGGGTCCCGCCAAATGTGCCAAAGGCCTCAGGTCCGCCGATAGTGACGATCACCGGCTTAGGGCAGGCCTTGAAGAACGCACGCATGGCGTCCATGCCCGGGTGAGGGATCTCATCCATGCGCAACTCCACAAGATCAGCGAGTTGCGCCTGCCGCAAAGCCCGTTGGGTCAGGGTCGCCCAATCAGGCGCAAGAAAAGAAGTGACGATGGCCATTGGGGTAAGGTGGCAGAAGCGCGGCTGGGCTTCAACCCTCCTCAGGGTCGAAAGCCATAGCTTGCATGTGTTCAATCAGCTGGGAATAGAGCGCCCGTGTCTTGGGATCCATGACGGCCAACTGCCCTTCAAGAACATCCTGATCCCCACGGGCCGCGGGCCCGGTCAAGGCTGCCCGGGGTCCCTTGCGGGATGCCTGCTCGGTCATACTGAACAGCAACGCGCCCAGGCCTTGGCGCAAAAGGTGGGGTTCGGGTAGATCCTCGGCGACCAGGTCTTCCGCTAAATCAAAGAGGGCAGCGGCTCCCCCGGCCAAGAGAGACGCCGCAGCGTGGTATCGAGCCTTTGCGCCGGGACGATCGGCCAACAAAAAGGGATGGCCCCCGAGCCCTTCGGCAATGGCGCGCCCGGCCCGTACCGCATCGGGTTCACCCCCCAAGCACCAGGTCAAACCCAGCATCCAATCAGGATCAGTCTGCCCGGAAAACGAGCCCAGGGGATGGGCCCAACCCACGGGGCATCCGTGGTTGGCCAGGGCAGCGAGCACGCCGCAATCGCGATATCCGCTGGCGTGCAACACGCTTGTCCCGGGATTGAGGCGAGGGACAAGGGCTTCGGCCACTTCGCAAGTGGCGTCGTCCTGCACCAAGATCAAAACCACATCGCTTGTGATAGGCGCGTTGACTCCCAGGAGTTCTGCATCACAGGATTGGCTGATGGTGCCTGCGGCGGATTGATTGCGCCCGCCGATGGTGACGCGACGACCCAAAGCCGCGAGGCGAGGCGCGAGGGCTCGGGCCACACGGCCTGTTCCTTCAATATGGATGGTGTTCATGGGATCAACTGGGGGAGACCAGTCTAGGCAAGGGGCAGGGCCTCTAGAAATCGCGGGTGATGGCCCCCACGTTCGCATGCACCCCGCACGGTTTCCAGCAAGTTCTCGGCCTCGTCCTGGTCCGCACAAAGGGAATAAAAGCTGGCGCCACTGCCGGAAAGCACAAAATCCCGATCCAAAAGCTCACGCCAAGCACGTAACTCAGGGATCGCCCGTAGGGCCGCCCCTTGCAGGTCGTTGTGTTGCAAAGCGCGGGCATCTTCGGCGCTCAGCTGAGACCAATCGGGGTCTTCAGGGAGCACGGCCGACTTCTTGAAAGGGGGCGCATCCAAGGCCATAAACACCCTTGGCGTCGAAGCAAAGACATCGGGGGTCACGAGCACAACCCACCAAGCCTTGGGCGCTTCCAGCGGCTCCACCAATTCGCCCCGCCCGCTGCAACGGCCCAATCCTGTGGAACGGGCTGCTTGAAAATAAACACAATCGGAACCCAGCCCCGCGAGGATCGATTGAACCACGCCCGGCGCAATCTGTGCCCCAAGCAACTCTTGCAGCCCATGCAAGGCCGCCGCCGCATCGCTGGAACCGCCCCCTAGACCGGCGCCCGATGGAATCCGCTTGATCAGTTCGAGCTCGATGCCGGGAACCTCTTCGCCTACCTGCTTGAGAGCCGCCAGCCCCTGCTCCAAGGCCGCCACCGCCAGATTGGAAGAATCCCGGGGCATGTCCTCCCCAAGGGCCGGCCCCCCCAGTTTCAAGTGCACCCCTGCCACCTTGGTTGGCTTGAGCCTCAACTCATCGGCCAATCCCACTAGCAACATAGTGGTGCGTAGCTCATGGAAGCCATCCTCCCGGCGGCCCAACACCGCAAGGTCAAGGTTGACTTTGGCGGGGGCAAGAACCCGGACCTCCTTCATAGTCCCAGGTCGCCCCCATCCGTATGCAACAGCAAGCTGTCGATCAAACGCACCTTGCCCGCCTTGGCGGCAACCAAACCCACGGCTTGGTCCAGAGTCCCGGTGGGATCGTTTGGGGTCCATGCGAGGGGGTCACGAATGGCTGCGTACTCCACACTCAAAGCAGAAGCGCCTAAACCTTCAGCCAAGAAATCCCGTAGGACCCCCGCGTCCCGTTCCCCTCGCTGCCAAAGAACGCGGGTTGCCCCAAGGGCGCGCTGAATCACTGGAGCCTCATCACGCCACTCTAGCGTCAAGAGCAAGTTGCGCGAAGAACACGCCAAGCCATCCTCTTCACGAATGGTGCGGCACAAGACAACCGTTGGATTACCCCGTGCCTTGGCGAGGTCGCGCGCCACGAGGCACTGCTGAAAATCTTTGAGACCAAAATAAGCGCGCGTGGGCTCGATCACTTCGAAGAGACTGTTCACGATGGTCGCGACTCCCATGAAGTGCCCGGGGCGAAATTCCCCCTCTAGCCCGAGGGCGGCGCTCCCCGGATCCACCAATGAGGCGGGCTGAAGCTCTCCATCCGCTTGGATTTGCCCAGGGAAAAAGCCCTCAAGGGTGCCACTGAAGAGCATCGTCCCCCCGGCCTCTTCAACCCTCGCGCAGTCCCCCTCTATATCCCTTGGATAGCGTTCTAAATCGGTAGAATCATTGAATTGAAGTGGATTCACGAAAACGCTTACCACCACCAGGTCGTTTTCCTGGGCAGCCTGCCGGACCAGAGTCATGTGCCCCCGGTGCAGGGCCCCCATGGTGGCCACGAAGCCAATACTGCGGCCCTCTGCACGCCGCTGGGCACACCAATCCCTGGCGGCCGAAGGGGTCTCCAAACGCACCAATTCCATCAGGATATGCTCTTGGTCCTGAGCTGCTCCAAGCGTTCTTGCACGGTGCATTGGCAGCCGGGCAACGGATGGTCGGGCAGGATTTCCGCGAGGGGCGCCAACACAAAGAGGCGCTCTTCGAGACCCGCATGAGGCAAGGTCAACTCGTCAGACGCGCAAGACGTTGTTCCATGCCAAAGCAGGTCCAAGTCCATGGTTCGCGGACCGTTGGGCACTTCGTTCGAGCGATCGCGTCCCAAACTGGTTTCAATGCGCTGCAACTCTCCAAGCAAAGCCAAGGCATCGAGGGTCGTCTCTACCAAAAATACTCCGTTCAAAAAGGGTCCCTGATCGGCGGGTCCCCCCACCGCCTGGGTTTCATGCCAACTGCTGCGCCGCAAGAGTACGATCCCTTGGGTCTTTTCCAGCAGGGACTGGGCGCGCTTCAGGGTTCGCCCGCGATCTCCTAGATTGGAACCCACGGCGATAGCTGCATTGATCCGAGAACTCATGCGACCTGGTTCCCACCGGCCGAACCTTCATGGCGATCGCGCACCACATGCACGATGCCTGTGAGAAGATAAACCCAACCCAGAATAAACAGGGTTAGCACCGGTGCGAGGGCCAGCACTAGAAGCAACAGCACCAGGCGCACTATGGCCCAACGGCCCCGGGCGCTCATCAGCGAAGAAAACGCGTGGGTGTAAGGCACCTTGGAAACCATCAACAGGGCCAGGGTCGGCAACAGGAGGAAGGTCACGTACTGCAGCCCGCCCCCCAGGCTCGCCCGGGTGGCCTCGGGGATCAGAGCCAGCATATGCCCCATGGGCGTGGTGCTCTCGGCCCCCACATCGGTGCCCCCCAGCAAAGCCTGGGACATCATCATGGTGGCGACCAGGGTGCCCGCCGCGGCAGGCGAAGGCAGACCACTGAAAGAGCGATGGCTCTCCTCATCGTGATCGCTCTCGATGTTGAAGCGCGCCAGGCGCAGAATCGCCATGAGGGAATAGAGCGCCGCTACGAAAAAATTCAGCCGGGGATGCAGCACATCGTGTTGTTCCAGCATGACCTTAGCCAGGAGCGCCGGAGCCACCCCAAAAGTAACCGCATCCGCAAAGGAGTCGAGTTGGGCCCCCAGGTCGCTAAAGGAATCGGTCATGCGCGCCACGCGACCATCGAGGCCGTCGAGCAGCATTGCCCCCAGGATGAACCAGCAGGCGGTCTCAAAAAGGCCGGAGAAACCCTCGTCGCTGCCCAGCACGAGCGCATCGATGGCCTTGGAAATCGCCAGCAAGCCAAGAAAGGCGTTACCGAGGGTCAGGAGATTGGGGAGGGACTTGGCGCGTCGCACGGAAGGAATCTATGGGTTGGTTCGGCGGAGGGGCGATACCCCAGAGGACTTGGGGGCCGCGGGCCGTGCCCCATGATAACGCTCTCCCCCGGGCACCCCACCAAGGGGACTCTCCCAAAACCAGCCATACTGACCTCAGGGGGTAGAACCCGCACCCACTGAAGGACTAGCATCACCCTCACCATGAGCGAAATTGTCCACATCCACGGCCGGGAGATATTGGATTCCCGGGGCAACCCCACCATCGAAGTCGAAGTCGAGCTGCTTTCGGGCGCTTTCGGCCGAGCCGCAGTGCCCTCAGGTGCCTCCACCGGCATCTACGAAGCCTGTGAATTGCGCGACGAAGAGGGCCGCTATGACGGCAAGGGAGTGCTCAAGGCGGTGGAGAACGTAAACACGGAAATCGCCGAAGCCCTAGAGGGCCATCCCGCCCTGGACCAGGGCGGCGTTGACCGCATCCTGATCGAACTGGACGGCACACCGAACAAGTCGCGCCTCGGCGCCAATGCGATCCTCGGTGCGTCCCTGGCCACCGCCCATGCGGCGGCGTCCGACACGGGCCTGCCCCTCTACCGGTACCTAGGGGGAGCCCAAGCCCACGTGTTGCCCGTGCCTATGATGAACATCATCAACGGCGGCGAACACGCGGACAATAACGTGGACATTCAAGAGTTCATGATCATGCCCATGGGAGCCACCACTTTCTCCGATGGCCTACGCATGGGGACCGAAGTCTTCCACGCCCTCAAGGGTGTCTGCAAGCAGCGCGGATTGAACACCTCGGTGGGCGATGAGGGCGGCTTTGCACCTGACCTGGAATCCAATGAAGCTGCGGTGCAGCTCATCCTTGAAGCAATCGAAAAGACCGGCATGCAACCGGGCAAAGACATCTTGCTGGCCCTCGACGCCGCATCCAGCGAGTTCTATCGCGATAACCTCTACCACATCGACGGCAAAAAGTTCGACTCATCTGATCTCTGTGGTTGGTACGCCAATCTCGCGGAAAAATACCCGATCTTCTCCATCGAAGACCCCTTTGATCAAGACGATTGGGAAGGCACGATTCAGCTCACCAAAGCCATTGGTGAGCAGGTCCAAATTGTAGGCGATGACTTGTTCGTGACCAACGTGGAACGCCTGCGCAAAGGCATCGAAATGGGCGCGGGAAATGCGGTTCTGATCAAGGTCAACCAGATCGGCACCTTGACCGAAACCCTTGAGACGATTGCCCTCGCCCACCGCAAGGGTTTCCGCTCGGTAATCAGTCACCGCTCGGGAGAAACCGAGGACACCACCATCGCTGACCTCGCGGTGGCCACGGGCGCCGGCCAAATCAAAACCGGCGCACCCTGCCGTAGCGAACGGGTGGCCAAATACAACCGGCTCTTGCGTATCGCCGAAGAACTCGGCGGCAGCGCGCGCTTCGGTCCCCGCGATTTGACTTCAATCTAAACAGGCACCTCGGGGGCACCAACCAGGGCCTCCGATCACTTCCTTGCAAGCCAACGATCCACAAGAAACAGTGAAAAACCCGCCCTCGGCGGGGTTTTGGAGCTCTTTCAACAAAAGCATCCGTCGACTGATTTCCTCCTGTTTGCACTGGGCCCCACTCTGGGCCCCGCTCGTTTTGCTGCTGCAGATTACCTTCCTTGGCTTGCGTCCGGCCCTGCAAGAGCGCAGTCGGCTCGCGGCCGAGCGACCCGAGGTGGAAGCCCGCCACTTCAATAGCAAGGTGGATAAAGAGAGGGAAGAAAGAACCAACAAGGCGTGGCAAGATCCCATGTTCAAAGCACGCAAGGAACGACAGTGGTACCGGGAATACGAAGACCAAAAGTCCAAGCTCAAAGCCCAGCTTCCCCAGGAGGGCGAAGGGAATTCGACGCCCGTCCCATCGACCGACTCTAGGTAGGCCCCGTGGACTCGATGATCGCAGCCCTTGTCGTCTGTCTCGCAGGAGTTCTGCCCCAGGAAGGGCCCCTGGGCAGTGCCGCTTTCCAGCCCACTTCCAAGGAAGCGAACAGCGCTCTCTTGGCGGGTGATTCCCTCCTGACGGAGGCCGGCCCCGGCACCCCTCCCCACCGGGCTTTTGATGCCTGGCGCCGGGCGCTGCTAGTTAGCGATTCAGGCGCGGGTGTCACTGCACAGGGAGCGGGTCTTCCTGATAGCGAAAGCGAACGCATCACCTTCGGCGTGGAAGAAGCCGTCCTGCGCCGGATCGAAGCCTTGCCCCTGGAACAGCGGGCCCTATGGAGCGCACGCTTTGAACCCCTCGCCGCAGAAGCCCTCAGCAATCTGCCTGTGGGGCAGTCCGCAAGAGCCTTAGGCAGCATCGAACGAAACCACCCGGGCACCCAAAGCGCGGCCCGGGCGGCGATCATTTTGGGGGATCAATCCGCGGAACAGGGGGCCAACCAATATGCGCGCCTATGGTGGCAAAGGGCCGACCGTCATGCGCATCTTTGCAATCCCCCGGAAACCCGCAAGACACTCAAGGCCGCGGTCCAACGGCGACGCGATTCCCTGACCCAAAAACCACCCGACAAAGCCCGGCCAACTCTCTTCGGTGCCAAAGGACTCAAGTCCGTGCGTACTGACTTGATCGAAAACTTTGCGATCTCCGCGCACTCCCTTGAGCGCGTCCCCCTGGGCCGTGGACTGCGTCTTGGGGCGGTGCAATTTCAGGATGGCTCGGCCCTGGTGCAAGGTCCGCGCATGGGGCTCTTCTATGGGCCCGATGGCTTGAATGGCACCGGCAAGCCCACCCGCATTTTGCTCCGAACCTGGTGCCCCACCGGCACCAGGGAACTGCGCCCATTGGCGGCCCCTTCGGCGGGTGGCTGGAGCCTCTTGCCCGCCAGCGACGGAGACCGGGCGGCCCTGGTCATCGACCGGGGAGAACCAGGGCGAAAAATTCGCGGGCTGGACCGCCCCCCTCGGGGGAATTGCCTGGCCGTGGTCCAAAGAACCCTGGACGGAGCCCCT
Organism: Planctomycetota bacterium; assembly: GCA_028823345.1. Classification (GTDB taxonomy): domain Bacteria; phylum Planctomycetota; class UBA1135; order UBA1135. The sequence continues at coordinate 14,920 of JAPKBR010000017.1, forward strand.
GCGGTGGTTTGGACCCGCCGGGGTCAGCGCCTAGAGGGCCCCGCCGCCGCGATTTGGGACCCAAAGATGGACGCCATCGTGGAATACCAACCGGGACCCCTGATTCTGGGGGAAAAACTCTTCGTGATGGCCAGGACGATGGGACTGACCAAGGCCTCAGATCAGGAAGTGGGCGCCCAGAAGGGTGATCTCACCCTACTGACCTTCGATATGGCCTCGGGAGAGCTCCTGAGCTCTCTTTTGATCACCCAGGCCAGCGATTTGGCCCGGGAATCCATCCTGTTGGGGTACTCGCCAGAGCTGCGCTCCGTGTGCATGCCCCTGGGCCTGTCTGGCGAAACCATCATTTGCGGCACGAATGCCGGTCTGGTGGCGGCGATCAGCTTGGATGGGCGCACCCTGTGGACCCTGCGCACCCGTCGGCGCCAGGCGGATTCCCCAGGCTGGCCCGGCTCGCGGCCCCCCGTGACCACCCGCAGAGGGGTTTGGGTCGCCCCTGGAGACTCGGATCGGCTCTATCACCTCAGCTCGCGCCCGGGCAGCAGCCCCCTTTTGGCCCCTATTCTGCCCCTCGGGGAAAGCCTGGATTTGGCGGGCATCGGCCAGGGAAACCTGCTCCTGATGGGTCGCAGCGGCCCCCGGGAGGCTCTGATCGAGCTCCGCCTATCGAAAAACACCCGGGACCCTCTGCTGCACCTTGGGCCCCAGGAGCGTTTTACCGGCACGGCTCTCCACAGCCCGGATCGGACCCTTTTTGCTACCAATCACCGGCTCTATCTGCTGGATCGCCAGCGCGAGATGCTGCTCCTAGATGCCCCAGCCCTGATGGGCCAAGACCGTGGGGGCGACCTGGTGGGCCTGGGCCAGCATGTGCTCTTGCTCGGGGCCAACACCGTGCGGGTTCTGCGGGTTCTTAAATGAGGTCCCGGAGCCACCAGTCAGGCTCCACCGTGACCTCCCCGGCAGCCACCGCTAGAACCAATTCAAGCCCCAGTAATTCTCTCCAAGTTGCGTTCCCACACGTAAGAACAGAGTCGCCCCTGGGGCGGCTGGGCCGAGGGCGTTAGAGTAACGCGCCCCCCCACGATCCGCTGCCCCCGACGGAACAACCGACACCACCCATTCAGCACCCCATGCTTGACCAGTCTCTCATCCGCTTGCGCGAAGTTCATGGCCGCCTTGTCCAAGAACTCGGAAAGGTCATCGTTGGCCAAGACGAAGTCGTGGAACAACTCCTGATGGCCATCCTGACCCGCGGTCACTGCCTTTTGGTAGGCGTGCCAGGGCTGGCCAAGACGCTCCTGATTTCCAGCCTTTCCCGCACCCTCGAGCTGTCCTTCAACCGCATCCAGTTCACCCCCGACTTGATGCCCTCCGACATCACCGGCACGGAACTCCTGCACATCGATCCAGAAACAAGCGCCCGTACGTTCCGCTTCGCTCCGGGCCCCTTGTTCTGCAACGTGCTGCTGGCGGACGAAATCAACCGCACGCCACCAAAAACCCAGGCAGCCCTACTGGAGGCCATGGTCGAAGGCCAGGTTTCCAGCGGCGGGGAAACGCACCACTTGCCCACGCCTTTCTTTGTGTTGGCCACCCAAAACCCCATCGAGCAGGAAGGCACTTATCCTTTGCCGGAAGCTCAACTGGATCGTTTCATGTTCAAGGTTCAGGTGGACTACCCGAGCCTCGCCGAAGAACGCGAAATCTTGCGGCGCACCACTGCTAACGAGCGCAACGAAATCGAACAGGTGCTGAACGGCGAAGAGTTGATCCAGTTACAAACTGCGATCCGCGAAATGCCCGTTGCGGACGAGGTCTTCGATTTCGTCTTGGCCTTGGCCCGCGGCACCCGCGTGCGCTCCGGCGAACCCCTTGACTTCATCAAGCAGAACGTCAGTTGGGGCGCAGGCCCCCGAGCAGGCCAAAACCTAATCCTGGGCGCAAAAGCCCACGCAGCGATTCGCGGCCGCAACCATGTGGCCAGCGAGGACGTGCGCGCCGTGGCCCATCCGGTCCTACGGCACCGTATTGTGACGAGCTTCTCTGCCCAGGCGGAAGGCATCACTTCGGACATGATCATCGACCGCCTACTGGACGAGGTCCAACTTGGTGCGGGCGTTGGCGCTGGTCTTCCAGGTCTCAAAACCGATAACTAAGCCCTGTCCATGGCCCAACCTGTGGGAGTGATCGACCCGGCGGTTCTCGACCGCCTGTCCAACCTTGAATTCGTGGCCCGCAAGGCCGTGGAAGGTTTCATGGCTGGACATCACCGCACGCCCCATCGGGGCAGTTCGGTGGAGTTCGCCCAACACCGGCCCTATGCGGCCGGTGACGAGTTGCGCAAAATCGACTGGAAGGTCTTTGCTCGTTCGGACCGTTTGGTGGTCAAGGAATATGTAGAAGAGACCAACCTGTCCCTGAACATCCTGCTCGATGCTTCCGAGTCCATGGCCTATGGCTCTCTGGATTGGAACAAGCTCGACTATGCCCGCTGGTGCGCAGCCAGCCTCGCACACCTGGTGCTGGGCCAGCGCGACACGGTTGGCTTGATCGTCTTCGACGAAGACTGGCGCGACAAGGTGCCCCCGGGCAACGGCGCGCGCCAAGAGGTGGCGGTCTTTGGGGTTTTGGCTGCTGCCCAGCCCACGGGTAAGACTGCCATTGGTGGCGCACTGAACCAACTAGGCCCGCGGCTCAAGCAGCGGGGGATTACCGCCATCTTCAGCGATTTTTTCGAAGACCCCGAAACGATCATGGATGGAGTCAAGCGCCTCTTGCACGAGGGGCACGAACCGATCCTGTTCCAAATCCTCGACCCCCAGGAATTGAAGTTCAACTTCGATCACCTGGTCAAGCTCGAAGGACTTGAAGATGCGGGCAAACGCAAGATTGATCCGCGCGCGATCCGCGATGCTTACATCGAAGAAATCACTGCCCACAACCGTGAATTGGCCCGGGCCGCTGCTGCCTTGAATGTGGATTGCATCCAAGCGCGTACGGACGAGCCCCTAGACGCGGTGATCAGCACCTACTTGACCCATCGCGCAGCCCGCGCTCGGGGAGGAGGCAGGCGCTCATGATCGAAGGTTTCCTCAACCCGGCCCTGGCCCTGGGCGCGGCCCTCGCGGCTGTGCCTCTGATCATCCACCTGCTCAACCGCCAACGCTTCAAGCCCGCGCCCTGGGCTGCCATGCGTTTCGTGTTGGCCGCTCACCGGCGCACCCGGCGGCGGGTTCAGTTGGAGAACCTCCTGCTACTCTTGCTGCGCATGGGAGCCGTGGCGCTCTTGGCCTTCGCGGTGGCCCGCCCCTTCGTGCGCGGCGCCAGCGGCTTAGGCAAGCTCACCGAACGCGCCCGGGACGTGGTCCTGATTCTGGATGGTTCCGCTTCCACCGGTTTACGAATGGGTGCGGGCACGACCTTTGACGCCCTACGCGCAGGGGCCCTGGGCCTTGCATCAGAATTGGATGGTACGAACGGCGACCGATTGCACGTAATCCTCGCGGGATCCGAGCCCCGGCTGGTTTCCTGGCCAAGCCCCGAAAAAGCGCTCCTGGTGCTGCCCACCCTGGGTCATACGGAGGAGGGCGGGGGCTCGCCTACGGACGAGCGAGCAAACCTGACCGGTGCCATGAACGAGGCCCTGCGCCTAGCCCGTGAAAATGCCGGGGAGAGCGGCACGAGCACGATGGAAGTGCACGTCTTCTGCGACAGTCAACGGGACCTTTTCCTGAAGGCTGACTCTGACAGCCTGCGCCCGGCACTGGCGGAGAGTCTGAGTGCCCTGGAAAAGCTCGGCGTGACCGTGCTGGTGCAGGACTTGACCGGGGGTGAGTTGCTGGCAAACAACAGTGCTCTTGAAAGCATCTCTTTGTTGAACGCCCAAGCCCAAACCAGCAGTCCCACAGAGATCCTCGTGCGCCTCAAGAGCCACTCCACCGAACCCCGCGCGCAACTGCGCGTGGCCTTGACCGTAGACGGGAACCGCTTGCCTTCCCAGCGGGTCAACCTGCCCGCCCGCGGTCATGTGGATGCTCGCTTCCCATTCACCTTCAACGAACCTGGCGCGCACACTTTCTTGGCAGAGGTGGACGGAGATGCCTTTTCCCTGGACGACCGCCGCCATGGGGTCATCGTGCTGCCGCCCCCCACCCGGGTACTGGTGGTCAACGGGTCCCAATCCGACGACTTGATCGAGGACGAGGCCGGCTTCTTGATCTTGGCCCTCGAGGCTCCCCGTGGAGACGGCCGCCCCAGCCCCTTCGAAGTGGAAGAAGTCAGCACGAATGCCTTTGCCGGAGGCGAGATCAACCTGGCCGACTTCCATGTAATCTGGCTGGCGGATGTGGGTACGATTTCAGTGACTGCGGTCAGCGCCCTGGAAAAGCGCGTGGGCGAAGGTGCCAGCCTGATCATCAGCTGCGGCGAGCAAATGGCTGACCTGGAAAGCCTGCGCGAACGCATGTTCCGTATGGATGGCAGCGGGCTCTTGCCCGCTGAACCGATCCGCCGGGTCTCAAGCCCACGCCGCGAAAGCTACTACCGGGTCAAGGAGTTCGACGCCACCAGTCCTATCTTGGAATTCTTCGCCAGCGAGCGCCACCGCAGATTGTTGACGGAGGTTCCCATCGACGATTTCCTGGGGGTGCGCCCCCTAGGGGATGCGCGGGTGTTGGCCAGCTTGGATGACGATGCAGCCAGTCCTCTGTTGATCGAACGCCCCTGGTCCGCGGGACGTACCTTCCTTTGGACCACCACCATCGGTCGCTCCTGGACACCCTTGCCCCAATTGGCTCCAGCTATGGTGCCCCTTGTGGTGGAGTGGGTGCGCTATGCGGGACGCCGTGATGCTGCGGAACTCAGCGCCTTGCCCGGTGACTCTCCAACCCTGGAAACCAAGCTGTTCCCGCGCCAACCGATGTTGCTGCGACCGGACGGAAGCAGCCGCACCTTGTCAGGCGAGCCGACCCCCACTGCAGACGGGAGGTTCGCCTTGCCGCGACCCGCGAGCAACGACACCCGACGGGTGGGCCTCTACACCTTGCGCACCGAAGACAGCCCCCCGATTCCCTTTGCAATTGCCATGGACCCCGCCGAGTCCAACTTGGTGCGCCTCGGCGCGGAACGCATTAGCACTTTGCACCCCAACCTGACAGTCAGCTCGCCCCTCGTGGACGGGAGTGCGAGCACCCAAGCCGGTGACCAACGGGAAGGCGAATTGTGGCGCATCATCGCTTGGATTTGTCTCGTGTTCCTTGTGTGCGAGTCCCTATGGGGCGCACGACTTGGACGACGCAGGGGGCGCCTCGCATGATTGCCCTTTGGACACCTACCCAAGAAGGTGAAGCGCTCGACACATCCTGGCGTTTGCTTGAACTTCCTGCGGGATGGATCGTGGTGCTGCTCATCCTGCCCATTTCCTTTGGCATTGCCTATTCCGCCTATCGCTCGGAGCGCCTACGCCCGGGAATGCGCGCGACCCTTGTGGGTCTGCGTTGGCTGTCCCTCTTGGGGCTCCTGGCGATCCTGGCGCGGCCCGTGGAAGTTCGTTCCCAAGAGCGCATTTCCCCCGCCGAGATTTTGGTGCTCGCGGATGATTCCGCAAGCATGAGCCGCCGAGATGCATACACCGGTGACGGGAATGCGACTCTCGCCCTTGAGGCTCTCTTGGGTGCCGCACCTGGAGAATTCACCCGGGCTGAAATTGCCGCGCAACTTTTGCAGGGGCCCCTGGCAACACACCTTCAGCAACAGGGCTATGAAACGCGCCTCATGCGCTTCGCCCAAAGATCTGAACCCCTCGCGGAACCTAAGACCCTCACGGGGCGCGGCGCGGCCACCCACCTGGGGGATGCACTGACCAGTGCCCTCGCCGGTGCCCGCGGCCGTCATGTGACAGGCATGATCGTGCTCAGCGATGGACGCTCGAATGGCGGGCTGGCAACCCTTGATGCGGCCCAAGAAGCTCGCCTGGCGGGCATCCCCGTACACACCATCGTGATCGGTGACACACGGCCCGAGCGCAACCTCATCTTGGAGCTAGTGGAAGTCCCCAGCTCCGTGCTGGAAGAGGACGAGATCGGCATCACCGTGCGTGTGCGCGGTCGCGGTGTGCTCGAAGCGGAATCCATCGAAGTGCTGCTGGAGGAGATCGACGGGGATGGCCCCGGACGAACCCTCGATCAGGTGCGCGTGCAGGTCAGCAACGAGGGACAGCGGGTGACCCTGGTGGCGGAAGGCCAACGCACGGGTTCCGGAGCCAGCGAACGCCGCTTCCGTATCAGCGTGCCACCCCTGCCTGATGAGCGCATGGTGGACGACAACCAAGTCAGTGCCACGGTGCGCATCAACCCAGAGCGCATTCGTGTGCTCTACGTGGACGGCTATCCCCGCTGGGAATACCGCCAATTGAAGGACATGCTGTTGCGTGCAGACGAGCGCATTGAGGCCCAGCTCTTTTTGCTTTCGGCCACCCCAGACTTTCCCCAGGAAGCAACCCGCGGCATGGACCGACTGACTCGCGTTCCCACCGACCGCCAAGTTTTGCTCGATTCCTATGACGTGGTCATCCTGGGAGATTTGAACCCCTGGGCGATTTCGGCAAACCCAGCACTGGGAGAAGAATTCGTCGCCAGCTTGACGGACTTTGTCGAAGAAGGCGGCGGCCTGTGCGTCATCGCCGGTGAATACGACATGCCCAAAGCCGTGGCGGGCACGGAGTTCGCGCAACTCTTGCCCGTGATACTCGACCCCACTGGAGCCCTCGCATTCGAAGTGGACACCAGCGTGGAAAAGTGGCCGACCCTAGAGCAGCCCGGAGATCCGCACCAGATCGTGCGCTTGCACCAGGACCCACAGGTCAACCAGCAATTGTGGGAAGGCCCTGATGGCCTGCGCGGGTTTTACTGGCACTTCCCCGTGCGCGGTCCTAAGCCCGGAGCCCAGGTTCTCCTGCGGCACCCCTCCGCTTCCCTCTCGGGCAGCGGCGAACGGGATCCCCTGTTGGTGGCGGGTTACCACCCGGCCGGGCGCTCCCTGTTCTTGGGGCTCGACTCCACCCACCGTTGGCAATTCCGTTACGAGCACCGTTACCACGAACGCTTTTGGCGCAACGTCATTCGCTGGTTGGCCATCGGTCGCTTGAAAGGTGGGGATCGACGCTTCCAACTGGATTCCCTCGAACCGGAGTACGGCCTCGACGAACGAGTGACTTTGGAAGCCCGCATTCAAAACGAGGATTTCCAACCCTTGGAAGCGGACAGCCAAGAGGTGCAGTTGGAGGATCCTGATGGACGCCGCAGCACCCTAGTGCTGGACGCTGACCCGGCCCGTCCAGGAGTCTTCCGCACCAGCCAAGACGCGGGGCGCGCGGGCAGTTGGCGTGCTTGGATCGAAGAGAGTGGAAAGCATCTGGCCAGCACCCAATTCGATGTGGTCCTTCCCAGCCGAGAGAACAGCGACCCTTCCCCCGATGCTCCGAACCTCTTGGCCCTGGCCCAACGCACGGGCGGCGTTGCAGTGGCGGCCGGTGATCTGGGACCTCTGCTCAACGCCCTGCCCGGGGGCCAAGAACGCCGGGAGCCAATTTCCAAGGAATTGAGCGACGCCTGGGACCGCTGGAGCACCCTGCTGGCAGTCCTGGCACTCTTGACCCTTGAGTGGATCCTGCGCAAGCGCCATGAGTTGATCTGACACGGCCGCTAATCTGAACACAGGCTGCGCACCGCGCTCCCTGTCCCAAAAATCCAAGCACCCATGCTTTCACGTCCAAGCACCGGCCCCCACGGGGGCTTGCTGGCGCGGCGCCTTCACCTGCGGCTCTTGCCGTGGGTCGCGCTGTTCCTGCTGCTACCCCCGGCCCTCACCCAGGTCCTGGGGGAGAAAGACATGGACCATGCCTTTCACCTCTATGACACCCAAATGGCGCGGGCCATGGCCGAGCAGGTGGAAGAGCACTTCGCTGCGAAACGATTTAGCGAAGGCTTGGCCGAGATGCAACGCTTGCGGGAAGACCACCCCACCGCGATCATCAAGTTGACGGAGGCTCCTGATCCCCTTCGCATGAATTCGGGGAAGGACGACAGCTTACGTTTTGTGGGGGTCGATCGTTGGGCCTTGGGTCTTTTGGCCAGCGCCCCCCCCTCTGCCCTGGAGTTGTACCGTCAGCGGCACCAGGCAGAAGCGAACCGATCCCTCTCCCGGGCCCTCGCTCTGGCGGCCCAAGGGGATCACGCCGCCCTGGTTCAACTGGCCCGCCGTTGGCCTTTGACTTCAGCCGCTGCCCGGGCCTGGTTGGCGGTGGGCGATGTGGAATACGAAGCCGGTCGACCCCATTTGGCTCGGGCCGCTTGGAGCCGCACGGCCCAGGTCCTCTTTCCCGCCGTCGATCTTGATCAATTGGCCCAACTTGCTGCAGAGCGTGGCCCGACCGATCCCCTTTGGTCCGCCCTGAACCGACGGCTTGAGGTTTGGGATCCGGCATCCCGGGTGCCCACCCAGCGAGGCCTCTCCGCGATCCATGGGGAGCCCTTTGGAGGCCGTGCATTCGGCAACGAACCGGAGGGTTGGCCCAACCGCTTGAGCTTGCCCCCCAATCCCTTCCACGCCTCCCGCGAGGGGCGGTTACGTTTCTTTCCCATTCGTGTGGGCGATCACCTGTTGGTCAGCACAAGTCGTGAGCTGTTTTGTTCCCATGCGGAGAACGGAGACCTGGAGTGGCGCAGCGGGCGAACGCCTCTGGTGGAGCAACTGCCCGGTTGGAACGAAATCGAATCCAGCAGTTACTCGAACCGGCGCTTCAGCGAGGCCGTGGACAATAAAGAGCGCTACGTTTCTCCGGCTGCCAATGAAAGCACCGTAGTCAGCACATTTCAATTGCCCTTCGAGGTCGAGCCGGAACAGCACTACAACGACCTAGAGATCATCCAGGTCTTGCCCGAGCGGCGCTTGGCCGCATTTGATCTAGAAACCGGCGAGCGCCTTTGGGACCACTTCCCGAAGGGCGGTTGGGATGGAGATTCGGGCACCTATGCAGAGCGCTTCACCATCGGCAGCCCGCCCCTCGTGGTGGGATCCCATGTGTTGGTGCAGTGCGTGCGGACTCGCGGACGCATTGAACTCAACGTCGCTTGCTATCACATACAGACGGGTGAGTTGATTTGGAAGACCCCCCTGATCACTGGCCAACGAGAACTCAACATGTTTGGGCGCGCGCTCAAGGAATTCGTCGCGCCTCCACTTGTGCACAGGGACGGAAGGATCTATGCCCAAACTCAATTGGGTGTCATCGCTGCCTTGGATCTGTTCAGCGGTACGCCCTATTGGGTGACATCCTATGATCAGGTGCAGATGACCTCGGGTCGTTGGCAGCAGGGAGGTCGCATGAGCTCGGTCTGGCGCAATGTGCCTCCTGTCTTGAGCGAGGATCTCTTGCTGGCGACACCTTTCGACAGCCCGGATCTGATTTGCTTGGACCTGGAGTCCGGCAAGCCAAGGTGGACCATGTCCAACGCCCTGCTTTGCCAGGCGGTCGACAGCCTGAGGGGCAAGGGGGTACTCAATCACCTCGTCGGCGTCAGCGAAGGGCGTGTCATCCTCGGGGGTCGCCGGGTGGCAGCTTTTGAGGCACCCGCGGGGGGCCTTAGGATGCGCGCACCGGGCCGCCTGGCCTGGGCTTTCCCGCCGGGACCTACAAAGTCACTCGGCGCCGTGGTCGCCCAGCCCTTGATCACAGGCTCTACGATTTTGGTGCCCGACACCCGCGAGTTGGTGGAACTCGACGCCCGCACGGGCCGCCGCACGGGAATTTTGCAGTGGCCCAATGATGGCAATCTGTTGGTGGAAGAGGGCTTGTTCTTCATCACCCATGCCCGCGGAGTGCGCGGTTACTTTGAGTGGAGTGACCTTTTAACCCGCGCCAGGGACCTGGTCAGTGCAGCTCCCGAACAACACATACCTCGCACACGGCTGGGGCAACTCTTGGTGAGCCGAGCAGAGTCAATCATTGCACACCGCCAGGATGCACGGGACTTGAGCGAAGCGGATCGGTGCCTTGAAGAAGCGGAAACGATGCTCGCCCCCGTGACGATCAAGGGTAACTCCACCAAGGAAGCCAACCTGATTCTCTATCAGCTTTACCACAGTCGCTCGAACCTCGCCCGGGCGGCGATGAACATGAGCCAAGCACAACTAGCCCTGCGCCAGGCCCTCGCGATTGCCCCGGATGAAGAACATGCGGCCTCCACGCGTCTGCACCTGCAAGAGGTCCTGCGGGGCCGAGACGAAAGCCTGCGGGCCACGATCCTGACCGACATGCTGACCTACAGTGCCGATGAGCAAGTGCTCTGCGCGGTCCTGAATGAACGCCCGAGCCAACCTCTCTGGTCCCAACGACTGCAACCCCTTGAAACCACGCCCGCGGACAAAATCAGCCATGAACGGGCGATGGTGTCCGTGGCCATGTATGTGCATGCGGAAAGGGTGCGGGTATGGCTTGCGGCGGACAAGACTAAAAACGCGCCCAAAGCCCAAGCGGAACTCTACCGGGTACTGCAGGAACGACGGGACGAGCCCTTTTCCATTGGTCTTGAAGAACGCCCCGGTACGCGAGTCACCCATACCTGGCAATGGGCCCGGGCTCTCCTGCAGGAAGGACTGCAGAACCACGGCTGGCAATTGGATCCCGCTATCGAAGAGCAAGCGCAACAAGAGTTGGCCCGAGCAAAGCTCAATCCCGACTTCAAGGAACTCGACTCGATCCCCCAGCGCTGGCCTTTCACCCAGGCCGCAATCACTGCCCTTGATCTGCACTTCGAACATGCGCTCAGCAACGGCAACTTGACCATGGCGGCAAGCTTTTGCCTGACGCCCCTTCCGGATGGCTGGCGTGTGCAAGATCTAGCGGACGAGACCCTTTCGCAGATGCTGCGCCTCTGTGCCTTGGCTTCCGAACTGGGCAACCGCAAATTCCCGGCGGGCTTGCTCAAGCGCCTTGCCCTGGAAGATCCCGACCGTCCCATGGACGATCTCGACGGCCAGCCGAGCACCATCAGTCAACTGGCCCAACGATGGAACACCGAAGTCACTCTCCCCAGGGTTGTGCCCACCCCTGAACTGAGCGGCGACTTAACTGCGCGCAGCACGACTCCGGACATGGCCACGGAAATCGCCCGAGTTCTCGGTCCGTCCAACGCCAAGCCCACCTTGGTTTTGGCCCGACCCACCCAGATCGCAGGCTACCGGGACGGCCCCGATCCGGTTTGGAGCCACCCGGTCCAAGGTCGCGCGCGCCTGTCCAAGGAACCCAGCCGCAGCTGCGTAACCGGTGACCTTTTGCACTTGGCCCTGCCCGGCCGCATCGAAACCCTCAACCTGCACACGGGCAAGGTCCTTTGGTATACACCTCCAAGCATGGACACCTTTACTTCCGTGCAAAGTACCAATGGCTTGGTGATCGTCAGCGCGGATCGCGGCTTCACCCAAAGTGTCATGGCCCTCGAAGCCCACACCGGTGCAGAGCTCTGGCGTTGGAGCAAGCAACGCATGTCGCGCACCCCCCCCACTCTCGGGGAGCGCCATGTAATCCTCTGGCCTGAAGGCCGCGGACGAGCCTTGGTCCTGGATCTTTTCAGCGGGCGGCTCAGTGCTTCGTTCATCGTGCCTCGCACCCACGCGGCGGAACAGAAAGCAGCCTTTGTGCGCGATGGGGTTTTGATCCTGGTTCCCCTCTCGCGCCTGGGCACACCCCGGGACAACAAAATCACCGCCTTTGACCTTTCCACCAGCAAGGAGCTTTGGAGTATCAACCTCTCCGAGCCAGATAATGAAAGGGAAGCGGTCAATCTGCTGCACTCGAAAGGACGCACCTGGCTGGTCTTGGTGCAACGTGATGGCAGCCAGAGCGAGAGCACCATTTGCGAGCTCTTCCCGGACCGTGGAACCCTCGACCCCAGCCCCGTAGCCCGCATCCCCGCCCGGGGCAACTTGATTGGCATCCAGCGCCAGCAGGCCCTCGAACTGGAGCAACCCTTGGTCCTCATGGCGGACCCCGGCCAGCGACGGGTGATCGCCATGGACCTGGAAGGAGGCCGACGCTGGAGTACCCCGTTGCCCCTGGGTCTACACGCAATTCGCGGCACCCAAACCATGCCCCCGATCTGGGGTCAAAGTCGCGTCGCCCTCGTCATGGCGCGCACGGGCGAAGACCCGCGCGCTGGGAATCTTCCGGTCTTGGTTCAATTAGACAGCAGTACGGGACGCATCCTTGAGTACCAGGACATGGATCGTCAACCCCGGGGGATGCTAGCCCGCTCTTACGCACTACCCTTTGATGGCGGACTTTGGTTCTGCATGGATCAACGCTCCGAGTATTACCGATGAAATCACCTATTCGATGGAGCTTGACGCTCTTGGCCCTTGCCACCATTGCCCCGGCTCAAGACCAACCCCGGCGCCCGACCCCCAAGAGACCCTTGGTGGAGATCACACCTGAACAGGAAGAGGCTGTGGAGCGCGGGCTCTCTTGGTTGGCCGCGCGCCAAAGCAGCGACGGATCCTGGGCTGCGGAGGTGGGCTACAAGCTCAATTCCGGTTACCGCAGCACCGCCGTGGGCCGCGGTCATGTGGGCGTGACTTCCTTGGCGGGTATGGCGTTCCTTGCGGGAGGTCATATTCCTGGCCGCGGCGAATACGGCGAAGTGATTGAGAACTGTCTGAACTTTGTACTCAACTGCGTGCAAGCGGACGGCTATGTGACCCACGCGGGCACACGTATGTACAGTCATGCCTTTGCCACCCTGTTCCTGGCTGAAATCTGCGGTATGACCCACCGCCAAGATGTTCGGGCTAAGCTGCAGACCGCCGTGGACTTCATCGTGCGCAGCCAAAATGGTCAAGGTGGCTGGCGCTATGTGCCCCTAGCCCGCGAGTCCGACATGTCCATCGTGGTGTGCCAGGTACTGGCCCTGCGCGCTGCTCGCAACATCGGGATCCGCGTCCCACGTAGCACCATCGACCGCGCTCTGGCCTATGTGGTCGAGTCCGCGGTCAAGGAGCAGCGGGCCACCTCCCGCAGCCAAGCTGGGCTAGGTACCTTCCATTACCAAGTGGAAAGCCACAGTCGTTCGAGTTTTCCCCTAACCGCTGCGGGAGTCACGGCTCTGCACGGCTTGGGCATCTACTCCGACGAGTTGATCCTGCGTGGCATCGAGTTCCTCGAAGCCGAAGAGGACATGTTCAACGCGCAGTATGGCAGCCGCGGGCACTACTTCTATTGGTACGGCCACTACTATGGGGTGCAAGCCATGTACACCGTGGGCGGCGACCGTTGGCAGCGGTACTTTGTCAAGCTGCGGGAACACTTACTCCGCATGCAAGCCCCCGACGGATCTTGGCCCAATGCGGTGGGTCCCGGCGCCCTGTTCGGAACGGCAATGGGCTGCCTGATTCTCGAAATTCCCTATTCCTTCCTGCCGATTTTCCAGCGCTAACCGGATGCAAGCACAATCATCTCCCGGCGACCTCGCCACGCCCCGACTCGACCAGGCCCTCAATCGCCTGGGAAGCGGCATGCGTGGCCTGGTGTGGCAACATGGTTTGGGCAGCGTCCTGTTAGCAGCAGGCCTATGGCTCGGCTTCGCCTATCTCGCCGACCGCACTCTGCACTTGCCCACCGCCTTGCGCGTGCTGCACGGCGCACTGCTCCTAGGAATCCCCCTTTTCTTTCTACGACGAGAAGTCATCTTGGCCCTGCGCCGTATCCCGGACCGCAACGGTTTGGCGATGCTCCTGGAGCGCGGCCATGAAGGAGCCGATGACCGTTTGGTCAGCGCCCTAAGCCTGCGCGAAATTTCCACCCAAGATCCCGCGCGGCCCCTGGTGGAAGCCCTCGTGCAAGAGGCAGAGGAACTCGCGGGCACCCTCGACACGGGACGCGCCCTGGATCCCCGCGGCCCTCGCAAGCGCCTGGGCCTAGGCCTTTTGACCGCTACCTTGGCCTCGGCCCTGCTCCTCAGCAACCCCGCCTTGGGAGCAATCTTCCTGCGCCGCGCCATAGGTCAAGACGTGGCCTGGCCCCGACGCACGAATCTCAGCGTAGAACTCTCCCTTCCCGTGGGAGTCGAAGTGGATGCAAGCACCCCTGGAATCCTCAGGGCACGTATCGCCCGGGGCAGCGATGTGACCCTACTGGTCAGCGCCGAGGGTGAAGTGCCCGACGCGATCACCTTGAACTTCGCCAACGGGACCCGCAGCGTGGTGCGCACGGCAGGAGCCATGAGCGTGCGTCCAAGTCTGCGCAACATGCAGAACTCCGAGCAGCTTTGGATCACGGGAGGAGACGACAAGCGTGGCTTGCCGCGTATCGAATTGGAAGTGCTGGAACCGCCCGACATCAGCGAGTTGGCTTTCATCGTCACCCCCCCCGGTTACTCGGGGCTGGAACGCACGGTAGTCTTGGGCACGGAAGTGCGAGCTCTTGCGGGCAGTCGCATCGACGTGTTGATTCGCCCGGATCCCCCCGGGGCAACCGGAGTGCTGCGTGTGCTCGGGGAAGAGGGCACGATTGAACTCACACCGCGCCCCTGGAGTTTGCCCGGAGAGGCACCCCAAGGCCCAGCCCTCGGCTGCAGCTTGGATGTGGAAGTGGAGCGCTACTTCCAGGTGGAACTCGTGGACGAACGCGGCCTCAGTAATCCGGACCCGGGGACCTATGCACTCGCGGTGATCCCTGACCGCAAGCCAGAGGTCATCCTCTTGGCTCCGGGCAGCAACGAATGGTCCGTGGTGCAAGGAGGCGCGATTCCTCTGCGCGTGCGTGCGGAAGACGATTTCCACGTGGACCACATGAGCTTCGATGTGCGCGACTCGCAAAATTTGGAAGAGGCCCTCCTGGAAGGGGAATTGACCTTCCAAGACACTGCTCCCCTGGACGGAAACTTCATGGACAGTCAACATCTGGTGTTGGCCCATGAGTTGCTGGAGCTCACCCAAATCGCCGGCGCGGAAGTCGAGCCCGGCTGGAGTGCGGTTCTGCAGGTGGTCGCCCGGGATTCTCACCCCTCCCCGGATCACCAAGCCATGAGTGCCCCGGTGACTCTGCGCTGTGTCAGCGGCGACGATTTCCTGCGCAAGGTCAAGGACGGGTTAGCGCGGGCCGGAGAAGACGCGGGACGCCTATTGCACGAGACCCGAAACCTGCGCACCCGAGCGGGCCAATTGATGAGTGCCCTCGAAACCGGAGAAGTAGCCACCGACCAAGAAATCGGCAGCCTGCTGAACTCCACCCGCAGATTGCAGGGAGACACCCGTGGCATCGGGCGCGACCTTTCGGGTTTGGCCGAGGGCTTGGTCTATAGCCGACTGGACGAGCGAGCCGGTCCCCTGCTCACTGCTCTTCACAAAGCCCTTGGGGCTCAAGCAGCGCGCACCTTTGATCCGGTCCCCTGGCGTGATGTGGCCCAACAACTCAGCGCTGGGCGCTTGGGCACGCCCGAGCTCGCCGGTGAGTTGCTCGCCCTGGTGGACCTTGCCCTTGGCATTAGCGAAGACTCTGCAGATCAGGCAGCGGCGGCTTTGACCGAAGCGCGCACGGCCCACGACCCCATCGCTGCCCAAGCCGCGGTGGCCCGGGGAATTGAAGCCCTCGATCTTGCGCTCGTAGCCCTCGAGGCCCTGACCACACGCCTTGGGGAATGGGACAACTTTCAAAGCGTCCTGACCTTGACCAAGGACCTTCTCAACCGACAGAAGAACCTGACCGAACGCACCAAGAAATTTGCCGAGGGAAACAAATGAGGAATCTGCGATCACGCCTGTACCGCCTGCTGAATCTGCTACCCGTTCTGTGCGCCCTCTGGTTGTTCGGAGCTAACGGGCTGCAATCCATTGAGGCCCAGCCCCGACAAGGTGATGATCCCTCTAGCGGGGGAATTTCCCGGGAGCAAGCCGCCCTCGCGGAAGAGCAAGCCCTCATCCGTCGCCAACTGCGCCGGCTACGGGAAACCATGGGCGCCTTAGCTGATCGCTTGGAGTCCGAAGGCCGGGTCCATGCGGCAAGCCTCTTGCGTGATGCCCTCAAGGACCTGGATCTACGCCCGGGTGAAACCGACGGCCGCACCCTTGGGGAATTGATCGACTCATCCGAGAACGATCTGACCGACGGCCGCACCATGAGCGCTCTCGAACGCCAACGGGCGGTGGAAGCCCGGTTGATGCGCCTCTTGGAGATCCTGTTGGACCGTCGCTCCCTGGACACCCTCGAAGAAGAACTCGCGCAGCTCAAGGAGCTCAAGGCAGCACTTGGGGAACTCAGCCAGAAGGAATCTGGCCTGCAGGAGCGCACCGCCGCCCTGCGCGAAGCATCCAAGACCCCCGAGCACCGAGCCCTCGACGCGGCCCTCGAACAGATCAGCGAACAACAGCGCGACCTCTTGCGACGTTCTGAGCAATTGGCCCGGGAATCAGGGACCTTTGACCTGGAACAAATGCGCTCGCGGCTGGTCGAGATGCTCACGGACCAGGACTTGGCTGTGAAAGCTCTCCAGGCCTGGTCCCCCGACGATGGGGAACGCCTAGAAAATCTGCGCCCGGCCCTCGAAGCGGCCCGCACAGCAGAAGAACAAGCCATGAACCTGGGCGAAAGCGCCGACTCCCTAGCCGCAGCAGCCAAGGCCGAGGACACCGAGGCCAGCGCCGCATCCCTGGCGGAAGAAGCCGCCCGCAAAGGCCGCCAAGCCGAAGCCTCAGGTGACAAGCTCCTTGAAGCCGCTGCAAAAGCACTCGGGGAAGTGGCAGAGCAAATGCGCGCCGCAACCGACGAGAAGCAACAAGCCGCTGCCCAGGCCGCCGCTGAAGCCCAGGCCCAACAACTAGCCCAGGCCGCAAGCGAAGCGCTAGACGCCGCTCAAACCGCCCGGGCCGAAGCCCTGCAAGCAGCCAAGGAACTCGCCAAGGAGGAAACCACCACAGGCGCCGCCGCTGAACGAATCGCCGAAGCCCTGCGCCAAGCCCAAGAGGCCACCGACCCCGACCGCAGCCGAGCGGAAACCCAGCGGGCAGCCCGCGGAGTGGACGAGGGCCTGCACGCCCAATCCCGCATGGGCGATGCGATTAAAGCCAGCCAAGAAGAAGGCCAAGAGCGCTCCCAAGTGTTGGCCTCTGACCTCGAACGAATGGCCGACAGCCCCGGCCAGCAGGCCGATACCAAGTCCAGCGCAAGCCAAGCATCCAAGGCCCTCGAACGCGGAGCCCAAGCCCAACAGCAGGCCGCCTCCGCCACCGGTTCCCAATCCCAACAAGAGGCCCAGCAAGCGGCGCAAGAGGCCGCGGATGAAATGCGTCAAGCACTGCAAGCCCTCGATGAAGCCATCGCCCAAGCGGCCGCGGGCAACGGCGAAGAGAACCAGCGCCAGGCCCTTTCCGAAGAGCAAGCAGGCTTGGCCCAAGACTTGGAAGAAGCGGCCAAGGACAGCGAGACCGCGAGCTTAGGAGAGGCGGCTCAAGATGCGGTGCAAGCGGCCATGGAACAAGCCAAGCAGGCTATGCAGAAAGCTGCCGAGTCCCTCTCCACCCCAGGCCAGAGCCAAGCGGCAGCAGAACAACAACGGGAAGCGATCGACGCCTTGAACGAAGCCCAAGAGAGTGCGGGCCAGGGAACGCAGCCCTCATCGCCCGAGGGTCAGCAGGCCGCTGCTGAACTTGCCGCCGAGCAAGAGAAACTACGCCAGGAGATGCTCGACCTTGCCCTGCGAAACCAGGAGCGCAACGAAGCCGCCTCCAATGAAGCCCTCGAAAGCGCAGCCAAGAACGCGCAGAAGGCCAGCCAGTCCTTGAGCCAAGCCTCCGGTTCCCAAAGTCCCCCACCCGCCGGTCAGGAGGGCGAAAGCCCCGAGGAGGAATCCGGGGGGTTGGAGGACGCCGAAGAACAGGAAGCGGAAACCAAGAGAGACCTCGAGCAAGCCCTGCGTGAGTTGGAAGAGGAAGAGGAGCAGTACCAACGCCTACGCCAGGAAGAGCTGCTCTTCCAAATCAAGTCCGAGGTTGAAGCGATGCAAGTCTCGCACCTGGAACAAATCAAGGCGACCCAAGAGGCACACACGGCCCGCGCAGGATCGGCCAACGTCTCCCGCCGCACACGCATCACCCTGCGCTCCATCGCTCGGGAAGAAGACGCGGTGGCCGCACGGGCCAAGAAAGTTGCAGACGCCCTCGAAGAGGAGGGCGTGCTGGTCTTTCACGAAATCGTGCGCAACATTGAAAATGACCTGACGCGCATCGTGCGCGACATGGGCGAAGCGGGGGGCTACCAATCGGGCGACCGATTGCAAGCCGTTCAGGAAGACGTCCTGCAATCCCTGGCCTGGCTGGCGGAAGCTCTTGAGGACGAAATGGAGCGCCGCGAAGAAGAGCAGCAGCAGCAGGAGCAGGAAGAGGAGCCCCAGGATGATGATCAAACCGAACAGCCCCTGGTGCCAGATGCGGCCGAATTGCGTCTATTGAAGAAGCTCGAAGAGGGCGTATTGGAACGCCTCGCCCAGATTCAAGCCCTGCACCCCGAACTGACGGACCCTGACGCGGAGCTCAACCCCCTCCTACTTGAGGAGTTGACCCGTTTGGCCTATCAACATCGCAGGGTTGGAGAGCTATTCCAGTACTTCCGCCGCCGTCTGGGCGTACCAGATCCGGACTAGGACAGTATTCAGCAAACGTGCTATAATGAATCCAGTTGGATTCAAGACCAGCCCTGAGCCGATACTACGAGAACCGACTCTTAGGAATCAAAGCAATGAGAATCACACCCCACCCCAACGTGCGCAGCATCGCCCTGAGCGGCATCGCCGCCAGTCTGCTGCTGTTTCAGGTTCAAGCTCAGGAGATCGAACAATCGGATGACAAGCCGGTGGTGATCAACCCCTTCCAGGAACAACCCGAGTCCGATGCCGCGCGCATGACACGACTGTTCCAAGAGGTCGAACAACGCATGAATCGCAGTACCGAGTGGCTCTTCAGTGCCAGCAAGGGAGACCTCAGCGCGTTGGATCAAGTCAAGAACTCAGGCCTCGACGACCTGGGCCAGGACGCGGATGCTAATTCCGACTCCTCCCGCGCCGCCCTTTCCAGCCTGCTCGACGCATCCCAAAAAGAGGGTGCTCAGATTCTCTCAGCCATTGACGAGATCCTGAAAATCGCTGCCGAGAACGGCGGCACCTGAAGCGGCTCCATGAGCGGTGAGGGCAGTTCGCCCTCCGGAAAACCAAGCAGCAGCCAAGCCCAAAGCCAAGGGGAAACCGGTCAGAAAAAAGACGGTGCCGAAGAGCCACGGGAAGGTGAAGGCGAAGGCCAAGACCAAAAGAAACCCAGCGATCAACCCTCCGAAAACGGTGAGCCCAAGAGCAGCCAACCGGATCAACCGGGCGGCATCAAGGACCACGGTGACCAGGCTGCTGAGGGCGAGCGCGGAGCGGCCCAGCGCCCGGGTAGCGATGTGGAAATCTGGGGCAACCTGCCGATTCACTTGCGCGATATCTTCCGCGCCGAAGGACAGGGAGACATGCCAGCCCGTTATCGGGACTGGATTGACTCCTACTACCGCCGCCTCAACGAGCACGACAATCACTAGGACTGGTAAGGGCCTCCCGGGGGTCTTGATGGCCGTGGAATTGCAGCCCGGAGACCTAGGGGGAAACCTCAGCCAGGTGCAGTACTATGGGGCCTTCCATGACCTTGCCTGATCCCTTCCATCTGGAACAAACCTCATCCGCCGAGAGGTTCCCTTCGCGCCTCCTGCGCGTCCTCGGTTTACTGATCCTGATCCCCGCCCTTGGGACTGGCTCGCCCATGGATGACGCCCCTGAACAGGGCGTCCTTCCCCAGTTCCATTCCCTGGACCTTCGACTGCTCCCATCCGCCTCGGGCGCCCACCAGGATCCGCCCCAGGGGCAAAAGCAAAAGGCCCAGGCCGAGATTCGCGCCAGCATCACCCGGGGCCTCGACTTCTTGGCTGCGCGCCAAGCACTGGTGCGTGATGGCTCCCTACCCGTACCCCACGGGGAACAGGAATCCCCCATCGGCGTCACCGCCCTCGGCGCTTTGGCCTATATGGCCGGAGGATCGACTCCAACCCGGGGGCCTCACGCAGCGCAATTGGTGCGCGCCCTCGAGTACCTCTTGACCCACCAAGCCCCGATCACCGAGGCTAACCCCGGCTGGATCAGCGCCGCAGAGGACCGCCAATCCCGGGCCCACGGCCACGGACTTGCAACCCTAGCCCTGTCCCAGGCCCACTCCCTCTCACCGCGTAGCCCCCTAGGCAAGCGCATCGGCCAGGCCCTCGCCAGAGCGGTGCACCACATCGAGGGGATGCAGGGTCCCGATGGCGGTTGGTACTACGGCCCCGGACGCACAGCAGAACAGGAGGGCTCGGTCACGGTTTGCCTGGTTCAGGCCCTGCGCGGTGCGCGCAATGCGGGCCTGCGAATCAAGCCCAAGGTCATCAGTCAAGCGGTGGAGTACGTCAAGAAACTGCAGGATGAAACCGGTGGCTTTCGTTACTCCCAGGCTCACCCACAAACATCAGTGGCACTCACCGCCGCCTGCCTCGCCACCTTACATGCCACGGGCACGTACGAGGGACAAGTCATCGACAAGGGCTATGACTCGATTTGGCGCAAGCTCGAGGGGCGCAAACTGATCAAGCCCGGCCAAGGCGCAGACCGCAGCCCGGCGTTCCCCTACTACGAGCGCCTATATTTGGCACAAGCCCTCTGGCAACACCCCGATACAAGACAGTTCAAGCGTTGGGCCAAGACCGAGGTTTTGCTGACCATCTCTGACCAGCGTTCGGACGGTGGCTGGGAAGACATCCGCCAGGACGGGCGTGGGGAGACGATCACTGGGCGCTATGGCGCCACCTATGCTACGGCGATGAACTGTTTGTTCCTGTCCGTGCCCGAGGGACTGCTGCCGATCTTTCGGCGCTAAACCACTAGCCTAAGAACCGGCTCAAGTGTCGAGGGCAGCGCGCAATTGCACATTGGCCTCAAAAATCGCTGACAGGAGCGCTTTCTTCTGTTTGTTAGGGGCCTCGGGTGGCGGTAAAGCCTGAATGCCGCGAGGCAGATAGCCGTTCCCTATTTCGTCCACTGGCTTTTCGAGGGCCAGTTCTAGTTCCCCACGGGTTTCCTCAAGAGTGCGCGAGAGTTTGCGCACCCGTTGTTCAAGGCGATCGACGATACGCCGGTTCTCGTCCAGCAAAGCCTGCTGGCCCCGTTGACGCTCGCGCTGCAAAGCCGCAACGCCCACGCGCATCACTTCGCTCTCAAGAGCCGAGGGTTTTTCTGGATTGCCTCCCCAAGCCCCAAAGAGCCTGGTCAAGGTGACTTCCAATTCGCGATCTCCCGGACCCGGTACGCGCACATCTTGGGCCAAGCGTTTTTGCTCTTCCCCTAGGACCCGACGGCGCTCGCGCAGATCACGCTTGAGGCGTTCAAGGGCCGTGCCAGCTGTGCCGTCCATGGATCCGCTTGTGAGCGTGGGAGCTTCCTCGGGCACCCCGATCACGGAATCCCCTTCGGCTTGCTCTTGCACCAGTTTCACAAACGCATCCCGGGCCGAACGGGAGAAGGCATCCCCAAGATCGGAAGGGTCCCCCAAGGTTCGTTCTAGCAAGGCGCGGTTCACCGCCTTTTCGATCAAACCCGCCACCCGGCTCATTCTGACCGTCCGCACGGTCTCGACTCCGCGCTCCTGGAGTTCGGCCAAAGTCGTATTGCGCGACCAGCGGCGCACAACCTGGGTGACTTGATCGTTCGTGGGAACCTCCATGTGCCCCCAAAACTAGAGAACCGAGTGGCTCGAATCACGCTTCTCTTGAAACTTCTTCTTGGAGCGGCCCGAACCCTTGTGAACCCCCGTCCCGAGGGCACAATAGGGACCGTGAAGCAGCCCCGCCCCCAACCCAAACGCTTTCGGCTCTGGCTGACTCTTTTCCTCGGCATTCCCCTGGCCTTCCCGGCCCTTGGACAGGACGGAGAAGCGACCCACTTGGGAGCCTGGCTGCACACGATTTCCGATCTAAGGGGCCCCATCGCCCTGGACTACACCGAGGGCGGATCCCTTTGGGTTGTGGAAGCCGACGGGAACCGCCTCTCACTCTTTGGGCCTTCCGGTAAGCCAAGCCGGCAACTGGAAAACTCTGCCCCTTGGCTGAATCCCCGGGGAGTCGCGGTGGATACGCGGCTTTACGTGAGCGACCCGGCCCAACGGCGGGTCCTTGGAATTGCGGTGGAGGCCTGGGACGAAGCGGACACAGTCCTGCAGGGGCCCGAGGGTCTTTGCGAACCCGGCGCCCTGGACGCGAAAAATGGGCGGCTGGTGATTGCCGATCCACTCGGTGGCCGCGTGATATTGTTCCAGGGCAGCAAGCGCTTGGAACTGGGTGTGGGTTTGCTGGGAGAACCCACGGGGGTTTGCCTGGACGACGAAGGGGGCACCTGGGTATCGGACGCGGCCCGCGCCAGGGTCGAGCACTTTGATCCCGACGGAAATCACATAGGCGGTTTCGGGGACTACGGCGCATTCCGCGGACTCTTGGCCGCGCCTTCTGGAATTGCCTGGTGGAATCACCGGGTTTTTGTGGCTGACCGGGACAACCATCGCATCAGCGTGCACACGGAAGGGGGCGATTTGCTTTACACCGTGGGCCTGCATGCCCTTCGGCCGCGGGAGGGCAAGGGACTCTTGCACTACCCCAGCGCAATTGCGGTCTCCGCCGATGGCACGCGATTGGCTGTTGCCGAACCACTCGACGGGCGGGTGCAGATCTTCAGCCGCGCCATGGGAGCCGAGCCAACAGTCGATCCCTTGCGCCGCGTCACACCCCAAGCTTCAGCGCACTACGGCCCAGCGGTTCGCGCTAGCGGCCAGTGGATGTTGCTGGTGGAACCCGAAACCCATTCGGTTCTCTTGCACGACACGCGCCGGGATGAGGCGCCCATCGAGCTGACCAGTTTTGGACGGCGGGGAAGAGCCCTTGGCCGTTGGATTCAACCAGAGGGCATTTGGCTCGACATTGAACAACGCACGGCTTGGGTCAGCGACCCTACGGCAGGAACCCTCGACCAAGTTCTCTTGCGCATCGACCCCCAAGCACCCCTCAACCAACACTTGGGTGCAGCAGCCTGGGTGCGGCGAGTGAACCTCGGGGCCCTCAAGCGCAATCTGGGTGGGGTTTCAGTTTTTCACGACCCACGGCCCACTGCGATCTGTCGGCGAGAAGGCAAGACCTACGTAATCGACCGCGCCAATCGCTGCGTGCTGGTGATCGATGAGACCCAAACCTGCGTCAAAGTGTTGGGCGCCGGGGTCCTGTTGAAACCCATGGACCTGTGTTTTGACCCCAAGGGCATCCTTTGGATCAGTGATGCCTGGCAGGGCCGTATTCTAGGTTTCGACCCAGACAGCGGAGAGAGCCGCGGCAGCCGCGGAGCCGGGGCTTTGCAAAGCCCAGACGGTATTTGTTGCGACCAAGAGTGGCGCATTTTCGTCAGCGACCGAGCGGCAAATCGGGTGTTGCGTTTTAATTCCCTGGGAGCCATGGACCTGTCCATAGGCAAGGAAGGCCTGGGCCCCGAAGGCCTCCTAGGACCGCGGGGTTTATCGATCGGCAAGGATGGAAACATCAGTGTTGTGGACCATGGCAACCACCGCTGTATGGTCTTCACCACCGAGGGAGAATTCGTGCGCGCCTTTGGTTCTAAGCTGCACGTGCGCCCCGCCATGCAACCGAAGATCTACGACGAATGGGGAAACAAACGATGAAAGCAAGCACTTGGATCTGGATCCTATGTCTAGCCCTCGGCGCATGCAGCGGCGAGGAAACGCAACCGGTTGCTGCGGACCCGCCGACTTCAGAGTCCACGGACCCCAAACCGGCTGACGAGCCGCTGCCCCTCAAGGCAGATGCTAACGGAGGTGGCTTTCACTTAGAGCTCATCCCCAGCCCCCACCCAATTCCCCTGAACCTGGATTTCTCCCTCCGCTTTCGATTGCTGGACAACGAGGGACAGCCCTTGGCCGAACCCCTCAAGCACATCGCCTTAGATGCTGATATGCCCGAGCACGGCCACGGCATGAAGATCGCGCCGGTGCTGGAAGAGAAAGACGGATGGATTCATGCCTCGCCGCTCCTATTTCACATGCCGGGCCTTTGGGAAATCTACGTGGACCGCACGCAGGGGCATGTGACCGAGCGTGCACAACTGTCCTTCAAGGTGTACTAGACCCCATGCGCCGCACTCTTCTCTGTTCGCTTTGCTTGGTCCTTGGATTGCTCTGGGTTCTTTGCGATAAGAAACCGGAGCCGCCGGTGGCACCGGTCCCCGCAACAGCACTGGAAGACCCCTGGCCCTTGGATTTGCTACGCCACCTAGGCCCCCTACCCCCGCTTCCCGCAGACCCCACGAACAGCGTTGCGGATAACCCCGCCGCCGCCCACTACGGCCAGTGGCTCTTTTTCGACAAGCGCCTTTCGGGGGATGGGGAAGTCTCTTGCGCCACTTGCCATGACCCCGAGCACGGCTTTGCGGACACCCGTCCCATCGCCCTGGGCAAAGCCCTTGGCGAACGCCATGCCCCGACGGTGATTGGATCCGCCTACCAGCGCTGGCTCGGCTGGGGAGGTCGCGCGGATAGCCTCTGGATGCAGGCACTTGGCCCCATGGAAAATGAGGTGGAAATGGCCGGGGATCGCCAAGATATCGCTCGCCTAGTGCGCTCCGACCCTTTGCTACGCCAAGCCCATGAAGAGGTTTACGGCGAAATCCCCAAGGACGTGGACACGCTGTTCGCCCAACTAGGCAAGGCCATCGCAGCCTACGAACGTCTCTTGATACAGAAAGATTCACCCTTTGACCTTTGGGTGCGGTCCATCCTCGATCTGCCGGGCGGGGATCCCACAGCGCTTAACGAAGAACAACAGCGTGGCCTGCGCATTTTTCTCGGGCCGGGCCGCTGTACCCTTTGCCACTTGGGCCCCACCCTGAGCGACTTGGAATTCCACAACAACCAGCTCCCCACCCACCCCGACGGGCCACGGGACGATGCGGGTCGCTATCGGGGCGCACGCTTGGTTCAAGAGAGTCCCTTCAACGCGGCCGGCCCGTACAGCGACGCACCCGAGGGCGAGGCCGCCAAACGTGTGCGTGCCCTTGTGCAATCATCAGAGTCCTTCGGGGAGTTCCGCACTCCGACCCTTCGGAACCTCGCCCGCCGGGCCCCTTACGGCCACCAGGGGCAATTCCCCGATTTAGGCAGCGTCTTGAGTTTTTACAACACCCTCGAAGACCAGGATTTACGCAGCCACCATCAGGAACAATTGCTGCAGCCCCTGCGTCTGGATAGTGCGGCCCTAGGGGCTCTGGAGGCCTTTCTCTTGGCCCTAGAAGGCCGCGACCTGCCAGGTCATCTGGTCCAGGCACCCGTTGCACCGATTCGAGACTAGGGCCCCACTGCCCTCCTTTCTGCGAATCCTGCCCCGGGATGCTGCTCGGACATGACTTAGCCCTCCGCCCTTAGCCGTTGGGGGATAGAATTGAACACGGACCCCCATACACACGTCGTGTCCACGGCCCCATCTCATACCCTGCCAAACCCCATGCGAAGCCTACTACTAGCCTCTTGTGCCCTACTGCTTTCCACAGGCGCCATCGCCTTGCACGATGACGACCCAAAGATTCTGAGTCGCAAGCTGCCCGTGAGCGGCCCCATTTGGCGCAACAGTCCCAGCTTGACCCAGGGCGGCGGCAACACGACCACGAACATGCCCGGCGCCGGTTTTGATTCCCAAGGGGTCACGCTCGAGGCTTGGATTCCCCTGAACCAAATCGACAACGCCTCGTCCGGCAACGATTGCTGGGGCTACACAAGTCCCAGTGGCCGTGAGTACGGAATCATGGGCACCTCCAACGGCACGGCCTTCTTCGAGGTCACTAACCCATCGGCAACTCAGCTGATTGATTGGGTGGACGGTAACGACAGTCTTTGGCGCGACATCAAGGTCTATGGAAACGTAGCCTATTCGGTGACCGAAGGCTCGGGCGGCATCCAAGTGATCAGCATGGCCAACATTGACAACGGTACGGTCAGCTTGGTCAACACGATCGACGACGTGAGCACCGCTAACAGCCACAACGTGGTGATTGACGAGGTCTCAGGTTACCTCTACCGCTGTGGCGGCGGCAGCAACGGCCTGCGCATGTACAGCCTCGCCAACCCTACCAGCCCCCAGTATGTGGGCAGTTGGAACACGCGCTATGTGCACGATGCCCAGATTGTGACCTACACCACCGGCCCCCACGCGGGACGGCAGATCGCCTACTGCTGCGCTGGCCTCAGTGGCGGCTCAGGAGACACGGGCCTGACCATCGTGGACGTGACCAACAAGTCCAACCCCACGGTCATCAGTCAGGTTTATTGGCCAAACCGGGCCTATAGCCACCAAGGCTGGATGAGCGAAGATCGCCAGCTGTTCTACATGGGCGACGAGCTAGATGAGAACGGCGTACTGCCCTCCACGATCTATGTAATCAACGTGGCAGATCCCGACAATGCGTTCTACATGAACTCATTCACCAACGGTAACTTGGCGATCACGCACAACTGCTACACCAAAGGTGGCCTGCTGTACGCCGCCAACTACACCAGCGGCATGCGCATCTTTGATTTGAACCAAAGCGCAACCAACCCGCCAGAGGTTGGGTACTTCGACACCTACCAAAGCGGTGACGGAGCCTCTTTCAATGGGCTGTGGAGTCTCTTCCCTTACTTCGCTAGCGGCACGGTGATCGGCAGTGACCTGGAAGGAGGCTTCTTCGTATGGGACGTAGGCGATCCGGACTTGGTCTTGACCGTGGCGGGCGGAGCGCCCGAAATGGTTGCGCCTTCGGGAGCCACGATTGACGTGGAGATCACCGAGAACGTACTCGGTGCCCTCGACCCGGCGACCACCAAATTGTTCTTCGATGTGGGCATGGGCATGCAGAGCGTGCCTCTGCAGGCCATAGGCGGAACCACTTGGCGCGCCGCATTGCCCACGGGCATATGCGGTACGACGGTGGACTGGTATCTTGCTGCGGACTCCACGTCCGGACAGACCTACTCCACTCCCACCACCGCACCAACCACGGTCTACACCTCGATCTTTGGCTACGGCGAAACCTTGGTCGCTAGCCTCGACATGGAGACCAACGCTGGTTGGACCGGCGGCATCCCAGGGGACACCGCCTCTACTGGGGTTTGGGAGCGAGGCAACCCCAACGGCACCGCCGCCCAACCGGAAGATGATCACACCAACCCCGGGACTAGGTGCTGGTTCACAGGCCAGGGCAGCGTTGGTGGCAGCATCGGCGCAAATGATGTGGACGGGGGTTACACCACCCTGCACAGCACGAACTTTGATGTTTCGACCCTAAGCGATCCGAAGATCTCCTTCTGGCTGTGGTATTCCAACACCGCCGGTGGATCCCCAGGCGCGGACACCTTCCGGGTGGGCCTCTCGAACAATGGCGGCGTAAGTTGGGTCACAGCCCTGACTGTCGGTCCCAGCGGCGCTGGTACGTCAGGCGGCTGGGAAAAGTACAGCCTACGCATGGGCGATCACC
This sequence comes from Planctomycetota bacterium, assembly GCA_028823345.1. Classification (GTDB taxonomy): domain Bacteria; phylum Planctomycetota; class UBA1135; order UBA1135. Next base: position 42,576 of record JAPKBR010000017.1, read on the forward strand.
TGACCGTCACGAACCAATTGCTCGTGCGTTTCGTCGCCGAGGACGCGGGTTCCGGCTCGATTGTCGAAGCAGCGGTGGACGACTTCACCGTTGGGGATGTGGATTGCACCGCCCCAGGCCTCGGAAGTCGTTACTGCTCCCCGAACGTGTCGAACTCCACCGGCACGCCGGCGACCATCAACGCTACAGGAAGCAACGTGGCCACGGACAACAACCTGACCATGACCGCAACTAACCTGCCCCCGAACCAGTTCGGCTATTTCCTAGTCAGTGCCAGCCAAGGCTTAATCGTTGGCCCCGGCGGTGCCATGGGCGACCTTTGCTTGGGCTCCCCCATCGGGCGCTTTAGCAACAACGTGCTCAACTCGGGTCCCTTCGGGAGCATCAGCTTAGGCATCAATCTGACCTCCCTACCGGCGCCTCCGACCTTCAACCATACGGTTCAGGCGGGCGAGACTTGGAACTTCCAAGGCTGGTACCGTGACGCGGTGGTCGGCATGCCGACCTCCAACTTCACCGACGGAATTTCGGTTCTGTTCCAATAGGCGCGAGCCAAAAGACTGCCCCGCGGTCAATTCTAGAACGTCGCCACTTCCACCGCTTCCACCGTGTGGGGCACGAAGGGCGGGGTCTCCATCAAGAGGTTCTGGTCATAGGCCCAGTCCCGGTAGGGTGCCTTGTAGCGGTTGCCGCCATAGGCCCAGGCGCCGGTGGCCAAGCGGTTTTCCCAGGCTTGGATAAAGGACCCGTTGATGTAGCAGTGCTTGCCGCTCCAACCTTCGTGGAAACGCGGCAGGTTCTCGAAGCCACCGTTGTAAGACGAGCCAACTGTGGGCAAGTTGCCGGTGAAGATGGAGACGTTGAAGGTGGTCTCGGACGCGTCGGGTAAACCGCCGCCGAGGGACTTGGAGCCATCCCAACTGTTCGAGAGCAAGTTTACCGCGTCGGCAATCACCGCCGAAACGATTGGGTTGGACGAAGTACCCCCACTCACGTTGTAGTCCCCTTGAATGTAGAGCGAGCCCTCTGTCACAACGGAAAGGTCATTGTGGAGGGTATCCCCATTGGACAAGAGCACGCCCTTGGCATCGGATCCCGTACCCATGCCCGCGTGGCCCACGTACAAAAGACCGTTCTCGGGGAAAATTCCAATTGTGGCGCCCCCATTGCTGGCCTGGTAAGCGAGCTCTAGATCCCGCAGAATCCCCAGATCCACTTCCACCACGTCTACTTCGTTGCTGGTTGATTGGCGTGTGTCTGGGACCTCACCGAGGGAAATTGCGTCAGCCACCTCGGCGGTCACATCGCCCCAGCCCGCCATTTGGAGAGGGTCGAGGAGATCGCTTGTCGCCAGGGGACTGTAGGCCCGCCAAGTGGAGCCGTCCTCGTTCACGATAATCTTCAGCCCTGCCTTGTTGTTGTAGTAACCAGGGTCATAGAAAGGGCCCGCGTCAGCGCCTGTTGCAGGGCGGTAACTATCCGTGGCTGCGTCGAGGACCCAACCGCCTCCTTCCCCGGGGTCACTGGGCACAAAGGCCTGGATAGACTCGATGTCCGCCAGTTGCACTTGGCCAACCTGCTCGGGGTGGGCTGAACCGGTGCCAACCGTGTAAGGGAACTCTTCCGTCGCAGGAACCCCATAGCCATCGGGGGCATCCCAGTACTCAAGAGCTCCCGCATGGAAGGGCAACCAATCGCCGCTGTCCAAGAAATCCCCATCGCCGTTGGAGTCATAGCCCACGGTGAAAGCCGAGTCATAACCGCTGATGTTGCTGGGGATCGACCCCAACTGCGAGCGGCTGTCCATACGCAGGTACTCTGAAGGTTCGGATGGATCAAAGGGGTTGGCCACCCACTTACGCACCATCACCGTGCCGTTGGATGAGGTGTCGTCCTTGCGTCTCCGGTACATGTTGCCCACCGACCGCAGGTAGTTGGTGTCCATGGTCAGAGTGTCGCCGCATCCGAGGAAAAGATCGCCGTTGCTGTGCACACGACCGGAAACGGTCATGCTGGGGCCCGGATTTATCTCCAGATCGTCTTCATAGAAAATCGTGTACTGGGTGGCGGGGGTGCGAGTCACGCGAAAGATACGCGTGACCGTGGCACGTTGACTGGCCCCACGTGGGGCAGAGGATCCGGGGATAAAGTCTCCCCACAGGTCCCTGCCATCAAGGGTGAACCCTTCGAACAGGGCGCGGTTCGCCACGCTCATTTGGTCCAAGCTAGCGGTCAGCTCCACTGCCGCAGTGCTAGGATCATCCGTGGTCCCCACTAACTCCCAACTTGCTTGGCCCGACACCACCACGCGCAGCTCGAACAAGCGGCTCGTGCGTCGCAGGAAGGCGCCACCAGAGTCGGCTTGAGTGTAGGGATCTCCGAGGCCCTGAATTTTCCAACCTATCTTATGGAAGGGCGTTCCCCCCGTCCCCGAGTGCCCGCTGGACACCATGGTCACGCCTTTCATGAAGAACGCCTCAGCACCCGCAGGCGCATCCAACATCCACCGATCCCGGTCACTCTCAACCACCGTCTCCGTACTGGGCGTGGCTTGCTGCCAATCGTCTTCACGGTACCAATTTGCCAAGCGCTCTTCCAAATGCACCGAGGCGGAAGCAAGCACAGCCTCTGCGAGGTACTGTTGATCTGCTTCGGTTTGGCGCACGGAAACCAACTTGGCGTCAATGCTGGAGTTGGTCATCAAGAGGGCCAACATGGCAGCTGAGACGGAAGCTCCGAAGAGGGCATAGACCATGGCAATGCCTCGCTTACGGCCATTGCCACCGAATCTTGAAGTGTGATTGATCATTAACATATTGTTTTTTGTTCCTGCGCCTCACTCCTCGGGAAAGCGCGCGTCTCCAAAGGGCAAGCGGAGAATGGCCTCCGAGCGGTAGTGGTGGGCGCGTCCACGTTTATCTTCTCCGCGCATCCAGATCGTGACCACCAGAGCATTGGCCGCAACCACAACTCCCAGCCCCCCATTAGTGGGGTCAAAGTCATCCTGCCTCTCCCAGTACTGCAGATCTTCCGCATACTTGATGTCGAACCAGTCCACGCCGCTGACCACAACCTCGCGCCGGAAGGGATAGTCGGGGTCTCCAGCGGGAACCCTCGGGTCGCGGATGCGCCGCACCAACACGTTACATCCATCGGAACCCGGCTCGACGATCCAAGCGATGTCGTTCAGGCTCCAGGCAATGCGGGTCTCCGCGTCCACTTCTAGACGCGTACCATCGAGGCCCAGATAAGGGGCGGGGTGTACCAAATCAGAAACCACCTGACTCATGACACCGTCCCCGTTGCAGTCGAGTTCTGGAATGCCGTCGCCAACCCACTCACCGTAGGCACCACTGACCGTATAACCGAACACGTCATGGTCAGGCCGTCCGTTGGCGTCCTGGTCTGCCGGCAAAGCGAGAATCAAAGAGGATTGGACCAAGGGATCGCTACGGTCAAGGCCAAGGCGATCCACATAGGCAATCATCCCCAAGATCGGAGCCGGAGTATGAAGGTGCCCACGGGCGGTAAACGTGGGCCCATCGAGGGCTACGCGGGAACCCACCATGCGGGCGGTTCCCGGCACTCCGCCATAGTAAAGGTGCGGATAGTGCAACCCATCCACGGTCCGGATGCCAGTCATGCCCAGGTCCGCGCGAATACGGCCCATGGCCTTGCGGGCATCCCGAGCGAGTTTCAGATCAAGGGCATTGGCCTCGGTCACATCTCTCATGTCCTGGGTCGCCCCCACCACCCAACTGGACAGTGTGCCTAAGATGCCGGCCACTATCAGAATCTCCAAGAGAGAGGTGCCCGTCGTACTTTGAAAAATCCGCCTCATATTCTTAACGCCCCATTTGATAGGTCACGAATTGGTGCTTGCGCACGTCTGCTCCGATTAATTCGTAGGGATCAGAGTTAGTGCCGTCGGGGTTGAAAGCTACGGTGGGATAACCGTCATCGTCCCATTGGCTGCCCTTGCGCTGACTGCGGCTGTCGACCCATTCCGCCATCAACATAATGCTGAGCCCCGCAGGTGCTTCGAAGTCCGGATCCGGTCCCGGAGATGCCGGAATGTCCGTCAGATCCAATCCGGGATAAACGAAGAAGAGACGCTGCTCGCGCAGGGTAGCCAAGCGACTTTTATAAATCTCCTGACGGTCTTCACCGGGTACGGAAGCGGGCGGTCTGACTTGACGGGCGCGTAACCCTTCGGAGTATGCGGGCATGAGCCAGCGCGGGCCGTACTCGGCGGCACCGGCCCAGTCCGTGTCAGCCCGGGCAGGATCCGGATAAAACCGCTCGCTGGGATAACCCACCAGCTTGGATTCGATGTCTTGGGCCAAAGAATCCTCCATGGCAGAGGACAACTCTGAGAGGGCGAGCTCTTTCTCTGCCGAACCTCGACTCGAGCGGTCAATGACCAGCTGGCCGCTGAAGTGCGCCCCAAGGGACACCCCCAGGACGCCCAAAGCCATCACGACCTCAACAATCGAGAGCCCGCGCTGCTTGCGCTGGCCTGTCCGTTGTTTCCATCCCCTAATCATTTCATTATCCCCATACCAAATCCTGGACGACTCGTGCGTTTCCCCCGCACCAATCATCCATCCCCTAATTCGGCATCAATAGGGCATCACCCTCAAACCGAACGGAGCCGGTCCAGAAATGGCACTAACGTGCCCCAGAACTAGTCAATCCCGAGGACATTGACAGCATCTGTCGCAGTCGCGCGCTCAATGGGAGACAGATAGGGTGCGAGTTCGTGGGTCTCGAACCCCGCCCCGCGGAGGGCTCGGCCCAGGGCCTCAGCCTTGCCCTCGACCATGATCCGGTCCTCGGCACCCAATTCAACCCGGGCATGGGTCCCATGATGGCGCACGCGCAAGACCCGAATGCCCAGGTCATGGAGGGAGTCCTCGGCTTTCTCCACTTGGGCCAGCGCTTCGGAAGAAACCCTGGTTCCGACCGGGATGCGTGACGCAAGACACGCACTGGCCGGTTTGTCGGCCACCTGCAAGCCCGCTTCCCGGGCATAGCGACGCACATCTTGCTTGGTAAACCCAGCTTCTGCGAGGGGCGCGTGAACCCCATGTTCCCGGGCGGCACGCTGCCCCGGGCGATCATCAAGGGCATCGTCCGCAATTTCCCCGAGCGCGACGAATGGGATTCCGTGCCCCTTGCGCCACAGATCAAGGGCCTCGAAGAGAGCCGCCTTACAAAAGTAACAGCGGTCCCCGCGATTGGCCTGGTAATCGGGATTCGCTTGCTCGAGAGTCTTGAGCTCGACCAACTCGATTCCAATCCCTTCGGCCGTCTTGCGAGCGGCCACCAACTCACGTCGGGGCAAAGACGCTGAATCAGCAATCACTGCCCGGGCTTGTTCTCCCAGAACCGAAAAGGCCGCGTGGCTCAAAACGCTGGAATCCACCCCGCCGGAAAACGCAACGGCCAGGGGACTGAGATCTTCCAAGCGGGCCAAGAGGTGTTCCCTGCGCTCGGAATAGGAGTCATCTCGTTGCATGCTCAAACCCCTTTCCCTTCCCCCACATAACTGCGCATGTTGTCCACATACCCCTGGGCCGAGCGCCGAAAGTCCCCCACCTCCTCGTCGGTGATCTGACGCACAATGCGACCGGGAACACCGGCCACCAAAGAACGCGCTGGCACTTGCATGCCCTCCTTGACCACCGTGCCCGCAGCGATCAAGCATTCGTCCCCGATGGATGACCCGGCCAAGAGGATCGCGCCCATGCCAATCAGCGTGCGATCCCCCACCTTCACCCCGTGCAGCACACAGCCATGCCCCACGGTGACATCTTCGCCAATCACATTGGGAAGGCCTGGATCCGCGTGGACCATGGTCAAGTCTTGAATGTTCGTGCGCGCACCAATGACCAGGGGCGCGTCATCCCCCCGCAACACGCAACCAAACCAGATCGAGACGTCCTCGCCCAGAGTAATGTCGCCAGTCAGTACGGCGCCCTCGGCGGCAAATGCCCCGCCTTCTAGGGGCTTCATCAGGTTGGTCTTGGGATACAGGGTCATAACTAAGTGGAAAAGGAAAGCAGAACAATCTGCACCCCATTATTCATAGCGTGCAACGCAAAAGGAACAAAGAGATTCCCGCTCAGAACCATCGCCCCCCCCATGGCAAGGGCCAGCACAAAGATCGGGCCCGAAGCTGCGGGACCGTGCAGGGCTGCGAATACCAAGGAACTCACGCCTATGGCGCCGGCTGTTCCGAAACGCGAACGCAAGCTATTGAGCAGAACCCCACGGAAGAGCAGTTCTTCCAGGAATGGAATCAAGAGAACCACCAGCAAGAAAATGATGCCGGAACCTTCGCCGCTGGTAGAGATTAAGTCTTTCACATCCTGCACCGGCAGGTCACCGGTGAAGAACACCCAAGCTTGACTCCAAAAGAGATTGAAGCCAAAGAAGAGCGGCATCAGCAGGAACCATACCATGATGCCCGTGCGCAAACCGCGTCCGGAACCAGGGCTAACCCAACCCAATGCGTCGAGGCGGTCCGCAGCAATACTGCTACGCAGAGCAGGGTAGATGGCCACGGCCATCAGGGCGGCCGAGAGAGCTAGTTGTCGCGAAGCGTCGAGTTCCACGCCCACGGCCTCCGTCAACCCAGCCACAATAATACTCGCCAAGAGGAACAGGCCCAAGCCCACAAAGAGCTCGCGTCGCCCCACCGCCGGCGGAAGCGGAGGTTCACTTTGGGGATGCCGCCCCTGAATCAACTGTATCGCCAAAACCCCCAGTCCAAGCCCAAAGAGCATCAAGCCCAGGGTCAAGAGAAACAACAAGGGGCTCACGAGTTCTTCGGGATTGGGCTGCATCAGGAGGAAAGTGCCTCACCCAACAAGCCCGCCTCGGGAGAAGACGCTTGGGCATGCAAGCGAGAGGGCATGCGTCCAGCAAGGTACGCGTCACGACCCGCGCAGCAAGCGAACTTCATCGCCCGGGCCATACGTTCGGGATCTTCTGCTCCTGCAACAGCCGAATTCAAGAGGACCCCATCAGCCCCCAACTCCATGGCCTGAGCCACATCGCTTGCGGTGCCAAGCCCCGCGTCCACGATCAGTGGTAAGTCGACCAGGCTGCGGGCAATCTCGATGTTTCCCGGGTTGGAAACGCCGCGGCCAGAGCCAATGGGCGAACCCGCTGGCATAACCGCAGCCGCACCAGCGTCCGCCAAAGTCGCCACCAGACGGGGATCATCAGAGCAGTACGCCATGACATGGAAACCCTCGGCCACCAAGATCTTGGTGGCCTCCACCGTACCCAATGGATCCGGCAACAAGGTGCGTGGGTCACCGATCACTTCCAACTTGATCAGGGGTGTGTCGAGCAGTTCCCGGGCCAGCCGCGCCGTGCGTAGGGCATCAGCCACCGTGTAGCAGCCCGCTGTATTGGGCAAGATCTGAAAACGCTTGCGATCAATGTGATCCAGCAAACTGGTCCCCGCCCGCTGATCAAGGTTGACCCTTCGCACGGCAACGGTGATCAACTCGCTACCCGAGGCGTCGAGACAAGCGATCATTTCTTGGTGCGAGGCATAACGCCCCGAGCCCATCAATAGGCGCGAGGTCAATTGCAGGGACCCGATCTTGAGGGGCTTGTCCAAGGGAGGTCCCATGAATCAACCGCCCCCCACCAAGGTCACGACTTCGATGCGATCCCCGGCGCTGAGTTCGCGCTCGGTCCACTTCGCCCGCGGAACCAACTCGCCGTTCACTTCCAGTGCAACCTGGGTCTCGGCCACGCCCATGGTCTCGAGCAACCCCGGCAACTTGGTGCCCGCGGGCACCTCTTGGGGCTTGCCGTTCACCAAAAGGGTATGACTCATGGGCTGCAGTATAGAAAAGCCCCTAGGTCACGCGCATGAAGGCGCACTTGAGGTAGTCCGTTTCCGGCAGCCCAAGCCGCACGGGGTGGTCTGGGGAGGCGCCAGTGAAGGCTTCCAGCATGGTATCCCGGTGACTGACCCTTGCCGCAGAGGCAAGGTGTCCCAAGAATTCCGAAGCCCAAATCGCGTGGGAGCAAGAGGCACTGACCACATGGCCCCCGGGGACAGCCAGAAGCATAGCCCGACGGTTGAGTTCCACATATCCGCGCTCGGCGCCGCGCTTCTCGCGCTTGTTGCGGGCGAAGGCCGGAGGGTCCACCACAATCATGTCCCAAAGCTCCTTGGCCTCGGCACGCTTGCGCAGATCCTTCATGCAATCCACCCGTTCAACCTTGACCCTGTCGGCGACACCGGAGAGTTCCGCGTTGACCAAAATCCGTTCACAGGCAGCGGCGTTTTGCTCCAAGCAGAGAACCTCTTCTGCTCCTGCGAGCGCCGCACGAATCCCGAACAGGCCGTCATAGGCAAAGGTATCCAGCACGCGTCCGCCGGGACGCAGCGCCGCCGCTTTCACGCGGTTGCTGCTCATGTCCAAGTACGCACCGGTCTTGTGACCTTCACGCACATCGACACGATAAACCAATCCGCCCTCTTCGCGCACCTCGATGGGGCCATCGATGACGCCACTCAAGAGTTCGACCCGGGGCTCGAGGCCTTCAAAGCGTCGCACGGACAGATCCGATCGTTCCAAGACCGCAGTGGGCTCAAAGGGCAGAGCCTCAATCAGCACCTCCACGAAGAAATCGCGCATGCGATCCGCAGCTTGGGTGCCGATCTGCAGCACTAGGGTTTTGGCATAGCGATCAACCACCAAGCCAGGAATCCCCTCCGCATCTCCGCTGATCAAACGGCAGGCGCCTTCAGGATTCATCATGCCCAGATTTTCCCGGGCGCTGATGGCTCGGCGCATTCGTCCGAGCCAGAACTCCCGATTGGGCTGTTCCTCTTCTCTGGTGACCATGCGAAGAGCAATTTTGGACTCGGCGCTGTAGAGGCCCCAGCCCAAAATTTCGCCCTCGGGCGCGTAAATCGGGACCAGGTCACCGGGAGTTCCCTCCCCGTCAGCTACATCGTCCTTGTAAATCCAAGGATGGCCTTTCAGGAGCCACCTGCGGCCTTTGCCGCTCAATATCATCTTACCCATGGAGTTTTTTCCTCTCTGTCGAGCCGCGCAGCTTATCAGAGGGAGGACGGGGAAGGGCCGCAGACTTGCCCAATCAGTAAACCTCAGTCCACCAAATCTAGAAACCGTGAATCTTCCCGCAGGCTGACCAGATCAGGATCCCGCGCGGCCCAGTCTTTATCCCGGCGTAATTCGCCTGGGGTAGTCCCCCCCTGGGCCAGGGAGCGCTCAAGCCACTGGAGGGCCGCATCTCGATTGCCCAGCAAGGCCTGGGTGCAGGCCAAGTTGTACTCCATGCCCGGTTCTGGACTTACCTGGCTCAAGAGGTCCAGGGCCTCTTCAAGACGCCCCGCCCGGGCCCGATAGCAGGCCAGCAACACGGCGGAAGAGGCAGTGCCCCGAAGCTCATGAGCCTGCTCTACCCAAGCGACAGCTTTCTCCGGTTGCCCTAATTTGACGTTCGCATTGACCGCCAAGGAGGACAACAAACCCGCCAACTGACCCCGGGCCTGAGCCATAAGCCCGCCCCCAATCCCACGGGCCTTGAGCGTCGCGATCAGACTTTCCGCGCGCTCCACACCACGCAACAAAGCCTCTTCCGCACGGAGAGGTTCATCCATGTCGGTGTAGGCAGTCCCCGCTTGAGAGTCCGCCCGGGCCTGCTGAATTTGGGACAAGAGAAACCAGCTCGGGGAATTCCCAGCCTCGGCAATGTCGCGACCATAACGAGTGGCAAGAGCGAGGGCCTCCGAAGGTCGCCCCTCTCGGCGCAATTCCTCAGCCAAGCGCAGGGCCATATCGCTGGGCCGCCTTAGGCTGCTGACAACCCCCCAATTCAACGGTCCGGCCACTAGATTGTTGACGAACCGCACCTGACCCTGCCGATTTTTTTCCGCGAGGAAAGAACCCTCATCCAGCAAAAATGGCACGCGTTGAATTTCCGTAGTGCCCCGTTCCGCGCTTAAGAGGCGCTCGCTCAGACGCTTCAGACTCCAGCGCTGCTCATTCATCCAATAGCTCCGCAGAGGGTCTTGGAGCGGGTTTGTGACCCTTTCGTCGTCCCAGTCGTAGGGCGCGAAACCAGGCATTTCGCGCCCGGAAACCGTTGCTAACAGACGGCCCAAGGTGCGGCGCGCCGCCAGCCCTCGATCGACTGAATCTTCGGACATGTGGCGCGCACCCAACAACCACATCACCATAGACATATCACCGAGTAAGACCGCATCCCAGTTGCTGGCGGTGGAGATACTGTGCCGCGCATTGGCCGCATCAATCTCCAAGCAGGCCTGGTGAAAGTCCCTTGCCCGATGCAGGGCGGTCCCGAGTTCCTGCCCCGAAGGGGATGTAGGATCCACCAGCAACTCTCCATAGAGATCCGCCAGAAGAAGCAGGCCCCGCACCTTCATGGCTTCCCCGTACACAATCTGGTTGACGCGGGAACGGGTGCGATCACCGCGAGCGGCAATCGTCGCGACAAGGTGCTGGTGGCCCCGTGCCAGATGCTGTTTGCTTTCCGAGTGCTGACCTCCGGCAACCGCAACGATCGCCGCCAAGAGTTCAATGCGACTGGACATCATTTGGGCTTCGAAGGAACCCCTTTGATCTAAAAGGATCCCTGGCACTTGAAGCAGGAGCGCGTCAGACCAGCGCTTGGCCAAAGCCCAATCCCCGCCACCAAGCAAAGTCGCCCGGGCCAGGTCGATCAGCAACCAACGTTTGCGCGAGTCCGCCGCCAGCAGAGCCTCCCCCCTTTGGGCCATCAACTCCGAATCTCCCAGGGCCCACAGCCGGGCGATCAGGGTCTTGCGCCCCGCGATCCCCGCCGCCCGCAGGATGGGGTCCAGGCCTCGCCCAGCAAAGGCGAGCTCCATGGGGCTCCCCTTTGGAGCGGCGGGATCCGCCAGCAGGGGCGCCAACCTTGCGAGGGCTGCGGCGGTGATAACCGGATCCAAAGGCGTCTCTAGGCCCTCCTTCTCCTGGGCCATCAGGTCCAGCAATGGACCCAAACTGCGGGGTGTAACGGGTAAATAACTTAGGGCCAGGGCCCCCTGGGTGGGCTCGAAGCCCCGGGCAAGACTCAGGAGGGCCTGGCAACCGGCCCGGGTGTCAAAGGCACCGAGAATCTCCATGGCGAGCAATCCAGAGGGGGATTTGGGCCCCACCTCGGCGATTTGAGCCAGGACCCCAATAAGCCCTGGGGATCCACGGCCTGGATCTACTCTGAGGGCCAAAAGGGCGGCACGCCGCTGCTGCTCAGTTTGCCCGGGATCCAGCCGAGCCACCCACTGTTCCGGCCCCCGGCCCGGCTCCTGCGGGGCAACTTCCTGAACGACTCGAGCACTCGAAAAACCAAACTCGGGGAACACCGGCACCCCAGGACCCAAGCAGCAGCACCCGGCCCAGAGGCCAAGGACGCCAAGGGTTCTGCTCACAGACTTGAACCGGGACTCCACCCTAACTCGGCCCCCCCGAATCCTCGGCCTTATCCCCATCAGTCGAGACCCCACCGCTCCCCTCTTGACCCTCTTGCCCTTTACGCAACCGATACTCAAACGTGCGTCGAGAAATCCCCAGACGCCGGGCCGCCGCAGATGCATTGCCACGGGTGGCTTTCATGGCCGCCCGCAGTAAGGCATCGTTGAGATCATCCAGAGAAACACCCGCCGCAAGGGCAGACTCGGCCACTTGATCCGCTGCTCCACAAGCCCCTTCGGCCAAGTATGCCAGGGCCTCGGCCTGCACCTCGGAATCATCCCCAGCTAGGGCTAAGGCACGTTCTAGGGCATTTCCCAACTCAGCCAAATTCCCCGGCCAAGGGTGAGCGGCAAGAACTTCCAGGGCTTCTTTGCTCACCGGGCGCGGCTCAAGACCCGCCCGTTGTGCCGCGTCTCCCATCATGGCCGGCACCAATTCGTGCAGGTCCTCGATACGATCCCGAAGGGGAGGTACCAGAAGTTCAACCACCGCTAGGCGATAGAAAAGGTCCTCCCTAAAACGGCCCGCCGCCACCTCCTCTTGGAGAGATCGCCGGCTTGTGGCGATGATGCGCACATCGATCGGTGTGGACTTGTCCGCACCCAAGGGTTCCACCACTTTCTCCTGCAACACCCGCAGGAGTTTGGTCTGCAGAGCCGCGGGTAAATCCTCGACCCCATCCAGCACGAGTGAGCCCCCTTCGGCCGCTCGGAAACGTCCCAGCCGAGCTTCGGCGGCACCGGTGAATGCCCCCGCTTCATGGCCAAACAACTCGGCTTCCAAGAGGGCGGGCGAGAGGGCTGCGGGCTGGACCACCATAAGAGGACCCGCGGCCCGCTCGCTGGCCAGGTGCAGAGCCCTTGCGGCACGGGACTTTCCGCTACCGGACTCCCCCACGATCAAGACCGTGGTGTGGGTCCCGGCGAGTTTTTCAAGACGCGACCGGAAGGCCCCCATCACCGTGGAATGCCCGTCCAGCGAGGTGGAGTTCCCCTGGAGCTGGGAGCCCGGATGAGAATTCCCTCCGGAAGAGTGATTCTCTGGGCCTCCTGCGGTTGACGCAGACCCCTGGGGTACTTCAAAATGATCAGTCACAGTTCCTTTGGTCTTGTTCTGGTGAGCGCTTCCCTGCGTGCACTTGGACGCCTGCCGGAAGTGGGGGTTACCCCGCTTCCTTGCATAATAGGCTAGGAACCCCGTCACTGCCAGAGAACCCTGAACAAGCCCCCCGAGGGCATCCCCATGAACCCCGACGAGCTCCTGCGCCTCATCGATGTCCTTCAAATCCAGAAGGACGTCTCCAAGGAGGCAATCTTCCTCGCCCTTGAGGACGCCCTAGCCCAGGGTGTTCGCAAGCGTCTTGGCATGGGTGAAGACTTGACCGTGACCATCAACCGCACCTCCGCCCAGGTCACCGTCGAGGACGAAGAAGGCGAGATCGAGATCGAGATGGCAGAGCTCGGACGAATCGCAGCCCAAGCAGTCAAGCAGGGCTTCTTCCAACGACTGCGCGAAGCCGAGCGGGACACGCTCTACGAAGAGTACGAAAACCGCGTGGGCACCCTCATCAATGGACAAGTCCAGCGCTATGAAGGTCAAGACCTAGTCGTCAACCTCGGACGCACCGAAGCCTACCTTTCACGGGAAGACCGAGTGCGCAGCGAAACCTTCGCGCCAGGTGACCGCATCCGCGGCATCGTGGTCGAAGTGCGCAAGGACGGCAGCCGTGTCCGCATCCAACTTTCGCGGACGCACCCCGATTTGGTCCGCCGACTCTTCGAACTTGAAGTTCCCGAAGTCGCCGACAACATTATCGAGATCAAACGAGTGGTGCGCGAGCCCGGCTATCGCACCAAGATGGCGGTCACCTCCATCGACCCCAAGATTGACAGCATCGGCGCCTGCGTCGGTGTGCGCGGCTCACGCATCAAGGCAGTGATCGACGAACTGCGCGGTGAGCGCATCGACATCATCCGCTGGAGCGATTCCCTCGAGACCCTGATCATGAACGGTCTCAAGCCCGCCTCGATTCACCTGGACAACATCTACCCGGACGAGGAACGCCACGCGGCAATCGTCCTGGTGGAAGAAGACCAGCAGTCCTTGGCCATTGGCAAGCGCGGACAAAACGTTCGCTTGGCCAGCAAGCTCTGCGGTTGGGACATTGACATCAAAACGCGCGACCAGTATTTCGCCTCCGCGGAAGGTGCTCCGCCCACAGAAAGTGACACCCCAGATGGTGATGGTCCAGCAACCAACGAAGCCACCGCCACTCCCTCTGGCGAGAACGCCCCCGAGTCGACCACACCCGACTCCCCCGCTGCCGAAGCAGCCCCTATTGAAACGCCGGCCACCGAAGTGACCACGCCCCCGAGCGAAGACGAAGCCTGAAACCGCGCCCTGCGCATTAGCCCTACCTAGCCCCCCCTCCAGTTGAGCGCCAAGATCCGCATTCACGAACTCGCAAAATCCTACGGCATGCCCGGTAAGGACTTAGCCACCAAGCTACGCGAGAACGGCTTTATCCAAGCCAAGTCCCACATGTCCGCACTCGACCCCATCGAGTTGCTACAAGCCAAAGGATTGCTTGCCGCAGTCGGTATCAACGAACCCGGTGCAGCCGCTGTCTCCAGCGCAACCGCTGTGAGTTCCCCGAGTAGCGCAGCACCCCTCTTCCGTCGCAAGAAGAAGAAGGGCGTCCCCGCAGCTCCGGCCGTTGAAGCCCCAAGCCCTGAAGCGGCTGAACCTGCCCCTGAAGCAACGGCCGCCCCCGCTCCTGAAGCAACGGCCGCCCCTGCTCCTGAAGCAACGGCCGCGCCTGTTGCTGAAGTACAGGTGGATGCCACCCCGGAGGCAACGGTAACGCCGACTCCCAAGCCCGCAGCCCAGCCCACCCTCACGGCAGATCCGGCCCCGGAACCCACCCCTGCCTCGACTCCGGCCCCCGCAGCTCCCGAAGCCGACCCAGCATCCAGCTGGACTCCGCCCGAAGCCGGGACCGCCCAGGCTCCAACCCCGGCGGCGTTCGTTGAGACCACCGCTGACGAAGCACCCGTGGTAAGTGCCCCAGCACCCGATGTTTCGGACAAGCGTAAGCCCCGAGGCAAAATTGTCGGTCGCATCGACCCGGCAACCCTCGCGGCCCAAGCGCAACCCCAGAACAAACGCCAGGGCCGACGCCTCATAAACCGAGACGATGCCACCCCCAATGTGCGTCCGACCTTCGGGCGTGGCAAAGCCGGCCCCGGTCAGGCCACTGGTCCCCGCGGCGGCATGACTGCCACCCAGCTGCGCGAGCGCGAGCAGGGTCGATTCTTGCGTCGCAACCGCCAATCCGGAGTCCAAGGGCAACGCCGTACTGGTGGCCGAGGCCGTCCGTCACTGGTGACCGATTCTCCCTTGGCAGGCGAAACCGTCTCCATCGAGACGCCGATCAACATGACCAAGCTTGCTGAAACGCTCAAGCTCAAGGCAGCGGTCGTGCAGAAGATGGCCATGCAAAAGCAGTATGGAATGTTCACCCTGAACTCCCCCATCGACGAGGACACAGCAACCTTGCTGGCCACCGAGTTTGAGGTGGAGCTCACCGTCCAACACGAAGTCTCCGCCGAGCAAGCCCACCTCGCGGAAATCGAATCCATGCGCTCCGGCCTAGAAGAGGGTGAGTTAGTCAACCGCCCCCCCACCTTGGCCTTCCTGGGCCATGTGGACCATGGCAAGACCACGTTGGTGGACAAGATCCGTTCCACCAAGGTGGCCGACGGAGAAGCCGGTGGCATCACCCAGCACATCGGTGCTTACCAGGTCACGACTTCCCAGAATCACACCCTGACCATCGTCGATACCCCGGGGCACCAGGCCTTCAGTTCCATGCGCGCCCGCGGCGCGCAAGCAGTGGACGTGGTTGTGTTGGTGGTTGCCGGTGACGATGGGGTTAAGCCCAGTACCGAAGAGGCCGTGGCCCATGCCAGGGCAGCGAACACTCCGATCATCGTAGCCGTCAACAAGGTGGACAAGCCCGAGTTCGACTTCAACCGGACTGTGCAGCAGCTGATGAAGTTCGAGCTCACCCCCGAGGAGTACGGTGGACAAACCGCCTACTTCAAGACCAGCGGTATAACTGGCGATGGCATCGAAGAGTTGCTCGACCACGCCTTCCTGATGGCTGAGGCGGAACTGGGACTTAAGGCCCACCAGACTGGCCCCGCCAGCGGCGTGGTACTCGAAGCCGAAGTCCAACAGGGTCGCGGCATCGTC
The DNA here is from genome assembly GCA_028823345.1 of Planctomycetota bacterium. Lineage (GTDB taxonomy): Bacteria > Planctomycetota > UBA1135 > UBA1135. The sequence continues at coordinate 58,352 of JAPKBR010000017.1, forward strand.
GCGCACCTCTTGGTTCAAGACGGCACTCTCAACAAGGGCGATGTGATCTTGGCGGGCGAGGGCTACGGCAAGGTCAAGTCGCTCTCCAACGACCTTGGCAAGCAAATCAAATGCGCTGGACCGAGCACCCCGGTGGCGGTCACTGGTCTCGATGCCTTGCCCGGAGTCGGCGATCGATTCCACATGATCGAATCCCTGTCCAAGGCCAAGGAAATCGCCCAAGAACGGACGCGTCGCAACCGTGTGGCCTTCCTCGCAGCCAGTATCGGTCCCAATCCTGAATTGGAAGCGATCCTGGGCAAGGAACCCCTGCTGGAAAAGACCAACATCAATCTGATCGTGCGCGCCGATGTGCAGGGTTCAGTGGAAGTCATCCGGCACGAGCTGGCGAAACTCGACCACGAAGAAGTGGCGGTCAAGTTGGTGCACGCAGGCGTGGGTCAAATCACCGAGAGCGACGTGGATTTGGCGGAAGCCTCGGGTGCAACCTTGGTGGCCTTCCACACGGGCATCCCGGGTAAGATCCGCAAGGACGCGGAACGCCGCAAGCTCACCGTGCGTCGTTACGACGTGATCTACGAGCTGCTCGACCAACTGCGCGACCTGATGGAAGGTTCCCTCTCTCCGGAAATCCGGGAAGAAGTGGTGGCCCACGCAGAGGTCAAAGCCCTCTTCAAGTCTTCCAAGATCGGCATCATCGCCGGTTGCGGCGTCACGGACGGAACCCTCAAGCGCATCCACAAGGTGCGCGCCTTACGAGATGGCGCGGTGGTCCACACCGGCTCTATCGAGTCTCTACGCCGCGAGAAAGACGACGCCCGAGAAGTCCGCGAAGGCTTCGACTGCGGCATCGTGCTCGCCAACTTCAGTGATCTACGCGAAGGCGATGTGATCGAGGCCTTTATCCTCAAGGAGATCAAGCGGACCCTCGCTTGATCCCTACAGCGACTCCAATATCCCATGGCCAATCCGAGGACCATTGCGCGCATCGAGGGCGCGATCAAGCGGCGTATTGCCCACTGTCTGCAGTTCGAGGTTGCTGACCCGCGCGCTGGTTTCGTCACGATTATCGACGCCCAGTTGACCCCCGACTTGGCCAAGGTCACCGTGCGCTGGAGCGTGCTCGACCCCAAGACGGAAAAAGGCCGGGTGATGCACATGCTAGATCACGCCCGAGGTTTTGTTCAGCGCAAGATGGGTCGCGTACTCACCATGCGCCGCATGCCACACCTCGAATGGAAGTACGATGACTCCTCAGCGGAAGCCGCACGCCTCGATCAGGTCATCCGTCATGCCCTGGACCGGGACGCAGCTGTTCGGGGAAGCGCCTTGCCGCCCGAAGAGCCCGACTCCCCAGAGCCCAACCTCAACGACCCTAGCAGTCACTCGCCGCCCGCCGAAAGCGAGCAGGAATGAACGATGCAAGGGCCGGTATTGATTGAAATCGGCTCCCTTGGAAGGGGCACCAGCGGTCAAGTTCTGCTCGCCAAGCTGCAGACTTCCCTCGGGGATTGCCCTGAAGGGACGGAGGTGGCGCAGAAACGCGCCCTCTCCCCGGCTGCAGTCCGCAGTCTAGAGCAAGAGCAGCTCGTTCTCAGTCAAGTCCAATCCCGCACCCTGCAGGTCAGCCTAGGACTCTTCAGGGATCAGCGCGGGCCCTATCTTCTGACGCGGTACATCCATGGTCCCAGCCTCCAAGAGCTCAAGGCCCGCGGTCCTCTCGATGACTTAGCCTTGCGACGTGTGGGCCAAGATTTGGGCCAGGCCCTCGCGGCCTTGCACTCGGCTGGCTGGTTGCACGGAGACCTTGCCCCGGCCAACGCTCGGCAAGATCCAGAGGGACGCACGATCCTGTTGGACTTGGGCTTCGCCGAGCGCACGGATACCCAATCGTCCCCCCGGGGAACACCCGCCTATCTGGCTCCGGAAGAAGCCCACGGCGCTCCCAAAACTCCGGGGTCTGAGGTCTATTCCCTGGGTTTGATCCTCTGGGAACTCGCCACCGCCAAACACCCCCTGTCCCAGGATGGCCATGCCCAAAGCGTGTCTTCGGAAGCACTGGTGAGCGCGGTTCCCTGGGCCCCCAGCATGCGCAACTCGCGCCTCGCCCCGGATCTGGACGAATTGCTTGGGCAAATGCTCGACGAAGATCCGGCCGCCCGCCCAACATCCCAAGCAGTGGTCGACTGGCTCGCAAATCCCCCTGCACCGAAGACCTGGGGAGACGACCCTTGGGCTGCCCGGGATCGCCTGCCGTTCATTGGTCATCAAAAAGAATGGATGCAGCTGCAACAAGCTTGGGAATCTGCGAGCGCGGGCCAAGGGCAATTGGTTTGGCTGCAGGCCGAGCGAGGTTTGGGCAAGACGCGCTTGATGGACGAGTTTGTACGCTCGGTGCGTCGCAGCGAGCGCCCCGCGACCTATCTAAGTGTCCGTTGCGCCCCGTCTCTTGAAGGCCGGCCCACCCATCCGATCCGCTCACTCCTGCGCCGTTGGTTAGCCCTTGACCCTCACACGCCCGCGGGCAAGCGAGAGTGGGACCTGCTTGCAGCTCATACCAAACCCCATGTGGCCGCGGACCTGGCCCAAACCCTTGACCCCAAGCGGGATTCCCCGTCCCAGGTGGAAGTAACGCTCCTGACGGATTGGCTGGTGCGCAGTGCCCAGCAAGGCCCCATGGTGGTGCTCGTTGACGAATTAGAATTAGCAGGGGAAGCAACCCTGACGGTAGCGGCTCGTTTGATCGAAGCCCTGCCGACCTTGCCTCTGCTGTTGGTCTTGGGAGTCCGCAGCTCAGCAAGAAAGCGAAGCCGTGCCATCGTTTCTTTGGGCGAGCGTGCCCAGTCTTCGATCCAGGTGAACCTCGCGCCCCTGAATCAGGAAGACATGAAAGAGCTGGTGGATCAAATGTTCGCCGGCACCGTCGCCGCGGACCGTTTGGCCCGGGCCTTGAACGAACGCACCCTGGGCAGACCCGCGCGCCTCGACGCTCTCTTCAAACGAGCTCTCGACCTGGATCTGATGCGCATTCATCCCGGCGGTGGATTGGAGCTCGTGGCGGCCGCGGAGGACCTACCCCACATGGAAGGCCGGGTTCCTGATCTAAAAGCGCGCTTGACCTCCATGCCGCCCAAACTCCGGGTGTGGTTGGAGAAAATTGCGGTGGACGGTCTTATCGCGCGCCCCGAACGATTAAGCAGTGATGCGAGTTCGGAGGAAGTCAGCCAAGCCATCGCGAGCCTCCTGCAAGAGGATTGGCTGGAGTTGGGTCCCGAGGGCCCTGCCTTTCCCAGTCGCACGGTGCGTGACGGAATCCTAGAGGCGATCCCCGCCGAACAACGCCGACAGTTGCACGCTGCTGCTGCGGTGGCGCTTGCCCAGGAAACAGGATCAGGCAGGGCCTTCGAGAGAGCTTTTCACCTCAAAGCTGCGGGGCTTTGGGAGGATCTGCTGCAACTGGTTCTTGAGTTGCTCCCCGCTACCCAAGCATTAGGGCACCTGGCCCGGGTCCTGGTACTGGTGGACTGGGCCCTGGAAAGCATCGCCCAGAGCAAGGGGGATGGTGACTCCCGCCTAATCACTGGGGACTCGATCTCGGTCCAACAGGCCCTTGTATTGCATGGGGCCGCCGCCGATGCAGCGGGTGCGTTGGGCCGTCGCCCTATCGAGAGCAAACACCTCAATGCCCTTGTGGAACTCCCCTTCGATAGCGAAAGACATCCCGCCGAGATGGCACGGGTCTTCCTGCTGCACGGGCACGCGGCGGCGGACACGGGACGCGCAGGTCTCGCCCGTGGATACCTGCGCAATGCAGCGCGCCTCGGGCGCAAGGGCAAGCAACCAGACTTGGCAGCAGAAGCCCTGCGACGTTGGGCCGAAATCGAATTGGCGACGGGCAACCCCGAGCAAGCCCGGGATTTGGCCCGCAAGAGTCGCTCCAAAGCGCGCTCTCCCCTTGTGGGATTAACCGCCCAGTTGATCAAGGGCTCGATCGCCCTGCTTGAGGATCGCGCCACCCGAGCGAGGGCCCACGCCCAAGCGGTTCTCAAACAGAGCAAGGACTCCGAGCACTCCGCGATTCGGACCGAGGTGCGCGCTCGTGCCTGGATTCTGGAAGCCCGCTGCGCCTCGGCCATGGGTGATCCCGAGGCAGCCCAGCCCCGACTTCGCCGAGCCCTCGAGGCAGCCGCACAGGTGGGCCAACGTAGCTTAGAGGCAGAAGCGAGGGCGCGGCTGGGTCGTGTGTTGATTGACCTGGGCCAAACCCAAGCCGCAGAGCAAGAGTTGCGCGAAGGCCAATTGTTGGCCCAAGAAATCCGCATGGGTCAGGGCGAGGTTTTGGCGCGGCTCTTTCTTGGAACCCTTTTGATGGACCAAGATCGCCGTCAGGGTGCGGACTTGATTCAACTGGGGCTTCAGCGTGCCCGGGACTTGGGACTGGTACGAGCCGAGGCCTTGGCAGGAGCTATTTGGGCCCGAGTCTTGCGCGCCATGGGCCGTGCCCAGGAAGCAGCCGCCGCTGCGGAGACCGCACTCCAGGGACTCGACCGGGTGGGTGCCGAACTCTGCGACCGCATCGTGATCGTCAGCACCCAGCGACTCATTTGTGACCCCAACATCGAAAGGGCGCACACCAAGGCCCACGCCAAAAAAATGAGCCGGCGGATCACCCGAGCCTGCCGGGAAGTCCCGCGAGGTCCAGAATCCGAGCGAATGAAGGCGGGTTTTGAGTCCCTGGAACGTGCTGCCCTCAGTCCCGATGGTCCGCTCTACCCCCGCCGCGGCCGGGGAGACCACGGGCAGGCCCTGTAGCGCCCTCGCCCAAGCATGGATCGGAACGCCTCCCCCATGGGAGGCAGCCATGTACCAGGCCAACCCCGGCACTTTCCAGAGAAGTTCCCGGTAAAACCTCACCATCCTGCCCCCATGGGCCAAATTCCTTGTTGATATTGAGATGCAGTCGCAATAAGATACCTGCCAACAATGACCCGAACAAGCCTACATCAACCGTCTCTGCTGCCCTGCGAGCCCCTCCGGGCACCGTCCCGGGTGAGCACACCCAGGCAGAGCGCCTGGTGGAATCGACGGGGGCGCGCAGCCAGTGTGAATGGTCCCTGGATCGGGTCCGGCACATCCCAAGTGCTCGCATGCCTCTTGGCCTCCGGCTGTGCATCGACCCCTGCCTCCCACTCTGTAGCAACCCCCGAACTGGGTCAAACCGCCCCCCCTTCTCCAGGAGTTTCCCTCGAACGCCAGCTGGGAGTCATGGGGACGGGTCTCGACATCGTGATCTGGGCCCCAGACCGAACAGAGTGCTTGACCGCCAGCGAAGCCGCGGTGCGCGCCCTCGAAGACACGGAAGCCAGGCTTTCTACCTGGCTAGATAGCAGCGAATTCTCGGGACTCAACCGCGCACCGGTCGGAACAGAACAGACCCTCTCCCCCATGACCCATGAGGAACTCAAGACTGCTCTGGGAATTGCTCGGGCCACGGACGGTCTTTTTGATCCCACCCTCGGGCGGCTGATCCAAGCGTGGGACTTGCGCGGAGCTGGGCGCATACCCTCGGATCGTGAGCTCCAGCAAGCCCGACGCGACAGTGGCTTCGGGGTCATTGAAATCAACGGATCGCAGGTCCGGCGCAACCGAGGGGTTCTGCTCGAAGAGGGTGCCTTCGGAAAGGGTGCTGGCCTCGATCGTGCGAGAGAGGTTCTGGTCGGATCCACAGTCACCGGTGCCAGCCTCAATCTCGGGGGCCAGTGGCTCTTCGTCGGGCAAGGGGAATGGTCCCTGCAATTGGCTCACCCCATCCATCGCTCGGAAGCGGTGCTCCATCTCAACATTCCATCGGGATCCCTGGCCACCTCCGCGAACTCGGAACGCCAATTGGAACTCCCCGAAGGCCCGATTGGACACCTGCTCGACCCCCGCACGGGGGTGCCTAGCAAGGCAAACCACTCGGTCAGCGTCTGGGCCAAGAGCGCCTTGCTGGCCGATGCACTCTCCACCGCCCTCTTCATCGACCCCTCCCGTGCAGCGGAGTTCGCTTCAAGGTTTGATGTAGACGTGGTCATCCTTGAACCCGGTGACTCCGGCCTGCGGGCAAGCATCACCCGTGGTCTGCTCGAGCACTCCCGTCCGTTGATCCCCGGAGTAAAGATCGTTCCCCTCCCTCTTTTTCTACCCACGGCCCAATAAGCCCCAAGGTTTCCATGTACCTATTCCTACTCCCCCTCTTCCTTTCCTGCCCCCAAGACTCTGCTGAGATCCAGCAGCGTGCCGACGATTTGGAGCAGGTCCGGCAGGAACTGAACGCCAAAATCGATGCCCTCGCGGACGAATTGGAACGTCGGGACCTTGGCGAATTGGCCCCTTCCGAGTTGACCCGGGTTTCAGGTATGGGCCTTGCGGCATCCAGGATCTACTCTCGGGACCAGGGCACCAGTATTGGTGGCTACGGGGAATTCCTCTACAACTTACCCGCAGGTGCCAACAACACGTTTGACGCCCTACGCGGAGTGCTCTATGTGGGCCACCGTTTTGATGAGCACTGGTTGGTCAACACGGAAATCGAATTCGAGCACGGGAGCACCTCCAAGTCCGGCAGTGCATCCCTAGAGTTCGGCTATGTGGAGTACTTGCCAAACGACGCCTTTGCCGTGCGCGGAGGTCTCTTGCTGGTTCCCATGGGCTTGGTCAATGAAAACCACGAACCCACCGCGTACCTGCCAGTCAGCCGCCCCAAGGTCGAACAAAAGATCATGCCCTCCACCTGGCGCGAAATGGGCCTCGGGGCCTGGGGCCGCACGGGTAGCCTGGAATGGCACACCTATGTGGTCAACGGCCTTGCCGGCGAGAACTTTGACGAATCGGGCCTACGCGGAGGGCGTCAAAAGGGCAGCAAGGCGGATGCAGAAGACCTAGCCTTCGTGCAGCGCTTGGACTGGTCCCTCTCCCCCGGATTGGTTCTGGGCACTTCGTTCTATGTGGGCAACTCCGCGGGCAGCAACGAAAGTCTCGGAGGCTCCCTAGGCACACGGATCTTCGAAGTGCACAGCACCTGGGAAGAAGGCCCCTGGAGCCTTCAAGCCCTCGCTGCCCAAGCGGAATTGGACGGTGCGCAGGATTTCAACCAGGGCTTTTTGGACGGGGGCGATCCCAACCCAAGCCTAGCCAATACCCTGCACGGTGCCTACCTGCAGGTGGGGTACAACCTGCTTGCCAACACCAGCAGTTCCATGGCGCTCTCCCCATATGTGCGCTACGAAACCCTCGACACCCAGGCGGACCTTCCTTCAAACGCCGTGGCGAATCCAAAGCGCGACGAAGAGATCCTGACCGTCGGCATCGCCTTGAAGCCCACGGACGGAGTCGTCATCAAATTGGATTACGCTAGCAGTGATCAAAACGGCGATCGCACGGCTCTCTTGATCGGGTACTCCTTCTGATGTCCCGCTCCCTCACCATCGTCGGTTTCCTGTGTGCCCTCGCCCTTTCGGTCCCCACCGGAGAGGCAGCGCCTCTTGCACAGGGGGAGAACATCTCCGCCAGCAAGAACGAGAACTCCAGCTTCCTGACGGTGGACGAGGCCCTAGCCCTTTGCTTCCCAAAGTGCACGATCACCCGGGGTACCCAATATCTGAGCCCCAAGGAAGTCAAGCAGGTCGCCAAGCTCTCCGGCTCCAAGAGCATCTCGCGCATCGCCCATCCCTACCAGGCCCATGACGCCCAGGGCATGCTGGTCGGCACCGCGTGGTTTGATAGCCACCGGGTGCGTAGCAAACGCGAGACTCTGATGATCGCAGCGGATCCCGCCGGAAAGATCTTGAGGGTCGAGGTCCTCGCCTTTGCGGAGCCACGCCAATACCAGCCTCCGGCCAAGTGGTATGGCCAACTCAAGGGACAGGTCCTTTCGCCAAAACTCTCCCTCAAGGGCAAGGTTCGCAACATGGCGGGAGCCACCCTGACCGCGCGGGCCACGGTCCAAGCGGCCCGTCGGGCCCTGGCCCTGCAGCAGGTGCTTGGCGCGCGTAACCTCCCACCAGCGGACTCTGGAATTCCCAAGTGAGCCGCACCGTCGCATGGATGATCCACCTCTCCGCTGTCCTGCTGGGAGGAACCGGGCTGGTCTACGGCTGGCTACGTTATTTCACGGACCCCGTGGACGAGTTCGCGATCTACAACCACCCGGCCGAGCCAGGCTTGCGGGATGTGCACCTGCTCATTGCCCCCCTCTGCCTATTCCTTTGGGGCATGATCTGGCGCAGCCATGCGTGGAACCGTTTCCGTGCGGGCATGAAAAAGCGCCGCACCACGGGCATCGCGTTGATGGTCCTTCTGCTGCCCATGGTCCTGTCGGGTTACCTCTTGCAGGTCTCAGTGAACGAAACCCTACGCCAGGTTTGGGTAGTGACCCATGCAATCACGGGCACCGCATGGATCCTGCTCTATGTGCTACACCAACTCGGGCCCAGCAGCAAGAGCGACTAGCCCTGACGGCTCAAGCCTAACAATCGTTCGAGCACCCGGCCCGCCCGATGGAATGGGCCCTCACGGTGCAGAATCTGAACCACCGATGCGATCAACCTCTTGCGGCGCCGCCGGTCTGGCTCGTAGGCCCGCATGAAGCGCATCAAGTCCGCATCTGAAATGGGACTCTCCGAGGAATAGCGACTCGTGATCCAACGCATCAAGCGCGCAAGATTGCGCGAGGCCACCCGGTCCAGATCCCCTTGGTCTAAACGGCAACGATCCAGGTCAAGAATCCAAATGCGCGCGGCCTCGCCAGCCTTAAGTTCTTCCTGGCACGCCAAGAGATTCGCAGGCTGCAGATCCACATGATCGAGCCCCGCTTGATGGGCCCCGGCCAGTGCTTGACCAGCACGGGTCAAAAGCCGCCGCCAAACCACCTCGGACAACTTCCCCCGGGATCGATCGGCGAGGAACGAGCGCAAATCTGTGGCCCCCTCCACCATGCGAGTGCCCAACTCCAGTTGCCACGAGCGGGGCCCACGGCATAGGGCGCGCATGGAAACCACCTCGGGCACAAGAATTCCGCGGCGGGCCAACTCGCGAGTCAGCTGAACCTCGGCCAGCAAACGATCTGGATTCTTGAAGCGCTCGCCGGTCAGTCCTCGCAGCAGACCCCCGTGGGTGTAGCGCCGCACCAGCAGTGGCCCGCGCCCGTGGTTTAGGGTCTCGGGGGGACGTCGGCCGGGACTCTCGTGTTGTTCTCTAGGTCCATCTCCTTCGAGCCCATAGCCCAAGGCCAAGAAACCCGTAGCCCAGTCCGGTGCACTGCAAAAAAAACTATCCCCCTGACGGGCCAGAGGCCAATCGGGAGGACAGCTATTTTCGCGGTCGGATGATCGTGCGCCGTGGGTCACGGGCAAAAGCTACTCGATTCCAGCGCCGAATCCTGCGGAAGGTGAAGCGGGCGCCTCGACTTCCTTGGGGGGGGCCGGCTTGGGAGCAGGCTTGGCCCTGGGCTCTTCCACACGGTTTCCAGAGTCAGATTCACGCTTCGCGGCGGGCTTGCGCTCTTCGCGCTCCTCACGCCTGGGGCGATCGTCGTTCCTCGGACGCTCCTCACGCCTCGGGCGGTCGTCATTCCTCGGGCGGTCGTCA
>JAPKBR010000086.1 GCA_028823345.1 Planctomycetota bacterium
GAGAAAAAAGGTTGCGCCCACATGCCCGTAAGCCCCCCATGCGAACCTTGTACGTAGATGCCCCACGCCATCACCATGTGCCGAGGCCGGTCGGGGGACAAACACGGCCGGCTGCTGGAGTCTCTTGATGTTGAACGCTCTTCGCTCTACCCTCTATGCTTGTGGAGTCTCGCTTCGCAAGCACGGCTCACCATCTAAGAGGACTCTCACAATGGCAAAAGACAAGTGCGCAGCAAGCTATTCCATCGCCCCCCTTCCCGCCCTGCTGGGCTTTGTGCTGATGGGAGTCGGATGCGGTGCGCCAGCCATTCAGGTGCTTGCAGAGCGAGGTGCGGGGAGCGAGTTCTCGTACGATGGGGGATTCTGGACACCCCGGACCGCGCCTCGCGAAAAACCCACTGCCTTCCGCGGAGAGTCTCGCCCAGGCGTCCCAACATTCCATGGCGCCGGTCGCCGACTGAGCCTTGTTTGGTCCGAGGAGCACTTGGAGCAGCCCCTCGCCCTGTTACCCAGAGCTTGCGTGAGCGTCCTTTTGGGTCCCATCGGAGGTCGCGTCCTGCTGTTGGAGGATGACGGCGGTCTTGCGCTGGTGGACCTGGCCCTCCGGAGCCGAGAGCAGGTGGGAGGGCGTACAGGGGGTGTGCCGATTGATCAGACCCGGTACCTACTGTTCGCTGCTGCTGAGAATGAGAACGCGACCCTCTTGACCCTTCGAGGGGCTGGCCTGGAGGTGCAGGACACCTCGCTTCCAATCGTCGCTTTGACGCCCATGCGGACCAGTCATGACCCGCGCTGCGCGGCGATCGCCTTACTGAGCACTCCGGACAGCCCCGGAGGACGCGTTGTTTCCCTCGACAGTCAATTTCAAGTTCTGTCCGGGGACTTGGCCACATTTTCCCATGTCCAAGGATTTGAATTTGTGACCGAGGGCGGCTCGGCCTGGGCATTTTGTGATTTTTCGGCCAAGGTGATGGGTTTTCACCCGCGAGCGGGTGGCAGTTGGGAGGCTGATGTCCACGACCTTCCAGCCCCCTATATGCGCGGGGCCCTGTCCCATGGGCCTGTGCGGGCGAGCACCAGCGAGGGAGTGTTGTTCCGGGGGCCGGGAAACTGGCAAGTGCGGAAGCGCAGGGTGAACAGGAGCGAAGCCGGGACCTCACAGCTAGAGTTTCTCGTTGGCGCGGACAATGTTCGCTGGGCTGCAAGCGCGCAAGCGGAGAGTCCAAGGGGCGCCTCAGCCAGTCTTCAGCCCCCATGGGAGTGGCTTGCCGGGGCTGCGAACCAATTGCATTCACTCCATACGGAACAGGATCGGCACTCGGTTTTGGTCTTCAGCGAAGCTGGACACCGGGCCATGGGCCGTGTTGGAAGCCTGGGTTTCTCCTACTCGTTTGCCAACGATACCCGGTGCGTGGCTTCGGCAGCCTTGAAGGAAGGTTTCTTGGTCCAACTTCCCCACGCGCTCATTCTCATGCAGCGCAGAGCGGGGGAGGATCTCATGCTGGGCCCCCTGGGTGAGAACTTGGACATGGTTGCGACTCGCCTAGGACCAATCGATCATTGGGCTCTCGCCAGTCACGGCCAGACCCTTGCCCTGGAGAGTTCCGGGCGAATCGAGCTTTGGTCGAAGCAGGAGAGCGCCGGAGAGCGAACCTGGCTGCGCACAGAAAGCATGACCTTCGATGGGCCAATGCCCATCGAGCTGCTTCGATTCGGAACCAAGGCACGAGATCTCGTGGCCGTGGATACCGAGTCGGTGATCCACCTGCTGTTGGCACGCAAGAGTCTCCACCGCGACCATCAGCTCATGGTCGGAAGCGGCTTGAGTGACGTGCTGCTCGATGACCAGCAAGGCCGTGTCTATCTGCTCGGTGCAGACGATGGCTTCCGAGAGGTGATTGATGTCCCAAGTGCCAGAGCGATTTGGAATCGGCGCTGCAGGGCCAGTTACGACAACCCCGGGTATTTGGACCTTGTGGGCTCGGAGTTGATTCTGTGGGGCCCCGGCGAGCGAGAGTACGGTGTGCTGTCCCCTGGAACTGGTCAGTTTCTTGCGGACCTCGGCTTTGGCCGTGCGCTTCTTTTTTATCCCTCCGCGGGCAGTGCCTCTTTGCGCGCCGGGGACCGTTGCCTTCAGGGCCAGCGCGGCGCGCTGGCCCATCAGGAAGCCCGCGTCCGTGGGTTCTCTCTTGGTGCCCGGCAACCCAGCCTCGCCTGGAACCAAGAGCAGAGCCTCCTGACATTCCTTTCACCACCCCCCGCCTTGACCCCACTGCCCAGCGGAGAAACATGGCGTATGTTTATTGCTGCCCAGCACTCGAAAAACAGAAGGCTGCGGACCCTCGAAATTCCCCCTTTCGTCCTCGCTCGAGAGCAGGACGGAACGGGCCGCTTGACCCTCGATGCCAGAGGCTCGATGGGGCACGAGCCCTTTACCCCGGGGCAGATTCTGGAAATCCTCGATGGGGGCTCCGCGCCCGAAACCTGGGTGCCTTTCCAAGACCTTGTCCTGGACCCGCGTCCGGCGCCAGCGGACAGCCCGCTCTTGGCACGCTTGAAAGAGGGGCCCTGGGTCAGCGACTCCTTTTGGGCCTTTGTACGCTGACATGCCCGTAATCCCCCCATGCGAACCTTGCACGCAGATGCCCCGCGCCATCACCATGTGCCGAGGCCTCCAATGAAAAACATTCTCTCCATGGCTCTTTGTGCAGCTGGCGCAGTGACTCTGGTCACTGTGATCTTGCTGTCAAGTTCTCCATCAGGCAATGTCGCCCTGACAACCTTCGAACTGCGGGACATGTTGGGTATTGAATCGTCGGAGGGTTTTCCTGATGCGGGCTGCCGCTCGCAGCACTTCCGTTCCTGTGTCTATGACGATCCGGCCATTGGGGGGTTGAGCCTGGAAGTTGAATTTGCCGAGAAGGACCCGCTGACCTCGGATTGGCATGAGATTCACCGATTCTTGAGCTTTTCTTACGGTTTGACCGCGATCACCATTGCCCCCAATGGCCGGGATCTTTTTGTGGCCGGTGTGACGGATGACAACACGAAGGTGATCGAGCGAATTGCCTTCCCCGCTCGACTTGCAGGTGTATCTGTGCAGACCGCGATCCCGCCCAATCCGGCTGTGGGAGTCGCCCTCGGTAAGTACCTGGCTGCCGAGGTGCTTCCAGTTGGCGGATTCGCGGAACCGGGCTCGAGGTCCTACACCAATGAGGAGCGCAGCACCATCATGCGCGGGCCGTCGCTCGATCTGATTCGATGCCTAGCAACGGATCCTGAAGGTCGCTACCTTGTGTTCGTGACTGTCCAAGGCGATGTGTATTATGTCAACAGGACCGTTTCTCCGGCCCCTAGCCCGGTCATGCTCTACAGCGCTGCCGAATTTCCGGAGCTGAAGGATGTGATGCGTACGGACTTGCGCGAATTCGCCGATGGGGGACGAGCACTATTCATGACTGCATCTCACAGTGGTGCCCTATCCAGCGGGGTCGTATCCAGTGGCCCAATTATCTTGATGCGGGATGGTAACAACGACGCAGTCTTTGATGACCTGATCGTGCTGACCAAGGCAGAGTACCGGGCCGCTGGCTTTCGTACCTATGCCGCATGGTCCAATATGCGCTCTGTGGATTTCGAACAGGCTTGGTGAGTCTTCATTGCTTGGGTCCATCGCGATTGCTTGGGTCCATCGCGGAGTAGCTTGACAGGTTTCTCTTTTTGGCTGAGGGACATGAGGGCGTCCTCAAGGTCTCGATGCTTGAGCCCAGCGGACTCCCCGAGGCAGCCACGGCCTGCCATCCATGGGCTTGCACCTGCTCAAGCTGCTGACGATCGTCTTGAAGAGCGAATCTATTGAGGCCCCGGATTGAGGGGAGAGGCAAGAAGGGGCAAATCATGAACTCCGGTCCGATTTGGAGCTCCACGGAGACCCCTATCAGGTAAGTTGCCCCCTAAGAACCATGTTTGAGACCCTTACCAAGCGCCTAAGCGGCTCCTTTTCCC
>JAPKBR010000087.1 GCA_028823345.1 Planctomycetota bacterium
CTGGGGGATTCGAGGGCACCGTAAGCGCCGACGAGTTGGGAGAGTTGGGCATCGTCCACTTCACAATCCGGACGGCGACGCTCGGCAAAGTGATAGCGCCGCTTCTCGCGGATCTTGTTCAAGGTGACCGTGTGCAGCCAGCCTCGGAGGGCGGCTTCTGAGCGGTACTCCAGTTGGTCCAGGTGTTGGAGAACTTCGCGGCAGGTGGACTGCAGAATATCCGTGGCAGATTCCCTCGCACGCAAGGCCGGGTCGGAGCGCAGGCGGACAAAAGCTCGCAGACTGGGTAGGTGCAACTCTAGCAATGCCTCTTGGGCAGCAAGGTCCCCCTCTTGGGCGGCGAGGAGGAGCTCGCGGGAGGATGTGGACGGGTTGTTTTCGGAGGGATTCACGGCTATACAGGCGCAGGTAGTCTACCATGGAAGCTCTTTTCTGAGGGGTTCGCTTCCTGTCCAATGGCTCGCTGCCGTGCCCCTGCGCAAGTTCTAGATTCATGACTACCCAAGCGGATAATTCCTCGGATCCCAAGGCAAGTGTGGAGGGCCTCTTGGCGACTTGCTTAGAGGGGGATCCGGAAACCTGGGCGGATGAGGTCGAGCGGGCGGCACGCCAGCATCCGGATTTGGCCGAAGAACTAACGCGCAGATTTGCTGCTCTCGTTCAAACAGGACTGGCCTCTGATGAGGGATTAGGCGCCCGTGAGGGCCAAGAGTTTGGGGATTTCCGCTTGCTGCAGCCACTCGGCGGCGGCGCCATGGGGATTGTGTATTTGGCTTGGTGGGCACCCCGCAGCATGGCCGTGGCCCTCAAGGTTCTGCGCCCGGGTCGTCAATTTCAGGAGGAGGCTCGGCGACGATTTGAGCGCGAGATGGTATTGGCTCGGTGCGTGCAGCACGCTGCGATCTGCGAGGTGCTGGCCACGGGGGAACACGACGGAGTGCCGTACATTGCCATGCACTTAGTGGAGGGGGAATCCTTGGCTGAGCGTCTTGAGCAGAGCCCCTTGCCCATGGGCGAGGACCTAGAGGTCCTATTGCATCAAATGGAACGCATTGCCAGGGCCTTGGATCATGCCCATGGGCAGGGTCTTGTGCACCGGGATGTGAAACCCCAGAACATCATGATCGACGGGGCGGGGGCGCCGGTCCTTCTGGACTTTGGTTTGGCCCGGCGTACGGATTCGGATTCTAGTCTGCTGACCGCTGAGGGGGTACAGGTAGGGACGCCGGCTTACATGGCGCCCGAAGCGGTGCTGGGAGATGAGCTCGATGCTCGCAGCGATGTGTATTCCCTGGGGGCAACCATTTTTGAGGCCGTGGCGGGGCAACGTCCCTTTGAAGCGGCCACGGCTGCGGGCTTGATGCATCGCATCTTGAATGCGCCGCTTCCCGACCCGCGGGTAAAAAACCCTGCGGTATCCTCGGACTTGGCCCTCGTGTTGCGCACGGCTCTGGCGAAGACTCCCGGTCGCCGCTACCAGAGCGCGGCGGCGTTGGCAACTGACTTAGAGGCTATGCGACAGGGCATGCCGATCCAGGCCCGGGAACCAGGGCCTTGGCAGCGGTTCAAGATCTTTTGCGCCGAGCAACCCCGATTGGCGGCGGGGATCGCGGCCCTTGTTTTGGCCGCTGTGATGATCACCGGGATTCTGGTGGAACTCAAAAGCCAGCGTAGGATTTCCACTGCAAATAGTCGTTTGGTGGATGTCTTGCTCAATCCCAAGAGTTCGGGCGAGCTCGGACTGGTGCGGGACATTTTGCGATTCCTCGGGGATCCTCTTGAGCCGCGACCGGTTCTGAATCTCTTGCGCGGAAACCTGGCCAGGCATCATCGGGCGAAGGACGTTGGCCTCGGCGGAGCCTTGGGGCAGGAATCTGATGGAGGGCTGTGGGCCCTGGAGCCCACGGGCGGGGGCGGTTTTCTGGCGGGCGTGGGGAAACACTTATTCCACGTCAAAGAAGAGGGTTCGCCGGCCCGGGTCTGGGATTCGGGGATTCCCACAGGGGCGCAAGATCCCCGGGTGCAACCTTGTTGGGCTGGCGCCGGAGCTTGCGTGACCTGGGACGCGGACTCGGGCTCGGCCTTTAGCACTAGCCTTGAGGTGTTTGAAGGTGACGGACCGGAACCGGGCTTTAAGCAAGCGCATCTACTTGTAGCCCGGGGTACCAAGCGCGGTCCCCTTTGGATTGAGGATGGGGGTGGTGGTTCCCTTTACCTTCGTCATCGGGAATTGGGCATGACCCGCACCTCGATTCTTCTGGCGGGCACCGAGACCAGTGCCGATGACATGATCCGGTGGCGTGGAGCGTTGATTTCCGCTGATGGACAGATCATCTATGCCTGGGGGAGGGTTGCCTCGGAGCCCGCGCGCATGTGGGCTTGGGATGCCAGCGATGGCGAGGTCCTTGGACCTCCTGTGACCCTCGCGTCTGAATACGGGGTTTATGCGGTTTGCTCACCGGATGGCGCACTGCTCTTAACCGCCAGTCGTTTTGGCCTGGATGCCGCAAGTTCAAGTTTATCCCTGCGGCCGAGCAGTATGGGCGAACTCTGGGTCCTGGAAGACGAGGGGCTGCGGCTTCAGGGGACCTTGGACCCCACGACTCCCCGGGGCCAAGTAGCGGGGGCTGCGATCTCCCAACAACATAGGGTGGCGGTGATTCACGAGGATCGAACGTTGCGCATGTGGGGGCCGGATGGGGAACTTCAATGGGAGGCGAGCGACCTGATCAGACCCCGCGAGCCCGTATTTCAAGGGGCCGATGATCGCTTACTGGTCCGTTGTCGGGATGCGAGTGCCCGTGTGTTTGATCTCGACGGCCGCGAGTTCACCATCCCCTTGGGGGCTGCGACCCGTGTGTGCCTAGCACCGGAAGAGGACGCAGTGCTCATGGGCTCTTCCCTCCACAACCTGAAAAGCTGGGATCTGCATTCAGCGGGCGAAATTCACTTGGATGGGGTCACCGGAGGCGTGACCGGAATTTGTGCCACTCCCCAGGGAGGATTCATCTTGGTCACTTCTTGCGGCCGGATTTTCAGTCATGACCCGGTGGGGTTAGTGACCCACGAGATTTTGCCCCTGAACTGGGATCCAGGTCAAAGGATCCTGGACGCGAGGTTTGTCGGGGAACATTCCAATACCTTGGCGCTTCTTTGCCGGAGGGAAGATACTGGGACAGTGGCTCGGCTTGTGATTCTGAATCAAAGCAAAGGTGGATGGAAGGTCGAGTCGGATAAGAGCCTGCCCGATGATTGGGGACGCGCCGCCCAGGTGGCCTTTGATGAGCAAGGGGATCACTGTTGGGTTTCCACGGCCAGCGGGTTGCGCACACTTCAGAAGAGCAACAACGCTTGGCAGGCGTTGGGGCCAAGCTTGGCCTCCGGGAACGCCTGGGCTGTGGTGAGCTCCCACGGCGGGAGCGATCTCTTGGCTAGTGGGACGCAGGAGGGGCTGGGTTTTTGGCGTTGGCCCCCTAATGAGGATCCGGTTCTGGGTCCTCTCCCCTCAGACCTTGCCACCCGGGATATGAGTAGGGCTATCTTGGCCCTCGACCCCAGGAACGGAATCTTGGCGGTGGCCACAACTCAATTGGACTCCGCCGGCTGGGAGCTCTGGCTCGCCGAGATTTTGCCCGAGGTCGATGCACCTAAGCCCTCGCCCCGGGAGTCGCTCGCCCCCGTCAGCTGCTTGGCCTTTTCCCCTGATGGCAAGCAGCTGGTCCGCGCAAGCACCTCCGGGGAGATCGCCCTTATGGCAACTAACCCGAAAGCCCCCGCCTCCGAAGCGCAAAATCTAAAGGGGCACCAGGCCACGATCTACGCCCTCGCGTTCTCTGCCGATGGCCATTACCTGGTCAGTGGCGACGCCAATGGCAAAGCGTACATCTGGCATATGGACCCCGCGACCTTGCTGCGAGAGGTGGATCGGATCTTGGATTCAAACCGGTAATAATGTGCCTGGCACGGTACTACCGGTTTGCGGCAGTCGCTAGGATCCACCCA
>JAPKBR010000018.1 GCA_028823345.1 Planctomycetota bacterium
TCATCCAATAGACGAGCTTCCGGGAAAGCCAAATGGAAGCCGCCCACCTCGAGTTCAACTCGGGGTGGGCGGCTTGCTTGGCTGCTAGAGCGGAGAGGTTCAGACCCCTGCGGCCTTGCGCTTTTCGCGCTTGCGCACGTTGGGGTCCAGCTCAATCTTCCGCAGACGGAGGGACTTGGGGGTGATCTCGACCACTTCGTCATCTTCCACGTACTCGAGCATCTCTTCGAGGCTCATGCGGATGGGAGGTGCGATCTTGGCGTTGTCGTCCCGGCCAGATGCGCGCATGTTGGTGAGCTTCTTGGCCCGGCAAACGTTGAGTTCGAGGTCCGCGTCCTTGCCGTTTTCGCCCACGATCATGCCTTCGTAAACCGTGTCGCCGGGAGCGATGAAGAACTTGCCCCGGTCCTGCAAGCCGTCGAGGGCGTAGGCCACCACTGGGCCGTTGCGGTCAGAGATCAGGACTCCGCTCGTGCGGCGCGGGATGACGCCACCGTCCGGGCCCCAGCAATCGAACACGTGGCTTAGGACCGCTTCGCCCTGGGAGAGGGTCAAGAGCGCGGTTCGTGCGCCGATCAGTCCGCGAGCGGGGATCTTGAACTCGACCTTGGCAAAGGCGCCGATGTGGGTCATGTCGAGCATCTCGCCCCGGCGGCGACCGAGGTATTCGATGATGCGGCCAGCACTGTCGGCGGGGACTTCGACCGCAGCCCGTTCATAGGGCTCGCAAATCTGTCCATCGACATCCTTGAGGATGACGTGGGGTTTGCCCACGGAAAACTCGTAGCCCTCCCGTCGCATCTCTTCGATCAACACCGACAGGTGCATCACGCCCCGTCCACAGACTTCGAAAGAGTCGGCAGAATCGGTGGACCTGATCAATAGGGCCACGTCCCGGGTAGCGGCGCGTTCTAGGCGCGAGACGATGTGGCGGCTGGTGACGAACTGTCCCTCGGTGCCCGCCATGGGGGAATTGTTGATGCGGAAGATCATGGAGATCGTCGGCTCGTCAATGGCGATTGCCGGGAGGGGCTCGATGTGCTCGGGATGGCAAAGGGTGTCACCGATGCCGATATCCTCGATGCCCGTGACCACCGCCACGTCGCCCGCCATAACGGTTTCGCAGGGGACGCGCTTCAGGCCTTCGTAGCGGAAGAGGTTCTTGAGGGTCACTGTCACGGGCTTGCGGCGATCGGGGTGTGCCACTGCCAGGCGTTCACCGGCGCGCAGTTTGCCCCGGTGCACGCGGCCCACGGCAATGCGACCAAGGTAGTCATCCCGGTCAAGGGTCGCCGCTTGGAACAACACGGGACCATCGGGGTCCGTCTCGGGGATCGGCAGCTTATCCATCAGCATGTCCATCAGGGCTTGCAGATTGTCGCTGGTTTCGTGGGAATCGTTCACTGCCCAAGCGTCACGGCCAGAGCCATAGACCACGGGGAAGTCCAGTTGTTCATCGGTGGCACCCAGATCAACGAAGAGGTCGAAGATCTCGTTCAACACATCTTCCGGCCGGGCGTCCGGGCGGTCGACCTTGTTGATCATCACCAGTGCGGGCAGCCCGTGCTCGAATGCCTTGCTCAGCACGAAACGGGTCTGAGGCATGGGACCTTCATAAGCGTCCACCAACAGCAGCACTGCATCGGCCATGGATAGGGTCCGTTCCACCTGGCCACCAAAGTCGGCGTGTCCAGGGGTGTCCACGATATTGATGCGTTGGCCGTGGTATTCGATCGCGGTGTTCTTGGCCAGAATCGTGATACCCCGTTCTCGTTCTTGGGCGTTTGAGTCCAGAACTCGCTCCTGTACATGTTGACCGGAGCGGAAGGTGCCGGCGAAGCGGAAGAGGGCATCGACGAGGGTCGTCTTGCCGTGGTCCACGTGTGCCACGATGGCCACGTTTCGGATGGTGTTGGGGGACATGTTGGTGTTCTCTTTACAGAATTTCGAGCCAAAGAGAATACATGATAGATGTCCATTTAGGACCCGGGCAAATCAGGGCTTTTTGATTGTCTTTGCCCGAGGCCCGGGCGGGGCCCCTGGGAAGGGGGTGGGCGGCCCTAACTTCCCACTGAAGAGACCCGTTTGACTTTGTCGAGTAGATAGGTCTTGAGTAAGCCCGATCGCAGGCATTCGGCCTCGAGGTAGCCCTTCTTCTTTCGCTCGAAGAGGAACCGCGGGAGCACCGGCAAGGTGCTGCCGGCTCCCGTTGCCCCCGTGTACAGCAGGTTGATCTCTTCCTCTTCGGCCACCGCCCGCTCCAATCCGCGTAAGCGACCGGGCACGCGTGGTGGGCTGGGGGTGTGGCTTGCCACCGTGATGGGCACCCTTCCTAAGAGTTTCGCTTGGGTCCAGTCGTCCGGGTTGTTCTTGGCCTCTTCCGCGCAGGCCTCAAAAACTCGCCAGCACCAAACCGCGTCATCCAACGCTCGGTGGTGGCGGCCGGATTCAAAATTCAAGAATTGGCAGAGGGTCTGCAGCTTGTGATCAGGAGAATCAGGCAGGTGGCGCTTGGCCAGGGAAAGAGTGTCGAGGAACGCGCCGCTGGGGGGCGTGACCGATCCTCGGGCGCATTCGTATGCCAGTACCCGCGCGTCGAAGGCGGCGTTGTGGGCGACCATCCAGTCGTCCCCGACAAACTCACAAAAACGCCGCAGCACAGCTGGCGCGAAATCCGCTTGCCGTACTTGATCTTCCTGGATGCCGTGGATCTCCGTGGCCTCTGGATCGATTGGTACAGGGGGAAGAACAAGTTCCTGGAACGTTTCCTGGGCTTCCCCATCAACCACGCGCACCGCGCCGATCTCCAATAGGAACGGTGCACCGCGCACATTGGCGGTCTCGGTGTCCATGAACACCAACGACTGGAGAGCTGTGCTCATCGCAGAAGGGCTTGGAAGTCTGCGCGGCCGCGCAGTGGATCGAATGCCGGGTTGTGGGCAATCTCTCCACCGACGAAATAGCCCCGGTCTATGGCCCGTTGGAGATGTTGGACCGCATCTTCTTCGTCTCCTAAAACCGCCAAGGCGAGGCCGCAGTGAAAGGCAACAAACCCATCCTTGGGCCCCAATTGGCGGGCCGCTGTGATGGTTTCCCGGGCGAGGTCAGCCCGGCCTAACCGTGAATAGAGCAAGCCCATGTGGGTCATGGTGTCCAGGTCCGTGGGGTGTTCCAGGAGGTGCGCCCGTGCATGATCGATGCCGCGCACGGCTTCCTCGTCTGCCAGTTCGCGCTTGTCGAGGCGAACGAGGGTCTCCCAAAGGTGGTCATAGGCAGCGGCTTCGAAGGGCCGGATGGCGACCGCCCGTTCCAGGTGCGTCCGCGCCGAGGTGAACACTCCACCGGCTTTTTGTAGGGAGCCCATCAAACGGTGGGCAAACCACTCGTTGGGGTCGTTGTCGAAGGCCAGGCGGTATTCGCGGCGGGCGTCGCTCGTGCGTCCTTGCAGGTGATAGCCAAAGCCCAAGGCCACGTGGGCCACGGCGCTCTCCGCGTCCAAGTCCAGGGCTCTTGCGGCGGATCGGCGGGACTCGAGCAGGTACTCTTCTTCTCCTTCGTAGTGCAAGAATTTGAAGACCAAGGCCTCGGCCATCTGAGCATGGGCGGCGGCGCACAGGCGATCCAGTTCCAAGGCTTGCCGTAAACGCAGGAGTGCCCGGGTCAACATGCGGTTGGTTCCCTGATGGACCAGGTCACGTGCCTCTTTCGCGAGCTCCTTGGCTCGCGCACCGTTCTCGGGGTTCTTGTTGTTCTTCAGGTCCCGGGCAGCGGATGCGAGCAGCTTGCGAATGACCCGGGCGGTTCCAAATGCCAAGTCCTGCTGCAGGATGATCAGGTCCGTGTCGTCTTCCTCGCGCCGGACCCGGACTGCATCGACAACCGAATCGGATGAGATCACCTTGGCCCCATCCCATTGCAGTCGTGTTAGATCCACTTGCATCGAACCAGAAGTCTCGTCCAATTTGAATTGCATCAAGACGCGCGCATCCACCTGGTTTGTTTCGCTGGGCGGAGCATCGTTGGCATTTAGGTTACGAGCACGGTTGAGCACGCCGAGGATCTCGTGGTGCATCTCTTCGGCGATCTGCGGGTGGCTGGTGGATCCCGTGCCCGTGGGCTTAGAAATGCTGATGTCGCCTCCCGATTGGGGACGCACCGTAGAACCGCTCAAACGGTCATCCAGCTGGAGCAGTGCCGCATGCACTTCGGCACCATTGGCGTAACGGTCTTCGGGTTCGGGCTGCATGCAGTGCATCAAGAGGTCCTCGATGGCGGACTGCAAGCCGGGGCGCGCTACAGAGGGTCTCTCCGCCGGCCGAGCGTCGAGGATCGCCATGCAAACTTCTGGGAAGCTACGGCCTGGGAAGGGGAACTTTCCGGTGAACAGGTTGTAGAGCACGGCTCCCAAGGAGAAAACGTCCGAGGCCGGGGTGAGCTGGTCTCCACGCACTTGTTCTGGAGACATGAACAGCACCGTGCCCACCATCATTCCTGCCTGGGTGATGCTGGATTCGTTCTTCGTGCGCGCGATCCCGAAGTCCATCAACTTGACGACGCCATCCGAGGTCAAGAACACATTGGCCGGTTTCAGATCCCGGTGCACCATGTTGCCATGGTGCACTGCACTCACCGCATCGGAGAAGTCTGTGGCAATGCGAATGCACTCGTCGATACCAAGTAGGCGCCCGGCGATCACATCGTCAAGGGTGTGACCCTCAAGCAGTTCCATTGCGATGTAGTGTTGGTCCTCCCCTTGCTCGGTCTGCATGGTGCCCAACTCATGGATCTTGGTAATGCCCGGATGGCTCAAGGAAGCCTGCATCTTGCCCTCGCGCATGAAGCGCTTGTCGCTCATGGGGTCGAATTCAGCGGTGGAGCGCAGGATCTTGAGGGCAACCGAACGCTCGAGCTGAGTGTCCTTGGCGCGGTAGACCTCCGATAGGGGTCCTTCTCCCAGACGGTCTTCCGTCGGGTTAAATTCAAAATGGCCGAGTTGCATGAGGATGCGAACGGCCGGCAGGTTGGGCCTTGAAACCTTGTAACCTGTGGGGACGACCTATCGTTCCGTTGATCTTACCGACAACCGCCAGTCCTGTGACAAATCCATCTAAAGAACCCACTCCCTCCGAGCCCAAGGGCACTTTGAGAGGCCCTTTCGAACCCTGGGATTTTGAAGCCCTCAGTGGCTCTCGGTCGCGCAGCCCCGAATACAACGAGAAGCGACTTGAGGCTCGGCGTCGATTGTTAGCCCTGGGCAAGGATGCGGCCAAAAAGGTCAAGAGCATTGGGGTGTCCCTCGAAGCGCGCTCGAGCCTGCACAATCCTCATGCGTTCAATGGAAATCGGGTTTCCCGCCTGTGGACCTACTTGGTGCGTGCCAAAGCCGAAAAGGCGCGCTTGCGTAAGGTGCTTGGATCGGACCTGGCCAAGGATTTGGACCGGGCCTACAAGAACATCTACCTGTGCTTGGCCATCGAGCACGATGCTTTGGAGGTCAGCCTGCGCATCCACGCGGACGCTTGGTACGACGGGCAAAACCTGCTGCGCAGGGTGAAGGCCGAGGGGCTCGACGGCTGGCTCTCGGTGCTCAATACACTTGAGGGCTTCCGCTTAGGCCTGGACGATTGGAAAGGGGAATGGCGTTGCGGCAAGCTGACCCGGGAAAGCCTGGAGGAATACCTGCGCCATTACACCCCCGGTGAGCACCAGCTTCTTGTGGAACGCCGCTGGCCCGTGCCCACGGACCCCGAGCAGCGCAAGGCGATCTTGGCGGGGGAAGTGTCCGAGACCATGCTGGCGGAAGTCCTGCGCTTGGTACCGCTCTACGAATACTGCGCTTGGTCGCGCACGAGCGACTTTCTGTTTGAGTCTTGAACGGAAGGGGGCCTCAGTCTGGGCCCAAGGAGCAATCTCGGCGGGCAGTTCAGTCCAACAGGGGCACTTCCAGACGGAAGAGCGCACCCTCGGTTTCCTTGCGGTTGCGCGCGGTCAGCTGGCCTCCGTGGGCTTCCGCTACCTTGCGCACCACGGTCAAACCCAAGCCCGCCGAATCCGGGCGGGAACGCAGTCCCGTCAAGGAGGTGAAGTCTACCTGGCCGCCATCTTCCAAGGGCAAACCTGGGCCGTCGTCGCGCACTTCGAAGGCGATGCCGGCTGGTGATTCCAGTACGCGTAAATCGACTTGGGATGTGGCGTGTTCAAGGGCGTTGCGCACGAGATTCTCCAGGGCGCGCAAGAGACGCGAGCCATCCGCTTCGATGGTGGGTAGGCCGCGGGCCACTTCCACCAGCAGGGCGCACTTTTTCTCTTCCGCAAAGCCGTCCATGATTGCCTTTGTTTGGCGCGCGAGTTCACCAGGGGGCACGGGTTCCAAGGCTAGGGCTTTTTCCGTGTCCAAGCGCGCGATGTCGAGCAAGTCATCGGTCAGGGTGCGAAGGCGGATGGCATCGGTGAGGGCCAGGGAAACTCGCCGCTGGACCTCGTCGGTCTGTTCGCTGGTGGGAACCTGAAGCAGCTCCCCCTGCGCCCCTTCCAGGCAGGTTGTCAAGGCTGTTAGGGGGGTGCGCAGGTCGTGGGAAATCATCGCAATCCAGCGCCGGCGCTCGCTGTCCTGGTCGGTCAAGTCTCCGATTAAGGTACGCGCTCGATTGCGGAGATCGCCCAGGGCTAGGGTCAGCACAGCAATCTCGTCGCCTCCTGCGGCCGCCTCCAAGGGAGTGTCGTCCCCGTCCTCTAGGGGGGTCGCCGCGTGGCTAGCTAACATGGAAAGCCGTCGGGTCACCATGCGCGTCAACATCAAACTGCTCAAGAGAGCCACCCCTAGAAACAGGGTTAACTCGATCCAAGCCCCCAAGCGCTCGCGGCGGGCCAGTCGCGCGGGGCTCATGCCCGCTTCGGGTTCGTCCTCGGGACTACCGGGAGCCATCAGTCCTTCGACTGGCCTGGTCCTGGTGAATAGGTGCAAGCGACCGCAGGATTCGCCGGCCATGACCACTGGCATGATCACCTCAAACACGTTGGGGTGGTCGAGCTCTTTGGCCGCAGCCTTGAGCAGTTCGGATTCCGCGTGGGGCCGACTGATGGGGATCTTTTCACCTGGGACCAATTCGAGTTCCGGGCTGGCGGCGATCATGCGGCCCCCAGCATCGGTCCAAGCAAAGGCTTGCCCATAAATCGCGAGCTCGCTGGCTAACTGTTCCACGACCGCTTTGGGGGGCACCCAGTACCCCGGCGATTCCTCTTCAGACCAGGCCAGCAGACGGTGAACCAGGTCACTTTCGTCCATGGGTACGTGCAAGAGGTCCACATAGGGCGCTTGCAATTCTCCACCGAGGGTTACGTCCACATGGGGTGGTGCAGATTCCGCTGGTAAGGGCGAGAAGCGATCGAGGAGGTTTCCGCCTAAGCCCTCTAGGCTTGGGGCGGCGAAGTACGAAACCAGCAGGAGACTTACGAGGATCAGTGCAAACCGCACCCACAGTCGACGCCAGGGCCGAATGGGAGGGGCAACGGGTTGCTGGTTGGGTGCGTTCATGGGTAGGGCCTTCAGTCCGAGGCTGCGGTGTCCGACATGCGATAACCCACGCCCCAGACCGTGTGGATCAAGTGCGGATCCCCCGGGTCATCTTCAATGCGCGTGCGCACACGGCGCACGTGTAGGTCTACCGTGCGTGCGTCCCCTTTGTAGTCGTTGCCCCAAATCTCATCCAATAATTGGTCCCGGGTGAAGGTCTTACCGGGATGTTGCACCAGGAACAGTAGCAACTCGAACTCCCTGGGCTTGAGGGTCAGGGATTTGCCAGCGCGATGGGCCGTGCGGGCTTCCGGGTCGACAACGAGGTCCGAGTAGTGAATAGGTCCCGAACCAAACGTTCGGCCGGAGCGCCGTAAAAGGTTTTTGATGCGCGCGATCAATTCGGGCAGGTGAAAGGGCTTGACCACATAGTCATCCGCGCCGGCCTCCAAGCCCTGGACCCTCTCTTCGGGGGCATCTCGGGCGGTCAGAATTAGGATCGGAAGGCCGCGGCCCTTGGCGCGCAGTTCGCGTACCAGATCCAGGCCATTCCCATCGGGCAAACCCAGGTCCACGATCACTGCGCCAAACGAGGTCTCCAAAGCGACGCGGGCATCCTTGAGGGAGACGGCGACTTGGGTGTCAAAACCCTCCTGGTTCATGGCCTCCATCAGTTCACAGCGGATGCGGTGGTCGTCTTCAATCACGAGCAGGCGGTCGTCGTGTCGGTGCATGGGCTAGGTGAGGGGTGGGTTGGGCAGGTTTTAGGGTAGCCAGTGATCAGGCCTGCTCAGAGGGCCGAAGTGGGGCTGAGCTGCTGAGGATGGCGTACCTGCCTGGAGGAAGGCCGGGGGCATAGCCTACCCAATCTCAGAAGGCTGGTTTCGTACTTGTACCGAACCCTTGCGCATCCCACCATCGTGCCCTCATGCCTGGGCTCGTTCCAGGCAGAGACCGGCCGATCGGCTGTGACCCCTGGAATTGAAGAATCTTAGAAGCCCCATGGAC
Organism: Planctomycetota bacterium; assembly: GCA_028823345.1. GTDB lineage: Bacteria > Planctomycetota > UBA1135 > UBA1135. The sequence goes on from JAPKBR010000018.1 coordinate 8,522, forward strand.
AACACTCAAATCCGCGTCGGAATTCTCAGGGAGACTTTCTCTGGCGAAACCCGTGTGGCCCTTGTGCCCGACGCTGTACCTAAGCTGCAGAAGCTGGGCGTGGAAATCCTGATCGAGCCCGGTGCGGGCCTTGCTTCGGGTTTCACCGACGAGGCTTACCTGGCCAAGGGCGCCAAGATCGACGGAGCAGCTGGCGAGGCCGAGGTGGTGATTGCCGTGCGCCCGCCGGAAGGTGCGAGTTGGAAGGCGGGTCAAGTGCTGGTGTGCATGATGGACCCTCTTGGATCTCCCGCTGCCATCGGCGAGTTATCCAAGACAGGAGTCAGTGGCTTTGCATTGGAGATGGTGCCGCGCATCAGTCGCGCCCAAGCCATGGACGTGCTCTCCTCCATGGCGAACGTGGCGGGCTACAAGGCGGTGCTGTTGGCCGCTGCGCGCAGTCCTAAGTTGTTCCCACTGATGATGACCGCTGCTGGCACCGTGCGACCGGCCAAAGTCTTTGTTCTGGGCGCGGGGGTTGCGGGCTTGCAAGCGATCGCAACCGCTCGGCGGCTGGGCGCTGTGGTAGAAGCCTATGACATCCGTTCCGATACCAAGGAACAGGTCGAGAGTTTGGGCGCGCGCTTCGTCGAGTTTGATCTCGGGGGTGCCGAGATGCAGGACGCAGGCGGTTATGCGAAAGAGCTGACCGATGATCAAAAGGCTCTGCAGGCCAAACTGATGGCCGAGGTGATTCAGGCGGCGGACGCGGTGATCACCACCGCACAAGTTCCTGGCCGCAGGGCACCGCGCTTGATCCCCGAAGAAGTGGTGGAGGGCATGAAACCTGGCGCCGTGGTGGTGGACATGGCCGCCGAGAGCGGTGGCAACTGCGCCTATTCCGTGCCCGACGAGGAAGTAAACCGCGGTGGGGTGATCATCCTTGGCCCCAGCAACTTGCCCGCCACCGTAGGCTCGACCACCAGCCAGCTCTATGGCCAGAACCTGATCGCTTTCCTGGGCCTGATTGTCCAAGAGGGCGTTATTTCCATTGATACCGAGGACGAAATCCTCGCAGCCGCCCTGGTTTGCCAGGGGGGCGAGATCACTTCCGAACGGGTCCGGGAGGCCCTCAAAAACTGATGTTTGCTGTTCTTGTTGAAGCCGCGCCGCCTGAGCTCTCCCCCGAGACCTTGATCGCGGCGGTGACCGTACTGGTGCTTTCGATATTCTTGGGATTCGAGCTCATTAGTAAGGTTCCGCCGACTCTGCACACGCCCCTGATGAGTGGCGCGAACGCAATCAGTGGCATCACCATCGTCGGTGCTTTGACCGCAGCCAGCGTGAGCGGCGGAATTGGAATGGAAGGCCTGTCGGTCATCCTGGGCAGTTTAGCCCTAGCCCTTGCGACCATCAATGTGGTCGGCGGGTTCATGGTCACCGGACGCATGTTGTCCATGTTCAAGAAGAAGGCGGACTGATCATGATTTCGATCGAAAATCAATTGGAGTTGTGCTACCTGGTAGCAGCGGCCTTGTTCATCTTTGGCATCAAGGGCCTTGGTTCCCCGCGCACGGCTGTTCGTGGTAACCGGCTAGGTTCCATCGGCATGTTGATCGCCGTGATCGCCACGGTGATCATGATTCAGCGCGACGGCAGTGGGGGCGATTCGCCTGCCCAATGGACCTGGGTCCTGATCGGCCTTGGTGCCGGAGCTCTTGTGGGAGCGGTGATGGCCAAGCGGGTCGAGATGACGGGCATGCCCGAAATGGTTGCCTTGCTCAACGGCTTTGGCGGCGCTGCATCAGCGTTGGTGGGCTTGTCCGAGTTGCTGCGACTGGGTCCCCAGGTGTTGATTTGGGACCAAGCGGGTGCGGGGAGTGACTACCACCTTTGGCGCACGGTATTGGTGGTGGCGGTTGGCGCCTCTTCCTTGATCGGTTGGCTGACCCTGACTGGGTCCGTGGTGGCCATGCTGAAACTCGCGGGGAAATGGAAATGGAATCTTGCCTTTGGCGGGGTCAACTTCATCAAGGGCGGCTTGCTGTTGCTGGCGGTGGTTTCCAGCGGAATGTTGCTCCAGGACCCGACTCAGATGCTTTGGATTGGTCTCTTGACCGGATCTTCCGCGTTGCTCGGGGTGATCTTTGTGGCGCCCATCGGCGGCGCGGACATGCCGGTGGTGATTTCCTTCCTGAACTCTCTCTCGGGCCTCGCCGCTACCGCCACAGGTTTCGTGGTCGGCAATAACGCGTTGATTATCTCTGGTGCCCTGGTAGGCGCTGCGGGTTTGATCCTGACCGCGATTATGTGCAAGGCCATGAACCGCTCGTTCCTCGATGTGATGTTCAAGGCCTATGGGGCGAGTTCCGCCGGGGCCTCCGGCGATGGCGAGAAGCGCTCCGCCCGGGGATACGATGCGGATGAAGCGGCCTTGGCCTTCGATGGTGCGCGGCTGGTGATCGTGGTTCCCGGCTACGGCATGGCAGTCAGCCAAGCCCAACACGCGGTGCGCGAATTGGCCGAAGAACTTGAGTCCAAGGGCACGGATGTGCGCTATGCCATCCATCCGGTGGCGGGGCGCATGCCCGGTCACATGAACGTGCTCTTGGCTGAGGCGAACGTGTCTTATGACAAGCTCTTTGAGCTCGATGACATCAACAGCGCATTTTCCGAATGCGATGTGGCTTTGATTGTCGGCGCCAATGACACGATCAACCCTGCGGCCCACACGGACCCGGGGGGCCCCTTGGGGGGCATGCCCATCCTCGATGTGGAAAAGGCACGGACCACGATCATCGTCAAGCGTTCCCTGTCACCGGGATACGCGGGCGTGGACAACGACCTCTTCTATCGCACCAGCACGATGATGCTGTTTGGTGACGGCAAGAAGAAGATTGTCGAGTTGCTGGGAGCAGTCAAGGAACTCTAGGCCGATCCGCTCTAGGCCCGATGACTAGATCGCGGGGCCAGCTTGGGTTAAGAGCAGTAGGACGGGCAGGGTCCGGGCCGTGTTTAGTCCTCGGGACCGAGGGAGTCCACCAGCATTTCGTGAAAGTCCAGCATCTCTTGGCAGGTGTCTTCGCCCTTATCACTGACCTCTTGCAGAACGATGAAGGTCTTGGCTAGCCGGCGTTTCTTGCCTTGTAGAATGCCATACACATTGGTGCGGAATTCCATTGCGCCCCAGGGGATGACCATGCGCTTACCCGCGATTCTGAGTCCGTTCACCGTGAGAGCAGGGGCATCTTCCCAGATCACCGTGCCGTCCCCGACTCCGCTCAGAGCGTCGGAGAAGTACTCGGCAAATTCATCGAGGTCGGTCGCGAGAGGCATGGCCTGCACGATCACGGTTAGGTCGTTGCCCGAAAGGGTCCAGGTGCTTGAGCCCTCGCTTCCGTCAAACTCAAAGGTGAACAGACTCGGGTAATCAAAGCAGGCTCCAGGGACACACAGGCGGCGGGTAGGCAAGAGATCAAGGGTTACCGTGTGCGTGTCGTCCCCAAGTTGGATCTGGAAGGGCGTGTTGAGGGATACGACCCGTTCCGGCCCAAGGCCTTGGACGCGGACGCTCAAGGGTGGTTCATGGCCCTGCTTGATCTCGCCTGATGGAAGGGCGCGCGAGAAAGCGATTAGGCTACTGCCGAGGAGGAGGCTTGCCAGGAGGGAATTGCTCAGGAGGGAATTCCATCGGAGATATTGGGAACCAATCATGGGCCCATTCTAGGGCGAGGTCGTCCCCTACGCGCACGGGGTTTGCTCAGGTGCTCTTAGACCGCAACGGGGATCTCCATCATCACCGCTCCATATAGGCAAGCGCAGCCACCGAGAACGAATAGGTGCCAGATCAGGTGAAAGCCCCGGCGATGGTCGTTGCGATAGAAAACCACCCCAGTGGTAAACAGGAGTCCCGCGATCACAAGCAGTGCGAGGGACACCGCCAGCATGTTCTCTAGCATGGGCCCCACGGCCACTAAGCTCATCCAGCCCATGCCCAAGTACATCCCCAGGGACAGTCGTTCGTAGCGGCCCGTGTGGAATAATTTCAGCACTACACCGAAGGCTGCGCAAGTCCAAACGATTCCCAGCAAGCTGATGCCCATGGCGCCGCGAATGCTCATCAGGCAAAAGGGCGTGTAGCCCCCCGCAATCAGTGTGAAAATCGTCGCGTGGTCCGCGATGCGCAACAGTCGTTTGCGCGCAGGATGCTGAGTCCCGTGGTAAAGGGCGGATGCGCCAAAGGTGGCGAACATGGTCGATCCAAAAATGGCACAGGCAACCATGTGCCATAGGTTGTCGCTCTTGGCCGCCTGCATCAGCAGCAAGGGAAGGCCAACCGCGCTCAAGAGGGCTCCCAGTCCGTGGGACAGAGAGTTGAGCATTTCTTCGGTGGAACGAGCTGTTTGGGCCATGAACCTTCATCGTAAGAGTGGCGGTGGATTTTGATTCCGCAGCTGGGGCCGGTCCCAGGGTGGGGTTCATGAGCAGGCATGGGGGGCTCCCCCTGAGCCTCAGTCCCTCCTCAAATGGCCAGGGCAAACCCCGTGGGTGAAAATGGGACTGCCCCGGGGGCGTGGGGTATGTGGCTTCATTAAGGTACGGCACGGAGATAACCCCATGAAAAAGACATTCATTCTCGGCCTCTTGGCTCTCTTGGCTTTCGCTGCCTTCTATCTCAACCTGTTTGGCTCCTTGATCGGCGAATCGAAGATGGTCGAGGAGCCCCTGCAGGTGACCTTCCGGGCGTTGGAGCCGGCTCCCCTGGAAGGGTCCGAGCCAATCTCTGAAGTCCGGATTACGGAGGCGGCTCTGAGTGAGTCCGATACGGCGGACGAAGCTGCGGCACCTCTTGAGCAAACCACTTGTCGCGTGCGCTTTGTGGACCCTGACGGATTTCCTGTGTCTGGGGTTAAGGCTTACTTTCACCGACACGAGGATACCGCCACACTTTCGAATGGTTTGGGGGATGTCTCGGTGAGCAAGGCCGTGGGTGTACGGAATTCGTACTTAGGGTGGGGACTCTCTTACAGTCATCCAGACTTTGCCACGGGGACGGTCGCCGCTCAAATCCCAGCGGGGGTCGAGACACATTTGGGAGAGGTGATGCTGTTGCCCGCGGGTTCGGTGGAGGTCTTAGTCTTGGATCCAGAGGGTGCGCCCCTTGCGGGAGCCGGGGTGCAGTGGACGGAACTTGGTGCCCACGATCAGATGCAGTCCCAGCTTGAGGAGGAGCGATTAGATGCCACGGCCGCTGGATTGAATTGGAATAAGGTCTTTTCCCGTCAAGAGGTGCCGCTGACCAATGATCGCGGGATCACCTACTTGAATCGGATTCCAGAAGGCCAGATTCGGCTGTGGGCCGGGGCGAAGGGAATGGGGGCGGTTTGGTCGTCGCCGGTGGAAATTCGACGGGGGATGATGACCAGTCAAGTGACCTTGACCCTTGGGGTCATCAATTTCAATAACTTCATTCGCGTGCATGTTCTTCGGCCCGATGGAGAACCCTGCGCACATGTACAGCTCAAGCATGAGTTTCGGACTCCGTTTAGGTCGGGACGCGGTTCGAGGGACCTGAATGAAGCGGGCTTTGGAGTGATTGCTTGTGATTCCAAACGCACCTATGACCTCCGTGTAAATGATCGCTTGGGGCGTTATGCCAGCGTGCGGTATGAAGGCGCTGAGGCCGGAGATGACTTGGTGCTGCAATTGACCGAGGCCCAGTTCACCGATTTGCGGATCACTGTCGACAACGGGCCGCTGCAGACCTTGAGCGTGGACGTTCTCGATAACGACCATGGCTACCTGCCTGGCCTGAAAAACATAGATCCCCTAGGGGAAACACAGCGTTTGGCCCTGCCGACGGAAGATTTCATGCTGGTCGTCAAGGCCGCTGGACACGAGGCTTTGGAGCTCGGCCCCTTCCCTGGCCTCGAAACCCCGAAGGAGATCAGCATCCACTTGAAGGCGATTCCCACGATCTCTGGCCGTGTACTTGCGAACGGTCAGCCTCTGGGTGAGGCAAAGGTGGAGCTCTACAAAATAAGGGATAGTGAAGGGACGGTGAACGGCTATTCCACCCGGGTGGACCACAGCGCCAAGGCGAATGGAGTCAGCCGTGGTAATGGGACCTTTGAATTGACCCTCCGAGCGTCTGGCCGGTACTTCTTGCGGGTAGAGGCCCGGGGCTACGCGCCTTTCGAGCAGGGCCCCTTCGGGATCGACGTGGATAAAGGACTTGCAGACCTCGAAGCAAACTTGACCCCCGGTGGCACGATCGAAGGTCAGATACTTGGACTCGCAGGAAATGCGGGACACATCGTGGTGGCTTCCCGGGGTGATGGAAAAGCAAGCACCACGCGCAGCGCTGGGGATGGTTCCTTTCAATTCGAACGACTGACCCCCGGCCCCTGGTATGTGGGTTTCGCTGAAGAGGAGATATCACCCCGTTCCACTAGTGGTTCGAGCTCATCTGATCCTTTCCAGGAGTCCCAAATTGACGTCAATTGCACTGTGCTCGAGGGCCAGATCACCAAGCACACTTTGCTCCTCCCGGATGCAAACAGCAACCTGTTGGAGGGGACGTTGATGCTCGATGGCCTGCCGGCCAGCGGTTGGGTTGCGAGCATCCGCAGGGGCGGCGTGCTGGACTTGAGTTCCGGGCGAACGATCGAATGCGAGGTGGGTTCGGATGGGGCGTACCGGCTGCAAGCGCCTGAAGAGGGGGCTTACACCTTGGTCCTGCGACACCCCAATTCCATCCTCATACTGACCACCACGGTGGACATCGGCGTCGCCCCAGCCACCTGTAAATGGGCCTTCCAAACCGGGGCCTTGCGACTGACCCAGATGGTCCCCACGAGCGCCGAAAACCCGGTGGTCACGATGGTTCGAGGCACCCACGGGTCCATGAATCTGTTGATCGCCCCTCGGCCGGATGCGGCGGGCTCGATACTCATCGAGGGGATTCCCATCATGCCCAGTGAGCTGATCCGGCCGGATGTCTCTGGGTTCGGCGACCCATTCACCGGTGGCAAGGTCCTCGCGGCAATTGAGCTTCTGCCTGGGGAGACCTTGGAAGTTGCTGTACCGAAGTGACCCTCAGTTATCTCCGCCGTGATGGTCCACTAGGTTGGCGTGGGTCTCGGGTTGGAGTTGCTGGTATTCTTCGCTCACATGGTCGCCGGGTTGGGCTTGTCCGGTCACGCGCACATACATGTCGTAGAGCTTGCGCTCGATGCCTAGGCCATAGGAGCCGTGCTTGAGGCGCTGGCCAGCGATTTTGGAAAGCAGCTTGCGCATCCAAAGGGGGCCTTCCTGGTTGTGCATGTCGTAGATCGCAGCGGTGTGGTTGTAGCGCTGCCAGGTTTGACGCACGGAGGCCGGAAGCTCGCTGTTCTGGTCGTTGTACTTGTACTCAAAGCAATTGCCCCACTCGTCGAAATTGGTGGGGGCCTTGTAGCCAAGGCGTACGGCGTGGTCGAAATCTTCGGTGCCCGGGATCGGACGGAAGGGATAGACATCGGACCCTGCGGTGGGGAACTGGCGCTTGACCCGCGCGGCTTGGCGCAGGGTGGCTTCCATAGACTCTTGGGATTCCCCGGGGTAGCCGATGATCCAAAAGGCGCCAGGAACAATGTTGCGCTTGACTAGTTCACCGATGGCAGTGGGGATGTTCTCAATGCCGATGTTCTTCTTGATGCGCTCCTGCGTCTCTTTCGTGCCGGCTTCGGCGCCGAGCCAAAGTAGGTGACACTTGGCTGCTTCGAGGGCATCCAGAGTCTTCTCTTTGTAGCGCATGATGGTCTCGATCTCGATGGTGCCGTTCCAATGGATAGGCACATTGAGGTCCACAAGTCCATCGCAGAATTCCTTGGTGCGCTTTTCCGCCACACCGAAGTTAGCGTCCTGGAAGCGGAGCACATCGAAGCCGAAGCGCTCCTGCAACTCGGCGATTTCCTCTGCTAGCTTTCGTCCCGGGATTGCCCGCCAGCGGCGGCCTGTGATCAGTGGTGAGCAGCAAAAGGTGCAGGGCTCGGGGCAGCCGAAGCTAGAGAAGAAGCTGAAACCCTTGGGTGGGTTCTCGGGAGTCCAGTGTCCGGGTAAGGGGAAGCGGTGGCGGATCTTTAGGTTGCGGTGGGGCTGAAGCTGTAGATCCACATAGCGATCGTATTCCAGCAATTCCCAGGGCACGCGTTCTAGGGTTTCAAAGCCCACCACTTCGCGGTGCGCTGTGTAAAGAGTCTTGCCATCACGGGGGACAGCCAGACCCGCCACATCTGCCAGGTCTTCACCATTGTCGACAGCCTGCACCACTTCGCGGAAAGTGATTTCGCCTTGACCGATGCACACAGCTTCGGCGATGTCGTGTTCGAAGTACAGTTCTGGGATTACGCTGGGGAACCAACCGCCCCAGATGATGGGCAGGTCCGGGAACTTGCCACGCACCATTTTGGCGGTGAGGTAGCCGTCGTAAACTTGATAACCAAGGATGCAGCTGGACGCAAACAGGAGTGCCCCTTCGCATGCTTCAGCGACCTTGGCCATGTAGTCCGGCTCGATCATGGCATCGATCATCACCACTTCGTAGCCGTCTGCAATGGGGCCGCTGGCGATCTGGAGCAACTCCAGAGGCAAAAGATCAGCACTGAAAGTTTCGCCACGGCCCGGGTCGGCGCGGTGGGGAAGGAACAATACGATGCGCTTCTTGCGTTGGATCATGTCTTGGGGCGGGGCTAGAGAGGCGCGGAGGGGGTCACACCCGGAGTTCGGTCAAGCTCTTGGCCTGACTTGGCTGTGTTGGCTTTGAGGTTTTGGCCGGTGGACTTCACGTAGGCGTGGAAGAGGCGGCCTTCGATCGGTACGGAGTAGTTGTTGTTACGCAGTCGCCAGCCGGAGATGCCGCGCATTAGGTCGTGCACCCAACCGGCGCCTTCCTTGGCTAAGCCGTCGTAGAACGTGGATGCAACCCCATAGCGACGCCAGGTGCGCACCACGTCCTCGGGCAGTTGCAGGTCGTCGATCTCTAGGCGGTACTCGAGCATCGCGCCCCAGCCTTCCAGGGTGGTGGGAGGCTGGTAGCCCATCTTGACCGTGGTGTCGAAATCCTCTGTGCCAGGGATCGGGCGGAAGGGGAAGATATCCGAGGCGGAGCGACGGAACTTGTACTTCATCTCGGCCGCCACGCGAATGGTCTCGCGCATGGACTCGGGGGTTTCGTTGGGGTATCCGATGATCCACGAACAACCGGTGGTGATGTCCCGATCGTTCATCTCGCGCAAGGAAGACTCGAAGTGACTGACGTCAATTTTCTTCTTGATCCTATCCTGCTGCTCCTCGGATCCAGCTTCTGCGCCCACGCTGATCATGTGGCAGTGTGAATCACGCATGAGATCCATGGACTCTTTCTTATAGCGATGGATGGTCTCGATTTCGTAACAGCCTGACCACCAGAAAGGGGAGCCGGCTTCGATCAATGCCTCGCTGAAAACGTTGGAGCGATGTTCCTTGACGCCAAAGTTGGCATCCTGAAAGCGCATGACGTTGAACTTGAAACGATCCTGAAGACCTAGCAGGCGCTCGGCTAGCACATCGCCGGGGATCGCCTTCCAACGGCGGCCGGTGACAACGGGTGAGCAGCAAAAGGTGCAGGGCTCAGGGCAGCCAAAGCTTGAATAGTAGCTGAAGCCCCGAACAGGTTCGTTCGGGTCCATTTTCCAGGGATCCGGGTACTTGTGGCGCACCTTCCAGGGACCCGTGTCGTTTTGGCGGGCGACGTATTCTTCGAAGTCGATCAGGTGCCAGGGGACATCAGGGATCTTCTCGAAACCCACCACGGCCCGGTGGGGTGTGTAGAAGGGCTTGCCGTCGCGCTCCAACACAAGGCCCGCCACGCTCTCCAGGCTTTCGCCGGCGGTGAGGGCTTGAACAACATCCCAAAAGGTCAACTCCCCTTGGCCTAGGGCCACCGCATCAGCGATGCCTTCTTGTAGGTAGAGTTCGGGAGCAACCGACGGAAACCATCCACCCCAAATCATGGGCAGGTTCGGGTACTTGGCACGGATCTTTTTGGCTACCCGGGCCCCGTGGGCCACCTGGAAACCAAGGATGCACGAACTGGCGAACAGCAGGGCGCCATCGCACAATTGATCGAGGCGCTCCATGTAATCCTCATGGACCATCGCATCGATGATGTGCACCTCGTAGCCATTGGCCTCGGGCAGGGCGGCGATCTGCAAGAGCTCTAGGGGCAGCAGGTCTGCGGCCACACGCACCCCTTGATCCGGGTCAGCCCGGTGGGGGAGGAACAAGACTAGGCGCTTCTTGGGTTGGGTCATGGACCGGTGGGAGTTGCTAAAGCTGATGTGTACGGAAGAGGGCTGCCATGGAAGGGCACTCTCTCTCCTCGACCAAAAGGGGGCTGAGCCTTCAGCCTGATGGGTGTAGTGGAGTCGAGGTGGGCAATTTGACACCCCCGAAGGTCCCAGGATACCTCCTTGAGCCGCTTTGGGGGGGGTGATTTCGCACCCCTATCTGGTTAGAATCGGCCCATCATGGCCCGTTCTCGCCCCCGATCTCTGCTCTTTTGGTCCCTCCGGGTGGGAGGGGTTCTACTGGCTACGATTCTGGGGGTCGAGGGGGTTCTGAGGCTGGCCCTCTTTCATCCAGGGTTGGTGCCCTACTCAGGCAGGCTGGGCAATCCCGAGCAGTACTTTTATGGGGAGACCCCGGATTTTTGGCTTCTGAGGGCCATGATTCGGGGCCGCGGGGAGGATGGCCCGGCGGAATATGCCCATCCCCTGCTGGGTTGGACCAGCGGGCGATTTGACTCGGAAACTTATTCCCATGTGGACGAGCTCACTCTCGCCGGGCGCCGGCCAGTGATTCTGCTGGGAGATTCCTTTGCCGCTTGCCACGGGCAGTTGGACCGCCGGTTTGAGGAGATCTTGGACGAGGGGCCCTTCGGCGAGACCCATGCCCTGCTCAACTATGGCGTGGGTGGCTACGGGGTGGACCAAATTGCACTTCTCGGGTTGGAAACTCTCAAGCGCTTCAAAGGGCAGGACGCCGTTTTCGTTCTTAGCATCCTGGTGGATGACGATCTCAATCGCGTGATCCTTCCGTTTCGCGGCCATCCCAAACCATGGATCAAGGCAGAAACCCAGCGCACCATAGGCATCGTTCGCTTGCCCCAGCCCTTGGACCCGGGGGAATACCTCGACCAATACACGCCCAATGTTCCCTGGTGGACCCTGCGCTTGGTGCGTCAGCAACTGTTGATGAGCCCTACTGAGATGCGCGCCGCATCCGGCATTATTCAGATGCAGGAAGAAATGCGTAAGAGCGTCGCTGCGGCGATCCTGCAGTTTCACGATCAACTCAAGGCCCAGGGGGACGAGGGGTTTGTGATGCTCTTTCTCAATCGCAGTCGGCAAGAGGGGCAACCTCGCCCTGGGAGTTGGCTCGGTTGGCTCGAGAGTCTGTTGGAGGGTCACCAGGTTCCTTGGGTGCGAGCTTCCCGCGAGATCGATCTTCACCGCGGGCGTACGGGCAGGTCTATGGATGCTTACTTCACCACGGAAGGACCAGGGAAGGGACACTACAGCGCCTTGGGGAATGAGCTGACCCAGTTAGCACTTGAGCGCGGAATACGAGGAACCTATGACGGCCCAAGCTATGTCCTGCATGAGAGTGCGGCCCGGGGAAAGGAGGGCGAAGGGGCCTATTCCCGCTGGGAGCGCTTCGCCTATGGGGGGTATCAGGAGGCGGACCTACCCCACACTTTGATGCGCCCGGGGGTGGCTGGCTTTGCGAGTCAAAAGTTCGACTTGTCGCAAAATGCGCGCCGCTTCCAGGCCCTCTTGCGCCCGGTGTCCAAGGCGGAGGGTGCCACGCGGCTGGTGTTACGCACAGAGGCTGGTGACGTAGCCGAGTTCATGGTCCAAGCAGGTGCGGAAGACCTCTCGATCAGCGTTCCCCTGGGCGAAGTCAGGGAGTTGGAGCTGTTGGCCTTCCCGGTGGAAGGGCAAGCGCCCCTTGCATTCTTCTTGATCCACCCCAGCTTGGACCATCACCGCCACGGTCCGATGTTGAAGGCCGACTAGGTCCCGTCCAGGGCCCTTACTTGGTTCCGTAGGTCTCCAGCACCCAAGCCTGCCACGCTCGCTCGAAGCCTACCATGGTCATGCTCAGCCGCTCCTTGAAGAACTCGCGGGTTACGTCATTCACTCGGCCGCCATTGGGCATGAACTCGGCGTTCAACAATCCTGAGACTTCGCCTAAGAGATCGCCAATCAGCCTTGGGTCCCTCTTTTGCAAGTAGTCCACCATGGACCAGGTAGTGAAGTGTTCGGGCAGCTCGAACTCGCCAAAGCCATTGATGCGCATTAGTTTCCCCATGCTCGAACTGTCGCCGCTGGACACGAGCCGCCTGGTGGGGGGTTCCCAGTTCTCCTTACGCGTGATCGATGCGCTGGCTCCTTCACCACCGTCAAAGGTGTTGTACTTAGTGGTGATGCGTCTTTCGAACCAGTGAGCCAAACCTTCCATCAGCCAAAGGGGCTTGTCATAGGAATAGTACTTGTAGCCGTTCAGCAAGTTGTGCACGAGGTTGAAAACCACATGCCCGTGCAGGGCTTCATCGACTCGAAGCTTGCCCTGTTCCAAGTGAGTGATCACGATCAGCACACCGCGATCAATGATGTGCCAGCGTTGGGCCGACTTAGTTAAGAGCCCAAAAGTAGAGCGCAGCCACCCCGAGCAGTTGTTCATGTTTCGAATGACAAGCAGCTCGTGCTGTTTCTTCATACCCAGGTGAGGCCCCAAGCCCCAGTAGGGCTTGGCCGGATCGAAAGTCGTGACCGCCGTCTTAGGGAAGGGCGAATCTTCCACACCTAGCAGACTGACCAAGTCCTTGTAGAGACTCTGGACCCGTGCCGCGAAGATATGGGATCGCAGCCAAGGGTCGAGGACACGCACTTTGCCGGGAATTTCCGGCATGACCTTGCGTAGCTCCGCGAGCTCGGCTTCGAGCTTGTCCTTTTCTTTTTGGGGGATCTTGTAGGATTTGAGTTCCAGCCCCAGCTTGAAGTGTTCGGTTTCGATCCAGAAGATGTCGAAGCCTTCGAAATCTTGATCCACCGTGGCTGTGGTGCCTTTGGCGAACTCGAAACCACCGTGGCTGATGATGCCGGCCGCTTCCATGCGCTTGGGGTCACCGCCGCAATAGGGGCATTGCTTAGGGTGGTTGACCGGCAAGTCCTTGAAGAGTTTCTTTTGAGCCGTGACGGGCGCGGCGAGGATCCCCATGAGAACCAACGCGCTGAGCAAGCCGCGAAGCACCATAAATTTGGGGTGGCTCACAGGCGTGCCCTCCATTCCTTAGCCAACTCAATGGCCTGGAACGCGGAGAGACGCGGCAAGGGCGGGTCCCCATCGACGAGGCCTCGGCAGGTGTTGATTGCCTCTACACGGATCGAATTGTCCGTGCTGTCGAGGTGCGCGGCGACTTGCATGAGGACCGAATCGTCACCGCATCCCGCCAGCATGCGCAGGGACTGAACCACGGCTTGGCGTTCGCCCGAAAGGCCCTCGGCGCACAGCTTGGAGGCGGCTGCCCCCCGCGTACCTTCCAGGGCGGTGCGTAGGCTGACTCCTTCCTTACCCCAGTGCTTGGATGCCATTAAACCCAAGATGTCAAAGCCCTTGAGCGATCCTGCGGCTCCGCTGGCCAGAGCCGCTGCGAACCGTTCATCCTCGATCTCTTCATCTGTGCCTCGTTTGCGCTTGCGCGCGGCGACCAGCGCTTTCTCTGCGGCCGCTTGCAATGCACTGTCGGGAAAGAGGGCGGTGCGCCGCAAACTCCACACCCGCACGACGAGCGTGCGGTTTCCAAAGGCCGGCTCAATCAAGCGTGTGTGGGTGCCATCGGTTACCAGGTCTAAAACCGCCACCATCCGTGTTTGGGCTTCTAGGTTTCGCTCCTTGCCGAGGCCCGCGATCAAGAGCGGAGCGACGCCCGCGCCCATATCCACCAGTGCGGCGTGGGCTTGGGTGCCCATTTCTTCCGTGCGCGCCTTGCGCAGGCGCGTGACCTCGGTCTTACCCCCGGGCAAGCTCTTGAGTTTGGGCCACTGCTTGAGGTGCTTGTCCTTCTTGGCTGGAACTTCAGGCGCGGGCTTTTCAACGGGCTCTTGGGGAGAGCCTGGAAGGTCCAGAGGGCCGAGCCCTGCAAGGGCCAGCAGTAAATAGAGGTTCAAGGTCATGGGGTTTCGTCGGTCACCAGGTGGTCGTAAAACACGGGCAAAATATCGCGCCATTCTTGATCAATGACGAGGATCGGGAGTTTTTCGAGGGCACCCTCAATTTCGCGTTTCATGGTCGCTGGATCCAAGTAATAGAAAGTCACATGGTCAATGGTTACATCTGAATTAGGCATCCACTTTTTCGGGGTCGAGGGGGCGCGCATGACCGTCCAGCCGCCGAGGGTCTCCAGCAGTTGCCATTCGCCCGGGTTTTCACGCCGCGCCGCACCCCAGCGATCCAGGCCGATGTCCTGTTCGATGTCGTTCCAAACGCCCCGCACCTGGGTGACTTGGGGGCCTTCACCAGAGAGTTCATTTCCCCCGCGCAGATCCTCGAGGGCGCCCATGGCTTGCTGCCGGGCGCGCTCGCATTCAGCGGGCAGAATCTGGCGCGCAACCTTCTTGTGCAGAACCAAGTTGGTGAGTGCCTTGCGCAGATGATTTCGCCTGGAGAGGGAAGGCTCCACCAGCGCGACCGTATCCACCCAGGCTTCAATCTCCGAGGCGAGAATCGGCTCCTTGCCCACGACGATCACGGTGCCCGCCGGCCAGTCTTGCGCGCTGGTCACTTGCACCGGTTCTTCGCTGCTTATTTTGGGCAGCGGTGGTTCACATGCGGTGAGCAGCAGCCCAAGGAAGCAAGCGCCCAGTAATGGGCTTAGCAATCGGTGATGCGCAAACACCCTAGGCCCCCCGCGGTCGATCAAAGCGCGAGATGAAATCCAACACGGGCCCGGTGAGCTGGGCATAGGACTCGTGAATCCGTTGCTCGATGTCCCCCAGACCGCGTTCGACCACTAGGGGACCAAAGGTTGTTTGGGTTTCAAGGAAAAGTGAACGCGGGTCGGCGTTGTAGGACTCTACGCGCACGGCCATGGCGGGATTCCCCGGGCTGGCGGTGGGGAATGCCATGCGCAAACCGAGGGTGGCGGGGGGTTGCGTGAAGGCATCGAGGCCGGTGCTGATGCCCAGCAAATCCTTCGATAGGAATTCCCGGGTGTCCCGCCGGTTCTTTGCATTGACTAGGGACCTCAAGGTCACCACTTGGGCGAGGAAAACGCCGATCTTGCGCTCTGCGGACATACGCTCGCAGACCTTGCGCACGCGCTCGGCAAATTGATCGGTTAGGAGGCCGCCCATCTCTTCGCGGAAGAGGATCCGGTCCTGGAGGAAGGACACCGAGGAGACCGCCCCTGGTCGCGAGGCGGGATTGGAGAGGGTTGGGCCCGCATCGCTCACGTGAAATGAGGAGTAGGTAGGGTCGTTCTCCTGAAAAAACTCGTTGTGCAGCCGCTGGACCGACCGGGGATCGGGGGCCAGGGGGGGGTGCATCACCTCGGCGAGGTAGGCAATTGTGCGCGGTTGGTAGGTCATCTGGGGTGGGGTGAGGCCATCAGGATAGCGGCAAGGCGGCCCCTGGGGGCTCCCAGGGGCCCCGAGGCCGGAGTAGCCCCATTAGATGAGGGGATCCTTTGGGCCTCTTCAGTGAGATGCCCGGGGGAGGGTCGAAAAACCGAAAAAGCGGTTCCTGAAGCCCTAGAGCGCGGATTAAACCCCTGGCTCACGCCCGAAAGAACCTGCGCCTCTCGAAAGCCCCGTCGCAGGTTCCCATTCATGGTCAAGGCCTGAAGGTGATTCATCCGATCGAAAACCTCTCACACCACCGCTTGGATCCGTACTATCTCGGCCCCGCCGGGGATCGGTCTCTTCAGCCTCGCGGCACTCTTGCATCCATGAACTACTCCAGCCAAGCGCTCTCCAGCGCCTTCTTCCTCCTCTTCACTCCAATTCTTGCCAGCCAGGATGTGGTTCCCGAGGTCCTTCCCGCCGGCTCTGCGGGGTCATTCCAAGCATCGATCACCGTCGAGGATGATGGCAGCCCGTCGATCTTCGGCGAGCCCCTGATCGTGAATGGTAAGCGGATCCCTGACCTCGAGCTCATGCGCTACCTCTGCTACGGCAAGGGCCGTGGTGGCTTGGAGTCGCGCAAGATGGAAGTCCTCTTGTCCCAGGAAATGGAACTACGCGCCTTCATGCGCACCGAAGAGATCCTCGACGAGAATTACGACAGTAAGGACCTTTCCGAACTCAGCGAAGAGGAACGGGCCACCGTGAATGGCCTTGTGGATGAGGCCTTGGCGATGTTCCGTTACAATCCCAAGGAACTCGAAGAGCGCCTCATTCGTGAAGAGAAGCAATTCTACAAGCGCTACCCCAGTTTGGACCTGCGCACGGAAATCGAGCGTTCCTACCAGGACTGGGACTGGTACATCGATCAGGTCGGGCAAACCATTCGTTTCGACACGATTTTCTTTCCCGGCAGCACCGAGAATTGGCCCGATATCACCATTGAAGCGGTGCACGCGGGTTCTCCCGCATTCGACTTGGTCGAGGACTACCAAGAGGCCTACGACATGCGCAAGACCATCTGGGAAGACGCCAGAACAATGACCGGAAACCGTTTGCTTCAGGAGCAATACGACGGCCGCTTGCGCGATGCTCTTACGGATGATGAGCGCGCCGCAGTGGATACGTTGGTGAGCAAGGAGCACGGTACATTCATGCCGCGTGAGGACGAGATGATGATGTCTCTCTTGCGTGATTTCGTGATCGGGACCCTCAGCGACCCTAACGTGGTGACCATCCTGGGCAAGCTCGATGGCCTGCCCTCCGATACCTTGATTACCGTTTCTGGCGGTGGGCTCGAAACAACCATCAAAACCGCGGATGTGTTTGAGGAGTTCAAAGGCGCCTTCAATGCCCAGGACATTCTCGAGGCAAAGACGTTCCTAGCCCTCTATGTTGCGGTTACGGATGTGTTGGAGGACAGCGACCAGCTTGTACCTTGGGATGACTTTTTGAACCTCCTGCTCGAGACGCGCGTCTCTTTGCAGGGCAGCATGTTCAACCTGGACTTCCTCGCCCTGCAGGGACACAACTTCCCTTCCATGGAGGTTTACAACGACTACCTATACCTTGTTGAGTCTTACCGCCGCTCGATTACCCACAAGACCCAGCTCGATGGCAACAGCAACCTGTCGAAGGAAATGCAAGCCTATATTCCCGTGGGTAACGGGATCATGGGATTGGCCAAAGTGCAAGCGGAAGCTCTGATGGTCAGCGCTTTCGACTACCCCAACAACAAGTGGAAAGAAAACGGTTGGGAGGATGCTGAAGAGGAAGCCTTCCGCCTGCGTGCCCTAGCCGATGCTCACATCGACGAATTGATTGCCGAGGAAGGACTCCGTCGCATCGCTTTGGAAAAAGGCGTTGACTTCGAAGGCAAGGTTCAGCCCTTTGATCAGTGGTGGGCGCAGTTGCTCGACCTAAACAGTGACTACTGGGATGCGCCCATGCCCGCCACCGGCAAAATGCCCGCCATGGTGGGTATGCGAAACAAGGGACGTTTCAATGGTCAGGCCCAAACCCGCAACGATCTCAAGCGCGCTCTCAACGAGAGCACCTGGGCCCACTACCTGTCCGGCGACAATGTTGTGGACCAAGTCTTCTTCGAGTTGGAAGAAGGCCAAGTGGGCGGACCTTATCGCGGAACCAAGGGCTACTACTTGGTTTACAACGTGAGGAAGTTGCGCCCCATACAGCCTGTGAACTACCGGGACGAGCGTCAGCTCGGTCTCCTGCAAGAGGACTTCGTGCGCCGCGAGTTCGCTCGGTTCGCCCACGAAACTCTGGCCAACGCCGAAGTTTCGGGCCTCTAGGGGCCTGCAGATTAGCCCGCCGGCCGCCACCTTTGAGCAGCCGACCCCATGCGCGGGGCGCCCTTACGGGTGCCCCGCGCTCATTTATGGCTAGATCTTGCTCTTGCTCGTTGACGGAGCCCCGTTGCTCCCCCTATAGATCCCCCCGTGTTCAGTCGTCCCCGGGGTCTTTTTCGCCTTCTGGCGCCCTACGCCAAGCCCTTCGTCGGGGCTCTGGCTCTCGTCTTCGTGCTCAACGGACTAGGGGCGCTGCTCCAGCAGGGCACCTACTTACTGCTACAGCCCACCTGGACCCTGCTGTTTGCGGATGACCCAGCCGACCAAGTGGACTTGGACCGGGCTCGGGAAGTCCTTACGGAGGCCCAAGCTCAGAATCCCGAGGATGCCCAGTTGGCCCAGGCCCTCGAAGCCTTGGCCCTTCCTACGGTCCCGCCGGCTGAACCCGACGATGCGTTGGATCAAGCCCGGGGCTGGCTCAATGACCAGCTACTCGGGGACCCTGGCGAGTTGACCCCGGAGCGCCGCCTGCAGCTCCTTGGCGTGGTGGCCATCGTGATCTCGATCATGGCAGTGATCGCGGCCCTCGCCCAATACTTGGCCGCGATTCTCAGCGCGCGGGTGGGGCACGGCATGATCGTCGCCCTGCGTCAGGACCTGGCCGGGCATTTGATGAAACTGTCCTTGGGGTTCCACGGAAGGCGGCGTTTTGGAGACCTCTTGTCGCGCATCAGTGCCGACGTGGGCCAGACCCTGACCGTGGTCAACTTGTTCCTGCGCGACCTGGTGCAAGAGCCCCTGATGGCGATCACCGCCATGGGGTGGGCATTCTTCGTGGCGCCCGAGGCAACCCTCGTTGTGCTGCTCGGCACGCCGCTGTTGGTGATCCCGGTTGGTTTGATTCTGAAGAAGGTCAAGAAGCGTAGCACGAAGAGTTTGACCAAGCTCGGCGCCTCCATGCAGGTGTTGACCCAGATGCTGCAGGGCATTCGCACGGTCAAGGCTTATCGCGCGGAAGACCGCGAGCTGGCCCGCTTCAAACAGGCCAATGACCAATACGTGCACGAAGCCGTGCGCCTCGCCAAGGTCACGGCGATCTCCAGTGCTTGGACGATTCTCTACACCCATGCGGGGCTTGGAATGATCGTCGTGCTGGTGGGTTGGTTGGCGGTGAGTGGGGGAGTACAGCGGGATCCGGGCGAGATGCTGACCTTCTTCATGCTGATCAGTCGCAGCTATGCCTCGATCAAACGCACGACTCGGGCCCTTGGGCAAGTGGCCCAGGCGGAGGGCGCGGCGGATCGTCTGCGCGAATTGTTTGACGAACCAATTGACATCATCGAGCAGGCTGGTGCCCAGACCGTTGATGGTCTCGGCGGTGGGCTCGTGCTGCGAGATGTGACTTTCACCTATCCGGGCAGCGACAAGCCGGCCCTCAAGAACTTCAACCTGACGATCCCCGCGGGTGAGACCCTGGCTTTGGTGGGGCCATCCGGCTGTGGCAAGAGCACCCTGGTGGACTTGGTCGCGCGCTTTCTGGATCCAGACGAGGGTTCTATCGAAGTGGGCGATGGCTTGGACCTGCGCAAGATCAGCCTGGATTCCTGGACCAAGCAGTACGCCATGGTGACCCAGGTTCCGTTTCTCTTCCACACCACTGTGGGTGCGAACATTCGCTATGGCCGCGAGGATGCCCCTCAGGCCGAGGTGGATGCGGCCGCCGACGCCGCAGGAATCGCGGACTTCGTCCGTGAACTACCCGAAGGTTTCGATACGAATGTGGAGGACGCGGGCGCGCGACTTTCAGGGGGCCAATGCCAACGGATTACCATCGCTCGGGCTTTTCTGCGAGGGGCGCCTCTCTTGCTGCTCGATGAGGCCACCAGTGCTCTCGACAGCGAGAGCGAACGCCTTGTGCAGCAGGCCTTGAACCGTTTGATGATGAACCACACGGTTTTGGTTGTGGCCCACCGACTTTCCACCGTGCGCCGCGCCGATCGTATCGCGGTCTTGGACGAGGGCGAGTTGAAGGAACTTGGCACCCACGAGGAGTTGCTGGCCAAGGGCGGGCTCTACAGTCGTCTCTGGAATCTTCAGGATGGCAGCCTGGGGTCCGGAGATCCGGACCAGAACCACGACACCTGAATCGGGACAGGTGGTTCAGACTTGCTTGCTGCGCTGCAGCAGCACCACGGCTTGCACCGCCACCGAATTCCCTTTGGCCAGAGCTACTAGGCCTTCCAGGGACTTGCCCTTCACGTTGACCGAATCCGGTTGGATGTCCAGGCATTTTGCGATCTGCTTGCGCATGGCATCCCGATAAGGGGCGATACGCGGGCCGTCGGTCGCGATCACTATGTCTAGATTGCCGACTTGCCAGCCCGTACTAAGCACCCGTTGGTACACATCTCGAAGGAGGGCGCTGGAGTCCGCGTCCTTCCAAGCATTGTCCGTGTCTGGGAACAGGGTGCCCAGGTCGTCCAGCCCCGCGGCCCCGAGCACCGCGTCCGCAACCGCATGCAATACCGCATCCCCATCGGAATGTCCGGCGGGTCCGGTGGGGTGCTCAAGAAGAACTCCCCCCAGCATGCAGGGCCGCCCCGTAACCAACTGATGGGAGTCGAATCCCAGGCCCACTCGAGTGTGAATCATGTTGTTGGCTCCGTTTGGCGCGCTTGCAGGATGGCTTGGAAAAGGGCCAAGTCCGAGGCCCAGGTGAACTTTGGATTGGGGGCGCTAGAGCGCATGAGGGGGATCGGGCCCACGAACATCTCGTGCAGGGTGGCTTCGTCCGTGGGGGAGAGGCCCTGTTCCTGCGCTCGGTCTAGCAGTCCCAGCAAAAGGTCCCGGTCCATGATCTGCGGAGTCTCGGCCGCCCAGAGGTTCTTGCGGGGGACTGCTTCAAGGGCCCGGTCGTCCTCAGCTCGATGCAGGCTATCCCGCACCGGACTGGCCAAGAGGGCGGAGCCTGAGGCGCGGGCGACTTCTACCAAGCGGTCGATATCCGAAGGCAGCACCAAGGGGCGGGCCGCGTCATGCACGAGCACCAAGCCCGCACCTTCTTCCAAGGCCAAAAGACCCTGGCGCACGGAATCCGCCCGCTCGTCTCCCCCCGTGGTGCAGGTCGCTGGCCCGAGACCCTGCTCTTGCACCAATGCTTGGATCGCCCCGTGGTCGGATTCTTGAGCGACCACCACGATGGTGCCCACGCTTTTCGCCCTGCGTAGTGCGCGCAAGGAGTGCAGGAGCACGGGCTCTCCCATGAGCTCGATCCACAGCTTGGGCAGGGGACCGCCCACCCTACGGGAGCGCCCCGCCGCCACCAGGATTGCCGGGACGGAGGCATTTGTTGAGTTAGGGGGAGGGGTCATGGGATCGCTGGGTCCAGAAGAGTAGGGTGCGGGGGATGCCCCGTCCAAGCTCTAGGGTCCGAGACTTTCTTCCCCAAC
This sequence comes from Planctomycetota bacterium, assembly GCA_028823345.1. GTDB lineage: Bacteria > Planctomycetota > UBA1135 > UBA1135. The sequence goes on from JAPKBR010000018.1 coordinate 29,966, forward strand.
TGCCCGAGGGGCACGGTAAGGAAATCCTCGTGGGAATCGATCCAGGCACCCGGATGGTGGGCTATGGGGCCTTGGTGATCAGCAAATCCGGCCCCCGGCTCCTGGGGGCGGGCACCCTCAAGGCCCCCGCAACCCTCAGCCCAGCCGCTCGGTTGGCCTATTTGCGCCAGGAATTGGACGATGTATTTGCTTGCCTGCGTCCGGTGGCGGTGGCTATTGAGAGTGGCTTCAGCGGAAAAAACCCTGCCACAGCCCTCAGGATCGGAGAGGGAAGGGGAGTGGCTCTGGCCTGCGCGGCGGCGGTGACCTCTGATGTGTTGGAGATCACACCGGCGGAGGTCAAAAAGACGCTGGTGGGAAATGGTCAGGCCACCAAGGAGCAGGTGGGGGCGATGGTGGCCCAGGCACTGGGGCTCGACGGGCCCCTAGAGTCTCTGGATGCCTCGGATGCCCTGGCGGTTGCCCTGACCCTGCACAACCGGCGGCGGTTCGCGGCCAGGACGCTAGGGCTCTAGGAGCTAGGTCCGTGATTTTTATTTGTGTGCCGCTCCGCCGTGGTATTCACCGTCAGAATTGAATTGGTGAAATTGAGCCTCTAGGGTGGGGCCTCCCCCATGGAACCTTCCCTCCTTGATCAAGGCCTTGAGCTACCTCAAGAACTGACTTTTTGCCTCCAGAACGCGTTCCCTGACGCGCGCCTGGTGGACGAAGGATTGCAGGCGGGCCCATTCGACGCAGACTACCTGTTGGTGGATGGGGATGGCCGTTTGCTCCTCGTGCTCGTGGAGCAAGAGTCGGGTGCGCCCGTCGCCCTTCGGACCTTGGATCTGCTCGCAGCTCTGCCGCACTTGACTCAATGGTTGCCGCGGTTGCTTGATGACTCGGCCCTCGATTGGGAGCAAGCGCCCGAGGTGGTTGTGGTGGGCACCGGTGGTGATCCAGCCCTTGAAGAACGTCTGGAAGTGATGATCGGAGACTTGCGCCTGTTCATGTTGTGCGAAGCGGTCACGCGCAAAGCTAGTGGAGCTTGGCTGTCGGAGGTTTTCTTGAACGGAGACGCCTCCCGAGAATGCGGACCGCCGGTCGCTGCGGGGTTGGACTCCACCAGCGAAGAGCGCCTCGCGTTCTTGACCGATCGCTTGACCCGCATCGACGATGAAGTCCAAGTGGAAGAGCGCGGCGGGCAAATTCGCTGGCGCGTGCGCGGGGCTCTCTTGGCCCGGGCGCGATCCGATCAGGGCCGACTGGTTGGCTGGGCCGGGAGCTCATCCGAGATTGACCTTTCAAGCACAGCAGGAGTGGAGGAATTCCTAGAGAGCTGTGTGGGGCGGGTGGTGGACTTGCTTGAGGAACACTCCGGCGACGAACCCGCTTTGCAGCAGTTTGAAATAGTACCCCGTGATCCGGGCATGACTCTGAGCCCGGAGGAGCTCGACGCTTTTCGGGTCCCTTGACATGGAGCGAGGGGGCGATGTTGGCCGTGACTGAAACTTGTCATGGGAAATTATTGTCAGCAAGCATTCAGTGACAAAAGGCGGGTCTCCCTGCGGAGGCCAGTGCCCCCCTGCGTTCCTTTGCGCTGGCTTGCTGGGGACCAAGCAGGATGGATAGGCCGCGTGAATTTCGGTGCGCGCAGTAGCTGCAACCCTTGGGGCAGCGAGGTGCAGGTCCGATGAATTGGGCCACTGCTCGACGGCTCCTGCACTTGCCGGCCAAACAGTCTGCGCCCATTGCGCGGCCCCTTGGGCTCCCTCCCTCTGACCCGCTGGCGGCTGTTCGCGCCCGTTCCATGTGCGTCGTCAGTGGCAAGGGCGGTACCGGGAAGTCCACCCTGACAGCATCCCTTGCCGCGAGCCTTGAGCGCCATGGACGTGTGCTTTTGGTGGATGCGGACCTTGGGGTGGGAAATGCTCACCTGTTCTGCGACCTGCAACCCGAGCAAACCTTGGCGAATGTGGTACGCGGGGAATGCAGTGCCCGGGAAGCGGTGGTGCCCGTGCGCGGACAGTTGGATCTGCTCGCGGGAGGGTCGGGTTGCTTGGGTGTGGCGAGCCTCGACCGGAAGCAGCTCCAACTCTTGGGCAAGGGCTTGTATTCCCTGGAGGAACGCTATCGGTCGATCTTGATTGATGGGGCCGCCGGGCTCAGTTCTCAAACTCTGCAACTCGCTGCTGCGGCGGACATTGTGTTGGTGGTGACCACTCCCGATGTGACCGCCATGACTGACGCCTATGCTCTGATCAAGGTTCTCTGTGCCGAGCGCCCTGGCCTCGTGCCGTACTTAGTAGTGAACCGGGTACTTGATGCCAGCGAGGGCCATGCTGCGGCGGAACGCATGCGAGCCGTTGCTCGAAGGTTCCTTGATGTGGAAATAAGGCTTCTAGGCTTGCTGCCCGAGGACCGCAGCGCGTACCGCTGCACCCAACGCCGCCAGCCGGTTGTGTTGGGGGAGCCCGATGAACCCCTCGGGCTGGCCCTCGCGGATCTAGCTCAGCGATTGCAGAGGGAATTGGATCACCTGCATCCCCACGGGGTAGGGCGCGTGTTGTGTCATCGGCTGGGGCGAGATGGGCTGGCCGAGTCGGAATCCTGCGGGGCTTGAGCTTTCTCGTAGTCCCTATAGCCCGCTCAGTTTGCCGTGGTTTTCTTGAGGCGCGGCTCCCGGATAGGGTGCCTCTGCCCTGGTCCGTCGAGGTTTCTGACTGAAGAGAACTGACACCCGCGGCTCCTTGGCAACGTTCTTGTCCTGTGCAGCAAGACCATCATCCACGGGGCCCGGATCTGCTGGCCCTCGCCCTGTTTCTTTTGGGCTGGTCCTCGGCGACCTCTCTCTGGCCAGGTTTTGTGCCGCTTCCCGAGCTGCCCCTCGCTCTAGCCCTGCCAGGAGGCCCTGGGGGCGGGCAGCCACCCCTGGGACCCCCGGGGGTAGGCAGTCTCCTGAGCCTGGAGCACCTTGGGATCTGGCGGGCGGAACGGGTGGCGGAGGCCCTTTGGGAGGGGCTCGATCCCCACTCGCCTAGGGCTCAGGGAGAACTCGAATCCCTGCCGGGTATTGGTCCGGTTTCCGCCGGGGCACTGCTTGCGGGTTATCCCAGGCTTGTTCGCCTCTTACACTGGCGCAGGCCCGGGCCTCTTGCTCCGACACCCTCCGGGATCCCATCCAATGCCGAATCTACCTCCCTCCCTTCTGCCCGCTCCCCGGCGCGGTCTCCCTGATGCTCTGCCCCCCGGTGCGGTGAGCGACTGGGTGAGAACTGCACTTGCGGAGGACCTGGGCCAGGGGGACCTGACTAGCTTGGGAGTGGTGGCAGTCGATGCCCGTGGGATCGCACGCTTGGTTGCCAAAGAGGAAGGGGTGCTTGCTGGGCAGGACGTGTTCGCCAGTGCCTTTCGCTTGCGAGATTCCGCTCTTGAGATCGAGTGGAACAAGAACGACGGGGACGAACTGTTCCCGGGAGATGAAATTGCGCGGCTTGAGGGTTCGGCGCGTGCCCTCTTGGAAGCTGAGCGCACGGCCCTGAATTTTCTCCAGCGCATGAGTGGTACGGCCACCATGACCCGCGAATTCGTGCGAGCCGTCGCGGATTTCCCGGGGACGCGTATCTTGGATACGCGCAAGACCACACCTGGGTTGCGTTTGCTGGAGAAGTACGCAGTGCGCTGTGGCGGTGGAGAAAACCATCGCTTCGGCCTGTTTGACGAGGCAATGATTAAAGAGAATCACGTAGCTCTCGCGGGCAAGCCCTTGGCCCAAGCTCTGGCGGACTTGCGTTCTACCGTGGGGCCCGAAACCCGGATCACCTGTGAGGCCGAAACCGAGGACGAAGCGCTCGCGGCCATCGAAGGCGGCGCGGATGTGGTTTTGCTCGACAACTTCAAACCCGCTGACTTGGGCCCTGTCTGCCAGAGACTGCGCACCTCTGCACGGGAAGCGGGCCGCCGAGTGGAACTAGAGGCCTCTGGCGGCATCACTCTTCAGACTGCCGCGGCCTTTGCTGCCAGTGGGGTTGACCGCCTTTCGGTAGGTGCCTTGACCCATTCAGCTCCGGCTCTGGACTTGTCCCTCTTGTTGGAGTGCGCGCCTTGAACGGTCAGCCCTCCGATCCCGAAGGCCTCAAATTGGACCTGCCCGCCACCCACGCCGCTGGCCGCATGGCCCGCAGGGTGGCTCACGAATATGCCGCCACCCGCGGCTTGGCGGGGGAGGGGCTCGATCGCTTGGTATTTGTCGTGGGCGAGTTGCTCGACAATGCGGTGGATCACGGTGGAGGGCAGGCCGCCTTGGACCAATCAGAGCTTGATGGGGACGTGCGCGTTCACTTAGAAATGAAAGTACACGGCGAGTCCTGCTGGGAGGTGCATGTGGAAGACGAGAGTGACCTTTCACCCGAGGCCCTGACCAAACTGTTGGGCGCGGATGCGGAAATGCCCGACCTAGAAGATCCCCGCGGGCGCGGACTCCTGCTGCTGCGAGGGTTCGCCGATTCAGTCACCGCTAGCGCCAGTTCAAGGGGCAAGGGTCTGAGGGTCAGCGTGCACCTGGGATCCTCACCGGATACTCCCACCCCATGAGTTCTCAGGAATCCAGTCCTCACCAACCGCACCGGACAGGAGCACCTCTGTCCAGCGAGATGCTGAATGGAATTGGCACGCGCCTGATGGCCTTGCCCCGCTTCTTGCGTTTGATGCTGCCCCCGCTTTGGGGCGCCGGCCTCTGGTGGCTCTCTTCTCAGCCGGGCTCGCGAATCCGAGAGGACGAGGCGTTCTTCCAATCCTGGACCTATAACACGGGCCACGCTTTTCTCTACGGGATCTTGGCTCTCCTGTGCGTCGCGTGCTTGCCTCGCCGAGAGGGTGGGGTTGCCTTGAGCCGGGGACGAGTCTTTTGGATCTTGGGTCTTGTGATGGCCTATGGATGTATAGACGAGCTACACCAGTCTTGGGTGCCGGATCGATCGGCCTCGGGATTGGATCTCTTGACCGACTTGGTGGGGGCTTGCGCGACTCTTGCCGTGATCTTCCACCTGGATAAGCGGAGTCCAGAAGACCCCGTGGCCCATGCGACCCATTTGCGGCGCTTGCTCTGGATCGGCCTGATCCTCAGTTGGGCCGCTGGCCTGGCGGCGACGGTTCTGGATACGTGACCGGCTTTAGGGTGACGAGCCCGTGACAGAGTGCCCGGCTATCGAGTTCGCAAGGGCACCCAGTGATAGAGCGCCAGGGGCCCTTTGCTCGGGAACCTAGGGCCCTCGACAATGAAATTGCAAAAAGCTGGGGCAATAGGAGGCCGTGTTTGGGCCAGCGCCATCCCTCTGGGGCGTAGGGGCGGGTGGGCTCTGCCGTCTCCAGGCGCGGCGTTGTTTTTTGTCCCGGCCACCGCCTAGCCGATCGAAGTAGACTAGCTGCCGTTCATGAGCAATCCCCAGTCCTACACGAGCCCTCTCTCGACCCGCTACGCCAGCGCGGCCATGCAATATGTCTTCTCAGATGAGCGGAAATTCCTCACTTGGCGCAAGTTGTGGATCGCTCTCGCAGAGTCCGAGCAGGAACTTGGCTTGCCGATTAGTGATGAGCAATTACAGGAGATGCGCGATCACTTTGAGCCTCTCGATCTTGATCTGGCCGCTCGTTACGAGCGAGATTTGCGCCACGATGTGATGGCGCATGTGCATGCTTGGGGAGACTCGTGCCCCAAGGCCCGCCCAATTCTGCACCTGGGCGCGACTTCTTGCTATGTGGGGGACAACACGGACCTGATCGTCATGCGTGATGGCTTGCGCCTGATCCGCGGCCAACTGCTGGCCGTGGTTGAGAACCTCAAGACATTCGCCAGGGAACAGAAGGCCCTGCCCACCCTGGGGTTCACCCATTTCCAACCGGCTCAAGCCACTACCGTGGGCAAGCGCGCCTGCCTTTGGTTGCAAGATATTTTGCAAGATATAGAGGACCTGGAACACGCCGAAAAGGCGATACGCTTCCGCGGGGTCAAGGGCACCACTGGAACCCAGGCTTCCTTCCTCGATCTGTTCGATGGGGATCACGACAAGGTGCGCGAGCTCGACCGTAAGGTCACCAAGCGCATGGGGTTTGCAAGTACCTTTGGCGTCACCGGTCAAACCTATCCGCGGAAACTTGACTTCCGCGTGTCCCAGGTGCTTTCGTCCATCGCCCAATCGGCCCACAAGTTTGCCACGGACATTCGCCTCCTGGCCAATCGCCGAGAAATCGAGGAGCCCTTTGGCACGAAACAGGTTGGATCCTCCGCCATGCCTTGGAAACGCAACCCCATGCGCTCTGAGCGGATTTGCGCCCTCTCGCGGTTCGTAATGGAAGCCCTTGGTAACATGGCTCACACCGCTGCCAACCAGTGGCTCGAACGCACCCTCGACGATTCAGCCAACCGCCGCTTGGCACTGGCCGAGTCCTTCCTGGCCACGGATGCGATCTTGAATCTCTACGTGAATGTCTCCTCCGGGCTCGTGGTTTATCCCGCCGTAATCAAGCGCAACCTCGATGCTGAACTGCCCTTCCTAGCCACCGAATCCCTGATGATGGAAGCCGTCCGCGCCGGCGGCGACCGACAGGATCTCCACGAGCGGATTCGCATCCACTCCCACGCAGCCGCTGCCGAAATCAAGGCCGGAGGCGAATCCGACCTGCGCGAACGCATCAGCCAAGACCCTGCCTTTGTCACCGTTGCCGGTCGCTTGGATGAGCTACTGGACGGCTCCCGTTTCATAGGCCGCGCCTCCGAGCAGGTGGATGAGTTCATCTCTGAAGAGGTCGAACCCGTCCTCGCCGCCTGGGCCGAGGTGCCCGTGGTTGAGGCCGAAGTGCGGGTCTAGGCGCAGAACGGCAAAAGAAGGCTGTGCGCTGTTCTCCTTGTACCTTTGGCGGAGAGTCTAGTAGCTGCAAGAAGGCGATGCCGGGAATAGCAACTTCGTGACCTACTGATTCAAGTCCTGACGAGGAAGACTTCAGGCCTCTTGGACGTGGGAGGCTTCAGCATCAGGCCAGAATCTTCTTTAGCACATTGCCGTGGACATCCGTCAAGCGCACGTCTCGGCCAGCGTATCGGTAGGTGAGGCGCTTGTGATCGAGCCCCAGTTGGTGAAGGACCGTGGCCCACAGGTCGTAGGTGTCGCAACGGTCTTCCACCACGTGGTAGCCGAACTCATCCGTCTGGCCATAGACCGTTCCCCCACGAATTCCCCCGCCAGCAAGGAAGACGCTGAAGCCATAGGGGTTGTGATCCCGTCCGTCCGAGCCTTGAGAGAAAGGCGTGCGACCGAATTCTCCGGCCCAGACGATCAAGGTCTGCTCAAGCAGGCCCCTGGAGCGCAGGTCCTTGATGAGTCCCGCGATTGGTTGGTCCACCTGGTAGGCCATTGCGCTGTGCCCAGCCTTGAGCGCTCCGTGCTGATCCCAGGGGTTGGGCGCTCCACCGGCGCCGATGTTCTTCGTGATACAGCTCAGTTCGATGAAGCGCACACCGCGCTCCACTAGACGGCGGGCCAGAAGACACTGGCGTGCATAGGCGGCCTTCGTCGGCTCCGCGTCATCTAACCCATAGAGCTTACGCGTCGCCGCGCTCTCCCCCGACACGTCACACGCCTCCGGCACCGCGGCCTGCATGCGATAGGCCGTTTCGTAGTTGCGAATGGCCGCATCAAGCTGTGGATCCGCCGTGCCCCGGGCAAAGCGGCGGTCGAGACGTCCGATCAAGTCCAAATGACGCAACTGCTCGCCGTCCTCGAGCGCGGGCGCGATATTGCGCACCGCGGGAATGTGGCCCGCCCGAACGATCGAGGCCTGATGGTGGGCCGGTAGGAAGCCGCTGCTGAAAAGACCCACTCCCCCGTGGGGGGTGACTGAGCCACCAGACTGCAGCACGACAAAACCCGGCAGGTTCTCGTTCTCACTACCCAGCCCATAGTTCATCCACGCGCCAGCGCTTGGGTGCCCCATGAACGGGAAGCCCGTGTGCATGAGGTAGTTGCCTTGTGCGTGCTCGTTGACGGAACTCGTCATTGAACGCACGACCGCGAGTTCATCGGCCACGCTCCCGATCTCGGGGAACATGGAACTGATCGGGAGCCCGCTTTGCCCGTAGCGGCGGAATGTGAAGGGCGAAGCCATCACGTTGCCGTTTTGATTGAACTGCGTGCGTTCGACCTTGACAGGCATGGGCTTGCCATGAAACCGCTCCAGTTCTGGCTTCGGGTCGAAAGAATCGACCTGTGACACGCCGCCAGACATGTAACAAAATATCACGTGTTTCGCCCGCGGAATGTGGTGGGCCAGGGGCCTGTCATCCACCTGGCCTGCGAAGCCGGTCTCTGCCATCAGACCCTGCAAGGCCAAGAGGCCAAAGCCGTTGGAAGTCTGCCGCAGGAGCTCGCGTCGTGAGAAATTGGATCCGCTCATCATCCCCTCTACCTGAGGTAGAGGAACTCCTTCAGGTTGTAAAGTGCGTGGGCCACACGAGCCCAGGATTCGTCTTCGCGAACGGGTGGCCCCAACTTTTCTATGCCACGACGAGCGCCCGCGATGGCCACCTCAATTTCTAAGACCGCGGCCCTATCCTCCGGACCCAATGCCGCGAGCACCTCGGTGCGCCCCTTCCACCCCCGCTGCCACCAGACCCACATGGAATCCAACGCAGCTAGGTTGCTTGCGAGCCCCGCCTCGAGCTCCCGACGGCGCTCCCGGTCTATCCGGAAGGCGGAACGGCACTCGTCCGCGTACGCACAAAGAGCCGCGAGCTCATCGGCTCCTGGCTCCCGTCCAGTGACGGCCTCGAACATGAGGGCAAAGCTCTCGCCCTCATGCTTACCCTTGCCACTGGAACGCATACGGGCGCCCCAACTCTTGGCGAGATCTCCCACCATGGGATCGTTCAACATGGTCAGCGCCTGGGCCGGGACGTTGGTCACATGACGCGAGCCCAGCGTGTCGAACGGCACGGGCGCATCGAAGCTCTGCAGGAAGGCGTCCAAGGCATTGCGGCGAGACTCCACGTAGACGCTGCGGCGAGGGGTACTGGAGTTCGGCCCGAAGCCGGGGCCGAACATGCGCTGGTCCAAACGCCCTGCCGCCGAGAAGAGCGAGTCCCGGATCGCCTCGGCATCCAGCCGTCGGACATTCGCATGGGAGAGCCACTTGTTCCCTGGGTCCAGGGCCAGGGCTATCGGAGACGCTGCGGAACTCATCCGCCAGGTCTTGGAAAGGAGCAAGAAGCGAATCATCTCCTTGATGGACCAACTCTTCTCAACCATGCGCCCCGAGAGGTAATCCAACAGCTCGGGATGGGAGGGCTTCGTACCCAAGCGTCCGAAGTTGTCCGGGGTGGTCACGAGCCCTTGACCAAAAAGGTGGTGCCAGATCCGATTGGTGATCACCCGCGATGTGAGTGGATTGTCCGCACGCAGAAGATCCTCCGCCAGCTCCAGGCGTCCTCCCGTACCGGGGGCGTAGGGCTCGGGGTCAATCGCCTCAAGGAATCGACGTGGGATAATCGCCCCGGGGTTTCGGTGATCACCACGCACATAGAGCGCCTGGTCTGAAGCGTCGGCCTCGACGATGCCCGGTACCCGTGTCGGCAGGGGCACTGCGGCATCCAGCTCGCGATACGCCCCGACCAGCTTGGCAACCTGCGGCAGCTGGGCCAGGTCATTGGCGAGCAGGCCCTCACGCAGACAGGCATCAAGCAACAGAGCTTGCGAGTCGGTCGCCGCAGATCGCTTCCAGCTCTCGATAGCCTCGTCGATGCGTTGCGCGATTCGCCCCGCAAGCTCGACTCTGGACTGAGGTACTTCCTCGAAGACTTGCCCCGATACCATGGGATCGGCGGGCCTGCCCGCTCCTTTCTTGCGCAGCCGGACTTCCCGCACGCCAAACCACGAGCGGTCGCTACCGCCCACCTCGATGGGAGCGTCCTGGCCCGTGTAGAGTTCCAGGTGGACGCTGTCCCCATCCCAGTAGGACAGGTCGAGACGCAACCACGACCATGTGTCGCTCTTGATTTCGGTGATGGGAAAGACCGTGCCTGAGCGCGGGTAGTTATGCACCGCATAACGCAGCTTGGCCCCTCCTCCGCCCAGAACCCGAAACCAGAGTTCGTATTCTCCCTCGAGAGAGAAGTGCGCGGACTGCAGGACCCCGCGGTGCCGACTGGACAGAAGGTGGGTATAGACCCCTGCCGGATAGATCCCACTCAGCACCTGCTCGCCCGCCGGAGCTACCGCGAATTCACCCGCGGAAGAGATTCCCCCGGCGAGGCCATTCCCCGAGGGATACCACTCGTCCATTTCCGTGGTGCTGGCGAGGTTCCATCGCCGCTCGTAATCCAGGGATGGCTCGGTATTCTGCGCGCCTGCGCTCGCCGCCTCCCAAGCCGCTTCGAAGCCGAGTCCCGCGCCCATGCGTTGGTCGATGTCCCAGAGCAGGTGCAGGGGATGATCAAGGCTCTTGGCCTGCTCCGGCAGCTCGTCTGGCGACAACTTCCACGTACTCCAAGCCTCAGCCAGGGCCGTCCGGATTTCGGCCTTGAGCTCCACGAGGTCGCTCTTGTTGCGCTGCTGGATTTCGGCCGTATTGACATCCAGCATGGCCGGACGGCTCGAACCCAGGATGCCAAAGAGCGCGTAGTAGTCCGCCTGGCTGATCGCATCGAACTTATGGTCGTGGCAACGCGCGCAGGAAACAGTCTGGGCCAGAAAGGTCTTGCTGAAGACATTGATCTGGTCGTCAGTGAAGCGCACCTTTTCATCGAGTGCATCGGTGGGCGCGAACCCATGGAACACAAAGCGCCATTGCGCCGTACCGATCGCGGATTCGTTGATCCCCAGCTCGGAGTTCAACCGCGGCTCGCTGAGCAGGTCGCCGGCGATCTGCTCGCGCACGAACTGGTCAAAGGGCAGGTCCTGGTTGAAAGCCCGGATCAGATAGTCGCGATACTGATAGGCGTGAGGGATGCGAGGATCCCCCTCTGATCCGTGGGAGTCTGCGTAACGGACGAGATCCATCCAGTGCCGCGCCCACCGCTCGCCGTAGCGCGGTGAGGCGAGCAACTGATCGATAAGGCGTGCCAGCGCATCGGGATCCTCGTCCGCAAGAAAGTGGCGAATCTCATCCGGCGTTGGGGGCAAACCGAGGAGGGTGTAGTACAGGCGGCGGACCAACGTCCGGCGGTCCGCCTCAGGGCTGGGCAGCAGTCCATTCTCCACCATCCCTTGCTGGATGAAACGATCGACGGGATGCTCGGACCAGTCCCCGGCCTCCGGCAGCACAGGTACCACAATGGGCTGGAGACTCCACCACTGCTTGCGAAGCTCGAACTTCGCGGCCCAGGAGATTAACGCCTCGAGCTCTTGGTTGGTAGGCGCTGCATCCCTCGGATCGTAGGCGCCGTTACGAATCCATTCCTCGAAGTCTGCGACCACCGACGCGTCTAGCTTTCCACCGTCCCTGGGCATCTCAAGACCATCTATCTCGTGGCGCATAACAGCCAAGATCAGGCTTTGATCAGGATCACCCGGTACAACCGCAAACCCCGAGTCGGACTCCATGCGCATCGGCTCCCGACCATCAAGAGCCAGGCCGCCACGGGCCTTGTCCACGCTATTGTGACAGGTGTAGCAGTGCTCGATCAGGACAGGGCGAATGCGCGCCTCGAAATGCTCTCTATCCTGCGCCGTGGAGCTCTGCACCTGCGCCCCAAGTACACTGCTCGCGACAGCTATCAGGAGCGGGGGGGGCAGCAGATAGTGGAGAGGGCTCATGGTCTACGAGGCAGGCTCTCGCCAGTAGGGAGATTGTAGCCGCCTGGGCGACCTACGGACTCGGGGACTTGGGTGGATGTAGTGCGGCCACCCCAGGGCATTTAGGCCCCAGACCTAGGGTCCCATGTGAGCAGGGCCCCTTGGATCCTCATGCCTCCGGGGGTGACGCCTCATTGTCCCGGTCATCCCTGGGCCCAGGAATGAAGCACGTACGTACCACAATGGTGCGAACTTCCGAGCACCGGGTTGCGTCAAAGGGGTGACGGGGCCTCTCTCCGGTCAGGGGGGTACCTTTTTTGTACTGGACCCTGTGATTTTACCGGGCCGGCACGAGACGCCCCCAATATTATTTATTGTGACTCAACCAGGTATTCCGAACGATTTGGTGCTCAGCACCGCTTGCTACGGCCCCCGCCTTGGCCGTATCGAAGACCAGGCGTTCTCCGCCGTGGCCATGGGCTTTCGCCGGCTCGAACTCGGTATCGCTGATAGTCCCTGCGAGCTAAGCGGTTGGCTCGATGCCCACCGAGAGACTGGCATCACAGCGGAATCTGTGGTGGTGGGGGCCCTCTACCCCAAGAAAGACGCGGTCAGTGGCAGCTTTCTGGGATCCCTGGACGCCGAGCTGCGAGACCGGGCTCTCAACCTGACTCGCCGGCACATCTGCATCGCCCAACAGCTAGGAGCTCCCGTGGTGGTGGTGCGTGGATGTGCTGTGGAAGACGAAGCTTTGACCCAGGAGGCAATAGCCCTCTCGGCTCGCTTGGAAGTGGCCCAACTCGATGACTTGGATGCGGTCCAAGTCGAGATCCGAGACCTGGTGCAACGCGTCCAGAAACTCGGGCAAAAACAGCTAGAGAGTTTTTGTCGTTCCTTGCACAGCTTGCGCAGGGCCTACCCCGATCTGAAGTTGGCCCTCGAACCGGGCTTTACGTTCAACGACTTGCTGAATTTTGAAGCGATGCAATGGGTGCTTGATGACCTAGACCAATCACGGGTGGGTTATTGGCACGACACGGGCGGACTTCATTCTCGCGAGTTGGCAGGGTTGCCAGGCCAAGGGCCTTGGCTGGATGCCTTCGCCAGCAAACTCCGTGGCGTGCACTTGAGCGATTCTACGTTCAAAGAACAGGGATTGCCCCCGGGGATGGGGGATGTGGATTTCCAGCTAGTGGCGAGCTATCTGCCAGAGGCAGCGGTGCGGGTGATTGAAGCGAACTCGATTCATGGACGGGCCGAGATCTTGGCTTCTGTGAACCATCTCATGAGCAAGGGCTTCTAGGGACTGTCCCTTTTTACACCGTCTCGTTTTGCGCAGCCTCGTATGAGTGTGATGCAACCCAGGGGGTTGACCTAGGAAGGCTGCCTCGGTGTTAGTCCCACCACCACTGCAGGAACCCCGCCGGCGCCAGCGCTGTCAGGGCTAGACACAACCAGCAGGCCGTCCCACAGAATGCGGGGTAGATCATGTTGGAGCGTAGCTGCGGCACCAGGGCAAGCAATGCCAGCACAGTAGGTATGACGAGTGCCAGCACCAATGCAATGACGAAGAATCCGTTGGAAATGCCCTGATGTGTGATCAGATCCGGTGGAAATCCATCTGTACCGATGCGTTCGGGCCAGCCACTCAGGCGAACGTGCATATGCACCGCCAGTGAATAGAAGGAGACGAGCGCAAGCAGACCCGGAAGGGTCAGGAGTGCGAGCCACCGGCGAGACCGCCCAGAACCCTGTCCTTGGATGTAAGACCAGGCCATGGCTACAGCAATCGAGACGATGGACAAGGCAGCCAGCACGATCGGTTGAAAGATCGAATGATTCATTGCGAGCAGAGTCGCATGCCTTCCTTTGGCCTGCTGGAGTCCCTCGTGGGAGGTGAGGAGCAGGGGTGCCGAGGGGGCGCTGAGAGTTGGTTTTCAACACCGAAAGGGGCCAGTGCCGGGGTATCGTGAGGCCTCAATGCCCACGCCCCCGCCCGAACCCTCTGGTCGCCTAGATCAACTCAAAGCCGCCCTCGCCGCCGCCAGCGCTGCGGCTGACCTCAAGGCCCGAGGCCGCTTCCTAGTCCTCACCCACCGAGGTCCCGATCCGGACGCCCTCGGGGCTTGTGAAGGCCTGCGCCAACTATTGAACGAGGGCATGGGCTATGAACCTGTGGTCGCGACGCTCGGGGAAATCCATCGGGCCGAGAACATCGCCTTGGTTGAAGAGCTCGAGCTCGACCTGGAAGATTACGACAGCATCGATCATTCACGTTTCGCGGGAGTCTTGCTCGTGGACACGCAGCCGGAGTTTGGCCACACGGTCGTGCCCGATGACCTGCCCGTTGTGGCGGTGTTCGATCACCACGTGAAGCCCACCACCGAGCCGGAAGCCTCCGTGCCGGTGGCATTTTCTGATGTGCGTCTCAAAGTTGGAGCCACGAGCTCCATGATTCAGGGCTATCTCGAAGAGGCTGGGCTTGAGGCGGACAGCACCACGGCCAGCGCGCTTTTCTGCGGCGTGCGTTACGACACCGCGGACCTTTCGAGGAATGCGACGCCCGTGGACGAGGATGCCTACCTCAAGACCTTCCAAAATGCAGACCGGGGTGCGATTGCGCGCATCGCCCATCCGCCTCTGCCTTTGAATTACTACAGCGAGCTGTCCGGAGCCTTGTCTTGCGCTCGACGGCATGGGCCATTGGTTTTGGCATTGATGGGGCAAGTAGAGAATCCTGCGTCCGTGGCAGAGATGGCGGATTTGTTCCTGCGCATGGAGGGGTGTTCGTGGGCCCTTGTCGGGGCAGGATACGGGGATGAATATGTTCTCTCCCTGCGCACGGACCCTGCCTTTGGTCGGGCGTATCCCCTGATGGAGCGTGTTCTTGATGGTCAGGGTTCCTTTGGTGGGCATGGGCACATTGCTGGGGGGCGCATTTTCTTGAGCGATGCGGGAGAGAGCACGGTGCGTGCCACCGAGCGTGAGATACGCACCCATGCCCTCGCGCTCTTGGGCAGCAAGGGAGAGGATGGCATCCCCGAAGAGGGGCGGCCGCTCACATCGTGACTGCGCCGCTTGTCCTATGCGTGGGAGGAGTTGCTCAAAATGGGCCTGGACTCCATGCTGATCGTGAGGCAATCGAAGCTGCGGGGGCTCGATTCGCTGGATCAGTGACTGCAAACACGGTGCAGGACGCGCTCGGCTTGGTGGAGTTGGGTGCGCGTCGTCCGGAGGCCTGGCTGTTTGATGCTTTGGCGGCCGTCTCCATAGAAAACCCAGCTTGCTTGAAGAGTGGCTTGCTACCCGGACCAGAGCACGTGAACGAGATGCGCAGTCTCTTGACCCAGTTGCGATTCGATGCCCCGGGCCTGCCGTGGGTCCTCGATCCGGTTTTGAGTTCCTCGAAAGGGGACGAGTTCTTGGGGGAAGCGGGCCAGCGGGCCATGCTGGAGCTTTTGGATTTGGGACCGATCCTATGCCCCAATCTGGAGGAGGCTGCCCTGTTGGCGGGGGTTCCGATTGAGGGCTTGATCGAGAAGCCTGAACAGCGCATCCACGCGGCGAAGATATTCCTGAATCGGGGCGCGGCGGCGGTGGTTCTAAAGGGTGGGCATGGAAAAGAGGACCCGTTGTTGGACCTGCTGGTAGCCCAAGGGCAGGAACCAATTTGGGTTGCCCATGCCCGAGTGAAGGGCTCTATGAGGGGTTCTGGGTGCCGCCACGCGGCTTTTCTCAGCGCTCTTGTGGCCCGTGGGCACTCGCTTGAGAAGGCGGTAAGTGGGGCGGGTGAGTGGGTCGCGAGCGAGTTAGTGAAAAGAAGTGGGGACGATGGCTTGCCTCCCATCCTCTCCGCGCTATAGTTCCCCTCCTCAAGCGGGCGGCTGTAGCTCAGTGGTAGAGCGCAACCTTGCCAAGGTTGATGTCGACGGTTCAAATCCGTTCAGCCGCTCCACTTTTACACCTTTTGGCCCCGATGTCCAGGCACGCGCATGTCGCTGAGCCAGGAGTCGGAGAAGGAGTACCAAGCGTGTTCAGGGACACAATTCCCGAAGTGGTGTTCGATACGCTTTCGCAGGTGCGGCTCGCCCCGACTTGCAGCTTGAACCTGGCAGTACGGCCAGTTTCAGCGGGGCTCAAGCAGGAGGTGTCCGCCGCGGGTCACGCGGCCTTGCCAATTCCGTGGTAGCCAGGTGGTGGTGGTGGATTCTTCCACGAGGCAGGGGCCGGCGAATTCCATTCCCGGTTGCAGTTGGTTGCGGTCCAGGACCGGCACCCGGGCGCGTTCCCCGTCCACTTTGCGCTTGGCCACTTCAGCCGCTGGGCTGAGCTTCTTGCGCCGCGGCTTGCGTCCTGTATCGGCGTCGGGGCCGGGGACAATGGCGCGGCTGGCAAGGTGCACCAACTCAATTTCCCCGGTGGGCGGATTCCAGCCATAGCGTTGCTCATGGGCGGCGAGGAATTCGGCGCTGGGATCAGAACCTTCGGGGATTGCCAACTCGTGGGATTGGCCGCAAAACCGCAGCTCCAAAACACGCTCATACTGGCAGTCCTTGTGGCGATGTCCTGCGGCTATAAAGTGCTGCAGGCTCTGTTGTTCCAATTGCTTGAAAGCGCGCGCTCGCTTGGTCTTGCTCCACTTGGCTAAGGGTTCGAGCACGGTTTGCGCCCGGTCCAGGGTCGCGTCCGCGTGCACCATGCCCCAAGCGGAAAGCACCCCTGCGTGGGCCGGTACGAGGACCCGCAGCATGCCCAAGTCCTGGGCGAGTTCCACCCCGAACAAACCGCCGCCGCCTCCAAAGGCCACCAGGGAAACCATGGCCGGGTCCTTGCCGCGTTGCATGGTCATGACTGTAAGTGCCCGACGCATGGCAGCCCGTGCCACTTGCAGAGAACCACGGGCGGCGCCCATGGCCGTGACTCCGAGGGCGTCTCCGAGTTTTTCGAACGCGCGCCGGACTCCCTCGTGGTCCAACTCCAGCTGGCCCTTGAGGAAACGCCCTGCATCAATGCGCCCCGTGAACAAGAGCGCGTCGGTCAATGTGGGTTCGCTGCCGCGTCCGTAGGCGATGGGTCCGGGATCCGCCCCCGCGCTTTGGGGGCCGACCTGCAAGACGCCGGTGTTGTCCAAGCGCACCAGCGATCCACCACCACAGCCGATGCAATGCACATCGAGGGAGGGCAAGGCCAAAGCATGGCCCGCCACCGAAGAGCCACTGGTCGCCCCCGCTCGTCCCGCCCCCGGGTCATGGAAAGCCACGTCCGTGCTGGTGCCTCCCAAATCCAAAGTGACCACGGGCCCAAGCTCCGCTTCCGCCGCCGCGCGAGCAGCACCCACGACTCCACCCGCGGGTCCACTGAGCACCACCCGTGCAGGTTGCTCGGCCGCGAGTTCCGCAGAAATAGTGCCCCCTGAACTCTGCAAGAGCGCTAACCGCCGCTTCCCAATCACAGCGTGCAAGCGCTCGATGTAGCGTCCCATGACCGGGGTCAAGCAGGCATTGATCAAGGCGGTGGACATGCGCTCGTATTCCCGGTGGGTGTTCAGCAAAGCCGCGGAGGTGGTCACGTTCAAGCCTGCTTCGCGCAAGGGCTGCGCCACTTGTTCTTCGATGGCCGGATCCCCGTAGGCGTGCAAGAGGCAAACGCAAACCGTATCGACTCCGCTGCGCCGAATGCGCTTGGCGAGTTTGCTCAACTCAGTCTTGCTGGGGGCGCTGACCTCGATGATGTTCCCATTCAAGTCCGGCCAACTACGTTGGGAAACCTGATGCCGGTCGGCCCGTGCGACCAGGGGCTCGGGCACCACAGGATGCAAGGCATAGAGGTCTGGCCGATCCTGCCGCCGGATCTCGATCAGGTCCAAGAATCCTTCGTTGGTCACCAGCGCCACGCGCCCCGCGTTTCCGGTCAAGAGCGCGTTCAAACCCACCGTGCTGCCATGCACCACCTCCGTGACTGCGGTGGCGTCCCCGTCCCCATCCAGCAACTCCAGGCCAGCGACGATGGCCTCCTCGGGAGCTCCGAGAGTGGAGAGGACCTTTTCTACCCGCACGACCCCATCGGTGATGACCACTAGGTCCGTAAAGGTGCCGCCGGTGTCGACGCCGATGCGGGGAGTGGGGGGCGGGGAGCTCATGAGTGCGGTCATGGTACTGATGGGATGCCAAATACGGAACCTGGTTCCCTACTTGCAGCATCCCAGGGGTTATGCTCGGCTCTGCATGTTGCACCTCCCCCTAGCCCTGATCGAGTTGGACTCTGTGCCCCCCTGGGCCTTGATCCTCGCGTCGTATCTGCTGGGTGCGATCCCCTTTGGCCTCATTTTGGCCAAAGGAATCAAAGGAGTCGATCCGCGCACCGTGGGCAGTGGCAACATCGGGGCGACCAACACGATCCGCGCCGCCGGCAAGGCGGTTGGCGGGAGCTCCTTCCTCTTGGACGTGTTCAAGGGTGCAGCCCTGGTGTTACTGCTCAAGGGCAGCGCCCAGGAACACTTGGCGCCCTATTGTTTCGGCGCCGCAGTGGTGGGGCATTGCTACCCGGTCTACCTTGGTTTCCAGGGCGGCAAAGGGGTCGCCACTTTGGTGGGAGGCATCTTGTCGATCGATCCCATGCTGTTGGTCTATGGCGTTTTGGCATGGCTCCTGGTCTTGTTCAGCACGCGTCTCGTAGGCCTTGCATCCCTCGCTATGGTTGCTGCCTTTGCAATTGGTTCGGGTATTCGCCATGGCTTCGGCGATCCAGCGACCCTAGTGGAGTTCGGCCTCTTAGCAATGATCCTCTGGCGTCATCGGGGCAACCTAAAACGCATCTTGGACGGCAGCGAACCTAAGGCCTTCGAAGCTAAACCGGATAACTTTGACGAGGCCCCCAATGACTGATTCTCAGCCCAACATTCTCATCCTGGGGAATGGCTCCTGGGGAACGGCACTGGCCCTCGTTCTAGCGCGAAAGGGCTTGGATGTTTGCCTCTGGGGCCGTGATCCTGAGCAGATCGCCGCCTTGGAAAAAAACCGTGTCAACGAACGTTACCTGCCGGGTATTTCCCTGCCGGAGAACCTGCGCTTCTCTGCTGACCCCAGCCAAGCTGCCTCCGGCGTCGAACTCGTGATCTCGGTCATCCCCACCCAACATTTGCGCGGGGTACTGGAGCAATTCGAGGACGTACTGCCGGGGACCATGCCAGTGGTGAGCGCGTCCAAGGGCCTCGAAGTGGAAACTTTCCAGCCGCCCACCAAGATCATTACAGACGTTTTGGGCGTGCGCCCCCTATGCGTTCTCACCGGCCCAAGTCACGCGGAAGAAGTGGCCCGCGGCCTCCCGGCATCCCTGGTGGCTTGCTCTACGGACAACGCCGTGGCCGAGCAGGTTCAAGCTGCCCTTTCTTGCAAGTCCCTCAGGGTCTACACCAACCCCGATCCCGTGGGAGCAGAGTTTGCTGCGGCCCTCAAGAACGTGATCGCTATTGGCGCAGGTATTTGCGATGGGCTCTCCCTAGGCGACAATGCGAAAGCTGCTCTGATCACCCGCGGAGTGGTGGAAATCGCACGTTTCGGCAATCGCCATGGGGCACAACCCGAGACCTTCTTTGGTCTCGCAGGCATTGGCGATTTGATGACCACCTGCTTCTCCAAGCACTCGCGCAACCGCGCAGTGGGGGAGGCCATCGGCGGTGG
The DNA here is from genome assembly GCA_028823345.1 of Planctomycetota bacterium. GTDB lineage: Bacteria > Planctomycetota > UBA1135 > UBA1135. Next base: position 49,407 of record JAPKBR010000018.1, read on the forward strand.
TGAAAGCCTCGATCACTTGCTTGCGCGCATGCATATGGTGGCCGAAGGGGTTTGGACAACCCGCGCCCTCTTCGGTCCTGAAGCCGAAACCGAAGGCATTTCCATGCCGATCGCCCAGCAAGTGCACGCTTGCCTCTTCGAAGGCAAAGATCCCAGTCAAGCAGTTTCTGATTTGATGACCCGCTCTCCCCAAGAGGAGCTCGCAGGCATCATGCAGGACCCCTCATAGATCCTGCGCCCGATACGATGACCATATTCATTGCCTTTTTCTGCCTGACCGTCGTCTTGCTCTTGGCCACCGCATGGACTGGCAAGCTCGCTAGGCGCAAGATTCATTTGATCCTTGTGGCCTGCACTGTCAGTGGTCTCTCCATCACGATTTACTATGCGGTTCAATTGGGTTTGGAATACGATCTCGAAAGCGCCGGGTCCATCTTTCCCGTGCACATGTTCCTTGCGCGTCTGGCCGCATTTTCATACATCGCGCCGGTGGTCAGTGGTATCGCCACGATTCGAAACGGCCGGCACCGTGCCTTGCACGGAAAGATCGCAGGGGTGGTCATCGCGCTGACGGTTATCGCCGCCATCACTGGTATTTGGATGATCATGGCCGCTGATAAGATCGCGGTCTAGGTGGCTGCGCTGAAAAGCATGGCGAGCTCACGATCAAAGAGCCAAGGCAAGGTCAGTACCGCTCCGTTAGCCGTGATCGGGATGCTCGCAAGAGCAATCCAGATATCCCGTGCGCGAATGGTGACGATGGCGAGCAGCAAGCCCACCAGTGCCGGCAAGCTGGAGAGCACCCCCAGAAGTTTGAGGCTCGGCAACCACTCGGGCATCCAATGGGAGAGGGCCAGAGCCACCCACCAGACCCCCCAGGCCAAACTGGCACAAACCATCGCCCCCATCCACGTCCGATGCCGCCGCCGGATGTGTAGGGTCTTGGGATAAAGGTTGCGCAGGGGCCTTGCCATGCTCTTTATCTAGCCCACCTGTGCTCCAAAGCGCAAGTCTGGGCCGAAAGTTATCCTCTTCTTCCCCTTGTGGATTGACGGCCACCCACCCAACCACTAAAGTCCTCAGCCCTCGGTCGGGGCGTGGCGCAGCCTGGTAGCGCGCTGCAATGGGGTTGCAGAGGCCGGAGGTTCAAATCCTCTCGCCCCGACCATTTCTCTTCATCGCTCGTCTCCCCATCGAGCGCCCTCCTGTTGGAGACGGAATAAGAGAAAGAAACCAAGGAGAGCCCGTCGTTCGCTCAGGGTTTCGGTGGACGGGCGCCGTAAAGGGCCATAGCACCTATCAGTCCCAGGCCCAACCCGATGGCCCAACCGGACGAGTGCAGTAGGGCGCCAAGGAGACCAATAACGATCGGCCCGACTAGCGAGGCGTTTGACGATTCGTCCTTGGAGGTGGACTGGCTCCAGACCATCTTGGCCGCGAGCAAGATCAAGAGCATGCCACCGGAGGAGGAGAGCGCACCATTTCCATAGAGCAGTAATGGGGCACCCCCACTACCGCTAAGTGCTAGCGCGAGAGCACCAAGTGAAATGAACACGAGTATTGCTGGGAAGTATGTAGTCATAATGCTAAGGTGGTTTGAGATTCTCTTGGGGCCGTACTTTTCGATTGTACACGCGGAAGCCATCCGGGTCCGAGCCCCAAGCCCAAGAACACGCCCCAAATAGAACTCCTGTTGAATCAGCCCAAGGGCGCTACGCCCGGAGCCAGGTTCAGACACAGCACCAGCATTCATCCGCTGCGCCCTCGGGTGCAGCGGTTTCATTTTTGCTGGATCTTTAGAGGTCCTCTCTTTCAGTTGCTGCCCCTGAATCCGGCACCGAGCGTGCGCAAAGAAAGGCCGCAGGAATCTGACGCCGTATGGGCGTCAACCGCCAACCGCTAACCGCCACCTAAGTATTTTGTTCGATATTCAAAAACATCCTGAATTCCGGTTCAGGACTGACCTTCTCTCTGGATTGACCGTTGCCTTGGCACTTGTTCCCGAGGCCGTTGCATTCGCCTTTGTCGCCGGGGTTGACCCGCTGGTGGGGCTCTACGGTGCATTCATTGTGGGCTTGATCACGGCGGTCTTTGGCGGTCGGCCGGGAATGATTTCCGGTGCGACTGGTGCAATCGCGGTGGTTCTGGTGACGCTGGTTGCCCAGCACGGAATCGAGTATATGTTTGCGGCGGTGGTCTTGATGGGCTGCTTGCAGGCGCTCGCAGGGGTTCTGCACATGGGGAAGTTCATCCGCATGGTCCCGCACCCGGTGATGCTGGGTTTTGTCAATGGCCTTGCGATCGTGATTTTCCTTGCCCAGCTCGGGCAGTTTAAGGCCCCCGATGTTTCCGGAGAACTCCAGTGGATCGCAGGTACGCCCCTGTTCACGATGCTCGGTTTGGTGGCTGCCACCATGGCGATCACTCACTTTCTCCCAAGGTGGACGAAGGCTGTCCCCTCGTCTTTGGTTGCAATCGTCTGCATCACCCTTGTGGCCACGGGCTTCAATCTGGACGCCCCGACCATCGTTGATTACCTGCGCACCATGAGCGGAGACGCCGACGCCTCCCTAGCGGGGGGGCTGCCGACCTTCTCGATTCCAATGGTGCCCCTGAACTTTGAGACCCTCTGGATCGTGCTGCCCTTTGCGGTAATTCTCGCAGCGGTGGGATTGATCGAGTCACTGTTGACCTTGACCCTTGTGGATGAGATCACCGATACCCGCGGCCGGGGCAACCGTGAATGCGTGGCCCAGGGGGCTGCAAACATCGCTTGTGGGTTCTTCGGAGGCATGGGCGGTTGCGCGATGATCGGGCAGAGCATGATCAACATCAATTCCGGAGGTCGCGGGCGCACCTCGGGAATCACCGCAGCGCTGACCTTGCTTGCCTTTGTGGTTTTTGCTTCGCCGCTTATCGAAATGGTTCCCGTTGCGGCCCTTGTGGGGGTCATGTTCATGGTCGTCTTGGGCACTTTTGAATGGTCCAGTTTCCGGGTCATGAAGAAGATTCCCCTGAGTGATGCATTCGTGCTTGTCCTGGTTTCAGGGGTCACTGTTGCGGCGGATCTCGCTGTTGCTGTTTTCGTGGGCGTTGTGGTATCGGCCCTTGTGTTTGCCTGGAAACACGCCAAGGTCATTCATGTGGTCACGGAAACGGATCCCACTGGTGCTAAGGTTTACTCCCTGCGGGGGCCACTGTTCTTCGGCTCCAGCAAGAGCTTCCAAGAGCTGTTCGACCCCAAGAATGACCCCAATGAGGTGATTGTTGAGTTCCAGCATGCGCGAGTTTCCGATCACTCAGCAATCGAAGCGATCGACAACCTGGCCGAACGCTACTTGGCCCTGGGCAAGAAACTCCACCTGCGACACCTCAGTCCCGACTGCCGTCAGCTTCTTCACAAGGCTGGCAACATGGTCGAAGTCAACATGATCGAAGACCCGCAGTACCATGTGGCCGATGACGAGTTGGCCTAGTCCTGCGGCGAGCAGCCCCTTGATGATTGAACGCGCTGACGCGGAACAGCTCTCAGGAGGCTCCGTCCACAGTCTCTTTCCCATCGAACACCGCGGGGGTCAAGATCGCCAGGAACACTAGCGGTTCGGCGAAGGGATTGTGGGTCGCATGGGGGACTCCCATAGGAATGTGCACCGTGTCTCCAGCTGAGAGCTCTTGTTTTTCTTCGGCCACCGATTGGATGCAACGGCCGCTGAGCACGTAGAGGATCTCTTCCATGGCCGGGTGGGAATGGAATTCGTGGGATTGACCGCTCTCCATGGTCACGCGCACCATGGCCAAGTCGCCCTCGCCGGTGAGTCCGTCGCGCACAAGCCACTCGTGCTTTTGGTCACGAGCCCACTCCACCTGGGCGGCGCTTGTGGGAACAAATCGTTGGGGACTGCTCATGGAATTCTTAGGCCTTGGGCAAGCGCAGGGCTTTGAATGCGCGGATTTGTTCGGCGATGGCGATTTCTGTGGGGAAGCGTTCGGTGGAACTGGCCCCATAAAAGCCATCGATGCCCTCGACCCGTTGCAGGACGAAGTCCGCGTCGGGGGGCATGGCGATGGGACCGCCATGGCAGAGGCAGATCACATCTTCGCGAACACTCTTGGCGGCGGCCACGATTTCTTCAATCAGACCGATGCAGTCTTCGAGGGGATCGACGGTCTCTGCGCCGATGGTCCCACCGCTGGTGCAACCCATGTGGGCCACTACGATGTCGGCACCGGCCTCTGTCATCTGGCGCGCTTCGTCGGCGTTGAAGGCGTAGGGAGTGGTCAAGAGATCCATTCCGTGGGCCCGCCGCACCATGTCAACCTCAAGGCCATAACCCATGCCGGTTTCTTCGAGGGTTGCGCGCAGACGGCCTTCGATCAGTCCGACCGTGGGAAAGTTCTGGATACCACTGAAACCGAGGGCGACCAACTCGTCCAAGAAGAGCTGGGGCATGATGAAGGGGTCTGTGCCGCAGACTCCAGCCAGGACCGGCGTGTGCTTGACCACAGGGATTACCTCAAAGGCCATCTCTTTCACGATCTGGTTGGCGTTGCCATAGGGCATGAGCCCGGCCGTGGATCCGCGACCCGCCATGCGATAGCGGCCAGAGTTGTAGAGGATCAACAGGTCGATGCCGCCGGCCTCTTCGCTCTTGGCCGAGATGCCGGTGCCTGCGCCTCCGCCGATGATCGGTTCCCCACGGGCGATTTGAGCCCGGAAGCGGGTCAGGATGCCGGAGCGCGAGTTGTCGTTTTGAATTTCGGTGGAGGACATGGGGCTAGATTAATGAAAGGAGGGCTTGGGCCGCGGCTCGGGCGAAGTCAGGGTCGTTGATGTGGGCGTCGATGATAGAACAAGGCACAGAGCCTCTGTTGCTTTGAACTGCCTCGAACAGTTGTTTGCGTGCGAGGGGGTCGTCAAAGGGCTGGCCTTCTGCATCCAATGCGGAAACGCCCCGACCCGGGAGCAGGATCGCTGCGGGGCCGGTGGACTCTGCCACGCGCTCACCGATCATGCGCCCGATGGCGGAGCACTCGGTGGGAGTGGTGCGCATCAGGGTGACCTGCTCGTTGTGGGTGTACAGTTGGCGTTCGCCAAAGACCGCCGGGACCGTGTCCCGGGCAGCGAAATTCACCATGTCCGTGGCGCCCACGGAAACCACCTGGGGGACCCCCTTGGATGCTGCCCCGCGCAATCGCTGGGGGCCCGCGGAGAGTGTTCCGCCCACATGTTCATCCGCCAATTCGGTGGTGGTGATGTCGAGAACCCCTGCCAGGAGACCCTCGTGAATCAGAGCTTCCATGGTTTGACCGCCGATGCCCGTGGCATGGAACACCAGCACCTCGTAGCCGGCCTCTTCCAAGATTGTGCGCGCTGCTTCCACACAGGGGGTCGTGACCCCAAACATGCTGGCGGCGATCAACGGCCGGTCTGCGCCCTCATCGGGGGTTGCGTTGGACTCTTGCCGAACGCGCACCATGCCCGCCATAGCCCCGGCTCCGTTGCGTAAAATCGGTCGGCTGATACGGTTCAGCCCGCTGATGTCGACCACGGAGTTCAGCATCAAGATGTCCTTGTCGCCCACATAGGGTCGCACCTGCCCTGCTGCCATGGTGGAGATCATGACCTTGGGCACACCTAGGGGCAGAGCACGCATGGCACTGGTCCCGATCATGGTCCCGGCTCCGCCTCCCAGACTGATCACCCCATCCAGTTCGCCCGCGACGAAGGCTTGCAGCACAATGGCTCGGACTCCGCGCGCCGCCGCATCCACGGCGAGTGCTCGATTGTTTTGTTGGGTGAGCTCCAGCACCGAAGTGCCCGCCGCTTCAAACACCTCGTCTCGAGAAATGTGTGCATCAATCGTGCACTCCCCTAAACAACCCACATCCACAATCCGCACATTCATCCCCTGGCGACTGAGCTCCTGCCCAAGGAAGTTTGCTTCGGCACCCTTGGTGTCACATGTGGCGATCAGATAAACATTCATGGGACAAGGGTATCATTTCCATATGGGGCCGCACTTTTCCGGCTTGTGCCCCAGGGGCTATGGAGCTGGACAACCCCGCGGGAATCATCGGGGCGTGCTCAAGGGCGCAGATCTCCCAGGAGGTGGAGTTACTGTTTGCTCTCGAGCCAATTGACCCCGGAACGCATCAGGGATTGGAAGGCGGCAAGTTGGTGGGCGCGGCCGTCGTGGCCCAGGGTGACGACGAGCACGCGGCCTGCCCCCGTGTCGGGGACCCAGACGCAGGGGAACGAGTCGCCCCCGTGGCGGGACATGGCGCGGGCGAGGACTTCGATGGGTAGGTCGGCGTCGGCGGGCGCTTTGACCCGGTAGAGCTCGTCAACGATTTCGAATGTGAGGGGCACGCCTTGGATAGCAGGGTGGCGGGCAGATTCGATGCGCACATCGAAGCCGCGCAGAGCCTCGTGGCTGAAGGCGCCGGCGCCCAAGATCTTGGTGTGGAGTTCGGGCCACTCGGCCCAATTGAACCAGACTCCTGGGTGTAGGGCCAAGAGGCTCCCGCCTTCTGCCACATGGCGGTTGATGAGGTCTTGGGTTTTCTCTGCCAAGGCTTGGTTGGTGCAGAAGATTAGGGTGTCGCCTGTTTCGAGTCCGGCCCAGAGGGTCTCCTCGTCGTCCGTGTATTGAACCTGGCGCTCTGGCGTCGTCAGGAATTTGACGTCCTCTTGCTGGTACCAACGGGCAAAGTCATGGCTTGAGCCACCGCCGAAGATCCAGGTGTTGATGGGGGAGAGGTCCTTGGTGGGGCGCGTGGGAAGGCTGGGAGGGGAGACCTCTTTACCCGGATTGATATCACTTGTCATGGCTAAGAAAACAGGTGCTGCGTAAACATCACGGCTCTCGAGCACGATGGCCTGCACATGGCGAGTTTCGGAAAGAGACACCGTGAAACGCCGCACCTGTCCTGGACCGTGGGCCAACAAATCCGGCACAAAGATTGATCCGGGCACATCGTGGTGCCCAATCCAATCGGCAAAGTGAATGCCGTTGGACAGAACCTGAGTCTCGCTACTGCCGTCCTCGAACATAAAGGTCATGTCCACCAGGGGAGAGATTTCCTTGGTGCCATAGGGATGGCCCCAGCCTGCGACTCCGCCCAAGATATGCACCCGGGCTAGGGTTTGGTTCACGGGGATGACAACGCGCTGGGGATAATCGGTCTTGGCTGCTTGGCTCTTGTCTGGGCCGCCCTTGAGCACGAGAATGTTATTTCCGCTGGGTAGGGACGCTGGATCGCGCAGGCTGTAAGGCACGCCTTCGATTTCCAAGATTCCCATGCGCTTGAAGGTGTAGCCCTCGTTGCGTTGATCATCGAATAGGTATTCCCCGGAGTTCACATTGGCCACCAACTCCAGGTCCAAAATCTGCAACCCTTGGGAATCTTGGGTTAGGTAGGTCATGATGTCACGCAACACATCGGTACCCAAATCCCCGAGGCCTGTGGGCATCAGCGAGATTCCCGTCGAGCGCAAACTTTCCAGGTCACGCCGTGCCACACTCGCATCGCCGCCGGTGTTGCGCAGCACGATGCCTTCGGCGGTTTCCCGTACCATGATTCCAGTGTGGGTTTCGCCGTTGACGGTTTGGGCCACATACTCCACATAGGCTTGGTCCACTTCTCGGTTGGGATCGAGCACGATGTTCAAGAGCTCTTCGATTCCATGGGCGCCCATGCCTGTGAGGTCGGGCCCAACCGCTTTACCTTGGCCCTCAAAACTGTGGCAGACGCCACAGTGTTCCCCAAAGAGGGTCGCGCCTAGTTTTGGATCCCCCGGAACGCTTACCAGGGGCAACATGCTTTCCAGTTGGGCCAAGACCGAGTCGTTCGTGTTGTAGGAGTCGAGGATCCGCACGGCCTCTTGGGCGATTGCTGGGGAGGGGTGGTGCCGCAAGCGGTGCAGCAGGCGCGGTCCAAGATCCAAAGGTCGTAGAGTGCGTTCCTCCAAGGCCCCCAAGAGGGCCGGCACCCGTTCCGTGCGGGTCATGATTCCTTCAAACGCAGCATCCCGTGCCTGGCGCCCGAGTCCCGGCAGACTGCTGGCTAGCAAAGTCCCGATCTGGTCATCCAAGCAGGCGCTGAGCAATTGAATCACTTCTAATTGCACTTCGAGGGGTGCGTGCGGCACGAGCATTTTTCCCGCAATCTGCACCGCGTCCCTGCGTAAATTCTGGATCGGCAAGAGGGCCCGGATGGCGTTCATGCAGGTTGCATAGGAGGCTTCCGGATCTTGTGCCGTATGCAGGAGCCGTTGTCCGAAAGCGGCGGCGGAGGCATTCAGTGCAGTGCTTTCAAATCGTTCAGTCCAGGCCAGTGCGGCACGGGCCAAGGGAATGGAATCTTGGTCAAGGAGTTGCGTCACCGCAGCAATTGCAGCGGGATCACCTTGCGCTCGAAAGTGCTGGCCGAGGGCGGTATCCATGGCGCCCAGGGCGGCGATTCGGGCCGGTACATGACCTTCCGTTGCGGCCAAGACAATCAGGGCTTGGTTCGTCAAAGGTCCTTCCCGCCGTGAGCCGATCTGCTGACCCAGGTCGGCCACCAAGGCGTCGAGGGCCGGGGACTCCTCCGCATCCAGCAAGGCGCGTAGGCTCGCACGGGGATCGCTCAAGAGAGCCGCCGTGAGGCCCGAGCGAGTCCAGTCTTCAGTGATATTCGGGGCTAGCGCCAACAGCTGACTCAGCCCTGCAATCTGCAAGTCGCCGTGTTCCAGAGCAAGCAGCGCTGCCATGCGCGTGCGTGCGTCCTCTGTGGTGATGGCAAGGTGCAGGAGGGTTTCGGTTATGCTGTGGGCCGCTTCGCTCTTGGACATCAAGGGGCCTGCCAAGAACGCCGCTCGTCTGCTCACCGCCGGATCTCGATCTTGCAGGGCCCAGGCCACTGCGGCCAGGACCTTGTCAGGGTCGCCATCAAGATCATGAATCAGAGACAGGCAGCGCATGCGCACGGCTGCTGAATCCGATTCTCGCAGGGATTCCCATAGGGGCAGTGTGGTTCCCCGGGTGGCTTCCTCACGCAGAAGTCGTTCCGCTGTGCGTCTCTGCCAGGAACCGGGGTGACCCAAGCTCGCGATCAAGCCCGCCGTATCCTGTGGTAGGAGCGCCCGGTTCGCGGGAGCATTCTTGTGCTGGACTCGCCAGATACGCCCGTGCAACTTGTCCCTGTCCGGGCGTACCGCTGCGTTGGTGGGGCCATGATCGGGTCCACGAGGGTCGTTGTGGACTGTTGCTTGGTTGTAGAAGTCCAAGACATACATTGCTCCGTCGGGACCTGTACGCAGGTGCACCGGGCGGAACCAAAGATCTCGCGAGGCGAGAAACTCGGCCTGGCGCGGTTTGCTGGCATTGAAGGTGACTCCTTGGGGGCTCAGGCTGTCCCGGTGCACCAGGTTTACCGTGGGCTCGCAAACAAAATGATCTCCTGCGAATTCAGAGGGCCAGGCTCCGCCGCTTTGAACTAGGCAACCGGCCGCTGCGGTGAAGCCGCCTACGAAATCAATTTGCGCATAAACCATGCGCTCATCATGGGCGGCGGGGAAAACCTTGCGGTGGTCGACAATATCCTTCCATGAGTTCACCCCTCCTGATCGGTGCCCTTCCAGCCGGCGCTCGGGCAAAACCACATGGCGGGCGTGGGACCCGTTGGCCATGGTGAAGAACAGCTCTCCATCCGGGTCAAAATCCAAACCCCAGGTATTGCTGCCATAGGAGGAGACCATTTCGATGGCCGACCCGTCCGGGCGAAAGCGCAAGAGACCGTTTCGAATAGCGCCTAGGCTCTTATCTGGATCTGCCGACCCGCGAATGTCTCTTGAAGCGCCGCCGCTATAGCCCTGGGTTCCATAGACCCAGCCATCCGGGCCCCAGCAGAGATTGCTGATCACCGCATGGGTGTCTCCGTACCCAAAGCCGGAGTAAAGCACTGTTGTCTTGTCCGCACGGTCATCCCCATCCGTGTCTTCGAGGTACAGGATCTCTGGCGCAGCCGTGACGATCACCCCTTGCCCGTGGCGCACCAAACCGGTCACCAGGTCGAGGCCTTGGTAGAAAACTTGCTGCTCATCCATGATCCCGTCACCGTCCCGATCCGTCAGGATCAGGATCTCGTCGTGGGCTGGAATCCCAGAAAACTTCTCCTTGTCGGGATATCCGGGCGTGGAGGCCACCCACATGCGGCCACCCGCGTCCCAGTCAATGGCGATGGGGTTCACCACCATGGGTTCCGCGGCCACGCAGGCTATTTCAAAGTCCGGGTGCAATTCGAAACTGTCCAGGGCCTCGTGTGCCGGTGTCGGTCCCCCGGGCGGATAGCGCAAGTCGGCGATTTCTGCGGCCTGCAAGAACAGGTTCGCATCACGGTTTCCAGCCCAAGCGATTCCGCGCAGGACAATCGCCTGCCATGCGGGGTGGTCGAAGGTCTTGGTGAAGTGTCCTTGAATGCTGACGAAGGCCCGATAGGTTCCGGGCTCATAGGTCCACATTTGGGGTGTCACATCAAACACGGTGTGAAAGCTGTTGGCGAGAACCTGGGCTTTGGGATCGAGGTGCAAGTCAAAATAAAGTTCATCCTCCAAATCAAAGTGGGGGATGCCTTTCGTGATGGGGTGGGGCGTGCCATCCATGTACAGCCCGAGCTTGCCGACCTTCCACTTGGAATGCCCGTGTTCCCAAGCGCCGCCGATGATGGTCTTGAACCACTGGGCGTCGTTCCCACAAACCGCGTCGTGTAGGGCAACGATGCCTCCGCCTCTTTTCAAGTAGCGATCCAAGTCCTTCCGTTGCTTGGGATCAAGCGTCCCGCCTTCCGCCGCATAGAACACCAGCACATCGGTTTGCTCTAGGTCCTTGCCGCTTGGGAAGTTTAGGGAACCGTTCACGAGGGCTCCCCGTTCGGTCAAGAGCTTGGTCCAGTCCTCTAGGAATTTGGGGTGGTCGTGTTCCCCGGGTCCATGGGTCTTGGGCCCAGCGCGCAAGTAAACCCGCAGGGGCGTTTCAGAGTCTTGGGCCGCAAGCCCATTCCAGCCTGAAGCCAAAAAGATAAGGCCAAGCGAGCAAAAAAGAATACGTGAGGCGCCAAGGAGATTTCTCATGGGCTAAGGATACAGCTTGTCCCCGTCCCCTTTCCGAGGCCAGGTTGCGGTTGAGGGCCATCACTTCGGCATCAGTTCACCCGAGACGTCGAGTCCTGGGGGGTCCCCCAAGGCACGGGTCAAAATGGGCAATCGGGGGCCAGCCTAAGGCCGCTGCACGAGGATCTGATCCCCAACGTGAATCGTGCCCGCTTCTGTCACCAGGCAAAGAACCCCTCGCCCGCGTAGACCCGTGGCATTGCCGCGGGCCACGCGCTTCGTTGCGCGTGCTCCATAGCGCTGATAGAAAGAGCCGCACGGCCGATGGATCACATCGCTGACTTGCAGTACGGCGCTGCCCATCACAAGGCGCGTGCCAATTGGCAAGTTGGCTTCCGAAAGGTCCAGGTCCACGTGCAGGTTGTCACCAGAGAGTTCCATGGGGGTCTTTCCAGCGAGGGCCGCAAGCATGTGAGTGTTGATCAGGCTCACCTGACTGCCTGGGCAGCGCTCGGGGTTCTCGTGCCAGCGATCTCCGAAGATGCCTTGCTCGGGGCTGAGCTCGATGGACTCATGGCATTCGCGCTCGCCGCTGGTTTCCGCCCCCGGACGAATGACGAGGCGGGTCACTCGCCCTTCATCGGTGGGAGAGGTGGGCAGCTTCTGGAGCCAACGGTCGTGACGGCGGGAGAAATCCATGGGCAGAATGTTCCCCTTCAATATACAAACCGAGGACGCCGGGTGAAGGACGTCCTGGGCTCGATTGCTTGGATCCCAAGCGGGGTACGTGCCAAGAGTCGAGACCCTAGGCGAGTCATCGGGTTTACTTGGTCATGATCTTAGTCGCGATGAACTTACCGTCCATCACGTGGCCTTCCAGGTCGGCGGCCACGGGGCCTTGCTTGCACCACTCCATGTGCCCCAGTTCCATTTCCTTATCGTTGCCGATGGGAATGTACTTGGAGTCGATCTTGACGTAGTTACCGCAGGCGCCTATGCCCTCGATGGTGCAGCCGCACTCCACGTGGGTGTCGAAGGAGGTGCTGACAGCGGGTGCAGGCTCGGGGTCAGCGGGCTTGTCGCTGCTGCAGGCGGTCAACGGAAGGGCAAGAAGCAGAAGTGCAAGAAGTTTCATGGGAGCTAAGGGTTTGTTGTGTGTGTGGGGGGAGAATCCCCGGGGAGCCAAACTGCGGGGGGGCCGCATAAAGCTGTGGGCGGGACGCCCCGCAGGAACTGACAGGGTAGCGGGGCAAAGGCCCCTCTTGGCAAAGATCTAGCTGGTGGTAACGGCTTTCAAGCGCCGCTCCTGAACCCAGCAAAACAGGACCGGGACGATGAACATGCTGATCAGTACCACGCTCATGCCCCCAAAGGAGGGGATAGCCATGGGCACCATCACATCCGCACCGCGACCGCTAGAGGTCAGCACGGGCAACAGGGCCAGAATCGTGGTGGCGGAAGTCATCAGGCAGGGACGGCAACGTCGCTTGCCCGCCACCACAACCGCATCGCGCATTTGTTCCACGGTCTTGGGCTGGAGCTTGTCAAAGGACTGACGCAGGTAAGTCGCGATCACCACGCCGTCGTCCGTGGCAATGCCAAACAGCGCCAGGAATCCGACCCAAACAGCGACACTCAAGTTCACGGGATGCACGCTGAAGAGTTCACGCATATGCACGCCGAACACATGGAAATCCAAGAACCAGGGCATGCCATAGAGCCAGATCATGATGAAGCCGCCGGACCAAGCCACGAACACACCGCTGAAAACCATCAGGGTGGTGGAGACCGCTTTGAACTGGAAGTAGAGGATCAGGAAGATCAATAACAGAGCCAGGGGTAGCATCACCGCCAGGGTCTTAGCGGCCCGGACTTGACTTTGGTAGGAACCGGCAAAGGTGTAGGAAACCCCCGCTGGCAGGATGAACTCGCCCTTGTCCATCTTGTCTTGCAGGTACTCTTGGCACAGCTCGACCACGTCCACCTCGGCCAGGCCAGCTTGGCGATCAAAGATCACATAGGAGGTCAGGAATGTGTCCTCGGTCTTGATCATCTGGGGACCCCGTGAGTAGCGGATCTCGGCCAATTGACTCAAGGGGATCTGGGCGCCGTCTTGGGTCGGCACCAGGACGCGTTCCATATTCTCGACGGTGTCACGCAACTCGCGCTGGTAGCGCACACGCACTGGGTAACGCTCACGCCCTTCCACCGTGGTGGTCACCTGCCGGCCCCCGAGGGCGATTTCGATTACCGATTGCACCTTGGCGATGGACACTCCATAGCGAGCCGCAGCTTTGCGGTCCACGTCAATCAGTAGATAGGGCTTGCCGATCACGCGATCTGCAAACGTAGCCTCGGCTTTGACCTCTGGAATCTCCTTGAGGTATTTTTCTAACTGCAGGCCGACCTCTTCGATGACCTCAAGGCTAGGGCCCTTGATCTTGATGCCCATGGGGGCACGCATGCCGCTGGCCAGCATGACCAGTCGCGCAGCGATGGGTTGTAGGCGCGGGGCGGTCACCGTGCCGGTGAGGCGTGCGGCGTCGATGATCTCATCCCAAATGTCATCGGGCTTCTTGATCTTAGGACGCCAGTTGCGGAAGGGGCGGCCATCCTCGTCAGCAATTAGATTTCCATCACCATTGCGGACATAGCTGTTGGCGTTCTCGTTGAAGCGGAAGTTGATGCGTTTGCCGCTCTCATCGATGATGAACTCGGGCTTGTAGTTGATGATCGTCTCCACCATGGAAACCGGCGCGGGGTCGAGGGCGCTTTCCACCCGTCCGATTTTGCCCACGGCCAATTCCACTTCGGGCACGCTCTCGATGGCTTGATCGAGCTTCTGCAACACATCCAAGGCCTCGCCAATTGAGGCGTGGGGCATGGTGGTGGGCATGAAGAGGTACGAGCCCTCGTCCAGGGGCGGCATGAATTCTTTGCCCAGGCCTGGAAAGGCGTCGGTGCCCTTGGACCAGAGCGTCGTGGAGTACACAGCGTCTCGATCCGCGCCCATCTTGACCAGGGAATTGGGGATGAAACCCAAAACCCGATCCATGCCCAGCCAAACCGTCAAGCCCATCACCATCAGGGTCAGAGGCAGAGACAGGAACAGAAGCTTGTGGTCTAGACACCAGCGCAGGATTGGTTCATAGGCCCTCAGGAAGAGGGTGAAGAACAGCAGCAAACCAATGATGGCCAGCAACACGAAGGCCAGGTTGCGTACCGAGCCGCGCTCGGGACCCAGGGGTTCCCAGTGGGTGGCAAGCATGGAGGCAACCAGCAAGATCACCAGACCATTCAGAAGGTAGGGCCAGCTAACGCGCAGCAACTTGCGTCGGTCCAGGAACTTCTTCCAGGCTCGACCCAGGAATCCGCCCTTTGCGGGGAGCAACCAAAGGGCCATGGGCGGAATGATCAAGAGCGCGACCACAATCGATCCCAAGAGGGCACAGGTTTTGGTGAAGGCCAAGGGGCGGAACAGCTTGCCCTCTTCCCCGATCATGCTAAACACCGGCAGGAAGCCCACGACGGTGGTGGCCACCGCGGTCAGGATTGCCGAGGCGACTTCGGTGGTGGCCGTGTAGACCACCTCCAATGGGGATTCTCCGGGATCTGCCTCCGCCAATCTGCACTGGATATTTTCCGTGAGCACAATCCCCATGTCCACAATCGTGCCGATTGCGATCGCGATCCCCGAGAGGGCCACGATGTTCGCATCTACTCCGCCGAGCTTCATGAAGATGAAAGTGAACAGCACCGCGATGGGCAACAGGGACGCGATCAGGAAGGACGCGCGCAGGTGCATCAACATGAACAGCACCACGAGGATCGTCACCAGGATCTCCTCAGAGATCGCTGTGTTCAGCGTCCCGAGGGTTTCATGGATCAAACCTGAACGGTCATAGAAGGGGACCACGGCTACCTGGGATACGGTTCCGTCTGCGAGAGTCTTGCGGGGCAAGCCCGGTGCGATTTCGGCGATCTTCTTTTTGACATTTTGAATGACCGCTAGGGGGTTTTCCCCGTAGCGCGCCACGATCACTCCGCCAACCGCTTCCGCACCGCCCTTGTCCAGGGCGCCGCGCCGTTGGGCCGGACCCAGGGCTACGCGAGCAACATCCCTGACCCGAATGGGCACTCCCTCAACGGACTTGATCACCGATTCCTCGATGTCGGTGGTGTCTTCGATCCAGCCCAAACCGCGCACAAAGTATTCGGAGCTATTGATCTCTAGGACCCGCGCGCCCACTTCCATGTTGGAGCCCTTGACCGCCGCAAAGACCTCTTCCAAGGTGACTCGGTGAGCACGCATGGCGTCTGGATTGACGTCCACTTGGTACTCGCGCACAAAGCCGCCCACAGAAGCCACTTCGGACACTCCATCCGCCGCCATCAGGGCATAGCGCACGGTCCAATCCTGAATCGAGCGCAATTCGTCCAGATCCCAACCGCCAGCAGGATTGCCGTCCGGATCGCGACCTTCCAAGGTGTACCAATAAACCTGGCCCAGGGGCGTGGCATCAGGACCAAGCGCCGGACGTACCCCCACAGGCAAAATATTGGGTGGCAGACTGCTGAGTTTCTCTAGCACCCGTGAGCGGGACCAATAGAACTCCACGTCGTCCTTGAAGATCACATAGATCGTCGAGAAACCGAACATGGAGGACGAGCGAATGGTCTTGATCCCGGGCAGACCGAGCAGGGCCACGGTCAGGGGATAGGTGACCTGGTCCTCCATGTCCTGGGGGGAACGGCCCATCCATTCGGTGAATACGATCTGCTGGTTTTCGCCAATATCGGGGATCGCGTCCACCGCGATGGGATCCCGCGGCAAGCCGCCGAGGTCCCAATCAAAGGGCGCAGTGCGCGCGCCCCAGATGATCACGAGGAGCGTCAGGAGCAGGACCACGAGCTTTTGCTCGAGGAAGTATCGAATGAGTTTGGAAAGCATGGTTGAGTCCGCTCAGTTGCCTAGCTCAAGAATCTTGGTCCGTGATCCGCAACGCAACATGCCGGATCCGTAATAGGGGTTGGCTGTGGTCGCTTCTTCTTGCAGCCAGTCCGCGCCCACATCGTCCAAGGCCATGGGGCAGTGGAAGATGCCCACCGCTCCGCCTTCGCGGCTGTATCCAAAGGGGTCCAGGATGGGCACAAGAGACTGGGTCAAGGGCTCGAGCAGTTTCCGTCTGGACTCCAA
>JAPKBR010000088.1 GCA_028823345.1 Planctomycetota bacterium
ACCAGCGCGATGCGTGCCCAAGACAGGGGCATCTTACCATACACACAGCTTGCATCTTGGCCGCTGATCACGGCCCGATAGATCTGATCCTTGTAGCGCCACGCCAGAATCCAAACAGGAAGGCCCACGCGCCGGGTGTGCAAGCCTTCGATGCGCATAGACACGCCCACCTTGCGCACTCGACTGCCGGGCACGCAATTGCGTTCTACATACTCCATGGCTCGTCGCTTGATTCCGCGCAACAAGTAGGCTCTTGCAAACGACCGCTGAGCATCGAATGCCTCATGGACGATGGACTCCGTGCCAACCTCAGTGCCGCTGGTGGGCTGATCCTGCGGGTTGCTCGGGTCATAGCTGCCGATAAGGGCGCTGGTCTCCTTGGGGTTCAAACCCCGCGAAGCCGAAACGAGCACGTCGTCGAAGTTGATTTCGACCGTGCCCGCATGGGGTGCCCAATTGGAACGGCGCGACCCCTGGTTCGAGTCCGCGGCCCACGTAACCTCGGCTTCCGCGTCGAACACCCAAGCGGGAAAGTACAGGGCCGTCAGGTTTTTCACACGGGCCTTCTTGCCCATGTCCGCCGGTCGGAAGAATCCCTGTTTGCCCAGCCAACTCTTAAGCGCCTGGGTCGCTGATTCTCGGTTGACGGAAAAGGCCATCCAACGCTGGACCTCCTCGATGGGGTCGCTGGTTTCATCCAATTCCAACTCGGTGGTGCAAAAGGCGCAGCGCACTGCCCGCGCATCTGCATCGTAGGCAGTTGAGGCACCGCAGGAACCACAGCGCAAGATCTTGGCGAACTCATGAGCCGAAGCCGGCGTATCGTGGGCCGGCACACCCAGGGCGCATACGGCGCAACGCAGGTCCCCGCCCTCAATAGGTGTTTGACAACGCTCGCAGGCTTGAAGTACTTCTGTCACTGTAGTACCCCACCAAAGATTAGGACGAAGAGAGCAAAAATCGCCAGGATTGCCAAGACGAGGAAGGTGATGCGGCCCAGGGAACGGGGCACTACCCCTTGGACTTCTCCTGTTTGCCCATTAACCAAAACGCGCAGGAGTTTCTTATCGGGGCCCCAGCGCAGGGCCAACACCCAAACGGGAACCAGGAGCAACTCAGCCACCTCATCCTCAAATACTGTGGTCAAGCTTGAAACCTGGCGGCTGTCCCCCGGCAGGTAACTGTGGAGTTCCTCTCCGATTGACTCCTGAACCTCCTCTTGGGCCAAGTTGATGCCTTCGGCGGGTGTACGCGTTGCTTCTTCTGCGGACCAGCCGGTCACCATGGCCGAGGTGTAACGCCGGATCGCGCCCAAGTCATAGGGCTCTATCTCCTCGAGTTCGCTGTTGGTCAACCCCTTGCAAGCGGTAACGAGATGGTCCGCCGCCTGGGTCACATGGGTGCCCGCCAGGCTGCGCCACTCGGTCTTGACCACTGTGCGGGTGCGAGTCACCGCGTTCCCTTTGGAGTCGGTGGTCACATAGGTTTCGGTGGTGGTGTAGTTTTCTCCGATGCGTGCGGTGTAGTTGGAGCGTGCCACCGCGCTGTAGAGGTAGGCGGGCAAGTAAACCCCTTCCATGGTGGATATTTTCGCACCGCGGATTTCACTGGGGGCAAGCAAACGACCCTTGTTCAACCACTCAAGCACACCCGCCTCGGCCTGCTCCCGTGGAACCGCAAAACCTAACACGTAGTCGGGATCCACCCCGCGCCCTGCGCCCAATGTTTCGCGATCCACGAGACGGTCGATTACCGAACCGGAAGCGCAAAAGGGGCAGACCGCAGCGAAACGGTGTTGGGGCATGGACACCAACGCGCCGCATTCATTGCAGCGAATCTCAAGCAACTCCTCGGGGGCGGCTGCTGATTCGGGGATGTGCGGAGGAGAACTCAAGGGTAGAGGCGACGGGGCTCGTGCCAAGGATACATCGCGTCAGGGCTGGAGGGCAAAGGGGTGCCCCACCTTCCATTTACCACGCCGGGCGATCAGATATTCACCGGCCCTCGTGTCACCCGTGAGCTCGGTGAGCAGGAACTCAAGGACGATGGACCGCTGGATGGCACGGGGCGCTTGCTTCCTGTTTGAATCAACCCGCTCCCACAGGGCCCCCTGAGCGAGGTCTGGAATGTTGCCGTACAACCGACGCGCAGAGGACGGCCCCATCTGGGCGAAGCGGTTGATTGCAACGAAGTCGCAGGAATCATCCGCCCCACCCACCAAGACCAAGGTCGCGGCGTCACAGCCTTTCATCTGTTCATGCGTCTGTTCGTTGACACCAGCAGGCTGCAGAAGGCACACCGCCCCCACCCGGTCCGACGTCCCCCCCAAAGCAAGCGCAATCCCGGCGCCGGTTCCATGGGCAAGCACCCCCCATGGACCGCTGGATACCCCGTCGACTCTAGCCCTCAGGTCCTCCACGTCTAAGGCCCACGCTTGCTCCGCTGGGTTTGGATCTCTTGGACTGAAACCCTCACCAGCCAACACAGTCAAAACCGACAAGCCGTGACTGGCAAGGTGTTGAGCCAGGGCTTCGTAATCCTGAGGCTTACGCTTTGCGTCCGGCACCAAGATCACCAAAGAGCTCTCGGTTGCGGTGGATGGAACGCTGGCCCGCGCGCCGGATGTCAGCTCAAGAGTACGAACCTCCTGACTCCCTTCCTTGGAAGCATCCCAAAGCGGCGGGTCACCGGCAATAGGAAAGCGCGGACTGGGGGTGTGTTCCGCCGCAAGCCGCCCGAGCATTTCTTCGAGCATCTTGCCGTCTACCTTCTTAGAGATGTCGTTGGATTCTTCCGGGTCCTTGGCCAGGTCATACAGAGAAAAGGAACGGGAACCATCCTTCTTGACGTGGGTCATTACCTTGAGGTCGCCCGAGCGCAGGGCTTGGCGCTGGCCGGTTTCAAAATACAGGTCCCGCTCCGGTAGATCCGCTTTTGGATCCCGCAAGATCTCCACAAGAGAAACCCCATCAAGACCGGCAGGGTTAGGTAGCCCAACGAGTTCAGCAAGGGTCGGCAACACATCTTGGAAACCAATCGGCGTGGAGTTAACCGAAGCCGCAGGAATCTGGCCCTCCCAGCGCGCCACAAAAGGCACGCGAATGCCCCCTTCCCATAGGGATGTCTTGAAGCCCCGCAATTTCCCGTTCGATTCAAAAAACGCACTGTCGGTTCCCCCATTGAACGTGGCGCCGTTGTCGCTCGTGAAAATCACAAGAGTGTTCTTGCCCAAGCCGAGCTCGTCCACTTTGGCCAGCAACCGTCCAAGCCCAGCGTCCATGCGCGTGACCATGGCCGCGTATGCGGCGCGGGGAGACCGATGGGGCAAGTAACCCTTATCCCCTAGGTAAGGCCCATCGTCCCAATCGGATTCCAGGTACTCCCCCAGTGAGTCCTCAGGCACCTGCAAGGACGCATGGGGCACGGGCGTTGGAAAGTACAACAGAAAGGGAGCAGCCTGATTGCGGTCCATAAACGCCAGAGCCTCGTCCAGCATTATGTCCGCCGCGTAGTCTTCCCCCGAGAACGCCGCCCATGGGTCTTCGCCCTCCGGCACTTGGCTCCAGCGCTTCGATGGTGTGTAGCCTGGATTGTTCAATACCAATGGTTCCCCGTCCTTCCAGATCGCTGGGGGATAGTGATCGTGAGCTCGCTTCTGACACATGAAACCAACAAACGTGTCGAAACCCTGAGCCAATGGCCGGCCCTCATCCCCTGGCGCTCCGACACCCCACTTACCAAAGGCACCGGTGGCATAGCCAGCAGACTGGAGAACACGCCCAAAGGTCAGGGTGTCGT
>JAPKBR010000056.1 GCA_028823345.1 Planctomycetota bacterium
CGACATTCAGCTTGGGAAGCTGACGCTCTACCAACTGAGCTACAGCCGCCCGCTGTTGGAATGAGGAATCTTAGCGGGCTGGGGCGGGCTGTCAAGGTGGGATAGGGGGGTTTTGCATGCCGCCACGCAGGTGTCTGGCTCCCTGGGCGTGGCTGGATTATGGTGTCCCCATGCGATTGTTTCTTTCTCTGCTCCTGATCCCCATCTCCCAGGCCCAAACTCCGCGCAATGTGGTTGTGATCCTGGCGGATGACATGGGGCTCGCTTCCTTGCACGCGGAACATCCGGGGTCCGGATTGCCCACACCACACCTGGATCAACTTGCTAGCGAGGGCATGTCTTTCACGGATGGTCATTCGGGTTCGGCGGTGTGTTCGCCCACACGCTACGGCCTCTTGACTGGCCGTTATTCATGGCGCACTACCTTAAAAGCCGGGATTGTGCATCAGTGGGGCTTGCCTTTAATTGCCACGGATCGCGTGACCATCGCTGATGTGTCCCATCAAGCAGGTCTTCATACGGCATGCATTGGCAAGTGGCACTTGGGTTGGCGCTGGCCCAAGCGAGGGGGAGGGACGACCCATAAACCGAGCGAGATCGACTATCAGTTGCCCATCGGCGGCGGCGCACTTGAAGCAGGTTTCGATCACTACTTTGGCGACGATGTTCCTAACTGGCCGCCGTACACCTGGATCGAGAATGATCGGACGACGGCCATGCCTACGGGGACCATGAAGGCTATTCCATCCAATGGTGTCAGTGCGGGTCCCATGATGCCTGGCTGGAGCTTGGAAGCTGTTCTTCCTGAGCTGACCCGTCGGTGCGTGGGCTATATCCGAGATCGTGCAGCGGCTAAGGAACCCTTCTTCCTCTACTTTCCCATGACCTCGCCGCACACACCGATCAGTCCTTCTGATGCCTTCCAAGGTCAAAGCGGGGTCAGCGCCTATGGGGACTTCTTGCTGGAGACCGATTGGTCGGTGGGACAAGTGCTGCGAGCCATCGATCAATACGGATTGCGAGAAAACACTCTTGTTATCTTTGTTGCCGACAATGGAACTTCACCCAAGGCGGATTTCGCAACCCTCGCAGCGGGTGGAGTCGATCTGCGCGGGCCCTGGCGGGGACACAAAGCTGATGTGTGGGAGGGAGGGCATCGCGTGCCGTTCTTGGTGCGCTGGCCCGGCGTGGTGGAGCCCGGAAGTCATTGCGATCAGCCGGTGGGCTTGACCGATGTGATGGCGACTGTGGCCGACGCCCTTGGAGTCGAACTGGATCCTACCTCAGCAGAGGACAGCCGCAGCCTGGTCGAGATCCTCAAGGGAGTCAGCGAAGAACCCCTGGCCGATGGATTGGTCCAACACAGTATTTCAGGTCAATTTGCCATTCGTCAAGGACCCTGGAAGCTGTGTTTCTGTCCAGGCTCTGGGGGTTGGTCCCAGCCCAAGGATGCCAAAGCCAAGGCAGAGGGCTTGCCTCCCGTTCAACTCTACGACCTCTCTTCGGACGTCGGCGAGCGAAGGAATCTAGCCGCCAAAGAACCCGAAAGAGTGCTCGCTATGACCAAGCTCTTGCGGCAAATCGTCGAGAGCCATCCCAATGACGGCAAGGCCTGGTGGCGGCAGCTGCCCTGGGAAGAATGACCCCGAATGGGGAAACCTTACTGCCAGGTGAAGCCAAGTCCGTTGGTGAAATTGGAACTGGCGCCGTCTCTAAACCAGAGCTGGAAGGACCAGGTATCTCCGGGAAGAAAGACTTGCCCCTGGGGTAGGGCCGTCAGGTCCGGCGCGAAGCTCATCAGGCCGCTGGTCCCCGAGTTCAAAATGCTGGTGTTGAAGCGATAGAGAGGCGCGCCGAGGCAAAGGCGTCCGCTGCCCACGGGCACGTTGGCCGTTGTGCGGGACATGACGAAGTAGCCAAACTGGTTGAGGGGTAACTGAATTGCATCCAACTGCAATTGGTTGTTGCTGACTACCAAGCTGCCGTTGCCAAAGAGTGAAGCTGGGAAGCCCGTAGAGTTGGAAATGGGCGAGCAAGAGGTGTCCACCACGCCGATGGAGCCTTGAACTTCGTAGGCGCCAATGTCCACGATCGATCCCGAACCGGCGCCTGTATCAGGAACCGAGGACACATCGTCAAAGCGATTGTTACCCGCCAGGTCAAGAGTGATCGCGCCAGGCACGGAGGCATTGTTGCCAGCGTCGATTCCGGGTGAGCTAGCGCTCAGGGTGAAGTCCCCGGCCGGGGCGTCGGTGAAGGTCGGGTCACTGTTCAAGTTCCCCGTACCGGAGAAGCCACCCTCCACGATGCAGTAAGTGGCGCTGGTGCCACCGGTCATTTGATTGGCCGCGTTCTGTGCTCCACCAGGCCCTGAGTTGTCCCACAGGATGGTGTTGCGCACCAGGACGGTCGATCCCGAGCGCAAGAGGCCGCCTACCGTGTTCGAGGTAGCGTTGTTGTCGACGATTGTGCAGTTGATCACCTGGGTGCTGCCGCCGGATCCAATCCAGAGGGCCCCGCCGCCCCCACTGCCGGTGGAGGTGTTGCCTTGGAAGATGCTGTTGCTGACCACCACACCGCTGGTGGAGAAGATCTCAAGGGCTCCTGCGCGCGCTGCTTGGTTTCCGTAGAACTCGCAGCGGTCAAAAATCACATTGCTGGCGGTGGCCATGTCAAACGCACCTCCGTAGGAGCCACCAATGTTGTCCTCGAAAATGCAGTCCGTAAAGGTGGGACTGGCGCTGTTGATGTAGCCCGCTCCGCCGCCAAAGTTGCAGCGGTTGTGGATGAAGTGGCAGTTGCGGATGGTGGGGGAGGAGTTGGTCAGCAAGATCCCGCCACCCCGGTCATTGTTGCTGCCGCCGGCGTTGGCAAAACCATCGCGCACGATAAATCCGTCCAGTACGGCCGTGGCGTTGGTGTTGAAACCCCGAATTACATGGTAGCTGTTGTCACTGATTGAGCCGTTCCCATTGGTGTCGGCAGTCATGATGCTGGGGGCCACGCCGAGGGGCGGGCGCTGGTCCGGGCTGGTTTCGTTTCCCACAAAGCCGCCATAGATGTTCACATTGTTAATAACGCGAAACGATGTGGTGCGTGATGTACCGGTGGTGGGCACATAGGTTCCGTCCGCAGCGAAAATCTCATCCCCAGCAACCGCCTGTAACATGGCGTCTTGCAGGGCGAGGGTGCCCTGCAGCGCATTCGCCCAACTGCTGCCATCATTGAGACCAGTGGCCAAGTTGGCATCCACGTAGATGGTGCCGGCCAGGGCGACGGGGGCGAGAAACAGTGCGGGAAAGAGACGGGTCAGGGAGGAGAGCATGGTGCAGTCGGGGAAAAATAGGCTGGTCGTGAAATGGACCTAGCGGGGGGGATTCAACCCCAACTAGCCTAGCGCCCCGGAGCAAAAACGGGGGTCAAATCATGGCTTCAGGGATCTGAACTGTTTCCAAGTGAGAGCCGTTTGCCGTTTTTGTTCCCCAGGGTGCTCTGCCTGGGCCCAGGTATCACTTTCCGCCCTTGCGGTACTGGGTGACCATCTCTCCGTAGTCGGTGTATTGAGTGGCAGAGAGAATTCCCTGCAAGTTGTTCTGATGATTCTCTTCGTCGAGCCGTTTACTCTCGCCGATGGCCTCTCGATCCTCGCCCGCCTTCCAGCGTCGACCTAACTCTGCATCGGCCTCGGCCTTGGCATTGAGCACTTCGTACATGTCATCCGATTGGCTCTGGGTCAGGTTCAGTCTCGGAGCGATACTCTCCATGGCTCCAGCCAGAAATTCCTCCCGCCGTTGACGGTCCAGGTCCTCTTGATCCGCTTTTTCCCCGGCGCGAATGTTGTTCAAGGCCTGGGTCACATCCGCATGAAGGACCGGCACTGCCGGACCCCGACCAGGATTCTGCTGCGCCATCCACGCACGGACTTCAGTTTCGAAGTCCTGGTTGGTATTGGCCCCGAGAGCAACTCTCTCCGCCGGAGTCACTTCAAGAACATCCACCCGGGAGTTCACCTTCGCAAGCTCATCGCGCAGCTCGCGGATCACCCCGAGCAATTCGGCACTGGGATCAACGGCGGTGCGGATCGGAGTGGGCGCAGGGGTCGCGCTGGGATTCAGTAGGTAGCTGGTCACCGCAGCGCTGGCCGCTCCGAGCAAAACCACGATCACTAGGGGTATGGGGCGCAGGTCGTTCATGGGTCCAATCTAAAGGAATCGCACCTCCTCCGCGCATATTCCTCATCCAGTCCGTGCCCCACTTGGCCCCAATGCCCTCTTTCGGGCCGGAAAGCCCCCAACGGAATTCCGGGATTCGTGGGCGCTTGAGGGAGAGGTCCCTCTACCTCCTGACCCCGAACTTCTCTTGCCACTCTTTTGACTGCAGCTCCGTTCCCCCCTCGTCCCCAAACTCCAGCCGCAATCCTTGCAGGCCTTTCTGTAAGCCGCGGGTCAGTTCGTCGCAGCCCTCCTGCCCAAACAGGTTCACTCGTTCGTCAGGGTCGGTTTGCAAATCAAACAGCTCCCAAAGACCAAACTGATAATAGTGAATCAGCTTGTGCCGTTCCGTGCGGATGCCATAGTGCCGTGCCACCCGGTGAATGCTGGGAAAAGCGTAGTAGTGATAGTAAATCGAGGAGCGCCAGTCATCGGGCTCATTTCCCTGGAGCAACGGCACAAGCGACCGCCCCTGCATTCCTTCCGGTGCGGCAACTCCAGCTGCTTCCAAGAAGGTCTGTGCATAATCCAGGTTCTGCACCATGTGCTCGTCCACCGCCCCCGCTTCCGTCACCCCAGGCCAACGCACAATTAGGGGCATGCGCAAGGATTCCTCATACATCCAACGCTTATCGAACCAGCCATGATCCCCCAGGAAGAAACCCTGATCTGACGAGTACACCACGATGGTGTTCTCCGCCAAGCCGCTCTCCTTTAGGTAATCCAGCAGCCGGCCCACGCTGTCATCCACCCCGCGTACCGTGCGCAGGTAGTTCTTGATGTATCGCTGGTACTTCCAGCGCACCAACTCCTTGCCGGTCAGCTTCGCCTCCAAGAATGCCTTGTTCCTCGGCCCAAACGCTTCATTCCAAGCCCTCCTCTGGTCTCCGCTCATGCGTTGCAGGTTCCGAATCCCACTCGAATCATTCGCAAACCCATCCTCAGAATCCCAGCCATCGTGCTCCTCAACAAAGAGGTCATAAACCAGGTTCATATCCCGATCGACTTCCATTTCCTGCAGCCGCGCCACCAGCGCGTCATCCAGATGTTGATCAAAGAGCGTTTCTGGCTCCGGAACTTCCAAACCCTCCCACAAATCCAAGTGCCGTAAGGGCGGCATCCAATTCCGGTGGGGCGCCTTGTGCTGGCACATCAGCAGGAACGGTTGGTCGTCATCCCCTCGTCCCTTCAACCAGTCCAGCGCCAAGTCCGTCACGATATCTGTGCAGTACCCTTCAACCACTCGCTCGCCCTCTGCCGAAATCAGCTTCGGGTTGTAGTAATCCCCTTGTCCCGGTAAGACCTCCCAGTAATCAAACCCCTGGGGCGTCGAACCCAAATGCCATTTCCCAAGCAAGGCCGTTTCATACCCCGCCCCCTTCAGCAACTTCGGGAATGTCACCTGATCCCCATCAAACCGATCCCCATTGTCCCGGAATCCATTCCGATGACTATGCAGCCCTGTCAGGATCACGGCGCGGCTCGGCCCACAAATACTGTTGGTGCAGAATGAGTTCCGAAACAACATGCCCTCCGCCGCTAGACCATCAATCCGCGGCGTTGGGTCCATCCCCTCATAAGCCGACCCATAAGCCCCAATCGCATGGGGCGCATGGTCATCGCTGAAGATGAAGAGGATGTTGGGGCGCGGGGGGGCGTCTTGGTTGAGAGCGGGGGTTGCGAGGAGCAGGCAGCTGAGGAGGAGCGGGAGGCTTTGCATGACTTACCAGAGTACGGAGTAAGTGTCGGGTGGTCATGCGCTGTTTTTGGCTAGCTCAACCCGGGGCGCCTGCGTCCAGGATGCGGCGCAGGTAGTTCAATTGCCCACGATGCCAGGAGAGGTGGCAGCAGAGTTGGACCAGGAAGAAGCCTATGCTCCGTCCTTCGTGTCGGGGGGGCGTAATAGGCATGGGGCTTTGCACGTCCTTTTCGCTCAGGCCGGAAAGTGCTGCGAGTGTAGCGGTCTGGGTTCGCTCTATTTCTTGGAGGATTTCCTCTTTGCTTGCATCCCGACGTGCGAACTCGGCCTCCGGGTCACGCACATAGTCGTCCTGCCCTAGTCCATGTCCTATGAAATGGCGTAGGTTGCCGCACAGGTGCAATGCCAAGGATCCGACGGAATTGTTGACTCCCTCGCGCACCTCCCAAAGATGTTCCAGCGGGGTGTCTTCTAGTTCCTGTGCCAGGGCGCCCAGGTCGCGCACCACAATCTCTGAGACATCAGAGGTTAACTTGCTTGTCATTCCTAGAGTCTGGTCAGAGGGACATCAGGCCGTCAAGGGGGGGGCAGGTCAAATCTCCCCTTCCCCAGGTACGGTTGGTCTTGCGGTTGATGGCCTTGACGATATTCCTGGAGAGATGTTGCTCCCAGTCCTTGGTTTGGCCTGAGCGGAAGAATGCCTTGGGGTCCAGGTGGAATGACTTGGGATCCTTCGTAAGGGATTTCTTCATGCTCTGGAACATGGTGCTTTCCGCGATGCTCTCCTTGCGTTCGTCTGTCAGGCGTTTGCCTGGAGCCAGGAATGTCAGCAGGCGGTCGATGACTGCGAGCTTATTTTCAACGAGGTCCTCATAGCGCAAGACCAAGACACTTGAGTTGGGTATGCGGTTGTCGCGGCGACGGATCCATCCCAGGGTGTGCTGGTGGTAGTCGCCGAAGTAGAGGTCTCCCTCAATGAACATTGACGAGAAGGTGTCCATGTCCAGATCTTTGGAAATCTGTAGTAATGGATGTCGCTTGTAGAAGAAGTACTGGGAAACTGCCGTTGCGCGGGGATCGCGAAGGACAACAACGAACTTGGACTTGGGGTGCACGCGGCGAATGGGCAGGTCCTCATAGGCCGAATGTGTGTACCAAAGGCGTTTCTTTCCAGATGTTCGTTGCAGGAATTTCCGGAAGTGTCGAGCTCCACGTTGCGAGTGCATGACTTCCGGCCAGGGCACTGCGCCGTGCCCAATGTCACCTGCGCTCATGGGGTGATCGGATCCATAGTTCTCGGTCGCGCGCAAGATCTCGACGATGAACTTTTTGGTCAGGTGAGTGCCAACCTTCTGATGGGTGCAGATGAAGACGTCCTCTTCATTGGTATCCCAGGTGTTGGATAGTTCCTGTGCAGATGTGGGAGCGATGAATGGGGGGAGCATTCGGCCATTCCGGCGGTGGTGCAGGAAGCCGCCTTGGGGCAGTTCTTGAGCATTGCCTACCACATTGAAGCGGTCACGGCTGGGCACCGTTTGCCGCGTCTGAGGGGAAATTGATGTGGTGGGTTCCATGGGGGGAGGCGATGGGCATAGGGGGGTGGGCTATACCTCCCTGAGCCGGAATCGGCCTTGATCCGCACGGATTTTCTCAAGAAACGGGGCGCCCACCTAGGTGCGGGCGCTGTGTAGGGAAGCCGTGGCAGTGCTTCCTCTCGATTGCCTACTTCCCTTCCATCAAATCCTCTGCACTCAATCCCAACCGATACAACTCACCGCCTGTCGCACTCCGCAGGATCCCCGTCACCAGGTCCTCCCCATTGGGTGTCACCACCAACTCCAGCCAGGTCTGGGGTGTTCCAAGATCCTTCAAGAGCCCTGGATGGGGCTGATTGGCGCTGGCGATGATGTGGTCGTGGATGGGGGAGGAGATGAATTCTATGAGGGGGTAGCCGGCTAGGTCGGTGGTTGGGTGCCGAATGACGCGTGAGCGGTGAATGTCACCGCCTACAAGGACGACGCCGGAGATTTTGTTCTTGCCGATGAAACGGAAGAGGGCGTCGCGTTCGTGGGTGTAGTTGCCCCAGTGGTCGGCCTTGTTGGGGCGTACGGATCCGTTCCAGACCATGCCGGTCACCAGGGCCTTGACGGGAGCATCGGAGGCTTTGAGGGCGCGGCAGAGCCAGGCGTATTGTTTGGCACCCAGAAGGGTGGGTTTGGTCTTGTCGGCAGGGCTCGGTTCCGTGGCGGCATACCAGCGGGCGTCAAGCACAAAGGTTTCGATGGGGCCGCGGCGGAAGCTCGTGTAGATGCCGTCTTGCTTGCCGTCGCCGAAGGAGGGGTTCGGGCGGTGTTCGATGAAGGCCTGTCGGGAGTTCTCTTTGCCTTTGACGTTGCCGTCGGTGTCGTTGCGGCCAAAATCGTGGTCGTCCCAGGTGCTGATGATTGGGGTGCGGCGGGCGATGGCGGCGAAGGAGGGAAACGTGTTGAAGTCGATGTAGCGTTGGCGCTGGATCTTAAGATCCGTCGTGTCGATGTAGGGCGTGTCGCCGATGCAGAGGAGCACATCGATGGGGCGAGCCGCGATGGCGTCGAAGCTGGCGGCGGTGACCTTGTCCTGCCGGGCACAGGAGACGAAGGCCAGGGTGACTGGGTCGGTGCTCTCGGGCTTGGGCGCGGTGCGGGCGAGTTGGCCTTCGGATGTGTCCTGGACGTCGAAGGAGTAGCGGTAGAGGGTGTTGGGTTGCAGGCCTTGAAGGGTGATGGTTATGCAGCCTTGATCTTTGGCGATGGCCTTGGCTTGGGTGGAGATGCGGGCAGTGGGTTCTGTTTGGGGCCAGGCCGTGAGGGTGACTTTCCCGGGGGTGGTTTTTATCCAAACGGAAATACTCGTGGGGGTGACGTGGCCCACAAGTGGCCCGGCAATCAAGGTGCGAGGCGCTGGGGAGTCTTGGGATGGAAGAATTGAGCCGAAGCCTGTGCTGGCGGCACTGGCGGAGCTGGAGGAATCGGCAAATCCGAAAGCGAGGAGGGCAACTGCAAGTGAGGAGGATTGAAGGCTCATGGTGCACAGCCTACTGGAAAACATGTTGGGCTTGCGCGTTCCAGAGAGGATCCATCTGGATCGCGGCGTCTCCCGTGGCTTTCTTGATTCTTTGTTGCTGACAGAGAGTCTGGGCCCAAAAAGAACATTCAATCAAGCGCTGCTAGAGGCCTCAGGGTTCGTACCCTGTCGCCTATGGCATCCAATAGACCTCCGAGTGG
This sequence comes from Planctomycetota bacterium, assembly GCA_028823345.1. Classification (GTDB taxonomy): domain Bacteria; phylum Planctomycetota; class UBA1135; order UBA1135. The sequence continues at coordinate 9,174 of JAPKBR010000056.1, forward strand.
ACCCAAGCGCATCGGCGTCCTGACTGGCGGGGGCGACTGCCCTGGCCTCAATGCAGTGATTAGGGTCGTGACCCTCGAAGCCATTGCGGCGGGCATCGAGGTGATTGGTATCGAGGATGGTTTTGAAGGCCTCGTTGTGGGTAAATTCAGACCTCTGGGTCTGCAAGATGTGCGCGGGATCTTGGATGAGGGGGGGACGATTTTGGGTTCTTCCAATCGCTCGGATCCCAGTCGGTATCTGGCGGCCCATGACGGCAATGGTCAACCGGTTTACGAGGACCGCGTGCCCCATTGTTTGAAGCGCATGGAGGATCAGGGCATGTCGGCCCTGGTGGTGATCGGAGGTGACGGCACCATGACCTGCGCTCAACCCTTTGTGGACGCAGGCATCAATGTGATCGGCGTGCCTAAGACCATCGACAACGACATCGAGGGCACGGAAATCACCTTTGGTTTCCTGACCGCGGTGCAGATTGCGACCGAGGCCTTGGATCGGGTGCGCACCACCGCCGACAGCCACGGGCGTGTGTTGGTGGTGGAGGTCATGGGACGCAACGCGGGTTGGATCGCTCTACACGCCGGCATCGCCGGGGCAGCGGATCAAATTTTGATTCCGGAGATGCCTTATTCCATCGAAGCGGTGGCGGAACATGTGGAGGAGCGCGTGAAAGAGCGCGGGTCCACGGTGCTTTGCGTGGCAGAGGGTGCGTGTCCCATCGGCGGACAGCCAGTGGTCAAGTTGATCGACCCGACTTCGCCAGACCCTATTCGCTTGGGAGGCGTGGGACCCGTGTTGGCCCATGAGATCGAAGCCGCGACGGGAATCGAATCGCGTTCGGTGGTGCTTGGGCACCTCTTGCGAGGCGGATCACCCACCGCCGCGGACCGGATCCTGGCCACCAACTTTGGACACCACGCCCTTGGCCTCATTCTGGACGGGCAATCTTCGCGCATGGTGGCGCAGGTGGATGGGAGAATGACCTCGGTGGACATTCGCTTGCCCGCGGGTAAGCAGCGCCTAGTGCCCTCGGAGCATCACCTGGTCCGCACCGCGCGCGGAGTCTTGACGGGGTTTGGCGATAGGCGCACCCGGTGACCTTTACGGTTCCCATTCAATTCAAGGGTGATGGTTACAGATACCCTTCGTGGCAAGAGCATTAAGCTGATCACTGAACGAAGGGCATCTATTCGGCGTTTAGGTGCTGGGTCGCTCTTGGAATTCAATGAGGTGTAATTTCGCCCGTGACTAGAATCAACATCATCGATCCGGCAGAGTTAGCCGATCAGCATCTCGTTGCTGAGTATCGCGAGATATTCATGGTTGGGTCAGCCCTGCAAAGATCCTTGCAGTCGCCTCATTGGGCTAAGAATAAAAAGACGTGGCCATCAGTTTTCAAATTGAACGGCGGCCATGTGAAGTTCTTCTATGACAAGGGGAAGTACCTTCACAAGAGATATGGAGAGCTCATTGCAGAGATGAAGCGCAGAGGGATGAATCCGGATCCTACTCGCCTGTTTAAGCGCGACCAATGGCCGGATGAGTTGTACAACGATTGGACTCCTACAGAGTCGGCAAGGAGGATTGTGCGCCAGAGAATACGGGAACGAATCGCGGCCAGGCCTGGCTGGTATCGCTGGACGAAAGGGTCCGCTTAGGAAGATTTTTGCAAATGCATGACGGCTTGCCCGGCTTCATTGCTTTTTAGATTCTGTTCCACAGAGAGCCTATGGCCTCGGTCCATACCACGTCAGGGCTCCGTTGCCCTCCGTTTCGCAGAAAGGTACCGGGCCTTGGAGTCGGATTCGATCGCTCCTCAGGATTCCCAGAGTGTTGGGGCACCTTCTCTTGTGGCGCGCCCTACCGGGCAGAATCGTAATCCCCATGACCCTGGCAGCAAACGTCCCCAAAAAAGACGATGGGGGCTGGCGCCGTATGTACACTGCTCAGTATCCCATGCCCGTTCTCGACCCACATGCTTTGATTGACGATCGCGTGCAGGCCATCGTGGCTTACCACCAGGCTTGCGGCTTGCAGCGGGCCGAGCTCGATGTGTCAGGGGGGATCGACAGTGCGGTGCTGGCGGGGCTCTTGGTGCTGGCTTTGGGGCCCGAGAATCTAACTCTGGTGTATTCCTCGATTCACAGCGGTGATGCTTCGCGAGAGAGGGCGGAGGAATTGGTTGCCGCGATTGGAGCAAAACTGATCGTGCATGATTTGACCGGGGTGTATGACGCCATGTTGGTCGACATGCGGGCGAACCTGGAAGCTGTGGGGTTTGATCGAGAGGAGATCGACGCGCGCATCGAAAAAGACGGGCGGGTGCTCGGGTCCATTCGTAGTTGTTTGCGGGCTCCCCTGGGGCGGGGGTACTTGCGGTTGACGGGGCCGGGTGTGCGTCATGGGACCGGCAACGAATGTGAAGACCGTTGGTTGCGGTTCTTCCAGAAGGGGGGCGACGGGGAAGTCGACACCAATCCGATCGCCATGCTATCCAAGGGCGAGGTGTTTCAGTTGGCCAAGGCACTGGGTGAAAGGCTCGGTGCAGAGGCAGCCTATCGCGGGATTATCACCGTTGCGCCCACGCCGGAGCTGTGGGGCCGAGAACATGCACACACAGACGAGGAAGAGATAAGCGACTACTTGGGGCTGACCGGGCACGGTGAGACCTTTTACAGCTACATCGATCCGGACACGGGGTCCTATGCACGCGTTGGAATGATTGAACGTGTGGCGCGCTTTGCAGATTCACCCCGGGGAACCGGCTTGTTTGAGGACAGTGCCGATGAAGCGCGGGGCGAGGCGCGCATCGTGGCCTTGATTGACCGCGCGCTGGATGCTCCAGCCATGGCGGGGTTGGACGAGGCTCTGATTGCCGCGCTCTTGCGGGCTGCTCGACGAGCCGAACGAGCTTCGCGCCACAAAATGAATCCCAATTGTCCGACCCTGGGGACGAGGGCGGACTTGGACATGCTGACGGACGAATTGCCCTAGGGTGCCCGCCGTTTTTGATCGTTAGAACAGGGAGGGGATTCCCAGGATCAGAGCACCGAGCAGCGCGAGTTGCAGCAATGCCGCGACGACCCCCGCAATCAGGCCAACCAAACCCATGGCCCTCCCGGCCGGTTCAGCACGGGTAGCCGCCCAACCCAAGCGCAGGGCGCGTTTTGGAAAACCTAGCTGGAAAAAGAGGCCAAGAAGAATCGCTATCCCCACGGGAGAGCCGGTGACTGAGCCTCAGGTGCCGCAGAGCCAGCCTTGATCGCTGGCGAGGCGTGCGAGGGCAAAGGTACCGAGGGCGCAAAGAATGCCGAAGAATCCTTGCAGGGTGGCCGTTTGGCCGGAGGGCTTGGGAGCTTGTTCCATAGGGCCACTGTGTGGGCGGGGCGTCCTCGGATCTAGTCCCCGAGGCCAAACTTTTGCATCAAACTTGGACGCCGCGGGGTCTTAGGGGTTTCAGGCCGCCCCTGGAAAGTGGTTGGACCCATATCATTTTCGGCGGTCGAGCGCTTTTGCCGCTGATCTCACTTCGCTCCGCGCAATACGCGGGCGACTAAGGGCACAACGAACCAGCGCGGCATGCGAGTGCTTAGCAGTGCCCCGAGCTTGTTGACGAAGCCGGGGATCACCGTGGCTTGACCGCGCAGCATGGCGCGTACGCCGATGCGGGCGACCGCGGGGGAGGACATCTTGGTTGAGTCCTGAAGGCGGTTAGAGACATGTCCGGAGATCTCGCCAAACTCGGTGGCGGTGGGTCCCGGGCAGAGGGTCGTGCAGGTGACTCCGGTGCCGCGCAATTCATAGTGCAAGACATTGCTCCATGAGAGAATTGCAGCCTTGGTGGCGGCGTACATGCCATAGCCCGGGGATGGTTGGAAGGACGCGGTGGAGGCCACTTGCAGAATGCGCCCCTGGCCACGTTCAATCATTCCGCGCACCAGGGCGCGGGTTAGGTCCACCGGAAACTGGAATAGGATGCGCACCATGGCCCGCTCGCGCTCGGTGTCCGCGTCGAGGGTCGGGCAGAAACTGCCAAACCCTGCGTTGTTCACCAGCACGTCGATGGTGACGTCCGCCTTTTGAAGGGCAGCGAGCAATTCTTCGCAGGCCGTGTGTGTGGAGAGGTCTTGGGCGTGTACTAGGACTTGGACGCCGTGCTCCTTGACGAGCTGAATTTTGAGCGCATCCATCCTTTCCTTGCGCCGCGCAACCAGGAAAAGGTCATAGCCGCGCGCGGCCAAATCTCGGGCAATGTCTTCGCCGATGCCCGCCGAAGCACCAGTCACCAGCGCCATTTTGTTGCTTCCCATGGGGGTAGATTAGCCCTCTGGGGGCCCCTAGGGCGGGCCGGAGGCATGAAGCCCGGGTCTTCCAGTTCGGATCGTGCAGGGGTTGTGAGCTTTCGGAAGCCCGGGAGCAATCTCAAGATCTGCGGAACCTGGCCGGATCGGCTAGGTTCTAGTGGGGGAACGAGGGAATTGATCCCACAGTTCTTCCCCGAACCATCCATCAGCATGAAACTCCCCACAGCCCTCGTATTGCTCCTCGCCTGTGGCTCAGCCATGCCCCTTTTAGCCCAGAGCAGCGTGCGTCCAGGTACGCGGGCTCCGCGTTACTTGATTCGCAACATCGGCACCTTGAGTTCCGACATCACCCTGGGCGTTCGCGGCCAGAGCATCAACAATCGCGGGCATGTGCATGGGGAGAACACGCTGCCCGCGCCCCCGGGTCAAGGCAAGATCCATGGGTTTTTGTGGGATGGTCACAGTCAGCAGCACATCATGCCGCTCTCGCCATCCGTTTGCTTTAGCGGTGGGATGAACGACCGGGACCAATGCGTGGGGTATTCCTTTGCTCCAAGTAGCAATCTGCACGCCTATCAATGGGATGCGGGATTGAGCACGGACGTCCACTGCGGATCGTTGAATTTCTCCAAGGCCACAGGCATCAACGAAATCGGCAACATTTGCGGCACGAACTCACGCTTTGTGAGTGGCTACATCGTCTCTCAGTTCAGGCCTTACATCCAAGATCCCCTTGGGGCGTGGATTGACCTAGGCACCTTTGGCGGTGGGACTGGATTCGCCTACGCGCTCAACGATCACGATCAAGTGGTGGGGACCGCACGGGATGCCACCGAAGCGACCCACGGTTTTATCTGGGAGCATGTCACCGGCATGGTGGATCTTGGCACACTCGGAGGTGCCTTCGCCACACCCTATGGAATCAACAACTTCGGCCAAGTGGTGGGCACCAGCTCTAACCAAGCGGGTGAGTTTCTGCCATTCCTCTGGGAAGCAGGAGTCATGGGCTCCTTGTCCACCCTCGGCGGAACTGAGGGCAACGCCAAAGGCATCAATGATTACGGGGCCATGGTGGGGAACTCAACCGATGCCGCTGGCGTGCAGCACGCGACCCTTTGGGCAACGGGATCGACCACGCCCGTGGATTTGGGCACCCTGATCCGTCCTGGTACAGCCTGGGACTTGACCGGTGCTTCGAGCATTAATGAGTTGGGCGAGATCTGCGGCACCGGAACCCTCGCGGGGAATCAGCGAGCCTTTCGCCTGACACCGATTCTGCGTCGGAGCCGTCTCAGCGGTGCCCAACCGGGCATGGCTGGTCGCACCAACACGGTCTTTGGATTGGGCTTCGAGCCTGGCGCGGTGGTTTCCTTAGCCTACGGCATCGGGCTCGGTAGCACTCCGGCCCCCGGCTGCAGCAGTGCGTTCTTCGGGATCGGCAATGCCCAGGTGACGGTAAACGCGGTGGCGGATGCGGATGGCCGCATTGAGGTCACCGTGGACTTGCCCAGCGGATTGGCGGGGACCGTGCTTTATTCCCAGGCCTTGGAAACCGCCAACTGTCGCTTGAGTGAGGTTCGTAGCCAGCTCATCCAATAGACGAGCTTCCGGGCGAAGTGACACTCATCGAGGTCGAAAACCTCTGCTCCCAGGGCTTCACCGCGCAGCGATCCTTTTGAAACTCGGCAAGCTCTTCGGACAGCAGGAATTCTTGGGGACGCTTGCGGAGTCCATTTCTGCATACACGCCCGTTCCCGCGAATCCGCGTGCCGCTTAAGAACGCGTTAGTTCATCCAACAGTTTATGCTCGCGGTTCTGCATCAGATCGCCTTGGACTTTGGTCGCCTTCCAGTAGATGAGAAGGACACAGGCGAGCCCGAGGATATGAAGGCTCAGGTACACCGGCACGTAATCAGCCCAGTCCGCACCTTTCACTAGCTGTTCGATTCCAAAGGGAATGAGCAACGGCGACAGCGCGAGAGGGACCAGGAACACCGAGAGGAATTGCCAGAAGCTAGTCTTGAAATTGGCGTTGGCCGCTTTCATCCCGTGCTCTTTGAGCCGCATAGGGAAAACAATAGACGATATGTTTCCCAGCAGGCACATGATCAGAAATGCCGAGCCGAGCTGTGGCAAGCTGCCCAAGAAGTGAGTGGAATCCTGTGGACTGAAGAACTGCAAACCGAGAAGCGCGAGAAAACCAAAAGTGAGCGCGAAGGGCGCGATGCCCAGATTCTTGCCGCGCAAAATGTCTTGGCGCGGAACGGGGGAGAGAATCAAAGCTCGAAAGCCTGCCCGATCGAATCCAAACTGATTCTGTATCAGTCCCGTTAGGCTAATGAGGCCCATCATCGTGGCGCCAAGCGCAAACACTGGGGCGAACATCGAGGGCCCGTCCGTGGGCGCGCGGTTCGAGAGCATGACAGCAACGAAGGCAAGCAGAATGATCGGGCTGATCAAAACGATTTTGGCTTCGGGTGCCCGGAGAATCGATCGAAGGTTAGCGAAGCCGATCGCGCTGACCACCTCGTCGACCCAGGGCAAGGAACGCTCCACAAGCAAAATCCGGCTGGGGTTGCTCGCCGAATCCTGGGACTTCTCTTTCGGAGAAGATCTCTGCTTCTTTGCAATCTCTGTGCCCAAAACGGCACTCATGGTTTTGGCGAACGCCCGGCGCAAACTAAGAACGCCGATGGATGCCATGCCAAGAAAGCAAAGGAAGCCCGGCAAGGCGCGGCCGCCAAATGCGCCCTGGATGCCGTAGGCCATCCATCCTGCCGGAATAATCATTGTGCCAAGGGTGGTGATGCTTTTGTTATTGGCTTCAGCGGCGTTCCTAGTTGACTCGCGTCGCTCCCGTTGCTCAGCACGCAACCGAAGGGACTCACCTCTGTAGATCGCCATCGCCTCGGTATCGGACGCATCCGGGCGAACAAGCGCACCGATTTGCTCCTCGAGAGCGCCTATGTCAGCCTGCCGGGAGCTGGACCTGCTCATATTGATGAGGTTTGGCATCTGAGCTAGCAGCACAAATCCGAATGTGATCATGGCGACAACGCTGCGTCCTTTGCGCTTGTCCTCCATCAGCCGCGCTAGCCAGCTACGCAGTTGGTAGGTGAGCGCCGTCACCATCACAAGGAAGGCGAGCAAAAGGGGGAAGCTGATTAGCATCATCGGCCCCATGACGATTGTCATCGCAAGGCACAACCCCAGCATCGCCGGCACGAACAGAACGATGCTGATACTCACAAACGAGCTGATGTAGTTGAAGAGGAATACCCAGCTTAGAGAGACCGGAAGGTGCAGCAGATTATGCATGGACATGGAGTCCGACCGCTGCAGGTCCGTAATCAAGCCCATCGTCCAACCAAAAAGGAACAGGCCAGAGAGCCCGGTCCAAATGAGCAACACGGCGAAGGGCGTCGCGTCCGGGAGCTCGGCGAGACCCAGTTCCAGGGCAATGGCGAACCCGCCAATGGACACCACCGAAGCCACAATAGCAATCAACGCAAATAGAACATTGCTTAGTTTGCTGGCGCGCCGAATCTGATTGAACCGGATGCGCCATCGCATCCAGAGGATTGACTTGAGATGCTCCCAGTTCATTTCGATCCCTCGCCCAACCAGCTGAGATTTCCGGCTTGGTCAGGGTTGGTGCCGACGACTTCGATGAAGCGTTGTTCAAGTGATCCACCGCTTCCGAGTTCGGCCAACGAAGTCTGCTCGACGAGCTTGCCGCCGACGATGATTCCGACTTGATCGCAAATGCGCTCGACGATTTCGAGAACATGGGAAGTGATGAAGATGGTGGATCCGCGAGCTGCGAAGCTCGTGAGAATTTTGCGGATCGTTTGCGAGGCGACGGCGTCGACGCCCTCGAAGGGTTCATCGAGGAAAAGTAGGTCGGGATCGGGAAGAAGAGCAGCGGCAAGACTGAGTTTCTTTTTCATTCCGTGCGAGTACTCGATGGTCAGCTTCGCCTCGTCCTTCTCTAGGTCGAACAGTGGCAGGAGCTCGTCGATACGGCCGCTCAACATCTTCTTTTGCATCGAGTGCATGCGACCGATAAACGTCAGGTGCTCCCGCGCAGTCAGGTTTTCGAAGAGGGCGAGATCCTCGGGGACGACACCGATGCGCTTCTTCATTTCCAGAGCCTGCGAAGGGTCCCTCGGGTCGCAGCCGAGGACAGAGATCTGACCGGAAGTCCGCGCGAGTAAACCCGTGAGCATTTTGATCGTGGTGGACTTTCCGGCACCGTTAGGGCCTAGGAAACCGTAGAAACTGCCTCGCTCGACCTTCAATTCGATCTGATCGACGGCAACGAAGCTGTCGAAGGTGCGCGTGAGTGCGCTCGTTTGAATGGCGAGATCCGTGGGCATTTTT
>JAPKBR010000057.1 GCA_028823345.1 Planctomycetota bacterium
CAGAAGGCAATGCCACAGCTGGGGCATGACATGCTGCAGCCCAGCCTCTTTGTCCAAGAACTCTCGGCGCTGCCCCCCCAGTCTTCGGTGCTCGTGGCGGGCCCCAACACAAGCTACGCATCCACCCTTCGCGAAGAACTCATCCAAGCTGGCCTCCTGGCGGTGGCCCTCGATACCAGTGTTCCCTTGGAGACCCGGCGGGAATGGATGGCCGGTGCGGAGGTGCAATTGGGCACCGGACTGTTGAACGATGAAGGCGCACGGGTGCGAGTGATTGCCTGGCAGCAGGTTTCCGCTCCGGAATTGGACGCACTCATTTGGTTGACTGGTGATGATCCTGTAGGGGCAGAGGTGATCCACTTCGGGGGATCCAGCGATCACTAGAAAAGGCCACACTGCCCCATGGGCAGTGCCCTATCCTTCTCCCATGAGCTTTGAAACCATTCTCCCCCAAGGTGCAGCGACGCGCCTTACCGACGGTTGGACCTATCTCGATGTACGCACGAGCGAGGAATTCGCCGAGGGCCATCCCCCCGGTGCCTACAACATCCCCGTAGCGACCATGAGTCCTGCGGGAATGGTGCCCAACGAATCCTTCCTGGCGGTTGTGCAGCGACACTTCCCTGCGGACACTTCTTTCGTAGTGGGTTGCAAGGCAGGTGGACGCTCGGCCATGGCCTGCGAAATCATGGGCGAAGGAGGCTACGTAACTCTCGCGAACATGGACGGCGGTTACCACGGGCGACCCGACGGGATGGGCGGGCTTGCCGTGGAGGGCTGGGCAGCCTGCGGCCTAGAACAGTGCGTCACCCCCCAGGAAGGGCGCACCTGGAAAGAACTCGTGGGCTAGGGCTTGATGTGGAAGAGGGGTAGGACCTCGGTCAACCCCTGAATGCCCGACGCGGCCGACCCCAAGAGACGAAACTGCATGCCAGCAGCTTGGGCCCCTGCTCCGTCCGCATCCTGTCTGTCCCCCACAACCAAGACCTGCTCGGGCACCAAACCCATGCGGTCGGCGAGCAATAAGAAACCGCGGGGGTCGGGCTTAAAAGCACCCACGCCCTCACTGGTGGCAGAGCAGCTAGCCTGGACCAAGTCGGCGACTCCAAGGGCCTGCAGCTTCTCTTCCACAGGATGGTCGCTAAAAACCCCGATTGAAATGCTCCCCTTGCTGAGCGCTTCAAAGGTCCCGCGCAAGCCCTCACGGGCGCAGCTGGGCAAATGGCGGAGGGGCCGCTGTTCCATCCACTGGTGCACCCAAGCTTGAATCTGGGGTACGGGGATTCCCGATTGCTGGGCTGCTCTCTTCAGTTGCTCCTGCGCCAGATCCAACCCCTTAGGGAACACCTCCCCACGCAGGGCTTCGCGCTCCCTACGCCAAGCACCTAGGGCCCGCGGGAGGCCAAGCCCCAGCCGCAGGGTCCCCAGTCCAAGCTCAAGCAGCATGCGCCGGCGCATGGGCCCCTCATGATAAAGGGTCCCATCCAAGTCAAAAATCACACCGCGCAAGGCAGTCATGCGGGAGTCTCCTGTTTACGGTGCTTGCGGAACCACCAGCCCGCATATCCCACATGGGTTAAGCTCCACAGGAAGGTGAAGGATAGTCCTACGGCCGCGCCATAATCAGGCCAGCGTATGCATGCCAAGAACAACGCGCCCGTGTTGACCACAAGCCCCACCACCGACAGAATAATCGCCATACGCAATTGGTTGGTCACCAGGTAGAAGGTGTCGTTCGCAACGGAAAACCCCACCACGGCGGTACCCGGCAAGAGAATCAAGAACGACATCCAGACAGGGTGATGAAAGTCCCTAGGTAGGAAGGTTTCGATGGCCCAGGGTAAAATCAAGGTTGAAAGGCCAAGGCCGCCGGCGATTAAGAAACCCGATCCAAGGGTTGCGCGCCAATAGACTCGGCGAAGTCCGGCACGATCGCGAACGTGGGCCAAACCGCTAAGCACCGGCAGAGCCGTGCGGCTGATACCTTTCATGAACATGCGGCTCACATCCACCAAGCGCTGTGCGATGCGGAGATAGGACACCCACTGGGGACTCGAAAAATGACCCAGAACCAGGGCGGGCAGAACCTGCACGGCCAGCGCATCAATGTTGCGAACAATGCCCATCTTGATCCCAAGCCGCAGACCAAGAGTCCAAGGCACACGCACGGCGGCGCGTAGGATCTCCCCCATGCTCGGAAGATCCGGGACATGCTTGAGGCGCTCTCGTTGAAAGACAACCAGTGCCACCAGGGAACCCAAGGCCGAAGCGCACACGGTACCGATCACAGGGCCCACGGCACTGCCGGTCAAGAGCGCGCCAATCACCACGAGAACCACCCGCAAAACCTCCTGGGCGTTTTCAATGCGGGTTACGGCCAGCATACGCCGCGAGCCTTCAAGGCCCGCAAGGGCCACTACCCGGGGGAGTTCCAACAGGGGGGAAATGGACAGGATCGAAGCACAGAGCCCGATTCGCGCCACATTCGCACTTGGATCACTTGTCCACCAGCTAAGGGCACTGGGCACTCCCCAGACCCCGACCAAAAGAGTCAGGATTCCTAAAGGGACCCCGCTCTTGAAGAGGTAAGCCAACCAAGACAGGGCACCTTGACGATCCCCGCTGGTCAGGCGCTGGGCCACCTGACTGATCGTCACAGGATAGAGGCCCAGGTTCAAACAAAACCAAAGCAGAGAATAAGCTGCCACCGCTAGGTAGTACTCACCTTGGCGATGGGCACCAAGGACATGCGTCAGGGCAATTGTGCCGAGGAACGCGAGACCGGAAATCGACAGACTCCCAGCCTGCAGGACAGACGAGTCCCGCAAGAACCGGTTGGCCAGTATGCGCCTCAAGGGGGCCACGATTCCTATTTCCCTTGGGCTGGAAGGAAGAGGATGTCATCCACCTTGGCCATGCTGGACAAGTCCTGATACTCATAGCCGATCTCGAACAGGCGCTCAACGACAGCCGCCTGTTCTTCCCATCGAGGGTGGTAATCCTCTTCCAGAAGTTCGGAATAGATCACAGGCAAACGCTCAGCGCGCTCAAGGAAAGGCAGCATGCCGCGCAACACCGCATAGTCGAAGCCCTCGGTGTCGGTCTTGATGAAGTCCACGTGTTCGATGCCATGCTGCTTAGCGAACAGTTCCCAGGTAGTGCACTGGATCGTCTCTTGGTCAATGACCGTATCCGGTCGCACCATGGCATTGTCCCTGCGGTCGAACATGATCTCGGGCATCACAGAGTTCGCCCCATAGTTGTGCCGGGCCTTATAGATCGGGCGCTCTTCTTCGGTGTCAGAGAGTGCCAGCTTGTGCAACTCCACACGATCATCCCCCGCAAACCTCTCCTGGCAGGCTTGATGATAGCGCGTCACAGGTTCAAACTGGATCACCCGGGCAGAGGGGCGCTCGCGCAAGAGAGCCTCGCTGAAGAGCCCCACGTTTGCGCCCACATCAATCACCAGAGCGTTCTCGGGAACATGGGGCAAAAGCCGCTGAATCTCCCCGCGCACGACTTCTCCATGATCCTGCGCCCACTCGCCGAGTGACTTAGGACGGGGCTGGGTCAGATTCTTGACCCGCCGCAGGAGGTTGCGTAAGGGATTGGCCATGACCCTTGTTTATCGGCCGTGGGACCCCACTTCCAGCACGAAAGGAGCCTCAATCTTTCCCCGGGGCTTGCTCCCAGCCTGGCCAGCCCCCATTTGGGCCAGCAGCCCCTCCTGGGATACCTGCACAGACGCCCGGGTCTTCAGCAGGGTGCCCCCAGCATCAGCCAGGGCCGTCTCCAAACAACCGAGCAGCGCATGACGCTCCCCTGAAGCTCGCCGGGCCAAAAGGCGTCCACTGAGCCAACGCCACCCTGTCAGCCAAAGGGCCGCCACCAGCAGGGAATCCATGAGACGGTCCATGCCCAAACCAGGCCCCCCAAAAACCCCCCAGAGGGCCAGCCCGAGGCAGAAAGCCCCAAGGATGAGAAGGGGTCCGTCCACAAGAACGCGCAGAAGATAGCGTTGGGGTGTGGACCAGACCCGGTTGGAACGGGTTCTGATCCAGCTGGACCATGCTGCTTCAAGGGTGGGTTGACCCAGGGCTTCTAATTCCAAGGCTAGGTCCTGATCCCCGTGCATCCCAGCTTCCAGGGAGGCAATTTCGATCACCTCTTTCTGTTCCTTTTCAGAGGGCCAAAGGCTGGCTCCCAGATCAATTTCTTTTTTGCTGCGCCCGCCCTTCAAGGAGTCGATCGCAGAGCCCGCCGCGGCCACACCGGCCCCAACAAGAGGATTACGCCGCCCCAACAGCAGCCCCAGGCCAAGGGCTCCAGAACCGGTGCCGGAAAGTCGCATGGCCCAACCACCGGGGCCTGGCCAACTCTCCCCTGCCAACAAACGCAAGACCTCTACCCACTGCTTGGAATGGGCGACGAGATTCCTGCGAGTGGTGTTCACCAAGCCGCTGGACCAAATTTCCAAGGCCTGCTCAAGGGCATGGCGCCGGGATCTGAGCAAGACCTGCGCTTCTTCAATCGAAGTGCCCAACTCATCGCCCAAAGCCTCCAGCGCGCCGCGAGCATTGTCCTCGCGAATTCGCCCCAGAGCCCCGGCCAACAAGGCTTGGCGCATTTGAACCTGCTGTTCTTGCCACTCGCTCCCTCCGCGACCTTCGCTCGCAGCCAGCGAATCAACGGCAATCACTTCAGGCTCCAAGACGCCCCACTCTTCCCGCGCAACCCGTTTCATTTGGTCCACGAGTTCTCCCCGCGCGCTCGGGGTCAACTCATCCGACCTTCCCAAGACCAACAGCAGCTTGCGCCGCCGTGAGAAATCTGCAATAAAATCCACCGCCGCTTGTTCAACGATGCTCTGACTGTGATTCAAGATCAGTAGAAGGTCCGCATGCTCAGCCCAGGGTCCCAAGATCTCGCGGCCCTCTGTCTCATAGGTGTTCAAATCCGGAGCGTCCACCAAGGCCAGGTCCCCAAGCCCCATGGGCCCCGGCGCGGCCAGATCGTGGACCTCACAGTCAGTTGTGTCCACAAGGGCGGGCAAGTCAGAGCGTTGAGCCGCCGGACCCAGAGCCACCACCGCGTTCTTGGTGGTGGGCCTCATTTCGCCCACAGTGGACAATTCATCGCCGCAAAGAGCATTGAAGAGGGTCGACTTCCCTGCCCCAGTAGAACCCACAAGTACCACAAGGGCACCGGGGCGATCCTGTTCAATCAAGGCCTTGTGATCCGCCAACAACTTCCGCGCCCGATCCAAAGGCCGGTCGGGCAGGAGCTCGTTCAACACCGAGATCGTCTCTTCCCAGGATGCCGCTTGTTGGGCCAACAGGCCCCTCAGGTTGGTGGTGGTCATGAAGTGGGCTCCAGGGTTTCAAGGGCCTCCGAAAGGCGTCCGCAGCTTGCAGAGGCATGATCACAACTTGCGAGGGTCAGGGGCATTCCCAACTCCTCCAGCATTGCGCCGATCCGTGCTTGGGCCAGATGGGTCCAGCGCTCCCGCGCCCGGTCCGCTGTATTGCGGCCGAGATAGCCAATGAATTTCTCCAGCATAGCCGAGCCCATTGCGCCCATGCTCCCCACCACCGCATCCGCCCCTAGACCCCCTGTGTGAAACACGACTACCGCGGCAACCGCCATGGGCGAAAGCAAAACCGTATCCATGCCCAGTTGCAAGAGTTGCTTGGACGTGTGACCTGAGAGTTCCTCCTCAATGAGCTCTTCCACCTGCGCCCCGTAGGCGGCGAGATCCCTTTGGGCATCGAGGGAGCGCCCCAATTCCAGACGCACCTCGGCCATGCGTGGAGCCGATCCCTCTTGTTTGATTTGCACCAGCCGATCTGCGCTTAGGGACAGGTGGCTGGCACGGCGAGCCAGGGCGGCGAGGGTAGGAGAGCGGCGTGACCAAGCCAAACCCAAGGCATCCCGCTCAGCCTCCTCCAGCCGGACCCCGGGATCAAAGGCAGCCCTTTGCTTCACCCAGGGTAATTGACGAGCACTAAAGTTGCGCAGAGCCTGAAAACCACGCCGCATCTGTTTTTGAAAGGTCGTGCAACTGCGATCCAACACCGACCGCAGAGCAGTCACCATCACTCCCAGGGGCATGGCACTCTGAGCCACCTCCAATGCAATCGAAGCCAGCTCCCCCCGGACCTCCTGCTCTAGGGAAACCGCTTGACGTTCCAGGCTTCGTAACTTGAGCACCAACTCTCGCCGCAACACGTCACGCCGTTGACTGCGTAACTGGCGAGCTTCGGTCCCAAATGGGCCATTGATTGCAAGGGACCCAAGCCATGGGATCAAATCCTGGTCGCGGCCCATGGGTGCCCCATCAGTACCCCCGGGCAATCGCCGTGGGGCCAAGACTCCCCCAAGATTCAAACGGGGCTGCCAGAAGAGCGCCAAAGGTTTGGCTTCCAGGTGCTGGATCAGGTCATTCAATTGGCGTTCGGCCACGCCGGGATCCAGCGCACCATTGATCAGTAAGCACCAGGGACGGTCCACATCGAGCAGGTCTTCTAGAAACCTCCGCAATGCTTCGGTGCTGTAGCTTTGGGGCGTTACGACCACAAGCAGCAAGTCCGCCCACTCGGCGGCCTCCCGTGCAACCTCCGCATGTATCGGGTTTCGCCCGTCACAATCGGGCGTATCCAAGAGCAACCAGTTGGACGAATCCCCGGAGGCTTCCCCCACAATCCAATCCGGCTGAGCCTCTTGCAGACCCGCAACCAGGGCCGCGGGCAGGGCTGCGTGAATTTGGGACGTGGCACCACCCAAGCTGCTGGCGGGACTCAGGGTGCCGCCACCCAGAGCCGCGAAGAGCGAGCTCTTGCCAGCGTTGTTCGGGCCCACGAGCACCAGCCTCGGGGGCAGCTTTTGGCGGGCCTCCGCGTCCTGCAACAGAGCGCGCAAGAGGTCCTGCACCTGGCGCACAAGCCCCTGATCTAACTCAGAGGCTTGGAGTTCGCGGCGCACCAGGCGCACGCGGGAGAGAATTTCGGCGGACATGGGAGAGTCTCTTTGGGATTGCAGCGCGGGGGCTTGCATCTAACGATCCCCCTTCTCCACTAGATCCAGTAATTGCAGGGCCAACTCCGGGGCTTTCTCGGTCAACTCCCCAAGCAACTGATTGTAGTCCACCACCTTCCCCATGCGATGCAACACCAACCCCCGGCCCACCCAAACCCCATAGTCCTCCGGGGTGGCCTCAAGTAACTGGTCCCATAATTTGAGGGCCCGCTGGTCGTGCTCCAGAATGGTTTCCATGCTGGCCAGGGAACGTAACCACTCGATTCGCATACCGGAGGGGCTCCCGCTTTGCCCGTCTAAACTCAGCGCATCGACCATCAGCTGCCGGGCTGCTTCCCGTTGGCCCTGCAGCCAACGCGCCCTCGCCATTTCCACAAGAGCCCCTGGTGAATCTAAATCCTGCACCTCGATGGCCAGGGCTTCAAGCTCCTTGGCGGCGTCTCCCAATCCACGCAACTTCAGCACGGAAATAAACCCGGCCCACTCTTCTTTCACGGGCGCCTGCACCCAACGCCCGGGCCGTAATCCCGCAAACCCCCTACGCAGAACGGGATCGAGTTCAGTCGCAAGACCAAAATCCGCCTCCACCTGAACTTCGTCCAATGGGCCTCGGTAGAGGGCCACAAGGCGACCGCTGCCATCAAACATATAGGTGGTTGGGGAAACCATGGGTCGATCGCTATCGCTCAAAAACCCTTCGAGTGCGTTCAAAATTCTAAGGCTCTGCTCGGGGAGGCGGCCCCGCAATCCCGGCCAGCCGGCTTTTTCCAGGAGCCCCTCCACGCGCAATTGCTCCGAAGATGGGTCCAGAGAAAGGGCCATCACCTGTACGCCCCCAGCAACCCAGCGGGTCGCGCTCTTAGCCAAGGCTGGCAGGCCCGCCACGCACGGCGCGCAATCCACACTGAATACATGCAAGAGCGTAGGTGCCCCGCCCCTATCGGCTGGGTTGGATCGGGCGCCCAGAATTCGGCGCTGAGCTCCGTCTTGGTCGTGGACCAACAAACGGGGAATGGGAAGGGGCGCGCTGGCCACCAAGCGGCCGGAGACTGTGGCCCTGGAAGTCTCCTTGGAGTGTTCCCCATCCAAAAGGGGTGAAAGACCAGGGGGCACAAACCGCTGGGCTTTACCGCTGGCCTGGCGCAATACATACCGGCGTCCAGGCAAGAGGTCCGCAAACAGCTGGCTCTCTCCATCGGGCCAGAGCACCTTGGCCACCACCACCTGCCCCGCTGGTGTTGCACTCATGGTCCAGGGCCCCTCCTGGGCCAAAAAGCCACTCCCGGCACGGCGCACCCAGGAACTCATCGCCCCATCCTCCGCGGTAAGTTCCACCCGGGCACCGATCCCGTCCCCCATCGCGCCTTGACCCACAAGTCGAATGCCGATGAAGCCACCATGGGGTTCCGATTGGTTGAAGAGACAACGCAGCCGGGGTGTACCGCGTCCCGTACGCAATACATCCAGGTCCCCATCTAGATCCAGGTCCAAGGTCACAGCGGAGCGTCCGTCGTCCCCAAGGTCCAAGCCGCTGATGGACGAGACATCCACGAAGGAGCCGTCGCCAAGTCCTGCAAAGGCCGTATCCCTTTCATGACCGCTCCAGGAAAGTCCCCGGCGCAGGTGCCGAGAGAGGGCGCGCCAACCGAGCAAGTAGGCATCCTTGGATCCGTCTTCTGAATGGGGTGAGTGGGACACGACCTGTCGCCAAAAGTAGCTTCACAAATCGTCCGCCTGAGGGCCGGTGACAAAACCTGCGGGCACATAAAGGTCCCGCTTACCATCCAAATCCAGATCACACAGAATGCCGCCCCAGGCCCAACGGCCCATTTGTGCGCCACCAGCCCCGGGAACCTCAACAAATGGCGCTCCCGCCTGCCCAAGAAAAAGACTGTTCCCCTGGGCATGGCGTAAAAACACTTGACGATCCGGATTGGGCACTCCCTGACGGAACTGTTCCTGGGCCGCAACCCTGCGCCCTGCGGAAGAGAACATATTGGACACGAAGAGATCCTCGTGCCCGTCCCCATTCACATCCCCCAGGCTGCAACCCATGCCCGCGGAAATATCCTGTACACCAAGAGCTTCCGCCACCTCTACGAACCTGCCCCCATCATTGCGCCACAGTTGATTGGCTCCAAAATCATTAACGACAAGAAGATCCTGATCCCCATCTTCGTCATAGTCCCAAAAGCTAGCGGCAAAGGTGAATCGCTGATTGTCCAGAGCCAGTCCCACCCCTTCGGTCACATCACGAAAGATAAAGCCCCCTTCATTGGCAAACAGAAAGTTGGCGGCTCCGTTGCGAGCGTCCTCATAGGGTAGAGGTACCTGTTGCCCCTCGTAGGGCGATAGGTACCCGCAGGCAAACACATCAAGATCCCCGTCCCCGTCGAAGTCCGCTGCGGCGAGGGAAGTCAAGTGCCCTGCGCCCGCGCGTAACTTGAGAGTGAAGGGGCCCCTGGGCTCACGCTTAAAAAAGAGAAGCTCTGCTCCCGCGGCAAGCACCAAGTCCTGCCAGCCGTCCCCATCAAAATCGAGCAAGAGCGCGCTGCGGGAGGGATCGCAAAAGTCGACCCCCAATTCCTGGGCGCGATCGTGAAAATGTCCCTCTCCGTCGCGCATCAAAAGTAAATTAGGCATTCCACCC
Organism: Planctomycetota bacterium; assembly: GCA_028823345.1. GTDB lineage: Bacteria > Planctomycetota > UBA1135 > UBA1135. The sequence goes on from JAPKBR010000057.1 coordinate 9,686, forward strand.
GGCTGGCACACATAGATGTCCTCAAGCCCGTCCCTATCAATGTCCCCCAGAGCCAAACCGTGATGCCCCAACAGGCCCAAGCCAAGCCGTGTGTCCAACGACTGGCGTAATTCCCCAAGAGAGCGGCCTAGCTGATCACGGGTGGCCAGATCATGGATCCAATCGACACCCAAGTCCGCCATGAGGGGCCCCTGCCCAAGGCGCCGGGCGAGTTGCAATTCCAACAACTCTATTCCGGTCACGCCCAGAGCCTGTCCGTTCCCAGTGAGAGTCAGCCGCACCTGGGCGATTGCCTGGGCAGTCCGTTGGGAATGGACCCACTCCAAACGCAAGAGGGCTGACCCTGATTCCCCAGAACTGCTGAGTTCGACCACCTTGACCGCCTGCAGGGTCAACCCCCCGGGCGTCAGTAGTTCACCCAGTCGCTCTTGCGCCTCCGCCAAGGGAACCTCCTGCCTGACTTGACCGTCCCTTGGAGAAAGCGTGGCAAAGGCAAAAGCCCCGGTTTCATTCCAGATCAGATCTTGGTCGGGGAAGCGGCAGCTGAGGGTTTGGGCCAATTCCGGCGGAGCCTCCCCGGTCCCCAACATCCAGGGTCCCAGGGCATTAGCTAAGCGCCCTAAGCGAGCCGCAAGGACCTCACTGGTCCATCCGTCCTGAGTGGGCTGCAGTCGCCCGATCTCTCTCGCCAGGGACGTTTCCAAGCCCTGGTCCATAGGCAAGTCCTGGACAGTCCCACCCCCCTGCCGGGGCCCAGGCAATAGGGTCAGAAGAGCAAAAAGAAGAGCCAGGGACATGGGGCTATTCTAGGCCGGAGCGCCCCACCGCGGTGCCCCGAGAAGTGTGCTCAAAAAGGAACGCCCCCCTGTCCGGACTCTTCCGTACAGGGGGGCGCACTTCCTGGGCCTTGAAGGCTCAGAAGTTAGATCAATCGATCAGTTAAAGGTCACCGATGCAGCGGTGGAGAAGTTAGATACTCCACCAGCATCGCGGTACCACAGCTGGAAAACCCAAGTGGCGCCGGGTGCAATCTGTTGGGAAATCGGGGTGGGAATAAAGTTGGGAATGTCAAAACCCATACCCGTAGTCGAGGTACCGGACAGGTTCTGCAGGGCTCCACCCGCGTCGAACACCGAGACACTCTTGTAGTCCGGGTTGCCTTCGCCAGTAGCAGTGTTCGCTCCGTAACGCACCTGGGGAGCACCCACGCAAAGCTGACCCGCGGACACATTGATGCCGGGGTCCACCGCGGTGGCGGAACCCAGGAAGTAACCGAATTGGCCCGGGGGACCGTCGTTCACGTCAATGTGAGCGGGGTAGGCATCGGTGGACAGAAAGGAACCAGTGACCAGCGCCTTGGCGTCGGTACCGGTGGTGTTGACGTTCGCCGGGTCGCAGACGTAAGTGACGCCGCCACCTCCGCCACCGCAGGGGTTGCCCGCGCCGCCGGTGCCGGAGATCGACAAGTCGTAGGAGTTGCAGGGGCTGCCGCTACCTGTCCAGATCTCGGTGCGTACCTTGAGCAGCATGTCGCAGGTACCAATGTTGGTGTAGGTGAGAGTCTCATTGTTGTCTCCCGAAAGGGCCTCAGCAACCACATTTGTACAATTGGCATCGTCGTAAACGAAGACGTCCACATCGCCTGCTGCATGGCTGAAGGTCAAGTCCATTTGGAGGGTTGCCCCAGCGGCCAACTCAAAGGTGTAGTAGTCGGGCTCGTCCTTGGAAACGAAAAGGGCGGACCAAGAACCGTCCACCATCGCCGTGGGAATGCTGCAGTCTCCATTGGGATCGAACTGATCGTTGGGCGCAGTCACACAAAAGTCCTGGCCGATTTCGAAAGTACCGAAACCTGACGCGCCGGCGGCGCGAGAGCCCAAACGAATGAGGTACTGGCTACCACTGATGGCATTGAAGGCTACCTCGGTTTGACCACCGCAGGTGCTCGCGGCACAGGTGATCTGGGGAAAGCCAGAACAGTCAAAACCATCATAGATCACGATGCGTGTATCAAGGGTTGTGCCGTTGCAGGTGGAAACAGAATATCCGTCGGAGGCGGTGCAGGTCCAGAGGTACCACATGTCGCGACGTACGGGCTGGCCAGAACAGTCCGCGGGACCGTCAATGGAGAAGCCAGTGTTGTCGAAGTTGTAAACGCCAAGGCCCGCGATCGGGGTGGCGTTGGCACAATCGTCGGCGCCGTTTTGAGCCGCTGCTACGCCGAGCAATAAGGCGGCGGGGAGCAGACGGAAGATCTGAGATGTTTTCATAGTGAATGCCTAGTTGGGGATCGCACCCCATAGAGGCCCATGGATAATGAGAGCCTCTAGAGAGAAAAAGAGTGAAACTACGCGCTGGTTTCCAACGCTTCCCTCTAGTTTCCCACTAAAAGTCCGGTTTGGGGGGGGGAAAAGCAGCGTAATCCACAAAACCGCAACTCAAAGGCTCCCCAGCGCTGTTTGCGGCACAAGATTCCTCCGTACAACTCCGCTGCCCTACGATGGACACCCGCTCTAGGCTTTTGGTCCGAAGCCCCTGGGGCTGGTCTCAGCCGGCGTCACGATCAGTTCGGCGCCGCAAATCCACGTTGGCATCAAAAATCGTGCGCATCAAATCCGCCCGCAAGGCGTCTCCGGTGCCCTCACTGCGCTCCCCGGCACTACCGGCTAGAAGCTCGCCCCGGTCAATGGAGGCCTGTTTGAATGCTCGCAACTCTTTCAGTTCAGTCTCGCTAACCCCGAGGGTCTGGGTCAATTTAGCGATCCGGCGGCGCAGGAGCTCTAGCTTCTCTTCAGCCCCCACCCCGGGCGCATCCTCGGCCTGGGCCTGGATTGCGCGCTGGACAATTTCGTCGGACAGTTCACGGGCTGCATCTTCCAGACTCCCGCCACGGGCGACCATCTCCACCAGACGGTCGCGATAGTTCGGGAAAAGTTGTTCGGCGGCACTGACCTGGTCAGCATCACCCGGTGTACCCGTAACCGGTATCGGCTCGGATGCAGACTCCAGCCCATAGAGTTCACTTTCGATCCAACGGTCACCTCCACCGGCCTCGGCGACTTCGAGCCCGTCCAGGGCCACACGCTCAAGCGTGGCGAAGTTAAGGGCTTCGGGATGGCGACTGTGGCTCGCACCCATGGACAGGGTGGTCTGATGGGTTCGGTTACCAGTCTCAAAAACCAGACCCGCAGCGCTCTTAATGATTCGATTGCAGAGGTTCTTAAGGGACTCAGGAGGCTGATGCGGCAAAATCAAAATCAAGCGCTCATCCTCCGTGAACCCCATTAGGTCCCCGGCGCGAATCGTGCGTCGAACCAGATCCAGAATGGTTCTCAAGACCTCATCGCGGGACTCTTGCCCGTGGATCAAACCCAATTGGTCAATCCGGTCTGGGCGCAACGCGAGACAGCAAACTGGATAGTCATGTCGCTGCCCGCGCTGAAACTCGATTTCCATCAAGGCCCGCACTTCTTTGGGTGAAAATAGATTTCCTCCACTACGGGAGAATGAAGTTACGGGTTGGGGAGTCATAGGGGCAAGCGGCCGATGGGTGGCTGCCCTTATGAATCGCCCCTCAAGAGGTCGCAACTTAATGTTAGACGGCTATTTCCCTTCTTTCTCAGGCTCGATTGTCTGTGCCCCGAGGAAAGCCAGAATATCTCGCAACTCCGAGTCGGATAGTTTTTGTGCGAGGTCCCCCGGCATGGAGGAAAGATCTTCCCGCCGGCCACCGACCAAATCGGGGTCCCAGGTATGCTCAAGGCCCTCCGCGTCTAAAATGACCAGGGAATCCAAGTCCTCCTTCAGAATACGGCCCACCAACATCTCTCCGTCCTCATGAACAAAGGTCCAAGCCTGAAATTCTGGGGCCAAGTCCCGATTGGGATCCAAAATGGACCACAAGAGAGCGTCCTGATCCAACCGCGAGGCCACCCCAGCCAGGTCAGGGCCCACCCGACTGACTCCCAAATCCCCCACCTGGTGGCAGCGCAAACAGGAAACCTCGGCTTTCTCTTGGAAAAGCCGCAGCCCCTCATCCGCATCGCCCCCAGCGCGTACGCTCGCTGCCCGGGGAGCGACTGGATCCCTATTGGCGCGCTCCTCCCAGGCTAAGAGTGCAACGGCCGAGTCCTCACCCAAATCCCCCTTCAGGGCTTGGACCAATTCCAAGGCCAAGGGCGACGGCGTCTGTTCGCTGGCAGCGGCCCGCAACAAACGCGCCAGGGCCCCGTGCCCCGCACGGTCCTTGAGGCTGGCCAATGTTCTCACTGCAGCCTGGCGATCTTTGGGGGCTCCCTCTCCGGCCAATTGCAGCAACCTCGCCACTGCCCGGCCGGGATCCGCCTGGGCCAAATGGGACAGGGCCACACTGGCCACCTGCGCGCTGGAATCCTCTAGGAAATCTTGAACCCGCGCGGGCTCAGAACTCCACTGACGAGCAAGCAGGTTCTTCAAGGCGCCCACCCGAAAGGCCTCCTGTTCCCCATGGTCAAGTAAGTCGATCAGCTCCGACTCGGCTCCCTTGGAGTTGGCCTTCTCAAGGCTCAACCAAGCCCGGACGGCTTCTTTGCCGGATCCGCGGGCCGCAGGCAGTAAAGCGAGCAAGTCCAACTCATCCGGCCCGTCGGCCCCGATGATGGGCCGCCAAGAACCAATCACCCTGTCGATGGGATTGGGCGACGTCCACTCGACGAGAGCCTCAAGCCCTTCACGTACGAGCACCCCATGCAGCCCCGGTCGCGCGACCCAACTAGCTATGCGCTGGGCATCCGCGGGTTGATGGGATTCCCGCGCGGCGGCAAGGGCACGCCGCAAAAGGTAGAAGTCCCGCTCCACGGGACCATCCAACAATTCCGCCAGTCTCTGCCGAGCGGCAGGCAGGGGAACTTCGTGAATCGCCCGGGCCGCTTCGCCCACAACCGCTTCATCTGAATCCGCAAGGGCCTCGCCAATGAACTTATCTCCCACGCGGCGGAGGACCACCACGCCCACCCGCCGGATGCTCGGATTTTGGTGAAGCAGGAGGGCCCGTTGCTCTTCTTGAGTGGCCAGGACTTCAAGAGCCCGCACCCCAGCGTGCCGTAGCCAAGGATCCGTATGCCCGGCCTCGATCAAGAATTCAATTACCGGTCCGAGGGCATGGCTTCGCAGTTCGGGATTGAGGGCATCACTCAGGTTCGCGAGGGCATGGGCAGCGGCTGCCCGTTCCCGGTAATCATCCGCACGCAATGCTCGCCACAAAACGGGATAACCCAGTGGGTCGTTGAGCTCCCCAAGGACCTTGATGCTCTGGACTCGAACCTCTGGATCGGGATCCTCCGCCAGGGGCAGGAGGCTGGCGGCAAAGCCGCTTGCATCGGGTTGCAAGCGGGCCACCATGCCCACGCCCCAAATCCCATGCAATCGGGCAAGGGGTCGGTCGTGGGATTGGTAAGCCACCGAAAGAAGCGCTTTCATGCCGTCACGCAGATCCGTGGAACCAAGAGCTCCCTTCGCGCTGCGAAAGCCCAACTCCAATTGGGCTTCTTGACGAATCACGCGGCTGTCATGGCGCAAAAGGCCCGCAAGCTCACTGAAGTCCCGTTGGCTCATACCCGCGGCCAGAATTTCTTTTTGCTCCAACACCGCGGGGTCCTGATCGAGACCGTCGGGGGTCAATCGAAAGATGCGGCCCTTGCCTGTCATGTTCCAGCCACTCACCCAGTCACTCACATAGAGGGCCCCATCCGGTCCCACATCACAATCTGTGGGCAGGAGGTCCTTCAACCAGGGGCGCGAATACTCCAGCTCAAAGCCCGCACCGGCGGTCTGGTGGCGCACTTCCAAGATCGACGAATGGGGCACGGAACCGCGGAAATCGCAGAGCAAGAAAGCCCCCTGTTGCTCTTTGCCCCAGCCCACATCGGGGACCATGCAAAGCCCAGAGGGTCCATCCCCCACATTGGCAATGGGCGGTACGAGGAACCAGGGCTGCTCCGCGTGGAAGGGCTTCCATTGTCCCTCGGCATTCCAGGGGCCACGCATGTTGGGCTGGGTCACATACTGGTAGTGATGCCGCCAGCCCGTGTCGCCCCCCTGGACCACGTACACCCAGCGGGCCTTATCGCCCCCGTCTGAGTTGTTGTCCCCGGTGAAGAGGTTGCCATGGTCATCGAACACCAACTCCTGGGGATTACGCAGACCGGTAGCAAAAACCTCGAGCCCTGAACCATCCAACTCGCAGCGCAGCACGCTACCCCGGTCCGGGATGTGAAAGGTCTGGTCTTCGAAGTCGATGTGCAGGCCTCGGTCGCCGATGGAGAAATAAAGTCGACCATCGGGTCCCACCCGCAGGCCGTGCAAATCGTGACCCAAGAGCGCGATCTTGACTCCATAACCTGTATGCAAGGCTTCGCGCGACTCCGCTTGGCCGTCGTCATCCGCATCGGTCAACTTCCATAGGTTGGGAATGCAGGCGTACCACACGTCGGAGCCACGCACGAGCAGCCCGGCGGCAATGCCAGTAGCGGGGTGTTTGAAGCCTTCGGCAAACACGATGGATTCATCACAAACCCCATCCCCATTCGTGTCCACAAGCCTCCTGATATGCTCGTGCTCAACTGAGTAGTCCTTGAAGCGCTCGCCTTCATGCTTTTCCATGAACGCAAGCCGGTCCTCAACGGTTTGAGCAGCAAGCTCGTCCTCAAGCCAATCCATATGCTCGCGCATGTCCGTCACCCCGGCATGCACCCGAAAGCTCATAGCCACGAACACACGGCCCTTGTGATCCACATACAAGCAAACCGGATTGGCCAGGTCGGGCTCCGCTGCCCAGAGCTTGATCTGGTGCTTTTCGGGCACGCGAATACGAGCCAAGGCGGCGGCCGCTTCATCGCTGGCCTTGGCGACCGTGGGTGCATAGGGTTCCTGTGCATTCCCAGCGGCTGAAGAACTGGGATCCTCAGTGGGGTGCTGAGGAGCAAGGAGAAGAGGAAGCAGGAGGAGGGTGGAGATGCTCATGGATGGTCTTGAGTCTAACGCCGTTCGGCCAGTACAAGGTCGAGAACGAGGCCATAGCTTTGTACCCCTTGCTCATGGCCCGCAGCTTTGAGGTAGGTGTCATTGATTCGGTGGCTGACTTTTGAAAGAACCCCGAGTCGCTGACGCCAATAATCGCGAACTAGGGCCCTCCGGCCCTGAAGGACTGGGTCCATGGCCTGGATCCACTCCTGCGCCCGTCCGGGGTTTTGTCCGTGCAAGGCCCGAATAGCCTGACCCAAGAGAACGAACCGCGCGGAATAACGGGCAGCGGGATCCGGCGCTTCCTTCAGCACCATCCAGGCGATGAAGTTGGCCTCTCCCTCCCGGGCGATGCCCCGCTGGTGAGCCACCTCATGGGCCGCCGTATGCCAAACCAGGGGCGCCGGCAACGAGCCCTCCAGGTGGGCCTCCCCTGTCCAGGGCGAATAAACCCCTGCAATCCCTAGACGCGCCAAGAGACCACGGGCCAAGGGAGTCCGCACCCGCACCTTTGGACCCCGCAGCCATTTCCACTCCTGCGCTTGTCCATCGAAGGCCGGAGTCAGCAATTGCTCACATTCACGACTCGCAGGCTTCAAAGCCGGCTCAGGGAAGGATCCTTCCAGGGCATTCAATTCCCCCACTAACTCCCCCACGAGATCAGCAAGGGCATTTTCCCCTGGGGTACCGAGGGGCCAACCCAAGCGCTCGGAAATCGGAGGACGCCCGTGATTCAAACCCCAGAGTAAGATCCCCAACCCGCCAAGCAAGGGAAGCAACCAGGCGATACCCAACAAAAACGCACGCAAGCCCCGCTTAAGCCAGAATGCCCCCAGCACCAGTAGCCCGACTAAAGCAAGTTCGCTGACGGAGATCGGAATCCAGGACAGCAAGCTCGCTTGTAGACCAGCGATCAGGGGAAACAGCAGTCCATAGGTTCGCTCAAGGCCCCCTGGATAAGCCTGCCCCA
>JAPKBR010000089.1 GCA_028823345.1 Planctomycetota bacterium
CCTCATGCCCCCAGCCCAACCCATCCTCCTGACCCTCGCTGGCCTGGGAGCCCTGTATGTGGGGATTCAAATCGTCTTGCCCCATCTTTGGAAGAAGGGCCAGATACGAAAATTGCGTGATGAGGTTCGCGGCAAGCTGATCCTGACCTATGACGATGGTCCCTGGGATGGTTTGACGCCGGAGTTGTTGGGGTTGCTTCAAAAACGCGGGGCCCGCGCTTCCTTCTTCATGCTGGGTGAAAAGGTCGAGGCGGCGCCGGAACTGGCCCGTTCGGTGGCAGAGGCGGGACACGAAGTGGGGAGCCACTCTTACCGCCACCACCATCCCTGGAAGAGCGCCCCTTGGACTCGGTTGCAGGACCTAGCCCGTGGGCATAGCACCCTCTCGGCTGCGGGACTTGAACCGGCGGGGCACCGACCGCCCTATGGCAAGCTGTGTGCCGATTCGGCTTTTTGGCTTGGGCGCGTGGGGCAACAAATTCGTTGGTGGACCCATGATTCCGGGGATTCCGGAGGTCCTCTGGATGTTGCAGCCTGCTTGCGTTCCGTGCGCGAGGCCGGTGGGGCAGTGGTCCTGATGCACGACGGCTATGCGCCGGGGGAGCGTCATGCTTTTGTGCTGGAGGTGACCGCGGGACTGCTGGATCTGGCGGATGAGCAGGGCTGGCAAGTGGGCGGTTTCGAGTTGCTCGGGGGCTGAGTCGTTGTGGTGCCTATGGTGCAGCCGCTTCGATAGCTAGACGGAGCGGATGTCCCCGGGGTGTACGGGGTGGCCGGACTCTGCACTGGCGCAGGCGGCAAAAGCGAGTTTTAGGCTGCGCAGGTTGTTGCGGGCGCTGTGGCTGGGGGTGTCCTCTTCTCGAATCGCCCGCAGCAGCTCTAGCATGGTGCCCTCAAATCCTGTGGTGAACCAATCGCCCTGGAGGGGGATCGAAGTGCGAAGGTCTCCTTGCTGCAAGGTGAGGGCCTGTGTCTTGAGGTCGGCACCTTCCGCCACAAGGGTGCCTTCGCTGCCCACCACCACGGTGCGATCGTGGGGATTGCTGGTGCAGTCGCCGTTGAAGCGCAGGTGGATGTTCAAGTCCGGTCCGGTCATGAGGACCTCTGCCAACATGGGTTGGGGCGAGGCCTGGGTGGGCGTGCGCCCTGTGGTGGCGCTGACCTCCCACACTTCTCGTCCATCCAAGAGGCAGGCCACCAAGTCAAACCAGTGCATTCCAAAGTCAAAAAGCACCAGGTTGGGGGTGCGATCAAAGGCCGTGCCCACGGTCCAAGAGTGGTCCCAGTCGATGGAAACTTCTACGGACTGCAGCAAGCCGATCTGTCCCGCGCGAACACTTTTGCGGATACCCGCCAGGTGCGGTGCCCAACGTCCGTTTTGGTTCACCGCAAGCAGTACACCGTGATCTTCGGCTAGGGCAATCAAGTCCTCGCCCTGTTGCAGGTCCAAGACAAACGGCTTTTGGCTGAGGACATGTTTTCCCGCGCGCAGGGCATCGGCCACCAACTCCACACGCTGGGTGGGATGGGTCGTGACATCGACCACCGCCACCTCCGGCAGGGCCAGCAATTCTGTGTGGTCGCTACACACGTGAGCTTTTGGAAAGAACTCAGCTGCCCGCTCGTGGGCCTTGGAAACCGTGCGATTGCAAAGCGCGCGCACGGGCAGGTCCAGGCGCTTGTACGCGCCCAAGTGCATGGCGCTGATGTCACCGCAGCCGATCAGGCCAATGCCGGGTGCTTCCCTGTTGGCACTCATCCGCAAAGATCCACGCTGCGGCCGCTCTTTGCGCTCTTCATGGCCGAGTCCACGATGCGCTGGCCGACCCGCGACAGCTTGGGGTCCAGGGGCCCTTCAATTTTGGCTCCGGTCTTCAAGCAGTCCAAAATGTATTGCACAGGGTTTTGCATGGGGGCGACGAGCTTGTCCACGGGCAGAACGATTCCTTCTGGTTTCTCACGTGTCTGGATGCGAATCGTGTCCTCGTAGTCGTAGCTTGTGATGGTGCCCTCGCTTCCCATGATCTCGAAACCGCACTTGGGTTGAGGTTGGTGGGTCCAAGGATCGCTAAACGTTCCCCAGCGGGTCTCGAATCGGCAGAGACCAAATTCATAGCGCGCGATGGTGATCGAATGTTCGTCCACTTCTAGGCCCTCGGTCTCGTCGGTCACGGTGGTGATGGTCTTTGGTTCCGCGCCCCCAAGAAACCAGGTTGCCAGGGTGGCTCCGTATCCGAGGTAATCCAAAAGAGAACCTCCCCCCAGTTCCTTCTTGTAGAACCAGCTGTCGGCTTTCTGTTCGGTTCGAAAGGCCTGGGTGGTCTCGAGCTTGGCTTCCACATGGTAGAGCGGGCCGCGATTGCCATCATAATAGTTCACGCCCATGAGCTCGCCGATCGCACCCTCGTCGATCCGTTTTTTGGCCGTCACATGGGGCGGATACCAGGCCAGGGGCCAGTTGATGGCCAGACGCCCGCCTCCGGCTTCCATGGCCTTGACTATCCGGTCCGCGTCGGCCAGGTTTGCAGCGAAGGGCTTTTCCAGCATCACATGACAGCCAGAGGGTGCCACCCGTTCGACCCATGTGGCGTGTTCTCCAGTGGGTGGGCACAGGATCACGAGATCGGGGCGGCTTTCCGTAAGGCAGCGCTGCCAATCGGTGAAGACCTGATCTGGCTTGAGACCCAAGGCCTCTACCGCACTCTGCATACGCGCGGGTTCCTCATCGCAGATCCCAACCAGGTCGACGCCCGGATGGTCCAAGGCAAAACGCAGGTTGTCGCCCATGTGCATGTGCGCAAAGTTGATTCCTGCGACGCGGTAGCGGGGGGTCATTCTGCACTCTCCGAGAGGGCCTGCCATTGACGCGCGCCCGCGGTCAAAACTTCTTCGTCGGGGCAGATAGGGAGGGGCGAGTAACCCGGGTGATGGTGCTCCTTGATGGGGTCGTTGCTTTTCGTGTTGAAGCAGTTGATCACCGAGAGCCGGGGATCTTCGGAAGCATTTCTTTGGGAACGATGAAGCAGATTGCTGTGAAAGAAAAGCCCGTCCCCCGGGTTGATCTCCATATCACGCACCCCAAGCCTCGCACAGATCTCCACGACCCGTTCTGGATCGGCGCAAACCTGCCCGTGCCGTTCCACGTGATCGATGCGCCCCAGTCGATGGGATTTTGGCACGACTTCCAGGCAGCCGTTGGCCTTGGTGGCCGCGGTGATGGCGATCATGCAGCTCCCCATATCTGGCCGGAGACATCCGTTCTCGTACCAGTAGCCATAGTCCTGATGCCACTCCCATGCTCCACCCACTTCAGGCTCCTTGATCATGACCTTGTGGTGGTAGTGGTAGACCTCATCGCCAAGCAAGGCCTCCATGGTGCGGGCGATCCGCTCGCAGCGGACCAGAGTGCTGTACATGTCGTCGCACAAGTCATTGCGCAGGGAGAGCAGGGTCTTGCGCCCCTTGGCATCGTGGCGATCCAGTCGATGGGGATCGGAACGCACCACTCCCTCGGTGATCTGTCGCAGCAAGCGCACTTCCTCTGCATTCAGAAGATTGGGCACCAGGAGGAACCCATCTT
>JAPKBR010000058.1 GCA_028823345.1 Planctomycetota bacterium
GCCGCCGCCGCCGCCGCCGCCGCCGCGGTAGCCACCGCCGCCGCCGCCGCCACCGCCGCCGCCTTCACGGCGGGGGGGACGTTCTTCTGCTTCATTGACACGCAGGGGACGGCCATCGAGTTCTTGACCGTTAAGGTCGCCGATGACTGCTTGAGTGTCTTCTTCGCTTGCCATCTCGGCGAATGCGAAACCACGGGGACGACCGGTTTCCCGGTCCATAATAATACGCACACTTTCACAGGTGCGGCCGCCTTCTTCTAGGGCGGCACGTAGGGAATCCTCGGTTGTTGACCAAGAGAGGTTCCCGATGAAGAGCCGTTTGCTCACGATCTAATCACTACTAAACTAAAGTTCTAAAAATCTCGACTCCAGAAGTTGGGGTCGTTATCACCACGAGTTTTCGAGGTGGATACGGGGGGGAGCAACGGGTGTGGCCATGCGCTGGACGAAGGGCAGGGGGCGGGGTTGCTCGCGAGTTGGACTGCTGAGGGAAGGGGGCTTTGGGAGATCGCAGTGCGGGGGAGGAGAGGCATCAGGAATGCCCTCTTGTTCGAATGGCAAATATAGCAAAGTCTCACCCCCCTATGGTGTCAAAGCCCCGTGAGGGGGTCTAGACGGCGCATTTCCCAGGATGCGATGGTCGCCAAGTCTTGCAATAAGAGGCTGACCGGGCCCCCGGGAGCTCGCAAATCATCCGTGTCAAACTGCACGGCGATGGCCAAATCCAAATCCTTGTAGTAACCCGCGCTAGACAGAAAACCAAACTGAAATCCATCGTGGAATGCCAGTGGACCGTTGACGGTGTCTTCGAGCATCACCCCGAGACCGTAGCGAACTCCGGCCCCGAGGGGCTCCGCAGCAACGCCATCTTCGATCATCCCCAGCAACGCTTCCCCGTTGTAGCGACCGGACCAAAGGGCGCGTGCCCAGAGGGCGAGGTCTGTTGGCGTGCTGGCCCAGCCGCCGCCGCAACCTTCGAACTGCACGTTGACCGCGAAGTCGCCGTTGGCGAGTAGGCGCGTTGGGACTCCAAAGGTCCGACTCGTAACCACGTGCCCCTGGGCCATACCTGGGACACTCTGACCGTCGAGGGCGATCGTATTGCTCAGGCCCTCGGGCTCCAGAATACGCGTGCGGATCAAAGTTTCGATGTCTTCGCCAAGTATGCGCTCAAGAATCGCCCCTATCACTATGTAGTTAGTGTCCGCATAGAGCCAACCCTCGCCGGGTTCAAATTGCAACTGGGCGTCGCGAACCGCCGCCATGCGATCCGCGTTGGTCCAAATCCGATCGGGATCGTTGACCACGGATGCCATCACGTTACGGGTGAAGATCCAGCGGGGCAAGCCGCTCTCATGCCGAAGTAATTGACGCACGGTTGCTTTACCCGCGCCCGGGGAGCGGAGCAACCAATCGGTATTGGGCAGGTATTCTATCGCCGGCCGATCTAGGTTTAGGCGCCCTTGCTGCACGAGTTGTACTGCGAGGGCGGCCACGTAGGTCTTGCCAATGCTGCCCGACAACATACGGTGGGAGGGATTCAGGTTGATCCCCCGATCCTGATCCGCATGCCCAACGGCGCAGGTCACAAGCATGCCGTTGGGCAACACGGCAGCTACCGAAATCCCTGGGGAATCGTGGCGCACGAGGGCATTTTGCAAACGCGCATGCCAGCGATCACTGATGCGCTGCACCAAGCGGGCTCCGTTTGAGTTTGCGCTGGCCTCGACGGACCGGCTGAGGCGAGGGGCCTCGACCCTGGTGGGCGATGCGCAGGCAAAAAGGGTGAGAGCGACGAGGACAGATCCTCGAAGCGAAATTTTGTTGGCGGGCTTCCGGGCTGGCAGTTTGCTTCGGAAGTCCAGCGCATTGAGTTGAGCGGACGACACACTCCAAGTTTGGGGCCAGGTCTTGGATTCGGCTACCCGTGGAAGACCCCTGCGTCTCAATTTGAGGCACTGGTAGCAAGCTGAGGTGCCCAGGGAGCTCCCGGGGCCCTCTCCGCCCGCCGGGGGACTTAGGGTCAAATTGTGGCCTTCATGAGCGAGCCAGTGACCTCTGCTGCCGATGACTCCTGTCTCTTCACCCTGCTACCCACAACCCACCACCCCCCATGAACCGCCTGCCCCTTATTTTCACCGGCTCGATTCTCCTCGTGGTCTCCCTCGGGGTCAGGGCCCACGGGAACCCAAATCCCTCCACGAGCGATAGGACAGGGAAGCGCAATCGTCGTGGTGGGGAACAGCGCGGGAATGGGGACAAATAGTGATCCCTCAAACGGGGTCGTCTGAACCTTGGAGATTGCGCAGCCTCTGGGCTCTCGCTCTCCTTGTGGTTGTCGGTGCAAGCTGGCCTTGGTTCTCAAGCCTTGCCTTGCCGCCCATGGCTGCGGATGCGCCCGAGTTGTTGCGCAATGCCGCGCCCAGCAGCGAGGGTTGGTTGTCTTATGCCTTCAATTCGCCGCACTTTGGCGTGGCTTGGCGGCCCTTGACCGTGCTTTCGTTTTCGCTGGATATGGCCCTCGGAGGGCTTTCCGTTGGTGTCTTGCGAGGTACGGACCTCATCTTGCACATGGTCGCTGCACTGGGGGTCTTTGCCGTGGGCTTGCGCCTTGGGAAGGATCGCCGGATCGCGTGGTTGGCCCTTGCGCTGTACCTGGCCCATCCACTGCTGGATGACATCGTGCCTTTCATGCCGCGTCGGTGTTACACCATGTGCGCGGCGTTCTGCTTGCCGGCCATGGGGATTGCCCTTGCCCCGCAGGTCAGTTTTGGACGGGGCCTGCTTGTGGGTTTGTTGTTTGCCCTTGGGCTTGCTTCCCATGAGATCGCGAGTTTCTTTTTGTTCGGGACCTTGGTTCTGTCCTGGGCCATGGACCAAGAATTGACGTTCAAGCGGCGACTCGTCCGCGCAACTTGGCGCCTATTGCCGGGTTCAATCCTGGCCGGGCTGCTGCTGGTGGCGCGCGGGATGGTCCTGGGTCGGGTCGGCGGCTACGACACCAAGGGCCGTACCCTGCCAGTGACGGATCTACTCGAGTTTTTAGGTCAAGGGCTGTTCGCCGTTACGGGTGGGCAGGCCCTGGTGATGCTTAGCGCGTTGCTGGTCCTGTTCTTGGTGCGTGCGGTCTCGGGGACTCACCCGGGGCGCGCCATGGGCTGGGCTTTTCTTGCTTGGATCCTGGTGGCTGGGGGAATCCTCGCAGCCCAAGGGGTTTGGTTTCCGCGCATCGCCTACAGCATGTTGCCGATCATCGCCCTAGCCATCGCTTGGCTTATGGTGCAGCCCGGCGCGAACTTTCTACGGGTTGGCGCGGCCCTCTTGTGCTTGCCCTTCTTGTTCGCTTCGCCTCTCTTGCATGGGCCCGACGGACCCCGTCAAGAATTGCGCGGGGCCCGGGCAGGATTAATAGCCGCCCTGGAAGATGCGGCCGCAAGAGTTCTTGAAACATCGGATCAACCCGCGGTCCTTCGCCTGGTCTTGCCTTTCCATAGGGGCGATGGGGAGGTTCGGGGGCGTGGTCAATCCGCCGGCCGGGTTCTGCCCCGGGACGCACGGCAACCATGGCGCTGGGTTCAGGAACAACTCAATTCAGAGCGCATTCTGTTGGAGCCTTGGCTCTACATCGAAGAACCGAGCATCCCCTGGAGTTCACCGACTCAAGTGGAACAGGGCGGTGCATCTATGCAGCTGGTGTTGCCCCTTGATCGCGAGGTCTTGAGCATGGGAGTCAGTACAGCGCGGCGCCGGCCTATCAAGAACGGTTCGCGGCAGACATGGGTGCCCTCGCGTAAGCACAAACAGCGCCGGCAGTTTCTCTTTGTCTATGGACCCGGCGGCGGCGAGTTGATCGAGCCTTGATCCGTGGATCGGGGCCTATTACCCTGATCTCCTCAGCAGCCAGCCTCCAGAACCAGCATGCCGCGCTTCCTCGAAACATCTCGCCGTTTTGCGATCAGCACCAACATGAAGGTGATGTATTCGAGTCTCTGCGCCCATGATCACCTTGAAGAGGTTTCTGAGGCTCACTTTGGTCGCGCGATTCTCAGCCGCCGCATGCCACACCTGCTCCTGACTCGCGATCCCAAGGCGCGCCTAATTAGTGCCTTTCGCGACAAGTTCCGCAACCAGCCCAGAGTGTTGGGGCAACCAGAATTTCACGGCTGGCAGCGCATTCACCAGGTGCACTACAGGCACCTGGGCCTCAAGGAGACGGACTCGAATGAGGTCAAGCAGGCGCGCTTCCTCAAGATGACCTTCGAGGAATTTGTGGCCCTGCTCCCCAAGACTCGCCTGCTCGACGGGCACCTGCGACCCCAGTACCTGTTGCAGTGCCTGCGTTTCAAGCGCTTGATCCCCGTGGCCCCCGCCCGGGTGACCCATGTGATTCCCATGGAGGCCCTCGATCCCAGCGCGGCGCTTAAGCAGTGGGGAATTGATGTGGGCGAGCGGCGTAATGTGACCCCTAAGGGGGGCGCGGAGCCCTTTGATGACGCAACTGCTGCCGCCACGATCGCGCGGGTCTATGGGCGCGACTACGGCTTGTTCTATTCTCAGCAATAGGCCTTGCGCCTTCCCTCAGGGCCCCTTGCTCCTGCGGGCTTCAGCGCCGAGGCGGGATAGCCAGGCAGTCTTCACACTTGACTGCCGCACACTGAAGTCGATCTCGAGGGCTACCGCTTGTACTGCAGCTCCCATTCCGGCAGCGGTACTGTTTCATCTGCGTCCCTGGCGCAGCCAATAGCCTCAACATGAAACGGTTTGATCACCGACACCGTTGTAGCCTTCATTCAAGGCATGCGCCCGCGCGACTGCCGTCGGGCACAGGAGCCGACGATGACGTCTATATTGATACGGTGTGGGCGACCGTCAGTAGGGGTCAAGGTGGCTTAGGTCCACCCAGGGGGCTTTTTGGCCCTCCCTCACCCCCCTCAGTCCGGGGTCGTGTAGAGTTGAGATATGCTGATTATCCCTCTCCTGATGCTTGCTGCTCAAGGATCGCCCGCTCCGCCGCCTCCGCATGTGGCCAGTCCGAGTCGTGTGGTTTCTTTTGCGCTAGATCACCCTTGCCCCCTGCAGGACGCCAAATTTGGTCAGGGGCTTGCTCACTTGGACATGGATGGGGATGGCTTCCAAGACTTGGCAGTGGGAGCTCCCGGTGAGGGCAAGGCCTACGTGTTCTTCGGGCGCGCGAATTCCACTGCAAGGCGACCGTTCCGCGCCGTTTATCGAACATTTTCCCCGGTCGGTCCACGAGCGTGTGGTGATCCCAGCAACGCCAGTTACTTGGGTCAAGACATGGTTGGCGGCCAGTTGGACACGGATACAAATGACGAACTCGTCGTGGGCGCACCGGGAACGAGCATCGGCGGCTTACGCTGGTCCGGCTCGGTCTGCATCTATGGCGCCCGAGGAATTGGAAGTACGCCAGTGACCCTGGTCTCTCCTATTGTGGAGGCGGGTCGCTTTGGCGAGAGCGTGACTATCGGTGATTTCGATGGAGACGGTCAAATGGACCTAGCCGTAAGTGCCCCCAAGAGTCTCGTGAGCGGTGTCGAGTCGGGACGCGTATTCGTCTATCCGGGCGGGCCTATCTACCCGACAGGCCCAGTGATTGAAATTCCCAATCCCAATCCGGTGAGCCACGGCAACTTCGGCCAGCACCTCGCCGTGGCTGACACGAACTTCGACGGTATTGATGATCTGGTTATAAGCGCTGTTGGCAACACTAATGCTGCGGGGGGCCGAGTAGCGGGACAAGTGTTTGTCTTTCCCGGACCCTTGCAGCCGACCCAATTCTTGGTGATCGAGGACCCCAATCCCATCCCCTCGGATTTGCCAGCCCCTCGTTTTGGCATGCACATCGACGCCCGGGATCATTTTGTGGCCATCGGTGCCCCGAGGAAAGACCACGGGGGCTTGCATGACCCGGGTATGGGCTTTGTCCAGGCCGGCCCTTCCTTCCCGATCACTACCATGCACGTGAACCCGAACCTGCTTCCTTCGGACTACATGGGCTTTCGCTGTCTGATTGGGGACTTTATCTCCGATGATGCCCTGGATTTTGGGTTCCTAACTCTTAGATCGCGCGAGCTACTGATTTGGGATGGGGCCAACTTGAACAACCTGACCGTGCCCGACGTGATCATTACCTCTAAACCCGGTTCTGCCGATCACTGGGGCAATGGTTCCTTGGTCGCGCGCTTGGTGCCCGGTGCCCGCGAGCAGGTCATTCTTGGCGATCCGAGCTTCGATAACCCGGGCATCTCACCGGCGAACAACGACGCAGGCCGAGTCGTGCTGTACTTCTTGCCCTGATCGGGGTCAAGATTCGGCCAAGGCCGCGCCGGGTGAGTGCGAGGAGCTCTTCGGCCTCCGGTGATTGTGCGTTACTTTCTACTCTAAGGCCGGAAAGGCGGGCTCATCTTCCTAGGACCCCTAAGGTTCTGCGATCACCCGTATGACCGCTCTCGATACTCGGGCTCCGCACGACTGATGTTTCAACCGAGCAAGGCGCCCGGTACCCGGCCAAACACATCGGTCAAGCGGAAGTGCCGACCTTGGTACTTATAAGTCAAACGTTCGTGGTCGATGCCCAAGAGATGCAGGATCAAGGCCTGCAGGTCATGCACATGCATGGGGTCGCGGACGATGTTGTAGCCAAATGGGTCCGATTCACCGTAGGTCATCCCGGGGCGAATACCGCCACCGGCCATCCAGAGGCTGAAGCAGCGCCCATGGTGGTCGCGTCCGTAGTCGGTCGAGGTGATCGGCCCTTGGGAATAGGCCGTGCGTCCGAATTCTCCGCCCCAAATCACAAGGGTGTCTTCAAGCATGCCGCGCCGGGCCAAGTCTTGCACCAACGCCGCGGAGCCCTGGTCGGTTTCCTGGCATTGGCGGCGGATGTTGCCCACTAGGCTGCCGTGCTGATCCCAATCCTTGTGAAAGAGTTGCACGAAGCGGACCCCGCGTTCCAAGAGGCGTCGGGCCATCAGGCAATTCGCAGCATAGGTGCCGGGGTCCCGGGAATCTTTCCCATACAGTTCGAAGGTCTCGTCGCTCTCGTCGCTCAAATCGGCCACCTCAGGCACCGACGCCTGCAATCGCCAAGCGAGCTCCGCTTGTTCTTGACGCTCAAGGGCTAACGGGTTGCGCCTAGCCTCTTCGGTGTGCAGCTGGGCCAGGGCGTCAAGGGCGCGCTTGCGTTGCTCACGGCTGACACCGGGCGGATTGCTGAGGTACAGAATCGGATCTCTACCAGCACGTAGAGGAATCCCCTGGTGCTTGCTGGGCAAAAAACCCGACCCCCAGAGTCGGGAGTAGATGGGTTGGCCAGCTTTGTTCTTGCTGATCAAGACGCACGAGGTGGGCAGGTCTGGATTGTTCGATCCCAACCCGAGAGACAGCCAAGATCCAATCGACGGACGCCCCGCAATCTGCGATCCGGTCTGCATGAAGGTTACCGCGGGGTCGTGATTGATCGCCTCCGTATGCATGCTTCGCACGATGCACAGTCGATCCGCAATACGCGCGGTGTGGGGCAGGAGCTCGCTGATCTCGGCGCCGGATTGGCCGTAACGCGCAAAGGAATAAGCGGACCCAACCAGGGGCAGGGTCGCTTGGTTCCCACTCATTGCGGTCAGGCGTTGGCCCTGGCGAACGCTGGGGGGCAAGTCCTCGCCCTGGCGTTCCTTGAGCAGGGGCTTGTGGTCCAACAATTCAAGTTGGCTGGGACCGCCGCTTTGAAAAAGCCAGACCACTCGCTTGGCCTTGGCAAGGTGGTGGGGCGTGGGCCGGATCAGTTGATTCCCTTGGCCCCACGAAGAGGCCATGAGGCCTGCTCCGATTCCCGCGCCCGTGCCCCGTAGAAGGGCTCTGCGATCGAGATGCTTCATGGTAAGGAGATCACTCCGTGATGGGAAAAGAGGGTCGAGATCACCACCGTCCAGCCAGCCAGGGAGGCCGGGTCCAGTTCGGCATCCAGCTCGCTTGCGCCCACGGCCAGTAGGGCTTGGGCGGCGTCTAGATCAGCGGTATAGTCCGCCTGGGCCTGCTGGAAAAGGCCAGCGATCGCTTGGGATTCGGCCGGGTTGGGCCGACGCGATGTGAGCTTCCGGAAAATCCGCTCGATGCGCTCCGGTTGACTCAGTTCCTGATTCAGGATCACGCTGGCCAACACACGACTGGCCTCCACATACTGGGGATCGTTCCAAAAAACCAAGGCCTGCAAGGCCGTGCTGGTTTCGGGGCGTTGGACCGAGCAAGCATCGCGCTTGGCCGCATCCAGCAGCAGCATCGATGGGGGCGGTGAAGTGAGCTTCCAATAGGTGTAGAGGCTTCGCCGATAGAGGCCTACCCCCGTGTCGGCGGTGTAGACCTGGCCGGACTTTTCCTTCCAAAGACCCGCCGGCTGATAGGGCTTGACGCTCGGGCCGCCTACCTTCTCCACCATGAGTCCGCTGTGGAAGAGGGCCTGGTCCCGCAGGGCTTCCGCGGAGAGTCGCCTACGTGGGTCGGCTCCCCGAATCGCGCAGCTTTGGGCAGCAAAGGTTTCGCTCAGGACAATGCGCTTCAAGAGTTGTTTGACATTCCAGCCGCTGGCTTGAAAATCAAACGCGAGGGTGTCAAGGAGCTCTTGGTTCCAAGGTCCAATCCCTTGCACGCCAAAGTTCTCGGGAGTCCCCACTAGGCCGCTGCCAAAGAGGAGTCGCCAAAACCGATCCACCGCAACCCGCGACGTGAGGGGGTGATCGGGTTGTACTAGCCAGCGTGCCAGGCCGAGGCGTGAGGTTGGGGCCGAGGGATCCATCGGCGGCAAGCAGGACAGGACCTTGGGTTGGACCTGCTTCCCGGGTTGGTCGTAGGCGCCCCGGTCCAAGATATGGGTCGTGCGCGGAGTTGGCATCTCGGCCATGACCATCAACGAGGGCAGACTGTCCACCAGATCGGCTAATTCCTTGCGGGCTGCATAGAGCTGCTTGCGCTTGGCCTCGCGCATGATGTCGGCGGGGCTGGCTTCAAAGGCCGCGGCCCAGGAGGCCTCGGTCCAATCAGCGTTGCGCACCCCCGGGTCCTTCCAGCCAGTGATCAAGCCCTGGTCATCGAGGCGCGTCATGAAAACCACTTCGGCCGCGCTCAATTCCCGGTCAAACACGTGCAGGTCATCCACGGATCCGCCGCGGAAACCCCGGTCGCGGAAGCGTTCTCCGATGGTCAGGTGGCCTTCGCCGCTGCCGACAATCGTGCGTGTTAAATGATCACGCACGACCTCGCACTCCCTGAGTGCGCCGTTGATGTACATCTTGAGCCCGGCGGCGCGCCCTGAGCCATCATGGGTGATCGCGATGTGGGTCCACTCTCCCACGGCTACGGGTTTTGTTGCGCGCACGCGGACCGCGTTGCCGGGCCAAAAGTGGATCAGGGAAAAGGACGGTTTGCCCTCTTCCAAGAGCAACTGGAGGCCGCGACTTCCCGAGTCATGCCAGGCACGGGAACGATGCAGAATCACAGCACGCTCCATGTGCTCACTGGGTGCGATCCAAAGGCCAAGGGTCATGGGGTCCCAGCGGCGAAAGGCGGGATTGCCAACGAAGGAAAGGGAATGGTCCCCGGTAAGTCGCAGGCCTCCGCCGGGACGATCCTTGACCCAGTTCACCGGGCCATTGATTGCGCCGGCCAACTTGCCCTGCACTTGATTCCTCAGGGCAGCGCCCTCGCGCTCGTCCATCAAATAGGACCCCACCAATCCCGTCGGAGGCGCCGAGACTTGTTCCTGTTCCGCGCGCCACGCCGCCAGCAGGCTTGGGTCCAGAGTCAGATCGTCGAGTTCTAAGGTGAGCTGCGCACATACTTCGCGCAACTGTTCGATTCGCTGGGCCTGGTCGTCCGTGGGCAAATCCAAGGTAGGCGTGGGCACCGCGTTGGTGAAGTGTGAATAGAGTCCGCTTTCGTCGATGTTGTCGAAGAAAGCAGCCATTGAGTAATAGTCCTCTTGGGGAATCGGGTCGTACTTGTGGTCGTGACAGCGTGAGCACGTCATGGTCAAACCCAGGATCGCTGTGCCAAACGTGTTGACTCGATCGGCTACATATTCGCTCCGGAACTCTTCTTCGACACTGCCCCCTTCATTGGTCTGTCGGTGGAGGCGGTTGAATGCTGTTGCTACGACCTGGTCCCGGGTTGCATTGGGTAGAAGATCCCCGGCCAGTTGGTCGACGATGAAGGAATCGTAAGGGAGGTTCCTGTTGAAGGCCCCGATGACCCAATCCCGATAGGGCCACACGGCTCGGTACACGTCGCTCTGATAGCCATAGGTATCCGCATAGCGTGCCGAATCAAGCCAGGGCGCGGCCAGGTGTTCTCCGAAGCGCGGAGAAGCCAAGAGCCGGTCGGTGGCAGTTGCCTTGCGCGTCTTTGGGTCGGCCGCTTCGAACTGGTCGAGCTCTTCAAGGGTGGGAGGCAAGCCAGTCAACACTAAGCTGGCCCGGCGCAGCCAGGCGGTGGGGGTGACTGGGTCGGCGGGCTTATGTCCCGCTAGTGCAAGGCTTTCCTCCACCAGCACATCAATGACTTCGCCCGAATCATTCCGTGGCGGCAGCAAGGCATCAAAGGCCCAGTGCCGCGGATACTCGGCCCCCGCGTCGATCCACTCGCGCAACAGCTGCTGTTCCTCCAGCGAGAGCACGAGCTTGCTCGATGGGGGAGGCATCACATCCTCGGGCCCTGCGCCAATCCGTGCGATCAACAGACTGTGGATTGATTCGCCCGGCTGAATCGCAACGCCTCGCTTGCGCATGGCCAGGGCACCTGCCCTCTCGTCCAATCGCAGTCCCGCCTTGCGCGTGTTGGCGTCCGGCCCATGGCAGGGGAAGCAACGATCCGCCAGGATGGCGTAGGCCTTCGGGGCAAGGTCTTCCTGGGGAGCCAAGAGGCCGAGGATCAAGAGGGGGAGGGGAATCATGAGGGAGTTCGCGGCTCCAGTATGGGGGATATGTGTCCTCTTGGCATGGTGATTTGGGCTGAGCCGGCCTCGAATGTGAACCATGACCACAGGGCCTGGCAGAGTCGCCCGATCAGAGGCTCTTGATTCCCGGCACGCGCCCTGCCAAATCACCAGCGAGCATGGCCTCTGCGATTTCCTCTGCCAGTGCGGCGTTCTGCAGCACGGCCACCAAGCACAGGGCAAAGTCCAAGGACGTACCGGGCCCGAGGCTGGTGATCACGCGTCCGCTGATCACCACGCGCTGGTCGCTGACTACGGTGGCGTTGCCCAGTTGATCCTGAAAGGCCGGGTACGAAGTGGCCCGTTGGCCTTCCAGCAGTCCAGCTTGGGCTAAGACGATGGGGGCCGCGCAAACCGCTGCGGTCCAACGGTTCTTTTGTTCCATGACATGCAAGGCCGCGATCACTCGGGGGTCATCTCGCAAGTTTGTTGCCCCGGGCATGCCTCCAGCAAGAGCTATCGCGTCAAAAGAAGCTGGGTCTAATTGGTCGAGGGACGCATCGGTCGTGATCTCGATCCCATGGGCCCCAAGGGCCGCACGGGGGGCGCTGCTTTCGCCCAGGTCGGCCACGGTCACTTCGATCTCGCCCCGGCGCAGGACATCGATGATGGTCACCGCTTCGATCTCTTCGAAGCCGTTGGCGAGGGGCAGCAGGACCTTGGGATTGCTCATGGGTGCACGGTAATCCATGGGCGGACCCTTGGGAAGGGGATGGCCTCGCGCCCAGCAATGGGGGAATCGGCTAGTGCTGATCCCGGTCGCTTAGCTCCCAGGCCCCCTCGACTTGGACACACACACCAGACTCCTTATGAATGCCCCATGATCCGAATTCGCCGCGCCTCCGACTGGGGCCACGCCGACCACGGTTGGCTCGAAACCTTCCATACCTTTTCGTTCGCCGAATACTTCGACCGCAGGCACATGGCTTTCGTTCACTGCGCGTGCTCAATCAGGATCGCATCCACGCGGGCAGAGGGGGGGTGCGGCCCACGATCACGAGAACATGGAGATCGTCACGGTCTTGCAATAGGAGAGACTCGGGCACACCGACAGCATAGGAGAAACCTTGCGCACGGCCCTCGGGGATGGGGCCGGAGATGTCATAAGCAACATCCTTCCTTGAGGGCCTCGGTTGCGGTGTCAAGCACCGCCCTCAGCACCGGAGCAGGGTCCATTCAGGCCGGTTCAAGCGCTTCGGGCTCCAGCCTCGGTACTTGCAACATCCATCCCAGAACCGAGAACCAGCCATCTTGGCTCGATTGGCCTTGCAACCTCGCCGGCCCCGTTTCAGAATTCAGCCATAATCAGCCCCGGAATGCGTCCGGGGTGCGGATAGACTCCCGTCAAACCCCGCCACCTGCCTCTCGCAGGGCTCTTTTAGCTTGAGCCCACCTACAACTCCATGTCAGCGCCCCTCCCCTGCCCCATGCACTCATTGAGAGGTGCCCGGTGAGCGATTCACAGCCCAACAACGGTGGCAGTGCCCATGGCTATGGCCAGCCAATCCGTGGCGCCGCCCCTGTAGGCCTCCCCGACGACACGATTCACCTGGGCGAGTTGTTCCAGATTCTGTTGCGCCACAATCGGCTGATCGTCCTGGTGACGATTCTGGTCACCGCCTTCACGGTTTTTTGGGTCAGCACGCGTACGCCCAAGTACACGGCCAGCGCGACCTTGCTGTTGGAGCAAGACGAGTCCACCGGCGGCGTGTTGAGTGAGCTTGCCAGTTTGACTTCGGACCCGGCGGCAGAAGCCGAGATTGCGCTGATTCGTTCTCGATCCTTGGCCGAGGTCACCGCTGCACCGGCGGCTGAATGGCTGACCGATGTGGAGTTATTTGATGGCACGGCCGCGGATTACGATCCGGTTGCCAAGGGGGATTCGACCAGCATGGAGGGCATGGGCCTGGAGACGATTGTCGATGCCCATGACCGTCGGCCCTCGGTTGGGATTTGGAGGCGCTTGACCGGCGAGCGTGCCCTTGATCATCGCCTGCGCGCTTGGATGCAACCGGTCCCGGGGCACGAACATGATCTGGATTTAGTCAAGCAGCTTGATGTGTACTTTGTGGATGAGACCACCGTGCGCATTGCTCCCCATGAGGGCTATCTCTTGAGCTCTGACCTTGCGGACGGCATCCCTGCCCTTGGGATTGAAGCCGTTTACGGCCCGGACCTGGAACTCCAGGTCTTTGACTCGCGCATTCGCCTTCAGGCCAGTGGTGCCTTTGTGGGCCAGACCTATCGCGTGCAACTGCGCAGTCCGGAAGAGTCCATTCTGCGCCTGATGGAGGCCACTGGAGCATCCGAGTCCGGCCGCAAGACCAACGTGGTCAACGTGACGATCGAGGACTCTTGTCCTTATCGCGCCGCAGAGACCGCGAATGCGTTGGCCAAAAACTACATTCGCCGCAGCGTGCAAATCGGCCGCCTTAAGGCCGAGCGCACCCTAGGCTTCATTCTGCGCCAACTTAATCTGCAGCTTGAATCCCTCAAAGCCGCCGAAACCATCGTTGCAGACCTCCAAAGCGAAAACCCCGAGACCATTTCCCTGACAGATTCCGCCAAGGCGGTGATTGATCAGTTGGCTGCTCTGGAGCTGCAGCGCACCCAGCTCGACCTCTCCCGCACGGTTTTGACCCAGGCCCTTGGGCACCTGAATGCGGGCGATTACGAAGCCCTCGCGCGTCTCGGTAAGGAGACCCCGAACTTGCTCGCGCTGGGTTACATCCAAGAGCTCGGGGCCCTCGAAGCCGAGTCTCTGCGCCTGGAACGCACCGATGTCCTCGGTTACAAGCAACTCTTGCAGGCCGAACACCTGCGCCTGCGAGCCTTGATCGAAGAAACCACCCTTCTGATCCAATCCCAAGAGCTAGCCCTGGCCGCCATCGCCGCTGGAGACCAATCCGCCGTGGCCCGATTTGCTTCCGCCCCGAAAGGGTTGACTCCCGAACGGGAGTCCGAGTTCGCGGCCTACCTGAACGCCTTGGCGGACCTCGACGCGCAACTGGCCAGTGCCCGCGCCGAATTCTTGCCCGGCAACCCCACCCTCGAAAAGCTCACCCAAAACCGCGTCGACCTGATCGACACCATCACGGCCCAAGTCACCGGTTCCCTCGCCGGATCCAAAGCCACCCTGATTGGCTACGAAGCCCTCTTTGCTGACTACACCGCCAGCATCGCCCAATGGCCCGCCGCGGAGCGAGGTACCATCGACGGCGCCGTGGGCACCCTGCGCAACCGCGTGCGCGCCACGCTCACCTCTCAAGTCGCCGGCCTCACCGACCAAATCGTCGCCGTTACTCTCAAGATTGCCGAGCAAGACAAGCGCCTCGGTGAACTTCCCCAATCCCAACTGGCCCTGGCCCAAGCCACCCGCGCCCTCGAAACCCACTCCGAAATCGTCGCATTCCTGCTCAAATCCGAACAGGAAGCCCAAATCACCGCCGCCGCCACCTCCGCCGCCGCGGTCCTGATCGACCCCGCCGTCCCCCCCCGCTCGCGCTCCTTCCCCCGGGCCACGATTTTCATCGCCCTGGGAATGATCCTGGGCCTCCTGCTCGGCTCGGCCCTGGCCTTCATCAGCCACGCCCTGCGCGCCGCCCTGCATACGGAAGCCGAAGTCGAGCAAGCCAGCGGCCTGCCAGTCATCGGCTCCATCCCCGATTTCGAACGGGGCCGCACCCGGATCAAAGGCATCAAGAAGGGCGAGCGCATCCTGCCCATGCGCGACGATCCCCAGGGACCCCAAGCCGAAGCCTACCGCTCCATCCGTGCCGCCCTGCGCCAGGCCCTGGACGGTGAGCGCGCCCTCAAAACCCTCGCCTGCACCTCGTGCCTCAAGGGCGAAGGCAAGACCGTCACCAATGCCGACTTGGCCATCGTCTTTGCCAAGGCCGGCCGCAAGGTCCTGCTGGTGGACTGCGACCTACGCAAACCTCAGATCCACAACCTCTTCCAAATCGACCGCGGCCCCGGCTTCTCCGAAGTCCTCGAATCCACCGCATCCTGGCGCGACTGCACCCAAGAGTCCGGCATCGAAAACCTCACCATCCTCCCCGCCGGCCAAACCACCACAAACCCCGGAGAACTCCTGGCCAGTGACCGAGCCCTGGCCACGATCGATGAACTCAAGGAAGTCTTCGACCTAGTCGTCTTCGACCTGCCCCCGGCCGTCGTGGTTGCTGATGTGGCGAACTTCGCCAGTAACCTCGATGCTCTGCTCCTGATCTATCGGTCGGGCGTGGTTCCGGGGCGGGTGCTGACTAGTGCCGTGACTAAGCTGCGCCAGTCGGAGGTGAACTTGTTGGGGGTGATTATCAATGCGGTGTTTGTGAGCCGGGCGAGTGGTGGATATGGGGCTGGGTATGGGTACGGGTACGGGTATGGAGAACAAGAAGCCAAAGGTGTTGACGCTGGTTAACGCACGCCGGATCGGCCCCTAGTGGGTTTTCGTCGCATTTCAAATGTCTAGCGCCTCTCATCAATCCACCATCTCTGCAATTCCCAATCCTTGTTATTCGGTGGTTCATGAGTCCGGTGTGTTAACAAATACTCTTGATTCCACACGCGATTTCGAACCCCATTCAAGGTTGACCGATTCTGGGCATGTAGCTCGCGTGCGGATAGCAATTGTGGGCACCCGCGGAATCCCCGCACGATACGGAGGATTCGAGACCTTCGCCGCCCAGGTTTCTCCCCTCCTTGTTGCGGAACATGGACTCGAGGTGACGGTCATTGGGGACGCTAGCTGTGAATCGTCCGATGAAATGGTGGGCCCTGTGCGGAGCATCTGCTCCCGTTATGCGAAGTCAGCGAGCCCCATCCGCTACTACAGGGATTCTCTTGCCAAGGCCGCTGAATTTGCCGATCTCACGCTGGTCTGCGGCACACCCGGGGGCGCCCTTGCCTGGTCGACCCGGCATAAGATGTTGGTTGCGGTCAACCCAGATGGTTTGGAATCCAGGCGCCCCAAGTGGTCGAGAGTTGTGCGCGCGATGTTCTATGTATCCGAGAGGCTATCGACATGGGTCGGTCACGCCACTGTCTGCGATTCGGTGGCTATCGAGTCCTATTACAAGAAGAAGCACAAAGCGCGAAGCACCTTCGTGGCTGAGTACGGAGCCCTTGAGAATCCCTTTATGAACCAACGCCGCGGAGATCTGAAGCAGGTCTTGAGCGGGGACGGCTTGGAGCATCGCGGGTATCACCTCGTCGTTGCTAGGATCGAACCAGAAAATCTGATACGAGAGATCGTAGAGGGCTATCGGCTCGTCGCGTCGCGCTTACGTTGGCCCCTCTTGATCGTTGGGGATTGCACGGCAAGCCCATATGGACGGGAACTCATGAGCGGGGCTCCAGCGAGTGTGTCGTTCCTTGGTTCGGTGTATGACGCGGAGAGGTTACACGCCCTCCGTGCGGGTGCCTGCTCCTATGTGCACGGTCACACTGTAGGTGGTACGAACCCGTCCCTGCTAGAGGCCATGGCCTCAGCCAGCATGTGCATTTGTCACGAGAACGAATTCAATCGGGCAACAACCGATGGTGACGGCCTGTTCTTTGAGAATGCTGAAGATCTGGGCGCCCACTTGGTGGCTTCAGAGCAGCCGTCGAATGCCCAAGAACGAATGAGAGCGGCTGTCATGACCCGCTGGCAGAATAACTACACCTGGGAGCTGATAGCCGGGAAGTACGCGGCGATTTTTGGGACTCTGCTTGAGAGGGGAGGGGGGCGCTCGTGAAAGCCACCAAGCGACTTTTCAGTATATTAGTCGAAGGTCTGTACTCCAGCTCTGGTTGGCATTGCTTCTTGTACGGTTATTCGAGGCTCCTGGCCTTGATAAACGGTCAGAAGGTGAGTGGGCAGGCCTGCCGGCGACTCTCGCTTCGGAAACTCATTACTTCTGCCTAGCTCTAGTGTTCACCCTCCCCCGATTGGTCAGAAGATTATTGCCAATGTCCCAAGGCGATCGCATCGTGCCCGAATCCGTTGGTGGCTACTCTGCCGCTGCGTGCGGGACACGGTCCGCTCAGGAGGATCCTTTTGCGACCGCGACCAGCGAGTTTGCGGCCTTTGGCATCACAGTCACGCGGGCTCCACACACCGGCTCACGCCCCAGTTGGGTTGTTGCCGGCCGCTCGAATCGTCGTTGGTGGTTGGTGCCCACCTCGCCGGCCCCGGTGGCGGCTGCGGGTTGGTCCCTGTTCCAACCATTACTCCTCAGCGCGCGCCTCCTGAAGGCGGTGGCGGTAGCCGCTGGCCGGCTGGGCTTGGCCCCGATGTTGGCGCAAGGTCGCTTGCACATCTCTGGTTCCCCGGCCTTTGCGGCTGAATTGCTGCCGCAACCGGCGCACTGTT
>JAPKBR010000019.1 GCA_028823345.1 Planctomycetota bacterium
GGAGAGTCGAGGTGCCACCATCGCCGAAGCTCCAGGCATAACTCGAAACCGCGCCCGTGGAAGTATCAGTAAACCCAACGGTCAGCGGCGAAGTGCCACTGGTCGGCGTTCCATTGAAGTCCGCGACAGGCGCGGGTTCAGTGGCGTCGATGTAGTTCGTACGCGTCATCGTGTCCGAACCGCCAGGTCCGGTCACAGTCAAGCTCACGGTATAGGTGCCGACGGCCACGAAAGTGTGGTTGGGGTGTTGGACCGTTGAGGTCGTGCCGTCCCCAAAATCCCAGGCCCAACTGGCAGTAGCCCCGGAGGACACGTCGGCAAAGGCAACCATAAGAGGAGCTGAGCCACTTGTCGGGGTGCCGGACAAGTTAGCAACCGGAGGCGGTTCTGCCACGGTGATATAACCCGCGCGAGTCATCGTGTCGGAACCGCCCGGGCCAGTGGCTGTCAGGCTGACACTGTAGGTGCCAGCGTCGAGATAGACATGGCTCGGGTTTTGAAGAGCTGATGTTCCACCATCACCAAAGGTCCACGCCCAACTTGAGGCTGCCCCGGTGGAGGCATCGCTGTAGGCAACCGTAAGGGGAGAGGTTCCGCTGGTCGGCGTTCCGCTGAAATCCGCCACGGGTGCCGGTTCAGTCACATCGATGTAATTGGTGCGGGTCAAGGCGTCCGAACCGCCGACTCCAGTCACGGTCAGGCTCACGCTATAGACACCAACCGATGAGTACACATGACTCGGATCTTGGAGGGTTGAAGTTCCGCCATCCCCGAAGGTCCAGGCGTAGCTCGAAACCGCACCGGTGGAAGCATCCGTAAACCCAACCGTCAGAGGCGAGGTGCCACTGGTCGGCGACCCACTGAAGCCCGCGACAGGCGCGGGCTCATCCACGTCGATGTAGTTGGTGCGGGTCAAGGTGTCCGAACCGCCAGGTCCTGTCACCGCCAAGCTCACGCTATAGGTGCCGACCGCCGAATACACATGACTCGGGTTTTGAAGGGTCGAGGTGCCGCCATCGCCGAAGCTCCAGGCGTAGCTCGAAACCGCGCCAGACGATAGATCGGAGAATCCAACCGTCAGGGGTGAAACGCCGCTGGTTGGTGTGCCGCTAAAGTTCGAGATCGGCGCCGGCTCCGTCACGTCGATATAGTTCGTTCGCGTCAAAACGTCCGAACCGCCAGGTCCCGTTACCGTCAAGCTCACGCTATAAGTTCCGACCGCCGAGTAAACATGACTCGGGCTTTGGAGGGTTGAGGTCCCACCATCACCAAAGTTCCAGGCATAGCTTGATACCAGGCCGGTAGAACTATCAGCAAAAGTCACCGTCAAGGGAGATGTGCCAGTTGTTGGCACTCCGCTGAAGCCTGCGACCGGGGCGGGCTCGGTCACATCAATGTACGCAACACGCGTCAAGAGGTCCGAACCCCCCGCCCCGGTAACCGTCAAGCTCACGGTGTAACTACCAACCGCTGCATAAACGTGGCTTGGGTTTTGAACCGTCGCAGTCCCACCGTCGCCAAAGCTCCAGGCCCAGCTGGACAGGTTGCCGATGGAAGCATCCGTAAAGCTGACCGTGAGAGGCGAAGCTCCACTGGTCGGCGTACCCACAAAGTCGGCCACGGGGGCAGGCTCGGTTACGTCCACATAGGCTGCACGAGTCAGGGTGTCCGAGCCCCCCGGGCCGCTGACCGTCAAACTCACGCTGTAACTACCCGCTGTCGTGTAGAGGTGGCTGGGATTTTGCGCTGTAGAAGTGAATCCATCCCCAAAGTCCCAGGCCCAAGTATCCACCGTGCCTGTTGAGGCATCGCTGAAGACCACGTTCAAGGGGGCGACCCCATTCAATGGTGTGCCACTAAAGTCAGCGACGGGTGCAGGGGCCGGACCGCCGAGGGCGAAGTTGTCCACATAGCCAATGGAAGACTGAATGCTATCCACGGCATTGCCCACCTGCGAGGTCAATGTAAAGACTGTCGCGGTAGTTGCGGTCGGGAACAACACGGCCAAATCAACCACGACATTCGACACCGCGGTCATGGGGAAGCCGTTGCGCAGAGAGGTCTGAGGCGTAGCCGTTCCCGTATCCGCGTAGTAGACATTGAACGTGGTCGCCCCATCGGTCACATCGACGCTCATCCAATCGTTGTAGTTGGAGTTAGCGGTTTCGTTGCGCATGAAAGCTGCATCGAAGGACAGCTCGGTCTGGTTGGCGCCCATGTTAAAGACGGTGGAAACTCCGGTGCCCCCCACCGGGGCATTGCCCGCGCCGCCTGGGTTCGACGGGCCGGTCGACCCATCGGATCCAACCGCTGAAAGCTCAAGCCAGTTGACCCCGTCCGTGGGTAATCCGCCATCGCTGGTGGTACCGCCTGCGGGAAGAACCAAGTGGGTGACCCCCGCGTCCACGGTCCAAGGAGTAGCTGGAGCAGTCCCTGCGGTCTGGGCCTCAAAACTACCGTCACTGATTTCTGCCGGCGGGGCATCATTCACCGTGATGTAATTCGTGCGGACCAGCAGGTCGGAACCGCCCGGGCCGGTCACGGTCAGGCTGACGGTGTAAGTCCCCAACGCCGTGTAAACGTGACTCGGGTCTTGCAGCGCTGAGGCACCACCATCTCCAAAGTCCCAGGACCACGCGTTTGCTGCGCCAGTAGAGGCGTCACTGAATGCCACCGTCAATGGAATGGTTCCACTGGTCGGGGTGCCGCTGAAATCGGCAACGGGCGGGGGATCCCCCACGTTGATGTAGTTCGTCCGGGTCATGGTGTCGGACCCACCCGGGCCAGTCACCGTCAACGCAACCGAGAAAAGTCCGGCTGAAGAATATGTGTAGCTTGGGTTTTGAAGCGTGGATGTACCGCCGTCTCCAAAGTCCCAGGCCCAACTGCTTATCGAGCCCGCCGAAGCGTCAGTGAATAGAACATTCAACGGGGCGATCCCCGAAACTGGAGCGCCGTCAAAGGCCGCAACTGGCGCGGGCACACCTGCCACAATGTAGTTCGTGCGCACCTGGGTGTCTGAGCCACCCGGGCCAGTCACCGTCAGAGCCACCGAGTAAACACCCGCGACCGTATAGGTGTGGCTCGGGTTTTGTAGAGCAGAGTTTCCACCGTCTCCAAAATCCCATGACCAGGTCGTAACTAGGCCGGTTGAGCCATCAGCAAAAGCCACATCCAGGGGAATCGTTCCATTCGTGGGCGCTCCGCTGAAGGCCGCAACCGGAGGCGGCTCGCTGACCACAATGTAGTTCGTGCGTGTTGTTGAATCCGAGCCGCCGGGGCCCGTGACCGCCAAGCTCACAGAATAGGTACCAGCTGCCGAGTAAACATGACTCGGTTGCTGCTGAGTGGAAGTGCCGCCATCCCCAAAAGACCAAGCCCAGCTGGAAACGGGGCCGGTTGAGCCATCCGCAAAGCTGACAGTCAACGGGCTCACCCCACTAGTGGGCGTGCCTGTGAAGTCAGCCACAGGGGGCGGATCCACAACGGCCACATAAGCGCTACGGGTCAAGGTGTCCGAGCCGCCCGGGCCGGTCACGGTCATGGCGACGGTGTAACTTCCCGCTGTTGTGTAGGTGTGGTTTGGGTTTTGGAGCGTGGATGTACCGCCGTCTCCAAAGTCCCAGGCCCAGCCAGACATCACGCCCGTCGAGGCGTCGCTGAAAGCAACAGCCAACGGAGCCGTGCCGCTGGTAGGTGTGCCGCTGAAGTCTGCAACCGGGGGAGGATCGGTCACATTGATGTAATTCGTGAGGGTCGAGGTGTCTGACCCGCCCGGACCCGTCACCGTCAAGCTCACGCTATAGGTGCCCACGGCCGAATAGACATGACTCGGGTTTTGCAGAGTAGAGGTCCCGCCATCACCGAATGTCCAAGACCAACTCGATACCGGACCCGTGGAACCGTCCGCAAAGGTGACGGTCAACGGGAATGTGCCGCTAGTTGGCGTACCACTGAACGAGGCCACCGGGGGCGGCTCGCTGACCACGATGTAGTCCGTGCGGGTGAGAGCATCCGTGCCCCCCGCGCTCGTGACAGACAAGGTCACGCTGTATGTACCAGCGACCACATAGGTGTGGGCGGGGCTCTGAAGGGTCGATGTGCCCCCATCGCCAAAGGTCCAGGCCCAGCTGGCCACGGCACCGGTTGAAGCATCGCTAAACGAAACATCAAGGGGAATCACGCCACTGGTAGGGGTGCCGCTGAAGTCCGCAACCGGAGGAGGCTCAGAGACGCTGATATAAGAGGCGCGAACCATAGTGTCCGAACCGCCAGGCCCGGTCGCCGTCAAGCTCACGGTGTAAGTACCGGCAGCGGTGTAAGTGTGCGCCGGGTTCTGTGTGGTGGAGCTTCCCCCATCGCCAAAGTCCCAAGCCCAGCTCGAAACCGATCCGGTGGTTCCATCGCTGAATGCCACCGCCAGGGGCGCTGTCCCGCTCAAGGGGGTACCACTGAAATCAGCCACCGGCGCAGGGAGGGCTCCGCCCAGGGCAAAGTTGTCCGCGTAACCAATCGAGGCCTGAACGCCATCGAGCAAGTTGCCCACTTCCACCGTCAAGGTGAATACGGTTGATGCACTTGAGCCGGGGAAGATCGTCGCCAGATCCACAATCACATTGGAAACCGCCGTCATGGGGAAACCGTTGCGAGACGAAGTCTGGGGGGTGGGCGTATTCGTGTCCGCGTAGTACAAGTTGAACCAGCTGGCCCCATCTGTGATGTCCACGCTCATCCAGTCGTTCCACTGGGCACCTGCAGTTTCGTTGCGCATGAAAGCCGCGTCAAAAGTCAACTCTGTGGCACCTGCCGCATAGTTGAAGGTCGTCGAGACGCCCGCGCCGCCGGAGGGGGGAGAACCTGCGCCACCGGGGTTCGATGGGGGCGTTGTGGCATTAGAGCCCTCGCCCGAAACCTCGAGCCAATTGGCCCCATGGGTCGGTAATCCGCCATCCGAAGTGGTTCCGCCAGAGGGCAATATCAAGTTGGCTGTTCCCAGCCCCACCGGCCACCCACCCCCGGGCGCTGCGCCAGGAGTCTGCAACTCGAAACTACCATCGCTAAATCCGGGGGGCGGAGGATCCGTCACAGTGATGTAATTACTGCGCGTCATCGTGTCCGGGCCACCGGATCCGGTGATGGTCAGGGACACGCTGTACTGGCCCGCGGCGTTGTAGGTGTGGCTTGGACTCTGCAGGGTCGAGGTCGTTCCATCCCCAAAGCTCCAATCCCAACCGGTGGGTCCACCGGTGGAGTGGTCGGTGAACGCAACGGTAAGGGGATGCAGACCCGTCGTCGGCGTACCACTGAAGCTCGCGGCAAAGGGCGGCGGGCCACTTGACCCGTTGTAAATCAGCAGGGCGAAGTCCTGATCAGTACTGTCCCCATTCCCCGGAACGCCATCGCCGCCAATGGACGCGGCAGTCACCGTAACCGTGAATGCCCCGGTGGTTCCCGCCGGCAAAAACACGATCTCTGTGTTGTTGCGCACATCTGCGGAACCGCCGGTGGTTGAAGTGGCCCCTGAAAATACGTTTCCAAGATAGGTGTTTCCCCCAAGGCTGACCTCTAGGTTGAGGTCGTTCACATAGGGCGCTCCAGTCGTGGGACCCGGCGCATCCGTCCAGACCAGGGCGATGCGCACGGGTTGAGCGCCATCCACAACGGCGCCATTGACCTGATAGGTCTGGCCTGTAGCAGTTAGCAGCTGATTTTGATCCTCGCGAATCGTGGCCAAACCATCAAAGGCGCGACCCAGGTGCATACTGCCAGAACCTTGAGAGTTGCTGGGCAGAGAACCACCCGCGCCAGTTCCTGACATGTATTCAGCAGTAGCCACAAGCACGGCTTTGAGCAACGCCGGACTCGGCACAGCGAGACCCTGATTGAGGAACCACTGACGCACCAAGGCGGCGCCGCCAGCCACACCCGGCGTAGAGTGGCTCGTGCCCGAAGACCACCCATAAAGAGTCTGACCTGCAGGCCAGTACTGGTTGCAAACACTCGATCCCGTGTAGCTACTTTGGGGGACACCCGCTTGAACGTGGGTTCCGGGGGCCGTGATCTCAGGCTTCCAACGGCCATCGCCACCGGCGCTGTTCACCGGACCGCGACTCGAAAAACTAATGATGTCCCGCCAACTATCCGCGCCCGAGTTCGAAATCGCGCAGCCATCGGTTCCTGTTTGGCGCACATTTTCACCGGCCGCCACGGTCAACACATTCTTCGCGACCCCGGGCGACCCAACGGTACCACTGCCGGACCCATCGTTTCCTGCCGCAAAAATTACTAGGTACTCTTGATTGCCGCCAACCGTGCTCTGCACGTCGCGGGTCAAAAAATCATATTCTTGGGCGCTGGAAGTGTAGGTATAGGAGTTGGTGTAACCCCAAGAGTTCGTGCTGATACGTGCTCCGAGCCCATAGGCCTGGCTCTCGAAGCTTGAAGCATTCATGGATCCCGAACCAAAGATAGCGGTTACACCAACCTGCGCCCAGGGCGCGATGCCCAAGCCGTAGTTATAGCCCCCGGTATCCTCAAGGGCTGTTCCGGTGCCATTGTTAAACCCGCCAACAATGTGCGAGTTCAAGAAGCCGTGACCACCTTGGGATCCAGTTTGTCCCGTAGGGTTGAGTTCGAAGGCCACGCGACTGTTGGGCAAGTCTGGGTGCCCAGTCAGGGAATAAGCGTCGTCCACAACGTTGACAGAGAAACTGCCAAACTGAGTAGAATTGAAGCCCACGCTTGAAAGCCAAGCGAGATAGTCCGGCCCCGAGGGGGAGTTTCCGGTCACATTACCCGCCACAATCTGGCCTTGACGTTCATCGGCTGCATATCGCTGCAGTTCGCCCTCGGGCTCGATCTGAAAGACCCGGTCATTGCTGGCAATCGTCTGCCAAGCGGACGGGTGAATGGTTGCCCGAACATTGATGTAGGGGCCGACCACGCTCGTGCTGCGGACTTCATCCGCAAGCGAGCTCAACTCCTCGAGAGAATCCCTCACGCGCCCGTCATTGACCAACTGAACGATGACCTTTTGCGCCCGACCTTGACCCGCGCGCAAAACCGAGCGCAGGTTCGGATGGATGCGGAAAGCGGGCTCATAGTTTCCCACATACTGAACAAACTCCTGTGCAGCTGCGAATGCTTCCAGGTCGGCGACCCGTTCGGAGGGAAGGCGCACCACATAAGCGTTCGATGGTACGAACTGCATAAATGTGGTCCCTAGGGCTCTCAAACCCTGCAACCACTCGTCCTTGACGGGCCCATCGAACTGAACCACATACAGCCCTGAGCGAGGGTCAAGGGATAGCTCCGTCGGCGCACCGAAGCGCTCCATGGGGTCAAGCGCCGCCAAGGTTGCCTCGGGCCGGCGCCCGTCGAGGGGCAGACCGTTGAGCAGCACCAGGTCCATGTCATCCCGGACGGTGAGTCCACGGCTCAAGAGGCCTGATATTCCCCCGATCCGCCGATCATCCACCACGACCAACGAGAAAGCCTCGTAGACGTGATGGCGAACCACCGCACCTTGGGACAGCAACTCGAACAACTGCTCCTGACGATCCCTCCGAACCCAAACCTTATGGAGGGGTCCGGATCCAATCACGCCATTGGCGAGAGAGGTAGGCGCAGCCGGCATGTCAACCAATTTGGCTTCTGGGCGGGGGGCCAAAAGCCCCTTCTCGCTTGGTGCTAGCAGGGCTTGAACGGAGCCAAAGGAAGCGAGAAGTGTGACGCAGATTGCCGTGCCGGAACCCACGTGCAAACGCAGGTTTTTGAACAGTCCCATAGGTAGGTTGATGGAAGTTTGGGGGGGGATTTTGGGGAGGATTTGGAAGGAGGGGTTCAAGCCGCTACGGCTGGCAAGAGATTAAGAATAGATGAAGCGCCAGATAGCTGCTGTGCTTTGTGGCGACGACCCTTACCCCTGGGACGCAACAAACCGGCTCGCAGTTCCCTCCAGAGGGCTATTCCTTGGACCCAAGAGGTTCTTTTGGTCCGTTTTTCCGCTCAGGCCCCCTATAGGGGCTGGCGGGGCGCTTCCTGGGCGTTTTGGATTCCTCAAGCCTGCACGGCGGAGGGCCCATAGGCCTAAGAACTCAGTAAGTTCCGCTTGCCCGGCCACCGCGCACAATGGCCACGGACGCCGAAGCACCGATCCTGGTTGCCCCGGCTGCAATCATGGCCTCGGCGGTGGCGCGGTCACGCACCCCGCCGGATGCTTTGACACCCATGGTCGGCCCCACGGTTTGACGCATCAATTCCACGTCTTCCACGGTGGCTCCGCCGCTGGAGAAACCTGTGGAGGTCTTGACAAAATCGGCCCCGGCCTCACGCGCCAATCGGGAGGCACGCACGATCTCGTCGGGAGTCAAGAGACAGGTCTCAAGGATGACCTTGAGCCGCGCCCCCAAACGGTGACAAGTCTCGGCCACGCCACTGATGTCGCGCCGCACAAACCCATCATCCCCTGATTTAAGGGCACCCACCGCGAGCACCATGTCTACCTCGCAAGCGCCGTCCTCAATGGCTCGGCGCGCCTCATAGGCTTTCGTCTCAGGACTGCACGCGCCCAGGGGAAAACCAACCACCGTGCAAACTATCACGGGCGATCCGCCAAGGATTTCAGAGCAACGCCGGACCCAAGAACTGTTCACGCAAACCGACGCAAAGTTGTTGTCCAACGCTTCGCCGCATAGCACGTCAATCTCGGCCGCCGTGGCGTCGGTCTTGAGCAAAGTGTGGTCAATGTGACTGGCCATATTGCCCACCCGGGTGGGGTCCGAGCCGCACATGCCCAGTCGGCAAGCACCAGCCTGAATGACCTCCTGGAGGTCCTCAGGGCAGATTCGGAGGGCTAGGTCCACGCACCGGCCTCCGTCGAGGTCGTCCAGGGAAGTCACCCCGGCGGCCACCAAACGCCGGCCCACTTCCACCAGCAATTCCTCTAGTCGTGTTTCATCGTTCATCGCAACGTCCGTGTTTGAGCCCCATGGCGTGCCTCGATTTCGTCAAGCATTCCCGCACGCCGCGCGTGCCGCCCAGCGCCCGGCTCGGTGCTACAAAAGGCCGCCAAAATGTCGTGTGCCGAGGACGCCGTCAGGTGACGGGATCCCAAGACCAGTACATTGGCGTGATTGTGTTCGCGAGCGTTGCGCGCCACGGCTACGTCCCAGCAATTTGCGGCGCGAGCACCGGGGACCTTGTTGGCGGCCATGGCCGAACCAATCCCCACCGTGTCGATGACCACGCCCAAATCTGCGCGCCCCTGTGCCACGGCCTCGGCGACTTCGTGAGCGCGCTCGGGCCAGTCGCAGGGACGATTGTCCGCGGGGCCAAGGTCCATTCCAAAGTGGCCGAGCTCTCGCAAGGATTCCAAAATCGAACCCTTGAGGGCAAAGCCGCCGTGGTCGCTGGAAACCGCAACCCGGGCTGTTCCGCGCGTGCGCCTCAGGCCGCCCCCGGCGGCGGGCACCCCTTCACTGAACCGGATGCCCCGGCGATGGGCTTCCTCCTCGGCCGCAAGGGTGAATTGGGCCCTTGGGGAGACGGTGAAGATGCCCCCATCGGGAACGTCCTTCAGGCAGGCCTCGGTGATCAAGGGGGGCTCGAGACGCTTGGGGGTCTCGGCCGCACCGGAAACGGGACGCGGAGCCTCCAGGACCGTCACCTCCGCGGGCATCTCAATGGGCCCAGAGCTGGGACTCGCTACCCGTCCCGCCGCACGGCGTGCAATGGTGCGGATTGTGGCCTCGTCGATCATCAGCGCCAGCTTATGCCACCCCAGGGCCTACGAGAAGAGCTGAGATTCAAGATCCTCCCCATGGGGCCCGAACCCATCCTGGACGCGCCCAGAAGAGAGAACCCCTACGGAATCCTTGAGATCACCTCCCCGGATCTGTGGGATAGCACCTGGGATCATCGTCCTCCGTTCCAAGTCGCCCGCTTTAGGGTGCTGTGGGCGGGACACCCAACCAGAGTTTTTCCATGCGCACCCTGCTCAGCCAGTTCTGTAATTCCTTCGACGAGGTCCTCCGCCCTCTCCTCGACCCCTTGAACGAAAGTGCAGAAGCTCTGCTCAAGGCCGGGCCCGACATGCCCGGAAAGGCGGTGCGCGCAGACCTGCTCGATTTGCAGCACCAGTTTGAAGCGTTGGTGAGAAAGGTCAGCGAACAACAGGCCTATGTGCTGCTGTTCGGCCCCCTAAAAAGTGGCAAGTCCACCCTGATGAATGGCATCGCACGGTCCTATGTGAGCGAGGTTTCGAGCCTGCCCGCATACCCCTGCATGGTGTTCGTTTCCCACGGGGAAACACGCTCCTTTGACGTGACCCGCTATTCCGGTCGCAGCGAGCGGTTCACCGATCCCACGGCATTACACCTGTTCATCAATCGCGCCCACACGGAGCTTGCTGACCGTATCCGTTCTGCCGAAGAAGGAGGTGAGGTCTTCGATCCTGCGCTGCACTACCCCGAGGCCATCCGCAGAGTAGACGTACGCTTGCCCGCGGAAGAACTAGCTGAATCCGGCGCGGTCCTAGTGGATACCCCGGGACTCTATGCGCGCATGCGTTTCGGCTACAGCCAAATGACCCGCGACTTCCGCGATGCAGCGAGCTGCGCAATTTTCGTGGTCAAGTCAGACAACTTGTTCCTCGAACAGGTCTTCGAAGAATTCGAAGAGTTGCTGGACCTCTTCAGCCGCATCTTCTTGGTGGTCAACTTGGACTCCGCCAAGCGCGACCTGGCCCCCGACGGACGGTTGGTCCCGAGCCTTGAACAAGAAGATCCTCTACGCATCATCGACGCCTTTGAAAACCTCGCCATGAGCGCGCCCCTCAAGCGTGCCGCCGATGAAGGCCGACTAAGAATCTATCCGGTGGACCTCTTGCGCGCCGCAAGCGCTCGCCTCGCTGGGGATGATGCCCCCGAAGCAATCCAAGGCCAAATCGACTTCGAAGCCTTCCAGCGAGACCTAAGTGATTACCTGAACTCGACCGAGTACTTGGTTGCGTTCCTCGGGGATAGCTTGCGCCGAGCGCAGACCCTGCTTGATGAAGCGGGCCGGCTGCTCGGACACCCAGAGGTGTCCAAGCTCGAAAACATGGTCGAAGACCTTGAAGCAAGGCGCCAGGACGTCAACCGTCGGCGGCAGGCCATCGAGCGCCTTGATTCCACCGATTGGGCGGTTGTGTTCGGCGAATTGACCGAGCGCCTCGCCCCCAGCATTCGGGAGCAAGCACGTTTGGCTTCCAGCGAAACTGAACGGAACCTCGATACCATTTTGGCCCGTTGGTTTGCCACCACGGCCAGCTTCCAGTCCCTAATCGAAGATGACCTTGTGCCGGCGTTCGATCGTTATCAGGCAGAGCTCGCGAGCCATGTACGGAAAATCCTGAGCCAAGAAGTTCTCTCTGGCACAGCCGGCGTCTTGCTGACCACCGACACCGCCAGCGACCTTTACACCGCCGGCGTCGACATCAACTTCATCGGCCGCGAAGTAGTCAGCGGTTTGGCCGATAGCAACATCCGGCGCGCCATCGATGTCCCTCTGACCACGAGTCAGCTCCCCATCAAGCGCGGGTTCTTTGACTGGATCCTTCTGCGCCCCCTAGAAAAGGTGCGGCGCAATCTGCTCGGAGATCCTGATCGCCCCGCGCTGCGCATCCCCGTGGACATCAAACAAAAGCGCTTGGGCCCCGATGCCCGGGCTGCCCTGGTGCGAAAAGTCGATGTGTTCAAGAGTCGCTTCTTCCACGAAACCGTGCACCACCTGCAAGAACAGGTGGTGGGCAGCTACCGCGCTGCAGCCATCGAAGCCTTGCACGATTCCCTCGCCAAGCGCGACAAGGAGCTCGAGTTGAAGGTGAACGAGCTCGTGCGGCGCCTGCTGGAACAACGGCGCATACTGGCGCACCTTGCGACCCTCAAGGAGCGCGCTGGGATTGCTACTTCCAAGATCGAGGAGCTCTCCCTGGAGTACGGCGCTACCGAGCCCGATCTCTTGATCGTGCCCATGGAAGCCGACGAGCCCAAGCTGCCGGTGATTCCCCAAGCGGGGCCCCTTGGCGGTGCGATTCTCGATCCGGCAACTATGCCGCAGATCCAAGTCGAACGCGTGCTAGAAGCTGCAGTCGATACCGATGAATGCATTGAGTCGGGCGACAGTGATTGACCGATCCCTTCTGGGGAGCCACTCAAGAGGGGCACTCGAACGAGTCCACCCCGCGACGCCTGCGCGCCCAGTTGAGGGTCCGCAGCCCGGCCCTTAGGACTCCACGGTCCCGCGCATCACCGAAGTCTGCCGCATCATGCGCCGCAGGGTTCGAGCCCGGTCACTCGATGCGGCTCTTTGCCGCTCAAAGGCGCCGCGACTCACGCGCCAACCATCAGAGTCCCGATGGAGGTCATCAGGCAGCTCGCGGGCATGGTCTTCGAAGAGGTCGCGCAAGAAAGCAAACGCCAAACGCGGAGTGCCGAGGGTGTGCAGGGCGTCCTTCATCTCGACTAGGTCCAGGTCCTCGCCCAACAACTCGCCCAGACATGTCGCCGGTCCATTAGAGGCCGCAACCAAGCGACGATCCGCTAACTCGAGCAGCTCTTGGCCGCTCCAGCGCAGTTCATCCACCAACGTTGCCTTGTCAAGGCGCATGCGACGCAAGCGTTCGGGGCCAGCCCCGCGCACCAGGGGAGTTAACTCTACGGGCAAGAACAACTTCAAGCCCAAGCCATCAAGCTGCAGCAGTTTGTGTTCTAGGACGGGATCGATGAAAGACCCCATACAATCCACCCGAGCTTGCAACAGGGTAGATTCATCGATGCGATCCACCAGCAGCTCAAGGCCCGACCAGCCCATATCGCGTACAAGCTGAATCAACCCCTGAAGCAGACGGTAGCGCCCTTCCTCGCGGGTTTCCTCCCCCTGGGTGAGCACCGGCGCGCTGCCCCTGGGGAGCACTGTCAGCGCCCTACGCATCAATCTTCGGTCCGGTGCGGTGATTCGCATCTCAGCCGCAATTCGTCCCATGGCCCGGCGGGCCATCAAGGTGCGCCAAAGGGAGTGGGCAGCCATGAGCCCCAACATTCCTGCGCCAACGAGGGCCACAGGCAAAGTTGCTGAAGGCTCGATCGAAACCCGACCTCCCAATTGCACAAGGGGCACAAGGCAACCCGCCGCGCCTAAGACGGCGAATATCGCCCGCCCAACGGACTTCCACCAAGGGCGGCTCGCCGATAGCAGGTGGGACACTTGCTCCTCGCGATCCCCTTCAAAGTTTGCGTGATAGGCAGCCACCAGTAGGCATAGCTCGGCGCGCTGACTTGAAGAGAGTTTCTTCAAGCGGCTGGGCTCCGCCTTGAGTGATTCCCCTAGGCGCATTGTCGCAGCGGACAGCATGAGGTCGATCAGGTCCGCCCGATCGAGACGAGCAAACCCATTGGCGCGCTGCTTGCTCTGGCCCGCTTGGAGCTTGAAAATCTCCAGCCACGGGTCCACATCAGTGACCTCCACCGTCAGGCTCTTGCCGTCTGCCTTGAGGCCCTTGGCCACGCTCCGCCGCAGAGCACTTTTGCCGCTGCCACGCTCGCCAAAAATGACCGCAGAACTCGGGCCCCCATTCAAATCCACGAGCCGCTCGTAGCTTGGATGCACCGCCCAGGAATCCACACGATCAAGAAGCGGATCGTGATCCGCATCTTCATGAGCAAAAGGAGCCTGCCTTAGGCCCCACCGTCTTCTCCAAGTCTCGGTGAACATCTAGAGGCAGGTTTACGCTTCCGCGTGCCCCGCTTCAAGAGCCACCGGGTCAACCTTCGAGCAAGTCCACCGGCAAGTTGCCCACAAAGGCCGTGATTAATGCCCCAAAGGACTCGGCTGCGAGGGCTCCGGCCTGCACCACCTCTTCGTGATTGAGGGCACTCATGGAAATGCCCGCGGCGGGATTGGTGATGCAAGAAACCGCCCCAACCCCCATTCCTGCCCCATGGGCCGCCTCTGCCTCTAAGACTGTGCTCATGCCCACCGCATTGGCCCCTAGGCCCGCGAGCCAGATGATCTCGGCCGCAGTTTCATATCCAGGGCCTACCATTCCCGCATAGACCCCACTCTCGATGACGACCCCAGCTTCCGCCGCGCCATCAACGAGGGCTTTAGATATTTCCGCACAGTAGACGCTCCCTCCGCCCTCAGGAGCTGCCCCCGGCGCCACCTGGTGGGTCATGTTCAAGTGCCCGGTTGCGCGCATCAATGACGGCACGGGCCAGTCCTTTTCGAGACCGCCGGCTGCATTGGTCAAGAGCACCCTGGGCACGCCCAACAAGGCAGTGGCCCTTACGGCTCGGGTCACGACTTCCGGGGAGTCTACCTCGTAGAGATGCACGCGACCCGCCTGGCACAGAACCTCATGCCCCGCCACACGCCCGCGCACAAAACGCCCGCTGTGACCCGGAACGCTTGAGCGCGGCATATTTGGCAGCTCATCAAAGGTGCAAACCCGAGGATCCTCAACCTGGTCGATGAATGCCCCAAGGCCCGAGCCAAGCACGAGTAGGACCTCTGCCCCGCCGAGCTCTTTGCCCGCCATCTCTGCCGCGAGGGAAGCGGCCAAGTCTCCGTATTCTTGGCTCAAAGGAACATTCCCGCCACGGTTGCGGTCATCCAAGAAGCAAATGCGCCTCCAATCATGGCGCGCAAGGCCAAAGATGCAATCAACGGCCGTCGTTCGGGGGCCAGGGGTGAGATTCCCCCAATTTGGATTCCGATGGAAGCAAAGTTGGCAAAGCCACAGAGGGCATACGCCGCCATTTGCGCAGTGCGCGGATCCCTGAACCCTTCGCCAGCCGGCGACTTGATGAGCTCCAACATGCTGTTAAACGCGATGAACTCGTTGACCGCCACCTTGGTGCCCAAGAGCGACCCCATCAGCTGACAATCGTGCCAGTTGCTCACACCGATCATCCAGGCCACCGGCGCAAAGATCCGACTTAGGATCATGTCCAGGGAC
This sequence comes from Planctomycetota bacterium, assembly GCA_028823345.1. Lineage (GTDB taxonomy): Bacteria > Planctomycetota > UBA1135 > UBA1135. Next base: position 14,999 of record JAPKBR010000019.1, read on the forward strand.
AAGCCTCCTTCAAATGTCCAAAGGGGGTTGTCAGCTGCAAAGGCCAATATCCAGTCCACCAACTGAACCAGGCCCATGAATGCAATCAGCATGGCGATCACATTCAGCCACAACTTCAGACCATCTGTCGTCCCGTTTGCCGCTGCTTCGATCACGTTGGCTGAGGTACGCTCGATCTTGTACTCGGCCGCGCCTGTTGTGACTGCAACTTCGGTCTCGGGCAGGATTATTTTCGCGATCAAGAACGCCGCCGGGGCGCTCATCACCGATGCCGCTAAAAGGTGCGGCCCGAACTCGGGACCTAAGAGGCCCAAGTAAACCGCTAAAACCGAACCGGCGACCGTCGCGAACCCGCCGGTCATCAGGGCGTTAAGCTCCGACTTGGTCATGGTGGGGATGTAGGGCTTAACCACCAAGGGTGCCTCGGTTTGGCCCACGAATACGTTGGCCGCCATGGCCATGGATTCGGCTCCGCTGACTCCCATAGTAGATGACATCAAGCGGGCCATGCCGCGGATCAGGAACTGCATGATCCCCAGGTGATAGAGGACCGCCATCAGTGCGCTGAAGAAGATGATCACGGGCAACCCGTCTCCCACAAAGGCAAAGGCATAGCCCCAGCCCCCGTCACCCCAATCACCGCGGGCCAGACCACCGAACACCAGTTCGGTTCCTGGTTTGGCCATAGATATCAGCTTGGTCACAAAGTGCGCCATGCCCTCGAACACAACGATCCCAACCTCGGTCTTCAAGCAGAAAGCCGCCAACGCAACCTGCAAAGCAAGCCCGCCGATCACCACGCGCATGGGAAACTTTTTTCGGTCGCGTGACATGAGCCACGCGAGCACCACAAAGAAGGCTAGGCCAAGAATGCCCCGGAGAATTGGAAGGAAGGAAAAGGCGTTCGAGGAAAGCCGGCCCGAGGGACGCATCTTGAGCAGGGCGTCAGCATAGCGGCTGAGGGGTGTGCCTTCTGCCCGTTGAATAATGCTCTGCAAGCGCGTTCGGAGGTCATCGCGATTCAAGAATTGCAGGCGAGGATAACCCACAGGACGCTGGGGTGCGATGGCGATCCAATCCGCCGCAAGGCGCAAACGGGCACTACCCCCCTCCCGTTTCCTTTGAGATCCAAACCAAGTGAGAACCTCCTTGGTGGCGGTCGACCCGGGAAATCCGCGCATCAAGGCCTCACGTATGTTTGCCGCGGTCACCAAACCGTGCAATTCAGGAGAGGCGGGGAGGGCACGCACCTGCGCCAAGAGGTTGCCCTCATGACGGTCGATCAAGGCCAAGAAATCACTTTGGCTCACCACCCCTTCACCCACCGAGGGGGTAGGTCCCGCCTCAGTTGCCAAGGCCCGGGCATCGGCCCATTGGCCGTCATGATAACGCGCCCAGGCTTCGCCCAAAACCGGCGGCGGGATGCCCCCCGGCTTGGGTGCTTCGGGCCAAAGGTACGCGGTTTGCAACTTGAACATGGCCTCCTCAAGGTCCGTCCCACGCCAAAGAAGAATGCCGCTACGCGAGACCAGAGTCAGCACGCCCTCTTGGGTGCTGTCACTCCAGGTGTCGCCCACGGGCACGGTGGCCACGGGGTGGTGCACTCCGGAATTTTTGATCCACTGGGCTGCAGTTATGGAACCTGGAGCTGCCTGAATCACGCTCACCAAAGCCAAACCGCGATCCATTTCGGTGTCAAACCAAGCTTGAGCGTATTCCAAGTTAACCGGATCTGCCTTGGAGCCATCACCGATGCCGTGCAACAACAGCACCATTCCTGAATCCGGTTGAAACTGATCGGGCCCGATCGGACTATCGATCCAGCCCATCTCCACCAGCAACAGTTCTGGTGCGGTGGGCTCTCGGGGCTCAAACGCTAGAGAGTCCATGCTTGGCACAGGCGCGCCGAATGGCACCGACTGGCACAGCACGAAAGCAAGGGGGAGGAGGCTCATGGATCAAGGCGCCCGATGATGAGCGGGAGGGGCGGCCTAGGATTTTCGAAATCAATCGCCTGCGCCAGGCGTGCGCGGGCCTCTTTCAAGCCACGACTCTCGCGGTGGTGAATGCGCGCCAGAATCTGGCCCGCCTGGACCTCGTCCCCCGCTCGGCCAAGCCACTCGATCCCCACGGCCGGATCCGGCGGCGTGCCGTTGCCATCGCGCAAGCCCCCAAGGGCGGCGCTGGCATAGGAGATCTCTCGACAGTCCCGGATTCCCAGGACGCCGCTAGCAGGCGAGCACCAGTCCTCGGTTTTGGCTTCCAGGGCAAGCTCTTCCAGTCGACCACCCTGGGCACTGATTCCGCGCCCAAAAACCTCCCGGGCCTGCCCGCTGTCCAGAACCCTCGAAATCTGCGCCTCGCCTCCCGCATCATCATCCGCCAAGCCAGCCGCGGCTAAAAGGGCGCCCCCTAAGACAACGGTCAACTGACGCAGATCCGCCGGGCCACTACCTTCGAGGCAATCGATGGATTCTCGAACCTCAAGGGCGTTGCCCACCATTTGGCCAAGGGGTTGGTCCATGGCACTGCGAATACCAACGGTGCGAATGCCCAGTTGAGCACCCAAACCAACCAAGCCTTTTGCCAAGGCCAAGGACTGCTCTTCTTCCACGAACGAAGAACCGGAACCAGCTTTGATGTCCAACACCAATGCCGCAAGGCCTTCTGCATGTTTTTTGGAAAGGATCGATGAGGCTATCAATGGAACGGACTCCACTGTGGCGGTCGCGTTGCGGAGCCCATAAAAGAGCCGGTCGCCGGGAACCAGAGTTGGGCCCTGCGCGATGATGAAGAAACCCGCTACCCCCAAGAGCTTGCCGAGGTCTTCTGGCGCGTGCTCCACTTGAAACCCGGGGATCGACTCCAGCTTGCAAAGAGTCCCGCCCGTATGCCCAAGGGCTCGGCCACTGATCATGGGAACCCGAGCCCCCGCGGCAGCCAAGGCCGGAGCCAACACCAAAGACAACTTGTCGCCCACGCCGCCAGTGGAGTGCTTGTCCACCAGGGGAGGGCCGTCGGGCAAGTCCAAGCGGTCGCCGCTGTCAATCATGGCCTCGGTCCAAACCGCTAGCTCTTGGTTATCGAGACCTTGGAATAGGATCGCCATCAGCATGGCCGCCGCCGGTCCTTCGCCGATGCTGCCGTCCGTACAGCCCATGACAAATGCCCGCACCTGATCGGAGCTCAGAGCGCCTCCGTCGCGCTTGATGCGCACCAATGCCGCCGCGTCCATCACTTCAAGCCCTCCTGCAAGAACGACTTGCCAGGAGCCGCAGGGATCAGCCCAAAGGCCTCTTCAATGGTCGCCCCCAAATCCGAGAACGACCGGCGAGTGCCCAAGTCGATACCTCCGGCGACTCCCGGTCCAGTCATCAAGATCGGTACATATTCCCGGGTGTGGTCGGTGCCCTTGGTAAAGGTCGGATCATTCCCGTGATCGGCGGTCAAGAACACAAGGTCGCTCGGGCGCAGGGCTCCCAGCAACTGGCCGAGCTCCCGGTCAAACGACTCAAGAGCCCCGCGGTACCCGTGCGGATCCCGTCGATGTCCATACAAACTGTCGAAGTCGACCAAGTTGACGAACACAAATCCCGCAGCCAAGTCCCTGGCCAAATCGAGGGTCACTTGCATGCCATGTGCGTTGCCCTCGGTGTGAATGGCACGACTGATGCCGCGACCGCTGAACAGGTCTTCGATCTTGCCCACTCCAACGACCTCTACCCCCGCCTCCACCAGACGGTCAAGGCTAGTGGTTCGGGGAGGTGGCACGGACCAATCCCTGCGGTCATAGGTGCGATGCAGACTGCCCGCCTCGCCCTCGAAGGGCCGGGCGATCACACGCCCCACGTTGATTTCATTCAGCATTTCCCGGGCGACTTCGCAAACCGAATAAAGTCGCTCCAGCCCAAAATGCTCGGTGTGGGCTGCGATTTGGAAAACGCTGTCCCCACTTGTGTAAAGGATGGGTTTGCCGCTGGCCTGGTGCTCTGCACCATAGCGCTCGATCACTTCTGTTCCCGAGGCGGCGTGGTTTGCGAGCCAACCGGGGATTTTGGCGGCCTCAGCAATGCGTCGGAGGAGGCCTTGGTCAAAGCCCTCGGGAAACAGGGGGAAGGCTTCATCCAATGGGCAACCCATCATTTCCCAATGGCCGGTGGGTGTGTCCTTACCCGGAGAGACCTCAGCCATGCGACCAAAGGCGCCGGTGGGAGAGGACTTCGGTGGAAGACTCTCGACCCCTTCAATCGCGCCCAATCCGAGCGCACTTAAATGGGGTGCGTCCAATCCGCCGGCCGCTTCCACGAGGTGGTCGAGGGTGTGCGTCCCCGAGTCTCCAAAAGAAGCAGCGTCTGGCAGAGCACCGACACCCAGGGAGTCGATAACCAAACAGAATACGCGCCGTGCCGAATCCATACGCTGACTAATCCTGGCCCGCTACGCCCAGCGCGATCAGGCGCTCGATCTCTTCTTCCATCTCGTCGACCCACTCCTCGCCAAAGTCGCGATCCAAGAGATCGCGCTCAGCGAACTCCCAGCGACCCGTGGCGGGGTCAAAGTCAAACTGATAATCATGATCGCTGCCGTCGTCTTCGGTGACGACGATCAGGACGATGCTGCTGGGACGGTCGAGTTCTGCTTTCCAAGTGGCCATGGTTCTTGTATCGCGGGGTGAGTGATTGACCCCAAGAGGATAGCGCAGAGGGACCCTAGCGTGTTCCAAAGTGAGCCACTGGAAATCCCGAGGCCAGTGATCGGGTCTGGGATTTACAATCGGTGCCCCAATGTCTTGGCGCCCACTCACAATTCTGATCCTCGCCACCGCCGGGTGCGCCACCTGGCGCACGGTGGGGTCCTATGAGGGCTGGTCCCTGCACGAAGCGAGCCCTAACCTGATACAAGAGGACCCCTGGCGGGTCCAGGTAGAACCCGCAAAAGCAGCCGTGGAGGCTTGGCTGGGACCTTTCCAGAACCCGGTGCAAATCCACGCCCTTGCTGGGCCCGTGCACCTCACGGAAGACGGGCAAGGGGTCGTGCACGCGGCGGAAGCCTCCCAGCCCGTGGCCGGAATGCACCAGACCGAAGTGCGCGGCTATCACCTGCAGGGCACAGACCCATCGCAAGCAGGCAAGATTTTTGTGCGGGACCCGAGTTTGCCAACACTGGTGCACGAGCTCGTCCATGCCCGACTCGCTGAAGATCAAAATAAATTACCCCTGTGGTTTGAAGAGGGGGTTGCGTGCCTGTTATCTGACGGGCTGATGTTCGAGGAACACTGGGTGCGCGATGGATTTGCAGCATGGCCCTGGGCCGAGCTCCACGCCCGACGGCCAGATGGATTGGAGCTGCAGGACATCCTGGATCTAGATTCCATGAGCGCCTCTTCAGTCCGTCAAAATGTGTTAGCGCACCTGGTCGGTTGGGCCTTGGTGTTTGATCTCTGGCGCGAAACCCGCAGCGACGACTGGAACACTTGGTACGCGGCTTTTGACTGGAAGCACCCAGTGCAAGATGCCCAGCGACGGTTGGATCGCGTCCTGTCCGGGCCGGTTCCCGGTGAGTGGTTACGCGCACGATTGACCAGCTCAAATGGAGGCGTGCGTCTGGCCGCCCTGCGTGGAGCCTGGAAACTCGCCAGCCCAGAAGTGGGCGCGATCTTGCTCGGTGCCTTGGAAATGGAAAAAGACCCCGAGGTTCGAATCGCCCTAGCGGTCAACTTGTTGGCCAGCGGCACCCAGGTGGCAGCCGACGGGGGAGGCCTTCTGCATATTCACGAATGTGCCCGCACAGCCCTGTCCCAGTCGTCCCTCCCGGTCTTATCTGAAGCCCTCGCCGTCCGAGCCCTCCTTCTGGCCCTGGAAGACGCCGCCCCCGGGGAGGGCGCCCACGCCAGGGGCGCCCTGGAGGGCCTGCGGCGATTCTGGGATGAGTAAGCCCAGGACGGCTCCCGGGGCACAATAGACCCCAACCCCCCTACCTTTGAAATATCCTGGGGGGATCATCGTATGGGGCACCACATGAGTCTGCACCCCCAATTGCCCCCCACCCAAACACCTGTAATGAACACCAAATTCACCCTCACTTGCCTGGCCGCCACCGCCGGCCTGTTGGCTTTTGCCCTTCCCAAGGACGAAGTCAAATTTTCTGTCGCCGAAGGCTCCTCGTTGAGCAAGAACTTCGAGATCACCGTGGAGGCCAGCCTGGACGACATGCTGCTGAACTTCAACGGACAAGAAATCGATCCCGCCGCCCTTGGTGGCGAGTTTGATCTCGCTGACGCCAACGGCTCCTTCGGGTACGTGCTGTCCGTGGTAGACGACTACGTCAAGATGGACGGCGCACGGACCATGGAATTGCACCGGGCGGTCGAGACCATGGCTGGCCAGTACTCCTCCGGCACCGGCGACTCTGGTAACGAGAGCAACTCCATAGAGGGCCAGACCCTGATCTTCAAGTGGGACGCCGAAGAAGAGGCCCACACGATTTCTGTCGAGGACGAAGAGAACGACGCTGATCCCGAGGACATCGCGCTCTTCGCTGAGGATCTCGACCTGCGTTCCATATTGCCCAAAGGCTCCGTCTCCGAAGGGGACTCTTGGACCTTGAGAGGCGCCAACCTGATGGCAATCCTCGCCCCCGGCATGGATGTGAACAAAGCCCTCGACAAGGCCAAGGAAGAAGCCAGCGAAGGGGACATGCCGATTGAAATCGACGAAGCCCTCGAGATGATCAGCGAAGACATGGTGCTTACGTGCACGTATGTAGGCAGCCGCGAAGTTGACGGCCGCTCCTTGATGGTGATCGAGCTTAGCAGCGAGTTCGAGTCGAACTTGGACCTGAGCGACATGATCCTTGAGACCATCGAAGCTGAGATGCCCCCGGAAATGGCCCTCGACATGTCCGTCGTGCTTGAGATGGCCGCCGAGGCCACGGGCGAAGTCACTTGGGACGCAAGGGCCGGGCACTTCGTTGCCATGGCCCTTGAAATCGACATCGTCATGATCATTGACGCTTCCGGCAACATGGACGCCGGCGGCCAAGAGATGGCCGGCGGCATCGAGGCCGAGGCTTCACTGCACTACGAGCTGTCCGCAAGCGCCGACTGAGCCCCACGCGCCCCCCAACGGCGCCCACAGGGAACGCCTCTCCTTCGCCCATCTCGGCGGAGGGGAGGCGTTCCTATGGATACCCAGTCAAACCACACCCCAAACAACCTCCCCGAGCGGTATCCTCCTTGCCTAGGAATTTCCCCATGACGCAAACCACCACCCAAGACCGCCCCTCCCTTGAGGAGCTCTCCCAGCACTTTCCCCACTGGCAAGTCCTCGCCGACCTGATCGACCAGGGCGTGGACTTGATGCTCAACCTGCGACAAAGCGGGCACCCCGGAGGTTCCCGATCCAAGGTCCCCATGCTGGTGACTGCGACTCTTGGGGCGGGCATGCGCTTTGATATTCGCCAGCCCGAAAACCCGGCAGGAGATCGTTTTGTATTGGTGGCGGGTCATGCGAACCCCGCGGTCTACGCCATGTTGGCGGTCTACAACGAAGCGCTCCGCCTGCGGCACAAGCAAACTGGCGACGATCGCTTCTTGGTTCCCAACGCCGACAACCGCCAACTGGTTTGGGAAGACTTGCTGCAGTTACGGCACCACGGCCAACTACCCGGCCACGCGGAGATGGAGGGCAAGACCCTCTTTTTCAAAGCGAACACCGGGCCTTCGGGGCACGGAGCTCCGGCGGCCCTGGGTCAAGCCATGGCCCTCAAGCATTCAGGGTCCGGAGCAAAGGTCTTTGCTCTCGAAGGCGAAGGAGGTCACAGCGCCGGCGCGCACCACGAGGTGAAGAACAGCGCCTTTGGTCTCGGCCTTGATAACTTGATTTACCTGTTGGACTGGAACGATCATGGGATTGATACCTTCGCCAACTCGACTGTGGTGCACGGCGGACCCGACGATTGGTTCAAGCCCTATGGCTGGCGTGTCGCCGGCGTGGAAGATGGCGAAGACTTTGAGGCCATGACCCGCGCGCTCTTGGAAATCGTCCACGCGGACGACACGGAAGGCAAGCCGGGCTGTGTCTGGTTCAAAACCCGCAAGGGCCGCGGCTATTACAGCTATGACGCCCCTAGCCACGGCAAATCACATGGCAGAAACTCCGAGTTGTTCTGGCGCTGCCGCAAGGATTTTGCGGATCGCTACAAGGTCAACTTCGAAGGCCAGGACGACACAACAGATCTCGGCGAAGACGCCTGCCGCGATCAGACCCGCGGTTGGTTCAAGACTGTGTTCAGCGTGCTAGAAAATACCCCTGGGTTGGTCGAGTACCTTTCAGACCGGCTCTTGGAAATGGCAGAGGGCTTGCCCTCGACTAAGCCTGCCACAGGAAGAGACCTTGCACAGGAGAAGGACTGGCTTGCGCTGGACCAGCTACCGGGGGATTTATTCTTCCCCGCGGGCACCAAGAAGGCCAACAAGGATGGCTTCAAGCTCTTCGGGGCGTGGGTCAACCACAAGGCCCGCGAGGCCATGGGCCGCCCCCTTGTCCTGGCTTGCTCGGCAGACCTTGCGGACTCCACCGCAATCTCTGGATTCGGCGGAGACTACGGCAGCAACAAGGGCTTCGGCTGGTATGAGCGAAACTCCAACCGAGAAGGCGCGATCCTGCCCCAGCAAATCACTGAATTCACCAATGCTGGTTTGGTTTGTGGCGCGGCCTCGGTGAACTTCAGCGCGGACCCTGAGGCTTCCTTCAGTGGCTACTGGGGCTCATGCAGTACCTATGGATCTTTCAGCTACTTGAAGTACGGCCTAATGCGCCTCTTCAGTCAGTTGGCACAGGATTGCGAACTGAAAGTGGGCAAGGTGATTTGGGTTGCGGGACACTCGGGTCCCGAGACCGCCGAGGACAGCCGCACGCACTTTGGCATTTTCGCACCGGTGGTCACGCAGCTTTTCCCCAAAGGCCAAGTGATCAACCTGCACCCTTGGGAAGCCAACGAAGTGGCCCCCTGCCTCGCGGCAGCCTTGGCCACCGATGTGCCCATCATCGCCCTGCACTTGACTCGACCCGGGGTCACCATTCCCGACCGCAAGGCCCTGGGCGTTCCCAGCCACATGGAAGCCGCTCGCGGCGCTTATGTGATCCGGGACTACGACCCTACACGGCCGAAGGAGGGCACGCTGATTGTTGAGGGCACCGCCAGTACAGAGTCGATCTTTAAGTTACTGCCGCGCTTCCTAGAGGGCGATGCCCCCAACTGCAAGATCGTCGCGGCCGTCAGCCATGAACTCTTCATGCTCCAAGACAAGAGCTACCAGGACACGGTTTTGCACAAGACCGACTGGGTGGACTCGACGGTGATCTCGAACGGTTCCAAAATAGGCATGCACCCGTGGCTTTCCAGTAAAGTCGCCGAGACCTATGCCATGACGAGTGACTGGGACGATCGTTGGCGTACGGGTGGCTCCCTCGGGGAGATCGTCGAAGAGGCACACCTCGACCCGGTCAATCTCCTGAAGGGTATCCAACACTTTGCGGCAGACCGCGAAAAGCGCCTTGGCGCCCTAAACCTGCACTAGGGACGATACTCCACGCTGAAAGAATCGGTCCATGGGGAGGCTTTGCCAGCCCCTATGAACTCAGTGGCCGATCCCTTCCTTGGCCAGCCCGGCAACCAAAGCCTCAAGATCATTTTCGTCATTGTAAAGCTGTGCCGAAACCCGCAGCACGCGCTCTGGCGCAGCGGGCCAGGGAAAGATCGGGATCTCGATGCGGTGATTCTCAATCAACTTGATCTGCAGGGGGTCGGCACCGAACGCGCTCACGGGCGTTTCATCGCTTGAGGACGGAAGGGGGAAGGCCGTCATGTTTGCAATCATCTCCGGCGGCAAGGGGGCGGGAACGCCGAGGACCTCACTCAACCGCGAGCGGGCCCGCAATGCTAATGCGTGATTACGCTGGCGAATCTCATCCCAACCCCCAGGCACGAGGCTACGCAGGAAGTCAATCGCAAAGGGCACACACAGCCAAGGGGTCGGGTCAGTGGTCCCTGGCCAATCAAACTCATCCTGCAAGCGGGTGTGATTGGGCCGCGGGGTGTTGGCTCCGTGACTGATCGCCGTCGGACGCACGCGATCCCGGCGATCCTCACGCACATGCAAGAGGGCGGATCCCTTCGGGGTGCAAAGCCACTTGTGACAGTTGCCCGTGTAGTAAGCGGCCCCAAGGGCGCCAAGGTCTAGGGGGACTTGCCCAGGCGCGTGAGCTCCATCTACGAGCACATCAATGCCCCGACCCTGCAGAGCATCCACAAGCCGAGCGATCGGGAGCAGCATCCCCGTTGGACTGGTGATGTGATCGAGCAGGGCCAGCACAGTGTTCTCGGTGGCGGCCTCCATGATCGCGTTAAAGGCTTCGTCGGGACTGGCGCAGGGAAAAGGCAGTGCTGCCTTCACCAGCTTCGCTCCCGAGCGATCGCAAACAAATTGAGCAGCGTTGTTGCAGGCGTTGTACCCCTGATCGGTGATCAGAATCTCATCGGAGGGCTTGAGCTCGAGGGAGCGCAAGACTGCGTTGACCCCGCTGGTTGCGTTGGCAACGAAGACGAGTCCCCCCACATCGCAGCTAATAAAGGAAGCAAGCGCCTCGCGAGCCTCGTCTAAATACCCGTAAATTTCCCGGGAAAGGAAGGCCACAGGCTGGCGCTCCATCCGGTCGCGCCAACGCCGCTGCTCGGCCAGCACTTCATTCGGGCAGGCTCCGTACGAGCCGTGGTTCAAAAAGTGATTCTCAGGGTCGAGGGACCAATGCCCTCGCAAACTAGCAGCACTCTTGGTGGGAGATTGGTCCATAAGACAAGTAAGGCTAACGGGGGTCACGCCCATTCGATCGCTGAATCATCCAGCCGACGGGCTCTTTTCCGTGACCGGTTCGCAAAGCGGCTGGTTCCACAGATTCTCAAACCATTCATCGAGGCGCTTTCCTATAGGTTCGCCCTCGATGATCAGTCCAACATTGCGCGAACTGGTGAAGTAAGAGAGCTGCAAGTTCGAGCTGCCAATCCAGGCTCGCTTTCCATCCGCCACAAGGGTCTTTGCGTGCAGCACCCGAGCAAAGGGTATTGGGCCAGTGGAGGCTTCAGGGATCACCAAGAAGCGCACCTCGATGCCTTCTATTCCATTTAGTTCCTGGACGGACTTCAAGGCCCCGCCGCGCTTGCACCATTGGGACACCAGCAGCTGGATCAGGACTCCGCGCTTGGCGGCTTCAGTCAAGGAGTGCCGCAACTGATCAAAGGGCTCGCCCCTGGGGTCATCTAACTTCAGGGTCAACGTCGTTGCGCGCAGGCTCACCTGGGCGCTGTCAATCAACTCGAGGAATTGGGGCAGGTCCCACTCGCTGGTCCGGTGACCAAAGCTCTCGGGACTGATGGCGGGGGTAATCCTCAACTCCCCCTTCCCGTCACCCTGGATTTGAGCCCCATTGAGTTGGGCCTTGAAACTGCGCCGCATTCCGGAAATCGGCACGAGGTAAGGCCTTCCGTGAGCCCGGGCCCAATCCCCTTCAAAGAGTGTTCCCAATGCCCCCGCCAATTGTGCCCCTTCCACGCGCACCCCCAACTCGACGATGTGATCAAGAGACCGCCAATCGAGGTTGGCGGAACCCAAGAACGCGTCCCTTCGGTCCACCAACATGTACTTGGCATGCATCACCCCACCGGTTTCCTCTTCCAGGTCGAGGAACGCGACCTGAATGCCAGGTCGAGCACCAAGGCGGGCGGGTAACTCGCTGTAGGTCTCTTGAAAAGTCGAGGCAAACAACATGCGAATCGTAACTCCGCGATCAGCAGCATCTTCGAGGGCCCTCACGACCCCGCCCAACCGCGAGCCAACCTCATCGGAACCGTAAAAGTGACACAGCTCAATTTTGCTCTTGGCCTGCTGGATCATTTGAATCCAAACCATATCGGTGGGAGGCATGTCGCCACTCCCAAGCCCACACTCCCGGGGCGTGCTCTCCACCAAAGTCACGCGTTGCACAGCGGGACGTAGACTGGCACAGGACGCCAGGGTCAGGAGGGCAATGAGAACCAAGGGGAATCGCATACCCCCACGATACGCCACGGGGTCCCCACTAGGAGGCCCCCGTGCCCCCAGCAGCGCCGTCATTTGGATTGTTGCTATTGGCTTGTGATTTGACGCACTCTCCGGGCTAGGCTGGGAGCAGAGGATTTTGGATGAAATATGTGACCTTGGCCCTACTACTTACCCTTGCGGCCACGAGCTGCAAGGCCACCGAAACCGAACCTGAATGGGGCCGCGCCCTAGGTGCAGGCGCGGCGGCGCTCTTGCCCCTTGGCCCCGATGACCGAGCACCATCGGTGGGAGCCGCCTGGCATGACCGGGATCAGGTTCTAATCAGCCTCCAACATTCCCTCGATTGGATTGCCCGCCCCCATGCGCCCAGGCATTTTCCAAAGGCGGGCATCACCCACGACCGGATGGCACGCTCCCTCGCGCACCTCAAGAATTTGCTGCAAGATTCGCCCAACGCCAGCGCCTTTGACGCGGCGGTGCAGCGCGACTATGTTTGGTTCAAGAGCGCCGGCTGGGATGGCATGGGCGGAGGGGTCCTCTTCACTGGTTACTGCACACCGATTCTGATGGGCAGCAACATCGCCGACCAGGAGCATCGCTACCCCCTATATGGGCTCCCTGGCGATCTTGCCAAAGCTGCCGACGGTTCAATCCTTGGGCGAATGGAAGCGGGCACAATCACCGGGTCCTACCCGGACCGACAAGCAATCAATGCGGGCTTCCTCACGGAGCGCGAACTGGAGCTGGTTTGGCTGCACGACCCAATCGATGCTCTGCTGGCACATGTCAACGGCTCGGCATTCGTACGGTTGCAAGATGGAACCATGCTACGCCTTGGATACGCGGGTAAGAATGGGCACGACTACACGTCGGTTGGACAACAGTTGATCAATGACGGCTGGCTGACCCCAGAAACCGCCTCACTGAATTCAATCCGTACTTGGGCTGCGCAAAATCCAGGCTTGGTCGAAGCCTATGTGGAACGCAATGCGTCCTATGTATTCTTCCAACCGATTGATGGCAATCCTCATGGGAGCCTCGATGTGGAGGTCACCGCCGAGCGCTCCCTCGCCACGGATAAGCGACTTTTCCCCCGGGCCGCCCCCGTGTTCGTCACCACAGAATTAGGTTCTCCCAGCGGCGGCAAGGTTCCCTTCCAACAGCTGCTCTTCGACCAAGACACGGGCGGCGCAATCCGCACGGCCGGGCGAGCAGATATCTATCTGGGGATTGGTCCCTCTGCCGAACAACGGGCTGGAAGTACCAAGTCCGAAGGCCAGCTCTACTACTTCTTTCTGCGCGAAGACCAACCTTGAACACCTGCGGCACAATTATCGCGGTGTGCACGGGCAGCGGAGGAATTCCTAAGGCAGCCGTGGACGAAGCCAAAGTCACCCACCTAGGCTTGGACGGGGATCGCCACACGATCCCCGAGCACGGCGGAGAAAACCGGGCGGTTTGCCTGTTCGCATGGGAAGATTACCAGCGCCTAATCAAGGCGGGGGTCCCGGCGAACACCCCAGGAGCCTATGGCGAGAACCTGTTGACCCAGGGCCTCAACTATTCCGCCCTACGGCCCGGCGATCGGCTGCTCCTAGGTGAGAGCGTCGAATTGGAGATATGGGATGTGCGTGAGCCTTGCGTCACCCTGCAACAACTCGATCCACGATTCCCGGACCTTCTGACCGGCCGCAGCGGTTTTCTGTGCCGGGTTCTTGAACCCGGCACCGTCGCTCCGGGTCAATCTATCTCGCTTGCCCCGGCTGGGGCTGGACGAGCCGCTCCTATTACGCGAGGCTAGCCCCCATGGAAGCGGTCATTGTTTTTGGATTAGTCGTCCTCTTTAATCTAATCGTATTGCGCACCGGCACTCTTGCCCTACGGCACACGGGGCTCTCCCGGGAAGCGTCCTCTTTTCAAGCCCAGAGCGCTTTCATGGGCGTCGGGTTCACCACGAAGGAATCCGAGGCCCTGGTCAACCACCCCGTGCGCCGCCGCATCGTGCGCATTCTCATGTGGGGCGGTTACTCGGGGATCGTTGTCAGCGTCGCCACCATCGTCAGCGGTGTCGGCAGTTCAGACGGGGGCCTCATGCGCTTCATGGGGCTCTTGCTGATCACATCCGGTCTGCTGCTCAGCCTTTGGCAACTCCCTCCAGTTCGAAAAGTCGCTGACAGGGTTATTTCCCGCGCGATTTCCTCCTTGCCAGACCTGCGCGTGATTGACTTTGAAAAGCTACTCGAGCTCGAAATGGGATACACCGTGGCGCACCTGCATGTGGACCGCAATCGTTGGATGACCGGGAAGAATCTGCGCGAATTGAGGCTCGCGGATGAGGGCGTCCTGGTGCTGAATGTCCGACGCGCCTCAGGTGCGGTCATCGGTACGCCAAAAGCGGATACTGCCCTGGAAGCCGGCGACCTAGTCCTTACCTATGGCCGGCACGAGTGCCTTGAGCGCCTACGCAATCGTCCTCTAGATCCCGGTGGAGACCTAGAGCGCGTCCGATCCGTGGAAGAGCATAAGGAGCTTCAGGTCAGCGAATTGGCGGCCGAAGAGGAGCTTGCAAAGACCCCCCCTATGCCCCCAGAGGCGGACTCTGCTCCGGATTGACCCAGTACAGCCCCCGGAGGGTGGCGTCCCGCCCCGTCCCGTGGTATTCCTTTCTGCCCCGATAGGGCCCTAGAGTCACCGCACACATATCATGAGCGAATACAGCGCACTGAGTTATACCGTCAAGCCCGTCGAGGGTGATGCCCAGGTCGAAATTGTCATCCACGCATCCGACGGGAACAAGTGGGAGTACGGCGTGCCCTACAGCACCACAACCGGACGCTACACCTTCGAGGAAATCGATGTGATCGCCATGGACTTTGGTGATGACTTCGCGGAAGAGCTCTCTGCAAAGCTCGACGAAGTGATGAAGGAACTGATTGCCTGAAGAAGGCGCCTAATCGTTCGGACCCAGCAGGGTCTCAGCGTGTCTTTGCATTTGATCTGCGCGCTCTTCTTGACCCGCAGACCTAAGGCAGCCAGCTAGTTCCAGCATCAAGACGCGATTGCCAGGGTCAAGTTCAGCGGCGCGCTCGAAGTATCGCACGGCTTGGATGTGCTCGCCGCGCCCCGCAATCACCTGACCCAACATCCTGTTGGCCTGAACAGACTGGGGGTCTTTTCCGACAGCTCGCCGCAAGGCAGCCCACGCCCGCTCCTCGTCCCTTGGCCCTTGCGCCTCGGAGCCGATACCCAACTGCGCGAGCCGCAGCAGACCTGGCACATCCATACCTCCGAGGCCCATGCGCCGCACAAGGCCCGCGTATTCCTGTTCCGTATCTCCGGTAAGGGCAGTGCAACCAATCAAGAGATCAAGAGACTCCACCGAATGTGGCGCTTCACGGGCTGCACGCACCGCAGATTTTGCTGCCTCATCATTCAGTCCCGCCTCAAGCTGCGCACGGGCAAGCTCATACCACGCGCCCCCAGGGCGATCCGGCGCAACCGTTGCTCTCTCAAAGGCCGCCACCGCACGAACGACTTGTCCAAGCAACCGTTCCGTGCGCCCAAGCTCCAGAGCCACCGGGCCAGAACGCCCCCCGAGCCGCCGGTCCCCCGCTGCCAGGACTCGCAGGGCAACATCAAGTTGACCTTGCTGGGCGAGAGCTCGCCCTAACCCCACCAGCGCCACGGGATCCAAACCGCTCGCCGCCTGGTGCCGTTTGCGCCAAAGGTCCAACTGCCCCAATTGATTTCCCTCACGCACGGCAGTCGACATGTTCTGGCTCCAAGTTTCCGCCGCAGTGGGCGCGGCGCTGCAGGCGCAAAGCAAGAGGATCAATACCGGCCTAATCATGACGTGGGGGAGCCTCGCGGCCCATCATCAACCAGCATGCCACATATCCCTGCCCCGCCGCCCACTGCTCTGGCACAATGCTCAGGCCCAGCACCCGCCCAGGCCAACCCCGGCACCAATGACTGATCTCGATGACCTCGAAACGGAACTGCAAGACCTGCGCGGTCGATTGCTGTCCCTACGCAGCCACCTTGAGGGCAAGCTGATTGGCCAACGTGAGGCCCTCGACCAAGTCTTGGTCGCGCTACTCGCTGATGGACACGTTCTGCTTGAAGGGGCGCCGGGATTGGGCAAGACCACCCTGGTCCACGGCCTGGCCCAAGGGCTCGGACTCTCGTTTGGGCGCATCCAATGCACCCCCGACTTAATGCCCGGAGATGTGCTTGGCGCGCGCATCCTGCAAACAGAAGAGGACGGCAGCCGCCGGTTTGAGTTCCTGCCGGGCCCAATCTTCACTCAGATCCTCTTGGCTGATGAGATCAATCGCGCCACACCACGAACCCAAAGCGCCCTCCTAGAGGCGATGGCGGAAAAACAGGTCACGGTCCACGGGGAGACGCAACTCCTCCAGCGTCCATTCCTAGTGGTGGCCACACAGAACCCAATCGAAATGGAAGGAACCTATCCCCTTCCTGAAGCCCAACTCGATCGTTTCATGTTGAAGGTTTCTTTGGAAATGCCTAACCAGGCCGCTCTGGAAGAAATCCTGCGCACCACCACAGGGTCACCCTCTGATGACACGGTTCCAGAGTTATCCGCTAAGAACCTCCTGCGCCTGCAAGAGCTCGTACGCCAGATGCCGGTGAGTGATGCACTGCGATCGCTGATTGCCTCCGCCACCCTCGCGACCCACCCAAGCAACCCCAAAGCCCCGCCCGAGGTCAGAGCCCTCGTGCGTCACGGTGCCAGCCCACGCGGCGCCCAGTCCCTATTGCTTAGTGCAAAAGCACGTGCACTCCTTCAAGGACGGCTCGCTCCCTCCAAGGACGACCTAGAAGCAATGGTCGGGGCCTGTCTCGGGCACCGCCTTGTACTGGGCTTCGAAGCGGAAGCCGCCGGTACCCATGCTGGGGACTTGGCCGCCCTAGCGTTCGCTGCCTCCTGCTCTTAAGTCGCGCCCAATCTGGGGATACAAGAGACGAGGCGAAGGGATTAACCCTCGCCTCGCCTAACTGACTTTAGATGTTGTTTTTCATTGGCCGAGCTGCAGCTTGCGCTCGAGGTCCTCCATGTTCACTGACTGAAGATCGTTCTTGGAAATGCGTCCGAGCTTTTCAAAGCGCGCCTTCTCCTCGAGCGAAGACATCTCTGTATTCGCACCAGGGGGCAATTCGCTCGTGGAAGAGACTCGGATCACCGCCGTCAGGTTCTCGGGCAAGCCCTCGGGCAGGGCTTCCCGCCGCTCAAGGGCACGCCTCGCTCGTTGGCACACTTCAAGGGTGTTGGTCAGGTTGACCTGAATCTTGGTCAGCCGCTCGGTGTCAGGGGCTGGCCCTCCGAGAGACTTGCGCACCTTGGCGGTGGCCACCTGAAGTACGGCGATCAGCGCGTTGAGCTTGCCCATCAGTCGTTCCCGATATTCGGGGGACTCGAGATTGTTCTCGTCAAAGGGTTGATCAGTCATGGTGAAGTGAGAGTGGCCGGGGTCCGAGTGGGTATCCACCGGAATCCTACAACCGCCAACTCATCGAAGCGGAGGGCAGACCCATTACGGGAAAAACCCTCGGCCCCCAAGCTCGCCTACTGGGCAGCGCCCAGAATGTTTCACTAGAGCGAAGACTGCAACATCTCAAGCAGGTTCGTCTCCGAAACCTTGCCCGCCAGGATGATCTCGTGAGCATCCAAGCTACCCGTCACAATGGTCCATGCCCCAATCTGATCCACGCGCACTTCGCCCCTGGCCTCGCCGTTGTAGAGGACGGAAAGGTCCTGACGCCGCTGCAACATCACCACACGCCCCAACCCGTCCCCAAATTCGGTACGAATCCACTTGTCCAGCGGATCGTTCGGGAGGGGCTGCATCACCACGGCAGATTCCAACTGAAACCCGTGGGGCAAGAGCGTCGGTAGGAGCACCTTGTAGCCCAGCTGGCCTGCAAGGTCGGTTGACGTATCGAGGATAGTGCGGTCGAAGAGATGGTCGCCTATGGGCAAGCCCGTCAAGTCGGGCTGCAAATCAAGAGACAGGTATTCCACCCGGGCCAAGAGGGCCTGACCTCGCCACTCCTCCGAAGCCAAGACAAGCCCCGAGAGGGGATCCACATCCACCACCCAGTTGAACTCTCCGCCCTCTCGACGATTGACGTCCAAGCGAATGGTCTCGATTCCCGCCACAAAGCCCGCGCCACGCTCATGGACTAGATGGGTCTCGATGAAACGCTCGGCGGTCTCAACCCGGAAGTCCCGGTAGCGGAAGGCGAAGGGCGCGCGACCTGTTTCCAGTACCAGGAAAAGGGCCGGGTCGTGGTGTCCTGAAATCACCTCGAGGGGCTCGAGGTGGAAACCTCCGTTGCCGTCACAAGAGATCTCTTCGGTGAACACAAGGGGCGCGAATTCCCCGGCCAGGGTCACTCGGCGCACACCTTGGTGCAGCACGTGTTCCGGCTTGGACACGAGGACTTGCAGGAGCGGGCCCCCCACTTGAGTGCCTCCCCCTACTGCGGTGCCTGGACCGTAGGTGGGCGGCGTAACTAGGGGTGAGCCCTGGTCGGCTTCCTGGGAGCAACCCGAGAGCAACAAGGTCACAACCAAGATGCTGGCGCGAATGGACATGGGTTTCACTGGGCGCCCTCCCCAAGCGATGAGCACTGGCGGCCCGTGACCGCCGCGAGCATCGCGAGTTGGTGGGGCTGCAGGGGACCAGCGTCGTTCCCGCGAACAACGGTGAACGAGTAGCTCGCCTCGGGGGCGCTCATCCATTGGTTGGTAGCAATAATCAGTAGGGCCGCCGCCGCAACAGCGGTAATGGACCGAAGCTGCCGGCCCGTAGGGGGCGCAGCTTGAGTGGGGCGCGTGGACTGTAGACCCGAGCCGGTAACTCGAACCGTCGAGCGCTCGGCCGCAAGATCGCGCAAGCTCTGCTCGACCAAGCCGTCGAGGGCGGCGGGTGCTGGCAGGGCTTCCTCATCAGCAAAGTCGCCCGCTAGGGTTTCGACCAACTGGTGGCGGAGTGCGTCAGGCGCCTCGAGACGGGGCGAAGCAGTAAGCGCAGCAAGCACGCGATCCTGACGACCGCCGGGGGTCAGGGCGAACCCAAGAGACTCCTCTAACTGATAGGGAACGGAGAGCCGAGGCAAGCCCGCTAACTGTGCAACTTGGTTGCGATAGCGTCCGTGGGCCGCGGCGCAAGCGGGGCAACTGCCGAGGTGCTCCGTAAGAGAGCCCTCTTCCACAGAACCCATGCCCAAACTCGCAATGCAAGCATCGAGCCATTCCGAGCAAGGCTCGGACAGATGGCTGGGGGTTTTGGGGGTGGTATGCATGGGATCGCTGGATGGACCGAATCAGTTCAGAAGATGACGGTCCAAGACCGGAGTAAGTTCCCGATCAAGGGCCCCATGAGCCCGTGATAGCCTAGATTTTACAGTCCCGAGAGAAATCTCCAGGGACTCGGAAATCTCCTCGTAGGAAAGGCCCTCCATGTAACGCAGGACAGTGATCGCCTTCATTTTGGGGCTTAGGCGAGTGATAGCCTCTTGGATGTCCCCTTCAAGCTCGCGGCGCGAAGCTGCGCCCCCGGGACTTTCCACCCGCTCGTCTTCGGGGTCCATGGGGGTGCCCTCGTTCAAGGGCGAGCGCAAGCGGTCCAGGGACACCCAGGGGCGGCTGGCGGATCGACGGCGTAGGTCGATGGAGGCGTTGACCGCGACGCGATAGATCCAGCTCGAAAAGCGGGATTCAAACCGGAAGCCGTCGATGCGCCGAAAGGCCGTGGCAAAAGTCTCCTGGGCCGCGTCCATGGCGTCGGTTGCGCTTCCCGTGATTCGGTAACAGGTGTTGTATACCCGGTCCTTATAGGCCTCGTAGAGTTCCCTGAAGGCCCCCTCAAGACAGACCGACTCCTGCGCCTGGCAGGCTCTGACCAGAGCCAGGTCGGGATCATCTGTAAGGGGTTGACTCATGTGCAACAGAATTGGACGGTCTCAACCGTTCAAAGGTTCCGTCTCGATCTAAATTCGGCCCTAACCCCCTAGGAGGGCTCCCGGATCGAGAACTTCGAAGGTTTGCCCGATGGTGCCCGGACAGTCCATATCACACCAACTGCTCCATTGATCTTCGCAAAAGGCGTCGACCACCTCCTTGGTGATGGTCATGCCGGATGCGGAAACACCGACGGTTTCCAGCTTTTGGTAGCAAACGCGGCCGGGTAGCCAAGAGCCAGGCATGTCACCCGAGCCACCTGCGGGAAGCGGCTGGTGTACCGTGTCCCCGGAACCAAGGCTGGCGGAGCCCCCTTGCGATGCGGTCAACAACAGATAGGGGATCAACTTGTAGTCGCGGCGGTACATGGGAATGACCTGCCCTTGAGAAAACTTGACGCCCAAGTTCAATGTGGCTTTTGCATCTGGCGAGAAACTGCCCGCCTGACCGATCGTCGCCCCAATGGAAACCTCTCCGGCGCCGAGCAGGAAACTCTGCGGCAGGGGAAAGTCATAGGTCAACAGGGCATCGTGACCCGAGATGTTGATGCTCTGCATGTGCCCCAAGCCCAACAACCTAGAAGCATCCGCCACGCTGGATGAACCGCCGCGCAAGAACTCAATGGTCAGGGCCTTGGTTGAAAGATCGGCGTCTCCAATGTAGAGCACCATCGTGATCATGAGCTGACCGCCCGAGGTGCGCGCAAAAAGGGCCACCTGGTTCGGAGCTGCTTGATGGCTGGGGACGTCCGTCGGGTCCCAGGGCGAGGTCTGGTGGGCAACCTCAAGGCCATCGGGGATATTGTCCCCATCCGTGTCGCGCACCCAAGGGGAAGTGCCGAGTCCTCCTTCCATTCGATCCGATAGGCCATCCCCATCAAAATCCGGCGCATCGCGCTGGGAACCGGCTAAGGGGGGCCGAGAAGGGCCATCCAATGCACCCAGCAGTCCTATGGCTACTAAACCGGCAGGTAGGGCCAGGGCCAATATCTTTCTCGTCAACGAAAAGTCAGGCATAGAGGGGGAGAACGGAGAGGATCCGCTACCTACTTAAGATGGGCCACAAACCCCCCATCCGTCAAGGGCCCAAATTGTGTCTCCTGGAAGTTGCCCCTAGGCCCCCAATTGAGAGGCTTGAAGGCGGTTTTATGGGGCTCCCCCTTGACCAATCGAGCCCCCTTCGTATCCTCCCTGCTCTCAGTGGGCGCCCGTAGCTCAGCTGGATAGAGTGCTTGCCTCCGGAGCAAGAAGTCACAGGTTCGAATCCTGTCGGGCGTACCACCCCCTTTCGCTGGGGACCATGGGGTCTCCATCCAGGGGCTCATTTGCGCACTAAAGCATCCTGCACAATTGGAGCAAGGAGCTCGGCCGCCACCGCTTGCCCGCGAGCATTCCAGTGAATGTCCTCGCCTCCCACAAACAAACCCTCGGGGCCCGCCCGGCTTAGATCGGGGGTCACGTCACGAGTCGCCCACCCGGCCGTCTCTGCCGCCCCTAAGACACGGGCAGTGAGCCTCAAAGGGTCGTATTCTTTCCATATCGACACACTCGGTCGAACGGGATAGCTTGGGTCCACATCCACCCGAGAGGGCACGATCAGGGCAAGGCAGCTAGCCCCCTGGGCCTCGACCTCGCCACGCAACTCACGCAAGACAGCCGTCAGCAGGGCGAGCTTATGACTCGCGCTTGGCGCATGCTCCAACAGGGCCACATCCGCATCCCAAGTGTCACGCTCCAAGTCACCTACCAAGGCGTCACCAGAAATATAGTCCTCGTACTGTTGGACGGCAGCGACATACCACGCCTCCACCAGGCGCCCACTGTCTAGCACCGGCGAGAAGCCTGTTTCGGAGAAGCTCGATCGCCACCAGCGCAAGAGCGCAGGATCTTCGGCTAATTCCCTGCGCTGATCAAAGCGGTCGCGAACCGCGGCTCCTAAACTTGGACGGCGACGAACCAGCTCGCCGTTCTCGTTCAGCTCGAACAGCTTGTTGCGCATCAGATCCCCAAGATCGTTGTGGGCGCAAAGCACAAGAACCACCAACTCGGGTGCCAGCTTGGCTCCTTCACGCCGGTACCAAAGCAGGGTCTGATCCGGCCCATAGCTCTCGCGGCCAGCATTCAGCACCTCCACCTGATCATCGAGCAAACCGGCCAATTGGGCCCTCAGGGTGTCTTTCTCGGGGGAATTACCGGCGAGAACCAAGCTATCCCCAAGGAGGAGCACCCGGGGCCGGCGGTGGACGGGATCGGGCTCAGGACCACGTAAACCATGGGAGTTGATCTGCACTAGGACCCGTCTGTGGTCCGACCCTGCCGGCATCAACTGCAGCCGCTGGGATCCGGGCAGCGCATCATGCAACAGATCCGCGTCCAAGCGATAGTTCTGCCCCGGCGCGGGGAACCAATAGCGAAGGCCGACCTCAGCCAGGGCGGCCGCGATCAAGAGGCCCGCAAGAAGGGCCCCTACGCGACGAAGGTTTTTGGACACTCTAGACAACGGTCGCGGGGAAGAGCTCCTCCAACGCGGCCAGGGTCTCGGGCTCAAGGGTCGCGTTCAGCGCTCCAAGGTTTTCATGAAGCTGCTCCATCCGAGTAGCGCCGGTGATCACGCAGGCCACCGAGTCTTGGTTCAAGATCCAGGCCAACGCCAACTGGGAGGGTTTGAGCCCCGCCCCTTTGGCCAAGGCAGAAAATGCACTCAAGCGCTTGCGCCCATCGTCGGTCAGGTGAGGCTTCAACCAATTCGTGTCGGATCCGCGAGTCCCTTCGGGAGTCTCTGCGTCATACTTTCCCGTCAAAAGGCCCCCAGCGAGGGGACTCCAGCACACAAGCCCCATCCCGTTTTCTCGCACGGCAGGCTGGACCTCGGCTTCGATTTCCCGGTTGAGCAGGTTGTATTGGGGCTGCTCGACGATTGGGGCATACCAACCATGTTGGCGGCAAAGATCATGGGCTTTCCTTAGGCTCTCTGCGCTCCAGCACGAGGTTCCCCAATAGAGCACCTTGCCCTGTTGAACGAGATGGTCCATGGCTCGAATGGTCTCCTCAAGGGGAACATTGGGATCCTCCCGGTGGCAGAAGAAAAGGTCCAAATAGTCCATCCCAAGCCGCCCCAGGCTGCGATCACAGCTTTCGAGAATGTGCTTGCGGGAAAGCCCGTGATCGTTGGGTGCGTCGCTTTGGGGCCAAAAGCACTTGCTGGAAATCACTAGCTCATGGCGAGGCACATGGGCCAAGGCCCGGCCCGCGGCTTCTTCAGCCGCGCCCCTGGCATAGGCATCTGCTAGATCCACAAAGTTCACCCCAGCATCTATGGCCGCCCCAAGAATATTGGAGGTGGTGCCCTCTTCAATGGAGCCGCCAAAGGTCAGCCAACCACCGATTGAAATTGCGCTGACCTCTAAGCCGGATTTGCCCACACGCCTATATTGCATTTTGCTACTGCTCATGCCGCGCAGGATAACGCCTCGGGGGCGGGTGGACTCAATCCATATGAGCCATCACGCGCTCATCGCCCATTTGCAAGCGCAAGGCCATGCGTCGCGCAACGCGGCCAAAGACCACCTCGTAGACGCGCAAGAAGCCCTTTGCTGTGACCCGTCTGATGAAATCAACAATGGTCCAATAGCGCGGCCCCGACAATCCTTGGGCGTGGGCGTACAACTTGGCCTGCTCACTGACCATCCATTCGCTGTACAGCATGTACATGATGAGGTAGAGCGGAGCTAAGAAGTGCACCTTGATCGCCGGCTTAGCCAGGGGCATCAGCCAGGGATAACGCACCAAGATCGGGAATAGCTTGTGCAGATTCTCGATCTCGTGCTTGTTGTCGTATTCGATCGAACTGGTGCGGTTGAACTTGACCGGGAAGTCGTCATAGGCCGCCACTGCGTAGCCCATTTCCTTGGTCATGTCCTCGATGTCAAACATGGGGTAGGGCTGCATGATCGAGACCAGCGGGTGATCTACCTTGCAACGAATGTTGAGTCGGACAGTGTCGAACTCGTCCTCCATGCTGGCTCCAGGGCCGCCAAGCATGTTCAGAGAACCAAGGCGAATGCCGTGCTTCTTGATCCAGCCCGCGGAGTCTTCCAGCTGCTTCAGGGTCGTGTTCTTACGGAATATTGCGTTGCGGATGTAGTCGCTGGCAGCCTCAAAGGCGATGCGAGCGTAAACGCAGCCGGCCTTCTTGAGCTGAACGATGTGCCGCTCCTTAGTCATGTTGGCCATCAGGATGCAGTCAAACGGCAACCCGACTTCTTTGGGGTACTTTTCGCAGAACTCATCCAGCCACTTGCCGGAAAGGTTGAAGATGTCATCCAAGAAGTGAACGAACTTCAGGTTGTACTTGTCCCTGACGTCTTTGATCTCGGCGATCACATGATCCACCGAGCGCTTGCGGACGTACTTGGCGTTCGTGGACGAATAGACCTTCTTCTTCAACGCGTGGTGGAAGCAGAAGGAGCAGTTCATGGGGCAACCGCGCTGGGTCACAAACACCTTACGGTCCGAATCCCGATAGACCGATCCAGCGTCATAGATAACCGAGCGGTCAGGAATGCCGAGCGCATCAAGGTCTGTGGCGGGGGGCCGCTGACCGTTCACTAAGATCTCGCCGGATTCGCGGTCCCGGAACCAAAAGTTTTCGACCTCCGTGTAGTCCTCGCCCGCTGCCAACAAGTTCAGTAACTCGGGCATTGCCTCCTCGCCCTCACCGCGACAAATTGCGTCGAGCCCAGGGGTCTCCTCCAAGATTTCCGGCACATAAGTCGGGTGCGGTCCGCCCATGATGGAAAACACGTTGGGGAGCACGTCCTTAACCTTGCGGTTGAGGTCCACAAAGTACTGCTGCATGCCCGTGGTCGTCGAGTAGGCAATCACATCTGGGTTGTACTCCTTAACCTTTTCAATCCACTCCTTGTCTGGCAAGAAGAGACCCTTGGTTTCGTGCCCCGCATCTTTGATTGCGCGGGAGAGCCACATCACACCCAGCATCTCCTGGGGCAAGTACTCATTGATAAATAGGACCTTCATGGGACGTTCTTTTAGAAGACGCGTATAGGGGTTCGTATTGGGCTGCCTTGGACGGGAGAGACCGGAACTACGGACCAGTTCGAAGACAACAGGAACCTAGTCTATCGGCTCTTTTTGTGTCCGGGGGGCAATCTGCCTTCTTCTATTTTTGAGGCCCCGGCCCCAAACCTTCGATTGCGGCTTCCAGGACCGCCTCCACTTGGCTGAAAGTCCCCTTACGGGTGAACTCTGAGGCCCTTTTTAGGCCCTCGGCCGCGAATTGGGCCCCCAGTTCGGGGTTCTCACAGATTTCCCTCAAAGCACGTGCCACATCCGATGGGTCTTGCGGATTGACCAGGAGGCCGTTGACCCTGTCCTCGACCACCTCAGGATTGCCGCACACGCCGCTGGCCACCATAGGGGTGCCCAAGGCTTGGACCTCCAGGAGGGTATGAGAGAGCCCTTCGTACTCGCTGACAAGGGCAAACACATCCGCCGCCCGAATCCAGAGGGAAATTTCAGAGTGGGGAACGTTGCCCAAGAAGCGCACCCGGTCAGCCACCCCCAAGTCCCGGGCAAGCTGCTCCCACTCGGCCTGCATGTCCCCGTCACCGGCCACCGCCAAGTGCACTTCGTCAGGCAACTCCGTCAGGGCGCGCAGAATCTGGTCCACGCGCTTCCAGCCCATCAATCGGCAAATGGTCAGCACCAACTTACCCTTGTGTTCGCAACCCACCTCGGCCCGGGCCTCGTCACGGGTTTGCGGCACATCTTCGGGCTTGGGGCCATGGTAGGCATTGAAGATCCGGCGTACCTTTTCAGGAGCAACCCCATGATGCTGCACGAGAATCTGCCGCAGAAATTCAGAACACGAGATGATCCCGGTACACCAAGACCACCAACGACGCTGCAGGAATCGCACGAGGCGCACCTGCCAGCCATAGGTGTGATTTTGAAATTCCACAATCCCGTCCCCGCCACACCAACCCTTGCGGTGCGAAATCTCCCACGATCCGTCCACCATGATGCGGATCACAACCGGCTTGCCGCGCAGCTTTGCGGCGAGCACATGCAGCAGGGCCAGGTGCTCGTTCACATAGACCACATCAGCCCAGCCCGCAGCTCGGAACACGGTCCAAAATGCCCGCAAATAGCGCAGGGGTAGGGATCCGGGGCTAATCGCCTGCACGGGAAAAGGGTGCGCCTCGGGTTGGAGGTTCGAACAAAAGGCCACAACCTTAACCTCGTGCCCTCGCTCCTGCAGAAAGCGGGCCACGCTGGGGACGTAGACCGCTGGCCCGCCAAGGTCGGGAGGGAAAACAGGTGAAGTGACCAACACGCGCATGTCTGAAGTCTACCCACCGGACACCCGAGCTTCTAGGCTGGACGGCGAACACGCTGAGGCCGCACCAGCCAACTCCCCTTCCCTTTGCCCTGGGAATGAGGCCTAGGGGCCTAGAGCGTCGCCGGATTAGAGCGCTGGGATCCGCGCTCATCCTCGATCACCTTGAGGCGCTCAAGGGTCACGTCCTCGGTGGGGTAATCACCGGTGAAGCAGGCGTTACAAAAGTGTTCCAGGCACGGGTTTCCCTTGCGGGCCGCTTGGTTCATTGCTTCGCGATCGAGGTAGACCAAGCGGTCCACGTCCAGGAATTCAGCGATCTCGTCCACGGTGCGGCCATCGGCCACAAACTCCGTTTTGCTGGCCATATCAACGCCGTAGGGGCAGGGCGCGATGAGGGGCGGGCTGGTGACGGCAAAGTACACGCGCCGCGCTCCTGCGGCCCGGGCCATCTGCACGATTCGGCGCGAGGTGTTGCCGCGCACAATCGAGTCATCCACCAACAAGACGTCCTTGCCACGGAACTCGAGGGGAATCACATTCAGCTTGCGCCGGATAGAAGAGCTACGGCTCGCCTGATCAGGCATGATGAAGGTGCGCCCAATGTAGCGGTTCTTGACCAATCCCTCGCGATAGCGCAGCTTTAGTTCGCTGGCAACGGCCATAGCCGCATCGCGCGAAGAATCTGGCACAGGAATAACCACATCCGGCATGGGCTCCCCGAGGGCCTTCCACTGCTTGCCAAGGGCCTTTCCAAACCGTCGCCGGGTCTTGTAGACCGAAACGTTGTCGAGGAAGGAGTCGGGGCGGGAAAAGTAAACCCACTCAAAGATACATGGCGTGTGCTTCTCAACCGTGACCTTGCGCTGAGTTAAGCCCCGGTCATGGGAAATGAAAACAGCTTCGCCGGGCCCAATTTCCGTGGTGCGCCGATAACCGTTGACATCGAGCACAACGCTTTCCGAAGCACAGGCAAACCAGCGGCCACGCTCATCGGTCTTCTCGCCGAAACAAATGGGCTTGATGCCGTAAGGGTCGCGGAAGGCGACCATTCCACAGTCCGCCACGAAGGCGCACACGGAGTAGGCGCCCTTGACCGTTTTATGCACCTTACCGACTGCATAAAATATGTCCTCCACACCGATGACACCTTTATTTTCAGCGAATCGCTCCGCAAGGCCCTGCTGGAAGACATACAGGATGACCTCCAAATCGCAGGTTGAGTTGAGCCGCGTCCCGCCGCGCACGAACAATTCGTCACGCAGCTCTGCAAGGTTGGTCACGTTACCGTTGTGCACCATCGCGGTGCCCAAGGGAAAAGTGTGGTGGAATGGCTGCGCATCCTCGCTGCGATTCTCCCCCACGGTCGGGTAGCGCACGTGCCCCACGCCAACATTCCCGCGCAACCGCTGCATGTCATCCTCTGCAAAGACCTCGGCCACCATGCCGTGGGCCTTACGCAAGTTGAAGCGATCGGTGTAGGTGATCATCCCCGCGGCGTCCTGGCCACGGTGCTGGACAGCCAAAAGGCCCTCGTAGATCTCCGGCGCAACATCAACGCCGTCGGGGCCAAAAATTCCAATGAAGCCGCACATTCTGGGTGAATTGGGGTAGCTCGTAAGAGAGATGCCCGGACCTGCAATACGCACCTTGGAGGTCTGGTCTTGAGGTTGTAAATGTAAATCAGTTGGCTGGTTTTGGCAACCCGGCACGTCTCATAATTGGGGCCCCAGGAGCAGTCTTTGGGAGCATCCATGGGCGTGGCGCGCGCTGAGGCCCAGAGCCTCCACCTAGGCATTCACGGGTCAATACACGTGCCCCTGCTCCAAATTCTGCCCCAGGAAAGGGCATAAGAGTCTCGGTGGGTCCCCTCGGGGCGGAATTCCGCCCACGATAGGGTCTGTTCAAGCGCCCCGTTTCACTAGGTCCCCATCATGCGCTCTACCACTTCGCGCACGTTGCGGGAAGGGTCCGAGGCAAGTACGAACTGAAGTGCTTTTTCCGCAGCGGCTTGCCGCTTTGCATTGAAGCTACGCCAGTTAGAGAAAGATCCTGCGAGGCGCGAGGCCACCTGGGGGTTCATCTTGTCGAGCTTGACCAGATATTCGGCAATCAACCTGTAGCCGTCTCCGGTATCCGCGTGGAAGCCTGTGGGGTCTTCGCCGGTGAAGGCGTGCAACACCGAACGGGCCCGGTTGGGATTAGCCAGGTCGAAATCCGGATGCTCAATCAGCTTCGCCGCGCGCTTCGCCCCGAGGGGCAAACGACAGGTGGCCTGCAAGCGGAACCATCGGTCCAACACCAGTGGCTCATCCTTCCAGCGCTTGTAGAAGTCCGCGAGGGCGGCCTCTCGACTTGAGCTTTCCACTTGCACCAAACACTGAAGTGCCGCGGCGGAATCGCTCATGTTGTCGGCTGATTCAAAGTCCCTAAGGGCTAGGGCTTCACCTTCACCAGCGGCAACGATGTAGCCAAGGGCTGCGTGTTGGGCGCGCCTGCGGCTGATTTCTTGAGCGCTGGCTTGGTAGGCGCCGCTGGGCTTGTTGCCCGCATGCAAGGCCTTGAATTCCGATAACAGGGCCTTGCCCAGTTCTGTACGCACAAACCTACGAGCCACAAACAAGGCGTCGGGGTCGACCACATCCATCGTTTGAGCGAGCTCGTGCTCCGTGGGCAAGCCCAGCATCAACGCACGCATGGAACCATCCAGCCTCGGGTCGGTTACCACGGACCGGAACGCACTAACCAGGGTCTCTTCTAGGGCAAGGGCCCGACCGACGGCTAGGTCCTCCACGAGGTTCATGATCAATGTGCGCGCCAGGGTTTGACCCGCCTCCCAACGATTGAAGGAATCCCCATCATTCGCAAAGCAAAACTCTAGGTCTCCGGGTTGACGCTCATGCTCGACCAACACCGGGGCGGAAAACCTGCGCAGGACGCTGGCGACTGGACGGGCCTTGAGCCCGGTGAATGTGAACGTGGCGCCACTTGTGGTGAGCTCCAACACGCGCTCCGTGGGCGCATCGTCGCAACCCACAAGCGCCATGGGTAGGTCGTCTCCGTTGGGGGCCAAAAGGCCCACGCGCACCGGCATGTGGAGGGGCGGCGAATCTTGTGGTGCCGTTGCCCCAGGAGACTGTTCAAGGGTCAGGCTGAAACTGCCCCCTTGCTCGTTCCACTCTTCAGTCACCTTCAGGCGCGGGGTGCCGGGCTGAAGGTACCACTGCTCAAATTGATCGAGGTTACGCCCGCTGGAATCCGCCATTGCAGCCCGAAAGTCATCACAACTAACCGCCATGCCGTCGTGCCGCTCGATGTACAGGTCCATACCTTTGCGGAAACCGTCCCGCCCAAGCAGGGTCTCATACATGCCCACAACCTCGGCGCCTTTTTCATACACCGTCGCGGTGTAGAAATTGTCCATGGCCACATAACTCTCGGGCCTAATCGGATGGGATAGGGGCCCCGCGTCCTCGGGGAACTGCCGATTGCGCAGGAGGCGAACATCCTCGATTCGCTTGACGGGCTCGGATGTCATGTCCGAGGTGAAACGCCGGTCGCGGTAAACCGTCAGCCCTTCCTTCAAGGTCAGCTGAAACCAGTCCTTGCAGGTCACCCTGTTGCCCGTCCAGTTGTGAAAGTACTCGTGTCCAATTACAGCCTGAACGCCCTCGTACTCATCGTCCGTCGCGGTCTCAGGCTTGGCCAGCACAAACTTCGAGTTGAAAACATTGAGGCCCTTGTTCTCCATGGCGCCCATGTTGAAGTCCCCCACCGCGACGATCATGTAGATGTCGAGGTCGTACTCGAGCCCAAAGGTCTCTTCGTCCCAGCGCATGGAGTCCTTCAAACTCTGCAGGGCGTGGGCACAGGCGTCCTTGTTACGCGGCTCGACCCAGACTTCGAGGGCCACTTCGCGACCAGAGGCCGTGGTGAAGGTGCCCGCTTCACAAGCGAGGTCCCCCGCCACCAGTGCAAACAGATAGCTTGGCTTAGGGTGCGGGTCTTCCCACCGCACGCGCACGCGTCCATCAGAAAGGGGTTCGCTTGAAACCTTGTTGCCATTGGAGAGCATCACCGGTGCAAGGTCCGGACGGGCGTCGATGGTCACACCATAGACCGCCATCACGTCGGGCCTGTCCAAGAACCAGGTGATGCGACGGAAACCCTCAGCCTCGCATTGGGTGCAGAAGATGTCGCTTGACCGATACAGTCCAGAGCAACTGGTGTTTTCTTCAGGGTGGATGAACACCCGGGTCTTCAAGATAAATGCAGCGGGTAACTGCTCAAGCACCAGCAGTCCTCCCTCGATCCTGTACTCGTCCCCAGTCAGCTCCACGTCGTCAATCCAAACCCCGAGGGTTTCCAGGTGCTCGCCAACCAGCTCAAGCTTGGCACTGGCTTCGCCGACCCGCTCGACGGCTATGGTCGCATGCACGGTGGTGCCTTTCTCTTCGAGCTCAAAGTGCAGATCCACCGAGCGAAAAGCGAAGGCTGAGGGGAGGTAATTGGATCGGTACTTAACGTCAGGCGGGGCCTGCTGAGCGGTGGATTGATTCGACATGAGGGTCCCAAGGATACGGACTAGAGCGGCCCCTATGGAACTCGCCAGCCCCAAGGTGGGACTGGCGAGAGATAAAGTTGGTGAGTGACGGCCGACCGGCCATCAGAGTTATCCCTAGGCGCTTCAGGTCTTACACAGGAACGGCACGGACTTGCGGTCCACCCAGGCCACCACCGCCCCGGCGAGACAAGCCAAGATCCCCATGATAAACAGGCTGCTATCGCCGCCAACCTCAATGCCTAGGGGGCCCAAATGGGCTCCGATGGCACCGACCATTAAGACTGCCACCATGGCTCCACCAAGACCTGGGCGCACGAACAGCAAAATCACTGCAATCAGTTCCAGTACCGCGGTGCCAATACGCCCCTCGGGCTCGGCGCCGAGGG
Source organism: Planctomycetota bacterium (assembly GCA_028823345.1). Taxonomy (GTDB): domain Bacteria; phylum Planctomycetota; class UBA1135; order UBA1135. The sequence continues at coordinate 46,393 of JAPKBR010000019.1, forward strand.
TCTCGAAAATATGCACCGGCAACTCCGCGCCGGTGAACTTAAAGAGAAGCGTCTGGCCAACGATCGCCGCGGCCAACAGGCGCGGGATCCAAAGCCACTTAGGAAGAGCGGGGGTTTCAGTCATGGTTGATTTTGGTGGTTTCCATCGATGCTTCGATCCAAGCAATCACATCTTGCGCGGCTTGGAGTGCATCACCGGCGTCAATTTCACAAGCGTAGTCCCTGCCCGCCTCAGAATGTAAGTACAGGGGGTCATAATAATCTGTAAGAAGCACACTCACGAGCTCATCGATGCGGCCCCCATCGAGCAGCCCGGGCAGGTCCCAGGTTCCCTGCATGCGTTTCTCAACCTGCACCAATTGCTCGCGAAGCTTGGGCAGGGCTTCGGGTTGTGCGAGGTAGTCCGTGGATAGGACGTTGATTCGGCGCGGCATTTCGGCCCGGAGAACCAAATTCTCGCCCCCCTGAAGCACCTTCCAAACGGCCGCTGGAATTACCGCGTCCCCCACCCGCCGGCTTTCCCCTTCCAGCACCAACGGCCCCTCGCGACGCTGTCGAAGGCGGGCTGCCATGCGGCTTTCAAAGGTCTTTTGGCTCACCGGGTCGAGTCCTACCATGCCCAAAAGGCTGGAGCGGTGTCCCGCACATCCTTCTAAATCCAAGGTCCATCCCGGTCGCAAGCGTTCGACCTCATGCAACACGAGGGTCTTGCCCACGCCGGTCAAACCGCGCAACACATAGGCCTTGGGACAGCTCCATTCGTTGAGCTCGCTCATCACCCGCGTGCGGTAGGACTTGTATCCTCCTTCGAGTCCCACTGCCCGATCTAATCCGAGAGCGCGAAGCAAGCCCACCACGGAACGGGATCGCAGACCTCCCCGCCAACAGTGCAGGACCACAGCCCCTTCCTCTAGTGAGCACACAGCTTTTGGAGCCACAATCTCATTGAGCTGCTCCAAGCCCTTTGAGGCTGCGGCGCGAACAATGCACGCTGGGTCCAAGGACGGCGCACTCCAATTGGTCAACCCCGCGACCTCCTGCACCAATTCGGCAATGCGCCCTTCGATCAGGGCTTGCCCCCGCTCAAATCCAGCACGGGGAGACTCTTGGGTATAGGCTAATCCAACCAGCGCGCGGCCCGCATCATCCAGCAGTGGCACATTCAATGCACCCGGCACGTGATCTTCCCTGTACTCGCCTGGCGAGCGCAGGTCGATCACAAGCGCGCGTCCAGGATGGGCGAGCACATCCTCGATGCACACAACCGGCACACTGGCTAAGGGGGGAAGCTTAGATTCATTGTCCACGGACAAGAGGATAGCCCCCAGCGCGCCCCTCGGGGTTAGACCCTAGTTCTGCTTCTTTACGCGAGCCTGCCGCGCCAACTGGCGTTCCGCAGCGCGAAGAACTTCTCGGTCGCTTGCCTGCTCGAGTTCCTCAAGACGCTTCGGAGAAAAGATCTTCTCCTTGCGCAGCACCTTCATGGTCCGCAGGCGCTTGCGGTGATTCACCTTGCGACGGCGAACGCTGGGCTCCTCATCAGCAAACTCCAGATATTCGGCCGGACGAGGCTCAAGGGCCCGGCGCAACTTGAACGTGGCCGACTTTCCCTTGAAGCGACTGGCTAGAACCTTCTCCAGAACCTCCGGATTGTCCCGGGAATAGCGCATGAATGCGCGGGCAAAGCCCTCGGGGTCCAATGCCGCAAGGCGCTCGTAACGCCTTTGTGCGGCCCTTTCGGTATCCCCCTGGGCTTCCAGCGCAAGAAGCGCCTTTGCCTTGAGGGCCAACAGCAGAGCTGCTCGTCTGCCAGCCTTGTCCAACCCAAGTAAACGCTGCGCCTCGGCCTTGCTGAAACCAAGACGTGCGGGGTGCTGAGACGCCGCAATCAATACACTCTCAAGGTGGGTATTCCGCGTCTCCGCAAGGGCCGCACGGCGCTCCTTGGGGAGCATTCCTTGCAGATCCTCCTGCAACTTTTCGGGCATTCGTCGCAGGATTGCCTTAGCCTCAGAAGATGCCTCCGCAGCGACCATTTCGCCCATGACTATAGTTCTGCGCTCGCGATCAAGCCCCGCTAGTCGCTTGCGCGCGCTCTCGTCAAGGACCAACCGCACATCCTCTTCGATGTTCTGCAAGCGCTTAGCCAGCCGCCGCAGTTGGGTTTTTTCTTCGGGCTTGAGGCCCTGTAATTCACTGAACCGCCGACGCAGCTCGGCGCGACGCTCGGGAGTCAGCGCCTTCCAACTCCTTGCGCCCGCAACCAAACGCTCACGGCTCGACTGATCTTCATAGCCCGCACTGCTCTGGGCTAAAACACCCACAGCAAGAATCAAAAACAATCCGGCAAACCAACGACTCATGACTAGTTCGCCTCCCCGAGGTCCAGCAAGAGCAAATCTCCTGCTGCTAATGTGGTCAAGGTGTCTGCCTCAATGGGCGTCACCTGACGCAAGGTGTCCCACTGCTCCAAAACGTCCAACCAGTCGAGGAGTTCCACTTCCTCAGGGGACAACTCCGCCAGTAACGCCTCGGGAGAAAGATGCTCGGAAGAGTAATCCGTTTCCTGCCTCCAGGGCGCGAACCAGAACACCAAAACCGCGGCAGCGGCCAGCACAGCAACGCGCAGCCACTGATTCGCCCTGGGACGGGGGATGTCCATGGGCGCGAGCTCGGCTGCCTCGTGCAAACGGGCTAGAACCCTATCGCTTAGATCGGGCGGGGGCGTCGGGACCGCGTCTTGGTCCAACATGGTCCAAATTGCCGCGTCCAAACGTGAGTGCAACCGCTTGACCAAACGCTCAGTAGAGGCCGCGGAAAGGCCAAGTTGCCGGTCCTCGTTCATCAAGCCCTCAAGGGCCTGCTCCTCCTTCAACATGTTGCGGCACGCGGAGCAGCCCACCACGTGGGCCTGTTCCTGCTCGCTCAAGAACGAAAGAGAACCTTCGCTCAGGCGCCCTAAAAGCGACAGCTGAAACTGCTGGCAAGGATCAATCATGGGGGGGTCAGTCATAGAAGCTCCTCTGTTAGAAGGGGGGATAGGATTCCACGCAGATTTTCGCGCGCACGATGCACTAGGGACTTGACGCCCTTTTCGGTCATGTCGAGGACATCGGCGATTTCGCTATAAGGTTGTTCTTCGTATTTGGCCAAGACAAGGGCCATGCGCTGACGTTCGGGAAGGGATTCGATAGCCAAGCGAACTGCACGCACCACATCTTGCCGCGCAAGAGAATCGGAGGGATCTGCAACACCCTCGTCCTCCACATCGATCTCCCCTTCACCGTCTTGCCCACCATCCATCGACAAGGCTTGGGGTCGGCGGCGCTGGGTGTGGTTGACGCTGATGTTGTAGACGATCCTAAAAAGCCAGGTGGTGAAGCGGGCGCTGGCTTGGTAGCGCTCCTTGGAGCGAATTACGCGCAAGAAAACCTCTTGAACCAGATCATCCAGCGGGGCCCGCGGGCCTAGAAATCGAACCAGAAGGGAGTGCACTCGATCCGCGTGCAAACGCACCAAAGCATCGAATGCGGGCCCATCCCCGGCCTGCCAGGCGAGCATGAGTCGGGCGCCCTCGTCGGGCCCCTCGGGGGTTTGTTGCTGGAGTCCTTCCACGTGTGCCTCAGTAAACCCCCCAGTAGGCCCCCGGTTCTGTGAAAAGCCAGAACACTAAGCGCCCCTAGTGCTCGCAGCCGGCCTCAAGGCCCTCGCCGGGTACCGAGACGCTCCCAAAACGGGACGGGGGCCAAACAATCCAGGCGGCACGCCCAATCATGCGTTCAATCTTGACTGATCCGTATTCTCGACTGTCGGTAGAATGGTCGGAGTTGTCTCCAAGCAAAAAGAGCTCGTCGGGCTCAAGCCTAACCGCATGATCCACCGCAAATCTTCCGCGCGAGGTGTAGTGCAAATCACGCCAGATGCGTAGCCGCCCCACGCGCAGGGGCGCCCCCGAAACCCCAATGCTAAGACGAGGCAACCCGGCGTCAGCCTGTTGACGAGATGTCTTGGAGTACTCGAAATAAGCTACTTGCTGCGAGTCGATCAGCAAGGCCACTCGGTTGTCGAGGTTTGCCAAGGTCAGACAGAGGGCGCCCTCGGGCATCGCCCACTCAAAGGATTCCGACTCATGGAACTCTTGCTGGTCACCTTTGATGGTCACGCGGCGCAAGGATCCAGCACCCGGCAAGGCCCCTTGCCAGTCCAACTCCACCTCGAAGATGTCTCCTTGATCGCTAAGGCGGAGGACCGCCCGGCCCTGTTCACCCAGAAAATTCAAATGAACCGAAACTCGCGCATCCCCCACTGCGCACTGGCCAAACCGCACCTGCCCCGAGGCCTCTAGGTACCCATCGTGCACCCCGTTTTGCAAAACCAGCACAGCCTCCGGCTCCCGGGGATCTTCGGCATGGCCATCCAGAACCACTTCCATCGAATTCGCTCCCCCTTCCGCACCCGGCCATGAAAAATGTTGGTCAAACCCCGTGCGATCGGTGTCCAGAATCAAAACCTGTGGCAAGGCTCGCGGATCTAGCGGCAAGTAAGTTCGGTCAACCAAGAGGTCTCCGTCCGAGGTGATGGCCAACTCCTCGTTAGGCAAGGCAACTACACGCTTGACTAGGGGATCTGGGCCCACGCCCTGAACGACAACCACCTCACCCCGCTCTGGAACTGAAGTGTCATAGACCACCAACACGTGGTCTCCGGGCATCAAGGTTGGCGCCATGGACGAAGAGCCCACGGGATAAACTCCTCCCACAAACGCCTGGAACACGACGACCACCAACAGGGTTGCCGCCAACAACCAAAGCCCTCTTCTAATGCGTTTCATAGGGTCAATAGGGCCTTGGCCACGACCACAAACAGTACCGATCCGGCGATATCCGAAAGGCAAATCAGGAACGGCCCGGCGACGATGGCGGGGTCGATACCGACCTTTTGACAAGCCACCGGCACGCTGGTCCCCAAGACTGCCGAAAACGCAACTGCAATCAAGGTGGCAATACCCACGGCCAAACCCAATCGCCCAGGCTCCAGCCACATCACCACGAGGGTGATCAAAGCGCCGCAGATCGCGCCAACAGAAAGCCCGACCGATGTCTCGCGGCGCAACATCGCCCGTTGCCGGCTGCCCTCCAGCTCACCCAAGGCCATCGCACGCACCAAGACGGTGCTGGACTGAACCCCAACATTGCCGGCGAGGCCGATGATGAGTGGCAAGTAGCGCAAGATGTCGCTGGGTCCGGGGTCTCCCCCTGCGCCCTCCAAGAACATGCGCAGTACCTTTGCACTCAGCAACCCAGAGAGAATCGTAATGCCCATTAGGGGCAAGCGCGCGCGCACCTGACGGGCCACGGAAGGGCGGGCGTGCAGAGAATCGGGGCTTGCGCCCACCAACCGTAACAGGTCCTCCTCAGCTTCTTCCGCCCGGACTTCGGTTGCGTCTTCCGCCGAGATCACGCCGATCAGCAAGCCCGTGGAGTCCACCACACCGAGACTGTTGAGGCCATACTTTTCCACCAAGCGGCCCACGTCCTCCTTGTCCGCATGCACCTCAATAGTGAACGGCACCACCATGGCGTCTTGCACGGGGGTGTGAATGGGTTGGCTGAGGAGAATACGGTCCGTCAAAAATCCAAGAGGACGCCCCTGGTCATTCACCACAAAGACGGAGAGCTCTTCGTCCGCATCTTCTCCCTGCTTGCGAATTGCCTTGACCGCATCGCCGATGTGTTCGGTGGGGGAAACGGTGATGAACTCCGTTGCCATCAAACCACCGGCCGTGTCGGAGTCATAAGCAGATAGCTCACGTAGCTCCCTGGCAATATCCGCCGGGATCGCCGCAAGTACGTCCTCCGTAAGGCGGTCATCCGCCTCCTCCAAAAGGTCGACGGCTTCGTCCGATGGCATTTCCTCCACCAGATCGCGCAGGTCTCCCGCGCTCATGCGATCGACCAACTCGCGACGTAGCTCGTCTTCCGCGTGCTCTAAGAGTTCCGCCTTATCTTCTGTCGAGAGATCGGAAAACACGCGCCACGCATCTTCCGGCAAGGCCGCCAAGAGCCACTCGGCGCGGTCCGCCGCGTGCACTCCTTTCAAATACCCCGATGCCTGGGTTGTGGAACTCCTCAGCAGGTCCTGAAAACCTGAAAGGCTCTTTTCCTCGTGGTCGGGGTGCGCCATGGGTGGCATCCTAGCGAGAGGAGCGTGAGGTCGACCCCCACTAACCGGAGTTCTGGACCCCAACCCCCGGCCCCGGCACCACCAGGTCGTGAAGTAACTCCAGGGCGCGCCCAAGATCGCCCTCCCGCAAGACAAAGGCCTGACTTCGAGAGCGAGCCCCGAGAGCAGCGTGGCACACTTCAATTCCCGCTTGGTCGAGCAGGTCTTGGGCCCTCTGTCCCAGAGTCCGCTCCCGGCCCGCACCCTTCCCAACCAAAGCCAAACTCGCGAGACCCCGCGTCACCCGCAAGCGATCCCCAAACCGGGCCGCGAGCTCTTCAACCGCGTCTGAACCGGGCACAAAGGCTCCCACCGCGTCGCCTGAAGAGGTCAAAATCGTCGCCATCAAACGGCGATCATCGATCGCCTTAAAAAACTCTGCAGCCACTTGGCTTCTTGTCTCGGGGCCGGAAACCAAACACTCTAGATGGACCATGTTGGTGCGCGAGGCCACAGCCACGGGCCCGGAACGGGGGCCACCTGCCACAAGCCGTGTCCCGGGCGAGTCCGGGTCGGCCACGTTGCGCACGGTCACCGCAACCCGCGCGCGTACCGCCGGAGCCACGGCCGCCGGATGCAAAACCTGTGCCCCGTGAAACGCAAGCTCTGCCGCTTCACCGTATCCCAATCGGTAAATTAGATGCGCATTCGGAACCTTGGCGGGATCGGCACTCATGATCCCGCTGACGGTCTTCCAAAACTGAATCTCCGGCGCAGCGATGGCTTCCGCCACATAGGACGCGGTCAAGTCCGAGCCATTCCGTCCCAAGGTCGTCAGTCGCCCCTCGGAATCTTTGGCCAAGAACCCCGTGACCACCGCCACACCGGGGATTTGATCGAGGGCCTCACGAATCGATTCGGTAACACCATCAAGCGGCCGCGCTTGGCCGTGCAGGGAATCGGTCAAGAAACCCAAATCCCAGGCGTCCACAGGGGTCGCCTCGATTCCGCGGGCCTGGAGAACATGGGCCACGATACGCGCGCTGGAACGTTCCCCAAAAGACCAGGCCAAATCCAAATCTTCAGCACGCAAGAACCCTTGCTCCTTCAAGTGCGCCAACAGGTGCAGGAGCTCACGCCAAAAGCGATCCAAGAGCTCGCTGGGCAAACCCAGCTGGGATAGCAGGGTCCGGTGACGAATCCGGATGCGCTCCGCCTCGATGTTTCCGTCGGCCGCCGCCTTGGCAACGGCCTCCAAGAGATCCGTCACCCCGTGATGGGCGCTGACCACCACCACCGGCGGCGTCCCATCCTGGGCAGCGATGATATCAGCCACGCGCTCCACGCCCGGACCATCGGCCAGGGCGGCGCCTCCAAACTTCAGAACTCGACGGTGCTGCATCGGAGGTCAGCTTACGGGCTGAGGCTATTTTCATGAGCACCCCTACCCACGATTCCTGGATCGGAATGCGGGGACCGGGCCCAAAGCGGGCACGGGGGGTCCGGCTTCGTGGATAATCGCCCCCCGGCGCGAGCGCCCGCCTAGGCCATAGCCACGGAACGATAAAGGCTCAGCCCAACCGATCATGACCAACCAAAACGAAGACCTGATTCACGACTGGAATGTGGACCCAGCCCCCAGCTTCGAGGTGCAGCTCGACGACGAGACTCTGCGCGACGGACTACAGAGCCCCTCCGCTCTCAACCCAAGCCTCGACGACAAGATCGCCCTGGTCCACTTGATGGAGAGCCTTGGAATTCACACGGCAAATATTGGCCTGCCGGGAGCCAGCAAAAATGCTCGCGCGCATATCTTGGCCCTCTGTCGCGAGATGGCCGATCTGAACATCACCCCCAACGTAGCCTGTCGAACATTGGTCTCCGACATTGCCCCGGCGGCTGAGGTGATGCAGGAGGTCGGTGCACCGGTGGAAGTATGTGCGTTCATTGGCTCGTCTCCAATCCGCATGTTTGCGGAGGGCTGGGAGATTGAAAAGATGGTCAAACTTTCCAAGGATGCCATCGAATTCTGCACCAAGGAATCCCTGCCGTCCATGTTCGTGACAGAGGACACCACCCGTGCCCAGCCTGAACATGTGCGCGCGCTCTATGAAACAGCCATTGAGGCCGGTGCGAATCGTATTTGCGTTTGTGACACATGCGGCCATGTGACGCCCAGTGGCGTTCGTCGATTGGTTGGCTTCGTCAAAGAGATCGTCACCGAATCCGGCCGCGATGTGGGCATCGACTGGCATGGTCATAGGGACCGTGGCTTAGGGCTGGCCAACGCCTTTGCCGCCATCGAGGCCGGGGCAACGCGCATCCACGGCTCGGCCATGGGTGTGGGTGAGCGCACGGGCAACGTGGAAATGGACCTACTACTGGTCAACCTCAAGCTGTTGGGCTGGTTCAAGGGCGATCTGACCCGCCTGGGCGAGTATGTGGACCTGGCCGCCCGCGCAATCGGCATTCCTTTGCCTCCAAACTATCCAGTTTTCGGCAAAGACGCTTTCGAAACTTCTACTGGGGTGCACGCGGCAGCGGTGATCAAGGCCTTCAAGAAAGGGGACCACTGGCTGGCCAACCGAGTCTATTCCGGAGTCCCCGCGGACCTGTTTGGCCTGGAACAAAAAATCGCCGTAGGTCCCATGTCCGGCAAATCAAACATCGTCTGGGTGCTCGAACGCTCGGGAATAGAGGTCACAGATGGCCGTATCGGGCGGGTGTTAGAAGCAGCAAAGGCATCGAACCGACAGTTGACTGACGAAGAAGTTATCTCTGCGGCCGGATGATTACAAAGCTCTAACCGGAGGGCTCCGCGCCGGGTGAGCGAGCTGAAACTCTTTTCTAAGACCGTGCGCAAGCTCCTTGTTTTGACCTAGAAAAGGGCTTACAAGTGCATGAGGGCAAACCCTGCTTCCCTCCAGCATGATTCAGCTAAGAAAACACCTACGACCTGTTTGGTACCGCGTCGAAGTCCACTACACGCGACAAGACTGCCAACTTAGCTTTCCAGTCCAGGCCCGAAGCCTCGAAGAGGCCCGCCTCAAAACCCTGCACGAATTCCTTCCACACCGAGAGATTGACGTCCTGTCCGTAAGGCTCTCTCGGCGAGCAAGCTGAAGATCGCTCTACTTGCCTGGATGCCCAAAGGGCAGTAGGCCCCCTTCGCGGGCTAATTGCCGAATGCCTGGCAACTTGTCTTCAAGCAACTGATTTATCTGGTCGATCACGCCACTTACCTCGCCGGTGAGCTTCGCAAGGCTCGCCTCTTCCGCGGGGCGCGGGGCGCCATGGTGCGAGCTCACATACCACCGAATGCGTCCAAGTCGATCGAAGAGGCGTTCGGATTCGTGAATCCCGCGCTGGCCCTCAGGCTCCTGAACCTGGTCCAGTAAATCCTTGATAGACTCCTCTAGGCCTTCCAGCTGCGTGGTCAACTCCGAGTCGGGCGCATCTTCAGTAGAGTCAGCCGCAGTCACTTCGAGTGACTTATGCCGCTCGCGAACCCAGGCAATATCAGCCTGAGCGCGCTCGAGGTGGGTGACGGAGGCTTTCAGTTCCGCAAACATACCGCCCAGCCTTAGCAGCAGGGCTCGCTTCTGGGACAGGTCCGCCAGACTCGCCCGGGCCCGGGGGTCAGGAAGAACCTGCAGGGGTTGAGAGTCCTCGGTCTCAGCCTCGCCCGCTCCGATGCGAACGCGCGCATGGAAAAGGCCGGGAACTACCGCGGGGCCCCCCGAACGCTCCAAGAGCGGCGTCTTATCCTCATCCACGCCAAGACCATGGGTCCGTAGGTTCCAAGTCAAACGGTTCAGGCCCGGAGTAGGGTCGAACTTGATCCGCATCAGGACTTGGGCTTCGGCCCCATCAAGAATATCCAACGTGCCCTTGCCCTCAAAACCTCCCTCGGGCTCGGTCAACCAAAATGAAATCAATGCCCCGCGAGAGCGGTTCTTACCGCGGAACTCTTCGCTACCAGGAAAGCGAGACTCGCCGGTTTGCTTCACCTGATAAGCAATAGCCGGGGGCGGCTGCACGACCTGGACCGGTCCGTTCTCCCTGTCAGCGTCTGCGGCCCGCAGGGGGCGAATGTCGTCCACGATCCACGCAGCACGTCCGTGGGTACCGATGACTAGATCATGATCTCGCGGATGCACAACGAGTGAACGCACGGGTACGGTGGGAAAACCCTTGCCCCACTTTGTCCAGGCAGCACCCCTATTGGACGAGACCCAAAGGCCTCCCTCTGTGCCAAGGAAAAGCAACTCTGGATCGATCGGGTCTTCTTCCAAGGTGTGTGCATGCCCCACAACACCTTCGAGTGCCAAACGTTCAAAGTTCTCGCCGCCGTCGTGGGTTACATACACATGGGGAACCCGATCTCCCCGGCGGTGCCCATCAAGCACAACCCACGCAGTTTCGGCGGAGTGCTTCCCCGCCTCCACATGGGAAATCCAAGTGTTGGGGGCCACGCCCTCAAGCCGCTCCTCAAGACTCGTCCATTCTTGACCCCCATCCCCAGTTCGCCACAGACGGCCATCGTCGGTGCCGACCCACAAGAGACCCGCCTCCAAATCACTGGGAGCAATCGCCAAAATCGTGCAATGGTTTTCGGCAGCAGTCACGTCCCGGGACAAACCGCCGGACTCTGCCTGCCGTTGCCAGCGCGGATCGTTACTGGTTAAGTCTGGGCTGATGATCTGCCAGGTGCGCCCAAGGTCGGTGGAGCGGTGCACAAACTGACTGCCATACCAAAGAGCGTTGGGCTCAAAGGGGTCCACCGCAATGCCCGCATTCCAGGCAAAGCGCAGTCTTGTGTCGTCCGGACCATCGGGGCGAATCGCACAGCGCTCCCCCGTCTCTGAATCCCAGCGATAGAGGGACCCGCCCTGGCTCATGCCATAGCCTCGCGTGGTTGATCCGGGCAGGGGAACACAGCCAAAGCCATCTCCAAAACCCACCTCGGTCCAATGGTGGTTACGAATTCCGCCGTTCTCCCAAACCGCCGAAGGCCCCTGCCAAGACCCGTTGTCTTGCATGCCCCCATAAACGTTGAAGGGCACGGCCATATCCACCGCAATGTGGTAGTACTGGGCAAGGGGCAGGTTGCGTGCGAAACGCCAGCTCTTGCCTTGGTCATGGGTGAAGGCAATTCCCCCGTCGTTGCCGTTGATCATGCGCTGGGGATTGGTGGGGTCAATCCAAAGGGCGTGATGGTCCGGGTGAATCAGGTTGTAGGGAATCAGGGTTTCAAAATCCGCGCCGCCGTTGGTGGAGACCGTAGCGATGGTGTGCAGGCTATAGACACGCTCGGGATCTTTTGGGTCCACCCGAATGTCGCAGAAATAGAACGGCCTCGGCGCCACATCGGGCTTGGAGTTCACCGTGCGAAAACTGTTGCCCCCGTCATCTGAGCGCAAGAGAACTGGATTTTCTGCCTCAACGAGGGCATAGACCGTGTTCGGGTGAGATCGACTCCAGGCTAGACCGATGCGTCCCATGGGAGCTTCTGGCAATCCGTCATCCACGCCAAGTTCGCGCCAAGTGCGGCCCCCATCGTGAGTTGCAAAGAGACCGGAACCCTCGCCGCCACTTTCAAAGAAGTCTGGACTGCGCCGGTGGGACCACATGCCCGCCAACATGTGCTCGGGATTGCGCGGATCGGCCGCCAAGTCCGAGCAACCTGTTCTTGCATCAAAAAACAACTGGCGCTGCCAGGACTCTCCCCCATCGCTGGTGTGGTACACGCCACGCTGTTCGCCGTCGGACCAGGTCGGGCCCAGCACTGCGACCCAAGCCGAATCGCGATCACGCGGATCGAGCAGGATTCGGTGGATTTTTTCAGACAGCTCGAGGCCTAGGTGCCGCCAAGTGTTGCCCCCATCCAAGCTGCGGTACATCCCCGTTCCCACGGAAGATGAATTGCGCGGGTTGCCCTCTCCGGTACCAATCCAAATCACATCGGGATCGGTGGGCCAAAGGGCGATGCTGCCAATCGAGCTGGACTCTTGATCCTCGAAGCGCGCTTGCCACGAGAGACCTCCGTTGGTGGTTTGCCAAAGACCGCCCGTCGCAGCGCCAACCCAAACGGTCAGCGGGTCCCCGGGAACACCCGCTAGGGATGCGACCCGACCGCTCATTCCGGCGGGACCGATCGCGCGCGGGGCGAGGACTTCAAGACTTTGGACAAGATCGCCGCCGGTGGGCAGGCACAGGGAGAGCAGTACGGGTAACAGCATGGGGAGGGTTGGGGTCGGGATAATTATCGACCGCTCCGTAGGATTGCCTTATCAATCCAATCCGTGGGGCCCTGAGAGGGCTTTTTTCAGCATCCCTACACAACCCGCCCCACTCCCCAGATCTAACCACGGGGCCGCGCCGGCCCTATTATGCCCCCATGCGTTCCCTCGTCCCCCTTTTCCTGTTGGTCGCCTGCGTTGCGCCCACCGATTCCAGCCAACAAGGCCCTCCAGAATTTAGGTCGCTCTTCAACGGCATTGACCTCGAGGGCTGGGTCCCGGTAAACACAGCCCCATCCACCTGGGTCGTTCGCGACAACATGTTGCACTGCACGGGCAAGCCCACCGGCGAGCTGCGCACGGACCGCATGTACCAGAATTTCGTCCTGGAACTCGAATGGCGCCACCTCGTACCTGGAGGCAACGCGGGGGTTTTTGTTTGGGCCGATGACATCACTTCCGTCGGTGTTCCATTTCACCGCAGCGTCGAAGTGCAAGTTCTCGACCACGCCTACGGCAACACCAGAGGTCACACAACCCACGGGGATATTTTTCCAATCCACGGCGCGGTCATGACCCCGATCAACGGCCGTGGCAGCAGCCGCGCCTTCCCAACGGAACTTCACTCCAAACCGAGCCCAGAGTGGAATCACTATTCGATCACCTGCATCGACGGCGCGATTTCCCTCAAGGTCAATGGCGTGATGGTCACCCAGGGCACTGACGCAAACCCTCGCAGGGGTTACATCTGCCTCGAATCCGAAGGAGGTGAGGTGGACTACCGCAACCTGCAAATCAAAGAGCTTCCCGGGGGCATCCTAGAGTGCGAACAGTCCGGGATTTTCGACCGGGGCTACAGCACGATCTACACCGGTGTCAATCACAACGGCTGGGAAGGAGACCTGGATGAGTGGCAAGTTCAAGATTGGCGCCTCGTGCACAAAGCCGCCGCTGGCACGGCCACCATCATTCGACAATTCGCCCTCGCGGATTTTGGCTTTCTGACGGATATTCACCTCAAGGATAAAGACTCGCGCGCCACCATTCGCTTGAGAGGCAACGACGCCACCCAATTAGAAATCGCCCTCGACGCGCCCCTCCTAGGCAAGCATCTGCACGAAGGCTGGAACCGCATCGAAGT
>JAPKBR010000020.1 GCA_028823345.1 Planctomycetota bacterium
AAACAAGTCGTCTCCCAAGTCGAATTGTTCTCCAGCAATGGAGAGCAGCATTTCCATCGGGACGTGTTGTTCAGGCGGAGACTGATCGATCCGGGGATCTCTGATACGGAACATACCAGCGATGCGTGCGGGTCCCGTCGGGTGCTGCCCTCGCAGATCGACCAGGGCGAGTTCTTCACCTAAGTAGTCCTCAGGGGTGAATCCGTGCAGCACGAGGCCAGAGATATTTTTTACCCGAGCAGGGAATCCGGTGTTGCGCACACCGCCAGCTTTTAGGTTCGGGGCTCCGAAGTAGGCCGCGCTGGTTTGCTCGTGGGGTCGAATCACGATTAGGCGGGGAATCAAAAATTCCGGGCGCTCCCCCTTCCAGGCTCCCTCGGGCACGGTGAGCCAAGCCAAAGCTTGACCGCCCCCTTTGGGTTGCAGCATTCCCTCTAGGTCCGCAACCATTGTGTCGCGGCCAAAGAGGGGCAGAGCCTCTTGTTCCCAATCCATGCGCGGGATCTCAAGCCAGACCTCTAGGTCTTGGTCCGGAGATGCCTCGCCTCCTGTTCTGGCGAGGACAGTTGCCTGCAAATCCCCAAGCCCAAGGTTCGCGCGAGCGCTCAGGCTGAGGTCTTCAATCCGGCCCTCGCCGCTGATACGCAAATCCCCATGGAGCGTCGCCTGTAAATCCAAGTTCCCGTCCACCGGAAAATCGGCGTTCGGCAGACCGAGGTCATTGGGGGGCAGGATCGCGTGTCCTTCGTTTAGCTCCAATTCAAGGTGCACATCCAAAGACTGGTCTTTATCTCCGCGGACTAGGTTTGCGCGCAGCCGCACCGGCCCGCTGGCTTGCCAGGAAGCGAGCTGCTCGCCGAATTCAGCGGGCATCCAAGGTTGGTCCTGGAGCAGCTCCAGCAGGATTCCATCGCAGGCGGCCCGGGCTTGAAACTGCCCCTTATCCTTTATCGTGGAATGAAAAAGGAGCGGTGCATTCGTGGTTGGTGCGCCCTCTAGTTTGCCTTGAACGGTCCAGATGTCCCGGTGACTCTGGGCTCCCATGTCTAAGACCCCTAGGTTTGCCCATTCACCTTCTTCAGTGCGCACATGCACTTCGACCCCTTCCACTTGCAGGGGGGGCGTACCGGAGAAGGGCGCAGCAGGAGTCTCTTGATCATTGATCTGCGAGAGTTCCCCCAGGAACGGCTCCGAGAGGAACATGGTTCCGCCTTCGGCCACAATCCCGTCGATTCCCAAACCCCGTTTGGCTTTCCACCCCACAAAGAGGCGCAGTCGCTCGATTTCGAGGCGCCCGGCCTGGCCTTCGAGGGTGACCCCTTGCAGGACTAACTCGCGGCCGAGGGGTGCGAACCCGATGTCGCGCACTTTCACTGAGAGACTGGGCCCCATTCTGCTTTGCACCAGGCTCGTGAGGGCGTCGGTGGTCACGTTCGTGTCGACCAGCAGGCCCCAGGCGGCGAGCGCTAACAACACAATCCAGCCGCCCAGGGCCATCAAGAGCCACGCGATCCGGCGACCGGGTCCGGAGGAACGGCTGCTCGTGGTGGGGCCTTTTGTTGGGGGCGTTTGAGTCACGGAGCTAAGGATATAGCACGCGTATGGGGTAAGTCCTCGGGGAGAGTCACGGAGGGGAAACTCTGCTTGTGAGCGTCGCTCGCTTGCGCTGGCAACCGCAAGTCCCCGCCTTCACGGGGTAGACGTACTACCCGCGGACCGATGGAGCATGATATCTCATAGGGTATCGTCCTTGCTCCGCGGGCCATCTGGCCGAGGGAGATGTGCTGGGTCCCTTGGGTTCCGATCAGGGTCACCTGATCTCCCACTTGCACCCCTTCGATTTCGGTTACATCTAGGGTCACATAGTCCATGGAGATACGACCGATGAACTGCGCCCGTTGGCCGCGCAGCAAGCCTTCGCCGCGGCCAGCCAAAGAGAACGGCACGCCATCCGCATATCCCACTGGAATGGTCGCCACTCGCGTCTGTCGGCGGGCGATGAAGTCGGGCCCGTAACCGACCGATGTCCCGGGGGGAATGTCCTTGAGCATCACCACTTGGCTGTGAAAGGAGAGCACCGGTTGAAGATCTCGCTGCTCTGCTCCACCCGCCGCCGCAACTCCCAGGGCGGCGATTCCGATGCGCACGGTGTTGCCCACCATGCAAGGTGCGCTGAAAAGCGTCGCCGAATTGAACCCGTGCACCCATCCGCGCCACGGTCCCCGGCGTTTGAGCTCGCGGTGCACCCGCTTGAGGTCATCCATCTGCTCAGAGGTCCTTGGAGACCATCCAGCCGGATCCACAACGTGGGTCATGAGTCCAACCATATCGATGTTGGGGGACTCATCGAGGGCATCGAGCAGGGCGTTCGTGCGCAGGCTGGGTACACCCAACCGGCCCATGCCCGTGTCCACATTCAGGTGCACTTGGGCGCGTACTCCCAAGCGTCCCGCCAGTTGATTCAACTGCACGCAGCGGTCGAGGGTGTGCAACCCGATGTGGATGTGCTCGCGCAGGCAGGCGGCCAACTCGGTTTCGATCACGGTGCCCAACACCAAGATCGGCAGTTTGATCCCCATGGCGCGCAGTTCCAGGGCCTCTTCTGAAGTCCCGACCCCTAGGGCCCCGATGCCGCTTTTCAGGGCGTGGTGCGCAACTAGGGCAGCTCCATGTCCGTAGGCGTTGGCCTTGACCACCAGCAAAACACGCGTGCCTGCGCCAGCCTGTTGTCGGATGACTTGCAGGTTGTGGGAGAGGGCATCGAGGTTGATCTCGGCCCATGCCCGATGGGGCTGCATATGGTGGTGCTGCACCCAGTCGAGGATAGTGCCCAGAGTCGCCCATTCAAGGCTTAGCGAGGTCCTAGCCTCTTTGTTTTCGGGTGACAGTGGGGATTTAGAGACCAGCAGAGGTCTCCCATTTCCCCAATATGAAGTGCCTGACCGGTTCCAGCCACCTATCTGTGCGCTGCAAATGCGGCTCTAGCGCCTGTTCTTGAGCTAATAAACCGCCGATTGCTTTTCCTAAGACAGTTGACATGGGGATGGTTGGTCGCCACTCTCTCTGTGCGTTACAGACTTCCAATAACCCCCACCCCATTGAAAGGGCTGCCGTTCAGGTGGCTCACAAATACCATGGCTCGGAAAAAGAAAAAGGCTGCTAAGAAAGCCACCAAAAAGGCTACGAAGAAGGCCACGCGTCGCGGCAAGAAAGCCCCCGCTGAGCTGATCATCAGCAAGTCTCGCACCAAGAACTCAGTTGGTCTCCGGATCTCCAGTGATTTCTACGCTGCGCTTGACGTGGCAGTGCGCGAGATGATCGCGGGCGCCGAAGCTCGTGCAGCAGCGAACAACCGGGGGACCTTGCGTCCCCACGATCTTTGATCGCTGGGTAGGTGCCCGAGGGTGAAAGCTCCTGGGTCCCAAGCCCCAATGACAGCGCCCCCCCGTTCGATTTCGAACGGGGGGGCGCTTTTGTTTAGCGTGCGCGCACCTTGGGGACGAATGCCGCTAAGTAGAGCGGACGTAGACTCTCCGTGGGTGTTGGACCATTTCGCTGGAAGTGTTCCAGTCCCACCCGCAGGACACTTGCGGCTTCCGGTAGGACGCCGCCCACGACCTGTGCTTCGTCCGATTTGCTCCAACCGGCGGCGGCGAGCCCCGCGTCATCGGTCAACAGCGGCACGCCCCGGGGAAGGACTTCACTTGCTAACTCACAGGTAATGCGGGTGGGAGGGCAAAGAACCTCGGGAAGTCCCTCAGCCCACCGGTAGTGGGAGTATTGCAGTCCACCGCCCCGGGCATCTTGCAAGACCATCACCTGCTCGTGGTTTCTGTTGGACTCTAGATAGTTCCACGCCAAGGCCTCATGGGAGGGGATGCCGACCAGTTGAGCTCCGGTTCCCCGGGATAACCCCAGGGCCGTTGCCGTCGCCACGCGCAATCCGGTGAAACTGCCGGGGCCAAGGCCTAGCACCAAGACCTCAAGTTGCCTTGGGTGAATGTCCGCCTGTTTGCAGAGATCCGCGAGGCAGGGGACCATGTCGCTGGCATGGGCGCGGGTTCCCTGCAGGAGCTGCTTGTACATTTGGCCCTCGACGGTGAGCGCCAAGGACGCTTCACGGGTCGAGGCTTCTAGGGCTGCGGCGATCATTGGATCTTGCTGATCTCGTGAAGGACGCAATCCGCCACTTCCTGGGCCAAGCGTTCAATTAGCTCCGCATCGGGTCCCTCGACCATCACCCGCACAAGGGGCTCGGTGCCGGAGTAACGCAGGAGTACCCGGCCATGGTTGCCTAGGGTTTTTTCTGCAGCAGCGACCTTCTCCGTAACCGTTGGATTCAGGGACAAGTCCGGCTTGGAGGCCACGGTCAGATTGAGCAACACCTGGGGCAATCGTTGATAGGCGCTGGCGAGGTTCGAGAGGTCCTTGCCAGTCTGGGCCAGGACCTCGAGTACGGCAAGGGCCGCTGCCAAGCCGTCCCCGATGAACGCGGTGCGTTCTCCGAGAATCACGTGCCCAGACTGTTCGCCTCCCAGGGCCAGTCCCTCTTCTTGCATGGCTTCCACCACGGCGCGGTCGCCCACGGCGGTTTCGGTCACGCTGACACCGACCTCTTCGAGGGCGATGTGCAGGGCGCGGTTACTCATGACCGTGGCGGCCAATCGATTCTTGGGCAGGCTGCCTTGCTGGGCACCGTGGCGCCCAAGAATGGTCAAGATTCCATCCCCGTCCACCAGTGCCCCGTGCTCGTCCACCAGCATGCAGCGGTCGCCGTCCCCGTCCAAGGCAATGCCAAGCATGGCCCCGTGGGCCTGAACCGCTTTCATAAGAGCCTCCGGGTGGGTCGACCCGCAGCGGCGGTTGATGTTTTGGCCGTCCGGTTGGTGGGCAATGGGAATCACCGTGGCGCTCACCGCGCTCAGCACACGCGGCCCCACATGACTGCCCGCACCGTTGGCGCAATCGAGCACCACCTTGGCATGCTTGAGATCCAGCCCCGCACCCAGATCATGAATCAAATGATGCTGGTATGCGTTTTCCAACTCCGGCTCGGGGATGAGCAATTTGCTTGCCGGTGATGATTCTTCCGCTACCGTTTTCTGGCGTAAGAGGTCCTCGATGCGCTTTTGCAGCTCATCATTGAGCTTGCCTCCGTTCCCACCAAAAAGCTTGATACCGTTGTCATGGGAGGGATTGTGGGAGGCGCTGACCATGATCCCCAGGGCTGCGTTTTCTTCGCGCACCAGCCAAGCCAACCCCGGCGTGGGCAATAGTCCTGCGCTGCGGGAAGTAACGCCCGCTTGCCCCAGGCCTTTGGCGAGTGCTGCTTCCAGCCAGCGTCCTGATTCGCGGCCGTCATGGGCTAAGAGGGCTACCCCTTTAGCGGAGCCCAACACTTGGCCTGCGGCACGACCCACTGCGGTTGCTCCTGCGGGGGTCAACCAGCCTTGGCCGGCCCGCCCGCGGATGCCGTCCGTGCCAAAGATCTCATCGTTCGTCATGGGATCAGTTCCCGTCCCCGGAAGCCTCTGTGTTCTCTGGCTCAGCCTTGGCCTTCGGTCGCAATGTCAGTCCACCAGGTTCCACCACGATGTCCAGGAAGGAAGCTCCGAGCGGTCGCAGCCTTTCGCGGGTTTCTTGGGGTACGCGCAGAAGCCAAGCATCGGGCTCGGGAAGCTGAAGTTGAACTGAGAACTCGGTGGACTCCAGTTTTTGGCTGCTGACATTCACAAACGCATGGGCGCTCTCGCGAATCGCTTCGAGAAGGGCGACTCGCAGGCCGCCATCTTCCTCGTCGGAGCCGGTGAAGATGCCCTTGGCTCGGACTTCCACCCTGACCATTTTGCTGGGGGCTTCCCAAAGGTCAGGTGCATCCGGCGCAGTGGGGTCGAGGGAGACCACCGCCACGTCCAAGTCTACGTGCCCCACAGACTCCATGGCGGGAACCACTTTGATCAACAGGTTGGAGAGGCCTAGCAGTTCGATCCCATTGTCCTGCGAGCGACCGGACAGGCCTAAGGCCGCATTCCAAAGAGGCCGCTCGGTCCATTCCTCGTTGCGCCGCTTGGGCAGGACAATCGTCTCGAAAATGAGTTGTTCTTGCAGAGACCCCTCGGCCCCGAGGGGCGCGCGTACCAGCACCTCGCTGGGCAGGAAACTCAAAGAGGCTTGATCCACGCTCCAACCGGTACCCAGTTGGGTGGTGTCTACTTCCACCATTTGGGCGGTCAAGGTCACGTTGGTAGTGGTGTATTCGCGCAACACGAGGCGTGGGGCAACGGTTTTCCAGGAGACATCCAATTCGTCCGGGTCAAAAGCCCTTGATCCACTCCAACGTACTTCGCCCGTGGAGAGGTCGCGTTCCCCAGTGCCGTCGGCTTTGAGCTCCACGCGGCCCGCCAAACTGCCGCGCAGGGAGCCCAATAGATCTCGCGGTGCGCGGACCACCACGCGCACGCTGGATTGGTTGCTCGATTGTCCCGAGCGGGTCAAAACTGAAGCGCTGATGGCCTCGGGGGTCAGCACAAGTAACTCACCCAAGCCCGCCATGCGGCCTTCCCTTGCGGTTTGCACCTGCAAATCCAGGGTGAATTCCAGCACCGAGCGCCCGGCTCGCCATGCGCCAACGTAAAGGGCAAGGCCTAGTGAAAGGGCCATCACTTTTTCCGCGCGGTTGGACTTCAGCCAACCCCAAAACAGGGCTGGCAGCGAGAGCTTGGGCTTTTCCTCATCGAGGTTGCTGCCACCGAGGGCATCGAGCAGCATTTCTTTCACCGCGTCCCGAGCCACCCGATGTTCCATGCGACCTTCCTTGCAGATCGAGATCGAACCGGTTTCTTCCGAGACCACCAGAATGACCGCATCGGTTTCTTCGCTCAAGCCCAGGGCCGCCCGGTGTCGGGTGCCCACGGTTTTTCCAAGGTCTTGGTTTTCCGTCAGAGGCAAGATACATGAGGCGGCCTCCACCTGATTTCCGCGCACGATGATCGCGCCATCATGCAAGCGGTTGCCTGGGTGGAAAATGGTTTCGATCAAGTGGCGCGTGACTTGCGCACCGATGGGCACAGAGCGATCGACGAAGGACTCAAGGGGCGTGCGGCGTTCAAAGACAATCAGGGCCCCGACCCGATCTTTTGCCATGGAAATAGCACTCAGGGCCACTTCTTCCACGGTGGCAGCTTGTACGTTGCGCAGGAAGCGTCCCAGTAGCTCGTGTTCGCCAAGCCGTGAAATTCCCCGTCGCAATTCTGGGTGGAACAGGATCGCCAACATGATCACTGCCGCTTGGGCGATGGCGTCAAAGACCCGCAGGACTTCGTTTAGCTCGAGCATCTGCGACACGAGCCATAGGGTCATTCCACCACCCAAGAGCCCGATGCCCAGGCCGCGGACGATGCCCGTGCCCCGGGTTGTGCGCAGGAAGCTGAGCAGCAGGTAGATACCCGCTGACAGCAGCAACACCTGCAGGATGGCGTCGAAGGTGTTGAGTGCGGGGAGGGCGTCCATGGGTCAGGCGGTCGTGGTGGGGCAGGTGATGGCGTGGGCTATCTTAGCTGCTTCGACCATCATGCGAACGTCATGGACCCGGAACCCTTGTGCTCCGCGATCTATACACAAAGAGACTGCGGCAGCGGTGCCCCCAAGGCGCTCGGAGAGTTGGCTGTCGGATCCCTGGGAGGCCCCAGTCAACTGCTGGATAAAGGCCTTGCGGGAGGGGCCCACCAGGATCGGAGCCCCCAGGGAGCGGAGTTCTCGCAGGCGGTCCATCAGTTCCAGATTGTGCCTGAGGGTCTTGCCGAAGCCAATTCCAGGGTCCAGGACTAGTTTGTCGGGGGCGATCCCCGCGGCGAGACAGGCTCCCACGCGCTCGCGCAGGTGCTCGCAGACCTCTTGGGGACAATCCTTGTAGGTTGGATCCAACTGCATGGTGGCCGAGTTCCCTTGGCGGTGCATAGCGACGAATACCGCTCCCCGTTCCGCCACCAGGGGCAACATCCCGTCCTCTTGCAGGCCACCGGATATGTCGTTGACCCAACTGGCTCCCGCGTCGAGGGCAGCCCGGGCCACGGCGGTCTTGGTGGTGTCGATGCTCAAAGGGATCTTGGTGCGCACCGCCAGCCCTTCGATCACCGCCACGACGCGCTGGAGTTCATCCGCTTCAGACACTGCTTGGGCTCCGGGCCTGGTGGACTCGCCGCCAATGTCCAAGAGGTTCGCGCCCTCTTCCACCAGTTGCAACCCGTGCTGGATCGCCTTGGCAGGATCGAGCCAGAGGCCGCCGTCACTGAAGCTGTCGGGGGTGACATTGACGATCCCCATGATCCACGGGGCGCGGTTGGGCCGTAGGGAGGCTCGGGTGCATTGGGCCAGTAAGCGACCTAAGGTCGAGCGTTTCGCAAGTGCGGCGAGGGCCTTGGGCGAGAGGGAAAGCACCACATTTGACCCCTGCTCCTCCAAGTGAGCACCGCTAGAGGCGTGCAACAAGTCTTGTTCTTCGGGAAGCAGTCCACCTGCCTTGAGAGACAGGCGGTGCGACTCGGTCGCCGGATCCCGATCGAGGCAGCGCAGCTCTAACCGCGAAGCGTCCCCAGCACACAGGGATTCCACGTCTTGGGAGTGCCCAACAACAAAGGGCGGGATGCTCTCGGGGGCCCCGGGCACGCTCAGGCGGGGGAGAGCCCCGCCTCACCAGAAAATCCGTCTGAGTCCTCGGCGTTTTCTTCGCCGGGGGCTTGGGTCGTGCTCACTTCGGGCTCGTCGGTAGCTTGAGGGGGATCCGGGCGCAGGGTCTCGGGGTCGGCGCCTTCAATCAGGCTGACGATTTCCTGTTTGTCGAGGGTCTCGTACTTCAGGAGTCCATCGGTCAAGCGCTTGATAGCGTCTCGGTTCTCGGTGATCGTGATGCGCGCAGTTTCGTAGGCCTCGCGCAAGATGCGTTCCACCTCTTCATCGATCTCACGGGCGGTCTCTTCCGAGTGCAACTTGCCACTGAAGAGTTCGCTGCCCAAGAAGTCAGAACCCTGGCGCTCGGAGTAGTTGATCGGACCAATCTTGTCACTCATGCCAAGTTCGGTGACCATGGCCCGGGCTAAGTCCGTTGCCCTTCGAATGTCGTCGCTAGCACCTGCGGAGATATCGCCGCAGAAGATCTCTTCCGCGATGCGCCCACCAAACAGAGTGGCCAATTGTCCCAACATGCGTTTGCGCTGCATGTGGTAGCTCTCCTTTTCGGGAAGCATCATGGTGGACCCGAGGGCCCGTCCACGGGGCACGATGGTGACCTTGGCGGGGGGATCCACCTCGTCGAGTTTTGCGGCGACGATTGTGTGTCCCGCCTCGTGATAGGCGGTGACCTCAAGGTCCTCCGGCTCGATGTTGTGGCTGGTCTTGCGACGGCCATAACGCACCTTGGTGGCGGCCTCTTCCAGGTGCTCCATCTCGATCTCATCTTTCTGTTCGAGAACCGCCATGATTGCGGCCTCGTTGATGATTGCCGCGAGATCCGCGCCGGAATAACCGGGGGTGGCCTTGGCGAGGGTCACCGAGTCGACTTCCTTGGACTTGCGTACCTTGCACAGGTGCACGTCCAGAATTTGCCGGCGGCCTTCGAGGTCGGGAAGATCCACGACCACTTCTCGGTCAAAGCGACCGGGGCGCAGGAGGGCCGGGTCAAGCACATCGGGGCGGTTCGTCGCGGCCACTAGGATGATGCCGTCTTCCGTACCGAAGCCGTCCATTTCCACGAGGATCGCGTTCAGGGTTTGCTCGCGTTCGTCGTGTCCGCCGCCCATGCCGCCACCGCGACGGCGTCCCACCGCGTCGATTTCGTCCAAGAAGATGATGCAGGGGGTGCATTCGCGGGCTTGCTTGAACAGGTCTCGCACTCGGCTTGCGCCTACGCCCACGAACATCTCCACGAAGTCCGAGCCGCTGATTGAGAAGAAGGGCACTGCCGCTTCGCCTGCAATGGCCTTGGCCAGCAAAGTCTTGCCGCAGCCCGGAGGGCCGGTGAGCAGCACGCCTCGGGGGATGCGTCCACCGATTTGGGTGAAGCGGCCGGGGTTGCGTAAGAACTCGACGATCTCGCGCACTTCGTCCTTGGCCTCTGTGGCCCCCGCGACATCTTCGAAGGTCACGCCCGTGCGGTCTTCCTTGGTGTACTTTTGGGCGCGGCTGCGTCCAAAGTTCATCACTCCACCGCCGCCCCCTTGGCCTCGCATCTGGCGCATGAAGATCATGACCACGAAGAAGATCAAGAGCCAGGGGCCCCAGAACATCAGGATCGACCCGAGGGTCGTGTCCGGTTCACCGTGGCTCGTGCCGCCCCCTTCCGAAAGGTCGAAGGACACGTTGAATTCCGTCGAGCCCGCGACGGCAAGTTTGGCCTTCAGGTCGGCGATGTCTGCAGCGGGATCGATGCGTAGCCAGACCTTTCCACCGTTGCTGGGCAGCTGTTCAATCCAAGTGCGATTCTGTGAGCGGTTGAGGGAGCCCCAGGAAGCCTGGGGCAAAGCTGTGCCCTCCACCAAAAAGAGATCGGTCTGGATGGTCTCGCGCGAATCGATCTGGGTCTGACCAGACTCGTCACGGGATTCGGTAACCGTGGTCGTGACCCCGGTCAGGTGCCGGTGGATTTCGGGGCTCAGGTAGTTCTGCTCCAATGCGACCCTCAGGTCTGCGGCGGAAATCTGGAGGCTCCCGCGGGAGGCCTTGGCCTGCCGCAGCTGTTCTTCGAGGGGTGCAACTTCAGTGAAGGAGACCTCGTACCTGGTGCGACCATCCACGTCGCTGGCCATGATCTCGTGCTCGCCACGAATGTCGAGGGCCGCGATCTTGCCGTTCCAGAGTTTCCACCAGAATTGGTCCTGCGTGACTGTCTCGGGACTCGCCAAACGGGAGTTCCCAAAGGCAACCAGCACGACCACCAGAACCATCAAGAAGAGCAGGAAGGGCCCAAAGGGGCGCGGCTTCTTGGCTCCGTCTTGTTTTTCGTTTTCATCCGCCATGATCTGTTATCGGCTTTCTTTGCGCTTTGCTCTAGGGTTCCTTCCCATGGAATGGCCCCGCGAAGTGTCAAAACAGTATACGGCGGGCCTATGGGCATCCCAAGGCCTGTTCAGGGAGTCTTTGGCGCAGCAGTCTGGGATTTCTCGCGGCGTTGCTCTAGGTCCACCAGCAGGTCCAAGATGGCTCCCACCGCAAGATTGGCCAAGGCCCGGTCTTCGGCGGCACGGGGCCCACCGGCCTCCCGGGTGGTGTGCCCAACATTCTGACGCAAGGTTACGGGGCCCGCCAGCAGCAGGCCACTGGAGTCATGCAGGGAGGCTTCGATGGTCAAGTCCACGCCGCGCTCCAGCAAGACGTTGTCCTTGCCCCTGACTCCGCCTCGGGTGTGGTATTCCCGGATGCGGCCACTGAGGGTGACGTCCGCATGGGATGGAGCCACCAGGGGCGCGTCCACCAGGTGCCGGGCTGCTAGGGTTAGTTGCTGGTGAAGGCGGCGCTCTAAATCGGGCTCGCGCCCTTCGTTGGCAAATATCTTGATCCCCAAGCTGAGCCGTTCCGGTCCCAGGGTGTGGCGTGCACTGAAGCCGCAGCTGGCTAGCAGCATGCCAAGCAAGAGGCTCGGCAGCAGGACTGTCGCGCTGGAGTGTGTCACTGGGAATTAGCCATTGAGGCTGCGGTCAAGAGTTCCATGGCTTCTGCAATCTGTTCCTTGTTGCCCCCTTCACGCGCTTCCTCCAGGGCGCGCCGCGCATGGAATTCAAAGCCAGTGGAATTTTCGACAGTCTTGTAAAACCGTGCTATGGACAGGTCGGAATCGGTCAAGCGTTGCAGGCAATCGGCAAGGTCGATGCGTACTTCGGTGGCCAATCCATGGGAGCCATGATCATCGAGCCAAGTGAGCAACTCACCCTGGGCGATCTTCATTTCGATTCGATCGTACTCGGGGTTAGAGAGTTGCGCCAATCGCAGGTGCGGGATGCGCGCCCTAGCTGCCACCGCTTGGATGGAACCCGGGTATTCCAACAACAGGTCTCGGTTGCGGCTAATTGCATTGGCGAAGCCCCGCTCCTCTTCATAAATGGCGGCCAGCAAGCTGTAGGCCTTCGGTCCATCCGGCTGGTCGGGATGGTTTTGGACGAAGTACTCAAGCACGGGAATGGCCAAGGGGCGGTAAGACAAGAATCCAAAGTAGGTGCCCTCGTCCATGGCCAGGGAATATCCCGCTTCGAACAGCAGTCGCCCGGATTCCGCGCGTCTTGCGTGCAGGGGGTAGCTTTGGTCGACCTTGACTAGGTACTCGTGGCAAGCCACGCGCTCTCCTGTATCTAACAGTGCGCGGGCCGCAGCCATGGAGGCGCGTACCGCCAGATCCCGGGGCAGTTCGAGCTCACCAATGGCTTCCAATTCTTCGGGATCACCGCCGCCCCGCAGTTCGTCAAGGCGCTTGGAAACGGCATCTACAAGCAGGGCTTGGATGGTGCCTGATTGCTCCGTGGTGAGTTGTGGGGCCGCCTGGGCCGCCGCCAGGTAGGCCACCGCTGCGCTGGCGCCGTCTGTGTGCAAGAGAGCTTCCCGGGCAGCGTCGATGGCACCGGGGACTTCTACCGTGTCGTACGATTGTGGAACGCCATCCGGGCGAGGTAGGCCGCTCGCGCAGGAAGCGAGGGTGGCCAGAAGAAGGAGGCTGAAGCTAAGGGGGAGGCTCATCGGTGTGCCGCGGGTGAGGCGAACTGACGGTGGGTTCGGGGCAGGACGCCCAAGTGGAAGTCGAGGAATCGTGCGGCAATGGCGTGCACCGCCTGGGCTAGCTTGCGGTCCCGGTGGATCTCACCACCCAAAGCTCGCTCAAGGCCGGCCAAGTTTCTGTGGGGCAGGGTACCGACTTTGCGTCCGGCTTTCTTGGCTGCAAGGGCACAGGTTTCGCAGAGCCTTCCCCCTGCCTCAGCCGAGAAAGGAACCCGGGGCCCCGCTTCGTCCTCCTGGGCAAGGTAAGCCGGGGCGTCGCCGGCGCATTCGGCGCAATTGTTGGTGGCGGGAAAAAGGCCCAAGTCCCTGAGCAATTGGGCCTCAAAGCGCGCCAGGAGCGCGTCATCGGGGGCTTCGGCACCGCTCTGGTCGAGGTCCCCCAGGAGCTGGGAAAGGACTTCGTACAGCTTGTGTTCGTTCACTCCCGGTCGTGCGACCAAGTCACAAAGCTCCAAGCCGCACAGGGCCGCTCTGTAAGCCGCGAGGTTCTTGGGGAGGGCTGCCCGGCGCAGAAGGACGGTTCCCTTTTCGAGGGTGGCGAGTCCTCCGCCCCGAGGCTTGCGGTAGGTCAATTCCAACTCATCGAACAGGTCGAGGGTCCAGGCAAAGGCGCTCTTGGCCCGATGGGCACCCCGGGCCAAGAGGTGTACGGGCCCGTCGTTGCGGGTAAGGGCGCGCACAACCAAGGACGATTCCCCATAGGGCACCCGCTGCAGAATCAGGACCTGTTCGGTGCAGCGACTCATGCTGGGCGTTGGACGAGGACTCGCAGCACTCGGCGGTCGCTGGCCTTGAGCACCTTGAAGGCGAGGCCATTTTCCTCAAAGGATTCCCCTTCCTGGGGCAGGTGACCGAGCCGCGCAAGGATGAAGCCGGCAAGGGTTTCAAAGTCTTCTTCCTCGGGCAAGTCTATGTTCAAGGCTTCGTTCACATCGGTCACGTGTAAGGCGGCTGGGACTTCGAAGCGCCCGCTCTCAAGGGTCTGGATTGCCTCGATATCCGCGTCCACTTGGGGGATTTCTCCCACCAGTTCGCGCAAGATATCGGTCACGGTCAGGATGCCGGCGGTGCCCCCGTACTCGTCCACTACCACGGCCATTTTTTCCTTGCGGTGGCGCAATTCCTTCAGCAACTCTGCAAGCAGTTTGGTTTCTGGCACCAGGAAAGGCGGCTTGAGTAAGTCGCGCAGATTGACTTGCTCTTGGTCGTTTGCCATATGGGAACGGGTCAGGTCGAGGGCCGACACCGTACCGATGATCGTGTCGACCGTATCCTCAAAGACAGGCAAGCGCGAGCAACCGCTCTCCATGGCAGCCTGCAAAGCACCCGCAACACCATCTTCCACATCTACCGCTTCCACTTCTGTGCGCGGAGTCATGACCTCTACAGCGTCCACACTCCGGAACTCAATCACGTTCTCGATCATCTCCCGTTCCTGTTCGTCTAGGTCGCGATCCGGTTCAGCTTCTTCCAGTGCGCCGCGCAGGCCAGCCAAGAGGCGCCGGGTTGCGGGTTCCTCATCGGGCAAACGCAGGACGCGTAACACCGCCCTTCGTGCGCTTTCCACCATGGCGCGCAGGGGCACGACCGGCGCTTGCAAAAATGCAAAGGTGGGCAAGAGGCGCAGCAATAAGGCATCGCCACCTGCGCGAGCGAAAGCTGTGGGCAGGACCTCCGAGGAGATAATCATGCCTGCCGCAGAGATCAGTACGGCGAGGCCCATGGTTTCCTGCGTCAAGCCGGCCCAGTTGGCGAGACCTTTGAACACCAAGAGAGTGAACAGGGCTTGGAAGATTTCCACCATGATCGCAGCGCTGGCCGCAAAGGCATCTACCCGCGCGAGCAATGGCGCGAGGGTTTCATGGCGCGATTCGTCTGGCACCCGTTGCAGGATGCGCTTGCCCACCGCCATGTCGAGGGCGGAGCGCATGGTGGCGCACAGAATCGCCAGCAGCAGGCTGCCTGCGGCCAGGGCCGGGACGAGGAGCGAGGGCTCGCTTGCTAGGGCCGGGCCTAGGAGGTCGAGAGGCGATGGTGGTGGTGGGGGAGTCAAGGTCGAAGGGGGAAGGCCCAAGGGGCCAAGGCATAGTAGCCCCTTGGGGCTGCCTATGGGATGTCAGAGCGGCTGGTGAGCTGGGGAGGTGCGCGTCACCCCTCAATGGTGCAAGGGGGTGTCTTGGCGTTGCGGATTCGTAACGTTTAGCTGGGGGTAAGCGTGGTGTATTCGTCCTAAGTCTTTGCTATGAAGGAGGTTATGGGTTCCTGTGCGGCCGCCCGCGTCCTGGCACAGAGTTCGCACCAGGGCTCCCATGCGTTCAGCCTGCAACCGTCCCCTCCGTGCCACCCCTGGCCCCGCCCCCCTGTCCCAGTCCCTCGCAGGAGCGCTCGCCCGCCGGGGATTTTGTCCCCTCCGGCTAGAGGACCTGACCCGGGAGCTCAGCGACCCTTCCCACCGAGCCCCTTCGCTGACCGATTCCGCCAAGCGCGAGGCGGCCCGCCAGGAGCGCCAGTTGGAGACCGCCTTGATGGAGCTTTTCCGTGACGAGGGTTCTGAGGCCGCCTTCCACTTCCTCCATGCACGGGTTTCCCGCAATCTGAGGGGTTGGTTGGTGCACTGCATGCGCGGGGGCTACCCGGCAATCGATCCCGCAGTGGTTATCCAAGAGGCTTGGTATGGGATGGTTCGCTATGCCAAGAGTTTCAAAGGAGGTGCCTCCCACCCGTTCAGGCCATGGGCGCGGACCATCGTCTGCAACGCCCTGCGCAGCCAGATCACCTGGATTCGCCGCATGGAGACCTGTGATCAGCGCACCCTGGTCAATCACACGGATCGCCGCCGTGGACCGAGCGGGGTGGCCCAGGATCGGGAGTTCGAAGAGAGCTTGCGGAGGGACTTGCTGATCTTGACCCTGGCCGTGGGGGCCGCCCTCAAGGGACTCAGTCCCCGGGATCGGGGGGTCTTGCAATCGATCGAGGTGGAGGGGCGTGGACGGGATCAGGTGGGGCGTGATCTGGGGCTTGGCCTGTCCGGGGTCAAAATGGCGCTCCACCGGGCTCGTAAGCGCTTGGTCATGGCGGTGGCCAAGAACCTCGGGTGCAGCTCTGCCCAAATCGCTCGCTTCCCGGCGAAGACCCGCGCCGCCGGCTGATTCAGTCTTAGGGCCGGGGCCATCGGGCTGGCAACATGGGCTTGTGCAAAAACAAGCGATCGATCTGCTGATCCATGGGGCCAGCGAGTTGGCCACCCCCCTAGGGACCGGCCCCCGGGCCGGCAGTGCCATGGATGAAATCCACGTGTTGGAAAAGGGCGCAGTGGCATTGGATCAGGGGCGTATTCTCGCCTGCGGGTTGGAAAGCGAACTGCGTGAGCTTTATGCCCCCACGGAATGTCTCGATGCCGAAGGAGGTACTCTGCTGCCCGGGTTCGTCGACGCCCACACCCACCCCGTGTTTGCGGGTACCCGCGAAGGTGAATTCGAGCAACGTTTGGCGGGGGCGCGTTATGCGGAGATCGCCGCGGCGGGAGGCGGGATACTCTCCACGGTTAAGGGCGTCCGCAATGCTTCTCGCGAAGAACTCTTGGCCTTGCTGCTCGACCGGCTCGACCGCTTCTTGATGTTGGGCACAACCACAGTGGAGGCCAAATCCGGTTATGGGTTGACTACTGCCGATGAGATCAAATCCCTCGAAGTCCTGCGTGATGCAGCCGCTTCACATCCAATTGACATAGTGCCCACGTTCTTGGGAGCCCATGCAATCCCCCCCGAACATGCGGGCGAAAAGGAACGCTATGTGCAAATTGTCCTGCAAGAGATGCTGCCCCTAGTGGCTGAGGCGAAGCTGGCCGAGTACTGCGATGTGTTCGCTGAAGCCCATACCTTTGATCTGGAAGACACCCGCCGGATTTCCCGGCGTGCACAGGAGCTTGGCCTTGGGGTGCGCCTGCACGTGGATCAGCTCACGCCCCTTGGGGGAGCCCAACTGGCCGCGGAACTGGGTGCCGTCAGTGCGGACCACCTTGAATGGGTGGACGGGCAGGGAATGGAAGCCATGGCCGAGGCCGGCGTGGCTCCCGTGCTCTGTCCCCTGGTCCCTTTGTTTCTGCGAGAGAGCAAAGAGGCGCCGGGTCGAGCACTGATTGATGCGGGTTTGGCCCCTGCCCTCTCCACGGATTTCAATCCAGGTTCTTGCTACATGCAAAGTCTGCCGGAGGTGGCGTCTTGGGGGGCCTTGCGTTATGGGTTCAAGGCGGCCGAGGGGTTGACCGCGATCACCCTAAATGCCGCAGCGTCTCTGGGGCGTGGGGCGCGCCTTGGCACCATCGAGGTGGGCAAGCAAGGGGATATTTGTGTGACCGATTTGCCGTCACATCGGCACTTGGCCTATGAGCTAGGTCGCAGTCCCGTGCGCGCCGTGGTCAAGGGTGGCCGGGTTGTGTTTCGCCGCACGGACCGGGTTCAGTAATGGGGGTTGCAGGCGTTACAATGCCGGCCATGGCTGTATCTCTCCTGAGAATATTGGTGCTTGGCTCTTGGTTGTCGCTGCTCATCGGGTTGCCCAGCTTGCAGGCCCACGAGGGCAGCGCGCAGGACCCCGAGGTCGAGCACCGAAAGTGTCGCTATTGCGATACCACGGGAATGGTCCTGTGCGAGGACAAGGTGCATGGGCGCGTGGACCTCAGTCTCGAAGGCAACATGGTGTTCTGCACCCACGTGGGGGAATGCCCCACCTGCGATGGTCTCGGTCGTATCGCCTGCGGTGAGTGCGAACGATCCGATGCGGCCAAGCTGCTGACGAAGATGCGCGAGCGCCGTAAGGCCGCCATAGTTCGCCACCAGGAGCTGGAGGCTGAAATGAAACGCAAGCTATCCGGTGGCGAGTCGGATCACTTCCGCCTCTTGTGGGACATTGAATCCTTGAAGATCGGTCGCAAGCGATTTGATCAGCATGAGCTGCTGCACCTCTTCGCCGATCGCATGGAGGCCGTGCATGCTCGTTACCTCGAGGTGCTGCACGTGAAGGAACGCGAAATCCCTGACCGTTCCGCCATGGCGGTGTGGTGGTTGCCGAACGACCACAACGAAGCGGCGCGCCGATTCTGTGGGGGCAGCGCCTCCATGGGAGTCAAACGCATGGGGCCCAATCCCTTCTTCAGCACTTGTGGGACACGCTCTCATTTTCCTACCGACGACGACCTCCACCGGTATCTGGTGCATAACGCGGCGCACTTGCTCCTGTCGAACAATATCCCCTCGCTTTGGATGGGACAGTACAAGGGCGGGGGTTGGTTCGATGAGGGTTTGGCCTCGTGGTTCGAAATCGATCTAGTGGAGCGGGCCCAAACCTGGTGCTTTCAAGAGCAG
Organism: Planctomycetota bacterium; assembly: GCA_028823345.1. Classification (GTDB taxonomy): domain Bacteria; phylum Planctomycetota; class UBA1135; order UBA1135. Next base: position 18,120 of record JAPKBR010000020.1, read on the forward strand.
GGCGCAGGCGGACCGTGGGGCAAGGGCAATTGGCGGGTGGCCGTGCGCAAGTTGGTCCAGCAAGACCGCCAATCTTCCGTGGCCACCGTTCTGTCCCGGGACGTGAACACTCTCGAACAGGCCGAACAGGCCATAGCCTTCTCTTTGATCGACTATCTGATTCACCTCGACGGATCTAAGTTGCCGGCGGTTGCCGAACGTTTGAAGAACAAGAAGCCCGCCCGAGAGGCATTGATTGAGCACTACGGCCTGAGCCCCTTGGCTCTCGAGACCGCCTGGAAGGCTTGGGTCCTTGAGACCTATCCCAAGCGCTGAATTCGATGAACTGGGGCACGGGCCGGCAGGATTAGGGGTGGGAGCGAAATCATCAGGATGCTGTTGGGGCCCGAGGTGCTACTCTCTCCGGCAGCAAGCAAGAAGCCATGGGCAAGATCATCCAACCACGGACCCTTAAGGGTTTTCGCGACCAACTCCCCGCCAGCATGATCCCGCGCGAGCGGTTGATTGACACCGCCCGCGAGGTCTATCGCTCCTTTGGCTTCGTGCCCATCGACACTCCGGCCCTTGAGTACACCGAGATCCTGCTGGGTAAGGGAAGTGACGAATCCGACAAGCAGATGTATCGCTTCGAGGACCCCGGCGGCCGCGATGTGTCCATGCGGTTCGACCTGACCATTCCCCTAGCGCGCTTCGTGGCCCAGCACGTGGGCACCTTGGGGACCCCATTCAAGCGCTATCAGATTGGTCCGGTTTGGCGGGGGGAAAACACCCAGCGGGGTCGCTACCGCGAGTTCACCCAGTGCGATTTCGACACGATCGGCACCGAAAGCGCCCTCGCCGATGCGGAAACGATCTTGGTGATCCACAGCCTCTTCAGTCGGCTTGGGGTCGGCGGGTTCACTATTCATGTGAACGAACGGCGCATTCTAAGTGGCCTCTTTGATCGCTTAGGTTTGCTCGATGTCAGCGTGCCTCTACTGCGCGCCCTTGACAAGCTCGACAAAATCGGAGCCGATGGTGTGACCGCCGAAATGGTGCGCGAGGCGAGTGTTACTGAGCAACAAGCCCAAGAGGTCCTGCGTTGGGCTGGGCTCAAGGGCAGCAACCAGGAAGTCCTCGATGCCCTGCCTGAAATGGTGGCGGGATCCGAAGAGGGAGAAGCAGGCCTGAAGCGCCTTCGCGAGGTGGTGGAGGGAGCCACCGCTGGCGGCGTGACCGCTGATCAGCTGGTGATCAATCTGGGAATTGCCCGGGGGCTTGATTATTACACCGGAATCGTTTTTGAGACGACCCTGGATGATCTCCCCGGCATCGGCAGTTGCTGCTCAGGGGGCCGCTACGACGATCTGGCCTCGCTCTATACCAAGCAACGTCTCCCAGGGGTTGGGGCCTCACTCGGCCTAGACCGCTTGTTGGCGGCCCTGGAGGAACTCGAGCGCACCGAGCAGATTGCCACCACGGCGGATGTGTTCCTCGTGCTCTTTGGTGACCAGCGAATTCCTGATCACATTCAGTTGGCAGCCGAGTTGCGCTCTGCAGGCTTGAACGTGGAACTCTATCCTGAGCCGAAGAAGCTCAGCGCCCAATTCAAGTACGCGGACCGGCGCGGGCACACCCTGGCGATTGTGGTGGGGGATGAGGAGTGGCAGCGCGGTGTGGCGCAACTCAAGCAAATGGGCAATAAGCAAAGCCAAGAGGTGCCCCTCAAGGACCTTCCCGCCGCTTGCAGAAAATTACTGGCTGGCGAGTAGGTCGCGGGTCCTCTAGAACGTCACTCCGACCACATCGGAGAAGTTTGAATCTGCACCGTCCCGAAACCACAGCTGGAAATACCAAGTTTGGCCGCCGGCGATGAACCCATCCGGGGGGTTGGGCAGTTGGGCGGGGACATCAAATCCGGAACCCAGGCTGGATGTGGATGATTGGTTGATCATGACTCCTTGGCCATTGAATTGTCCCAGGCTGTTGCGCTTGAAGTTGTTGATCCCCGCAATATAGTTGTAGCGTCCGATGGGATGGCCTAGGCACAAGAGGCCATTGGAAACGGTGATGCCAGAGCTCACCAGGTTGCCACTGACTAAGAAGTATCCAAACTCATCTACCGGACCGTTGACCGCTTCTAGGTGGTACAGCTCGGGGCCCGAGAACGACGAGGTTAGTAGGGTGCAAGGCAGCCCTGAGCTGTTGGGCATGGCGGGGGTGCAACCCATGGTCGTGCTGCCGCCATCGAGACCGCCAAGCAGCAACGTGTAGCTCAAGCACGTAGTGCCCAGAGGGGGAATCACTCGCAGCTTGATTTGGGCAGGGGTGGACGATGGGTTGGACCAAAGCAACTGAGTGCTGTTGGGCGAGATCACCTGTCCGCAGGCAAGAGAGCCTGCACAGTTGCCCACGGTTTGGCTCGGGCAGGTGGAGGGAGTGTAGATCGCTAGTTCCAGGGGAAGGGGGAACGAGTCGGTCACTGCCTGAATCACAGCTACTTCGCCGCCGAGCACGGTCAGCTCAAAGTAGTCGGGCTCGGTCGGCCCCACTGCGAGGTTGGCATAGACGCCGTTGCCTACCGCAGCTGCGGACCAGCAGTCTTGATTGGGGGAGAAAGCATCATTGGTCAAGACGCCGCAGGGGTTGTCATCCACCACGAGCATTCCGGCCCCGCCACCGCCGGGGTTTTTGGATCCCACTTGGATCAAGTATTGAAACCCAAGAGGAACAACTGGTAAGTGAACCTGTGAGAGCATCCCAGGCCCGTCATCGTCGTCAGAACCCACACAGACTAGGTTGCCGCAATCGGTGTACTGGTAGACCCGCAGGAGGGTATCTGCGGAAGGTTCCGAAGACTGAGTTCCGATCCAGAATGCGCCGCTGTAGGTGGGGACCCAGAGGAAGAACACATCGTCTTGGATCGTGAAGGTGTCACAAAGGGATCCGCTCGACGCATTGATGCCACTCGAGGTTGCGCAGCCGTTGTTATAGGGCAAGACGCCTTTGCCCCAGAACCAGTGGGCTGCCGCGCATTCGTCGTTGTAGGCCGGCATGCAGCGTACGGTGAATTGCCCAACGATATCGGTGGCCATATCTTTTGCGCCCACTTGCACCAGGATTTGATCTCCCGCCTGCAGCATTCCGAAGGTGATCTGACTTTGGAGTCCACAAGCATCGTCGTTGAAGCGGTGACAGTTTGCCTGGCAGCCGACCCCGGCGTAGACCGCCATGACCGTGTCACCGGTTGTGCCACAGGTCTCGAAAATGTAGCTACCTGTTTTTGGCGCAGTCCACTGGTAGAACACGTCTCGCCACATGTTCACGCCGCAGCCCATAAAGCCGCTGGGAGTGGCATTGGTGTTGTCTAGGGTCCATGACCCGACTCCGTCAATGTGCGTTGGGTCCCAACAAGCATCTTGTGCGCTGGCGGCGCCTGTGAAACTGTGGCCTAAGAACCCCAGAAGGAGCATGCAGAGGGTGGGTTTAGTGAGCATTAGGAATTGTAATTGTGTGGGCGTAGGGTCGGGGAAAGACCTTAGGTCCCTAATTATGTCAGACTTATGGTTCTGTACACTCGAGGGTGAGAATGTCGTCTCGCTTCAAGGCACCTAAGGGGCTATTCAGGGATCAGGGCCGAATTTATTTCTGCGCCAATACCTACGAATCGTGCTTGTGTTTCAGTATGAGACAGTAGGGGCGGAGCACTGTTACCCGCCTGAGTTCCTGGTAAGTGTGGTGCATTCAGCCACAGAGGCTCGGTCTTGGGAGGTTCTAGAACGAGACCGAGAGTCCGTTCGAGAAGTTAGACGTGCCGGCAAGGTCCCGGTACCAAAGCTGGAAGTGCCAGGTGGAACCGCTCGTGATTAGTCCACCCGGAGGGCTCGGCAGGTTGATCGGCAAATCAAAGCCCGCCCCGGTGGAGGAAGTCCCCCCCACGTTTTGGAAGAGACCTCCCACATCAAAGCGGCCGATTGAGTTCAGTCCCGGCCCTGAGTTGGGGTTGTAGCGGCCGATTGGCGCGCCCAAGCACAGCTGGCCGGTGCTTACGGGTACGCCCGGGTCCATGCTTGTTGCAGACACTAGGAAGTAGCCAAACTGGTCCACGGGACCACCCATAGCCTCCAGGTGGAACACTCCTGGTCCCGAGAAGGTCGAACCTCCCAGGGTCACATAGGTGCCGCTCGAGTTCGTCGAAGCAGGATCGCAGAACAAATCGGGTCCACCAGCGTCGGCGCCCGTGACAATCAACTCATACTCCACACAGTCTCCCAGGCTGGACGGCCAGAGGCTGACCCGCAGGGTGCAGTCCACATCTGCCCCAGTGGCGTTGATCCAAGTTAAGGACTCGGGAGCCACGCTAGACCAGCCGCAAGCTAGGGAACCCGTGCAGGTCGGGTCCACGGCGGGATCATCTAGGCAACTGACTGCATCGAACAGGAACATGTCGATATCCCCATCGCTAATGTTGTGGTTGCAGAGCACATCGAGGGTGCCGCCTGCGGGAACGGTAAGGCTGTAGATGTCCAAGTCGGTGCGGAACACCGTCAAGCCGGGGTAAACCCCATCAATAATCGGTTGGGCGGTGGAACAGGTGTCGTTTTCCTCGAAGGCATCGGGGCCAAGAGCCGCACAGGGATCGGCCCAGGAGGCAATGTTGAGGGTGCCTGAGCCAACTAATCCATTCCAGCCACCCAGTTGCACGAGAATCAGATCGCCGGCCGAGAGTCCCAGGAGCACGGCCTCGCTGGCACCGCTACCACAGGGGCCGTCATCGTTGTGGGCTGCACATGTGGATGCGCAGCCCAATCCTAGGTGCGCAGTGAGTTTCGTGTCGTAGAGCGACCCGCAGGTGTCGAATTGGAAATCACCACTGCTGGGCGCGGTCCATTGGAAGAACACATCGGCTCCCATGTCCAACGCGCTCGAGCTACAAACCGCAGAGCTTGCCCCGTTGAACCCGCTGGTGGACGCTGTGCTAGTGTCAAAAGCCCAGGTACCGCTGCCGTTGATCACCGTGGCGGTAGAGCATAGATCGTTGCCAGGGGGAGCCGGCGGCAGGCTGACGTTCAGGAATCCGTCGCCAGCGGGACTGGTATCACTCCAACTACCGACCTGAATCAAGTACTGATCGCCGCCCGTCAGCCCATACAGCACGATCTTGGATGAGTAAACCGGGTCAACCCCTCCATCATCGTCCGAGGCTAGGCAGGTCGCCGAACAGTCGGCCCCTGTGTGAATCGACATTTTTGTGTCAGTGTTGACGGGGGAGAATTCCGTGTCGAACTGGTAGTCCCCGCCTCCTGTTGGAACGGTCCAAGCGAAAAAGAGGTCCTTACGGATCGAATCAATTCCAGTGGTTCCCGTATTGGCCGGGCTGAAACAGCCCATGGGGTTCCCCCCATCAAAACCACTGGTTGTTGCAGCCCTGTTGTCCCAGTTGAAGGTGCCCAGGCCGCTAATGATCTGGGGTGTAGAGCAATCATCGTTTGTGGGTGGGACTAGGTGGGTGATGTTCAGCAGGGCATCGCCAATAGCGCTGGTGTCGTTCCAGCTGCCTACTTGGATCAGGTATTGGTCGCCGCCTGTCAGGCCCATCAGTTGGATGAGGGAAGAGAAGGCGGGCACGCTGCCACTATCATCATCCGAGGCAACACAGGTCGCGCTGCAATCAGACCCCAAATGGATGGACATCTTGGTGTCGTCGATGCCGATCGAGTTTTCCGTGTCGAAGATGTAGTTTCCTGTGGCCGGGACGGTCCATGCAAAGAACACATCCTGGCGAATGGTGTCCGAGCCCGTGGCTCCCGCATTGGTCGGACTGAAGCATGTGGTCGGGTCGCCTCCGTCAAAGCCAGACGTGGTGTTGAGGGTATTGTCCCAGTTGTAGGTGCCCGTACCCGAGATAACCACTGGCGCGCTGCATGTGTCGCCTACTTGGGCAGAGGTTAGGCTTGCGGAACTGAGACTGACTGCTAGAAGGAGTGCTCGTTGGAGAGTGGGTTTCATGATGACAGCCTTGCTAGGGTATTGATTCTGTTCTGCGAAGGTAGTGGGTGCGGGCGGCCTCCAATGATAGGCCACGGCTCAAAAAGATCCTCGTTCCCAATCATCCAGCACTTTGCACCCATTAGTCCATTCCTGTTCCATATTGGGAACCCGAAGCCCCAATCCAATGCAAAGCGGGCGCCTCCCCCGCAATGGGGGAGACGCCCGCTTGTTTGCCTTGGCTCCGGGGAAAAACCCCGGGAGTCGATCAGAAGTCGACCGAGATGCCGTCCGAGAAGTTCGAACTGGCGCCGTCGCGGAACCACAGCTGGAAGTGCCAGGTGGCACCCACGGTGATCACGCCGCCCGGAGGACTCGGCAGGGTTGCAGGCAAGTCAAAGCCCGAGCCCACCGTCGAGGTGCCGCCCAGGTTCTGGAAGACCCCGCCAGCATCAAAGCGGCCGATCGAGTTCAAGGCCGGGCCCGCGCCCGGGTTGTAACGACCGATCGGGGCGGTGAGGCAAAGCTCACCGTCGGCGACGGATATGCCCGGATCCACCGGCGCAGCCGAGACCAGGAAGTAGCCGAATTGGTCCACGGGGCCGCCTTGGGCGTCCAAGTGGAACACGCCAGGACCGCTGAAGTCCGAACCTCCCAGAGTTGCAGAGCCACCACCCGAGTGGGTGTTGGCCGGGTTGCAGAACAGGGCCGGGCCAGCGGCGCCTGCACCAACTATGATCAAGTCATAATCGTTGCAGTCAGATCCACTGTTGGGCCAAACGTGCACACGCAAGGTGCAGTCCATGTCAGCGCCGGTGGTATTGGTCCAGGTCAAGTTTTCGTTGTCGGAACCAGAGAAGCCACAGGCTAGGGTGTTGTTGCAAGCAGATGCCTGGTCGTCGTCACAAAAGGCGGCCTCCCAAAGCATGGCATCCAGATCGCCAAGGGCGGCGGAGTGGTTGACATCGATGGTCACAGTGACGCCGTCGGCTACGGTCAGGGAGTAGTAGTCCGGGTCCGTCTTGGACGTGTTCAGGGCAATGTAGGCACCGTCACCGATAGAAGTTGCCGTGGCGCAGGAGTCATTCTCTTCGAATGGGTCCGGCAAAACGCTGGCGCAGGGATCGGGAGCAATCGTGACAGTCATGTCGTAGTCACTGCAGTCGCCACCGAATGCGGGGTCGTCGCGGATCTCAACGATCCAGGTCTCCACAGCACCCGAGGTGTTGCTGTGGGTCATGCCGTTGGCGTCAATGTCCGAAACCCAGTTGCCAGCACCGTCGTATTCGCTCATGTCCAGATCGTCTAGGAACCAGATGATGTCAAGGGTCAGAATTTCCGCGGGCGGTATGGTGAAGACATAGAAGTCCGAGTCTGTCTGGTGACAGATTAGACCCGGATAGACTCCGCTCGTCAGCGCAGTGGCAGTGGCGGTGGTGTCGTTGTCTTCGAATGCGTCATCGCCCAGTGCGATGCAGGGGTCAACCCATGGGAGGATCTCCATGGTGCCCGTGCCAGATTGGCCGGCGAAGCCGCCGATCTGGATGAGGAAGGTGTCGCCAGCGTTGACGCCAGAAAGGGTCACGGCGCTTTGCAAGCCGTAGCTGTCATCGTTGTAGGCCAGGCAAGTCGCTGCGCAACCGGTTCCTGTATGCACATTGAGCTTAGTGTCGTAGAGGGAGCCTTCCAGCTTGATCTCGATATCACCAGTCGTTGTGGCAGTCCACTGCCAGAATAGGTCCGGCCCGAAATCCAAGGAGCCGGCGTTTGTGCAGGCCGAGCCACCGCTGAAGCCACTGGTGGATGCGATGACGGTATTGAAGGACCAGGTTCCGAGTCCGCCGATTACATCGGCAACGGAACAATCGTCGTTGCCCGGGCCTGCGCCAAGAGCAGTCGTGTTCAGGCCGCCGAGACCGGCAGCACCGTTCCAGCCACCGACCTGAATCAGGAAGGTGTCGCCAATGGACACACCACCGACAATCACGCTGCTTTGGTTACCTCCGGACTGGTCGTTGAAGTAAGTGCAGGTGGCTGTGCAACCGCTGCCCGTGTGCACACTTAGCATCGTGTCGAAGCTCGAACCAAAGGTGTCAATCTGCCAACTGCCCGCTGCATCAGCGGTCCACTCCCAGAACAGGTCAGAGTTCATGGCGAGGGATCCAGCAGCCGTGCAAGCTGAGCCACCCGTGAAACCGCTCACGCTGGCTCCCAAGGAGTTGAATGCCCAGGCGCCTACGCCAGCGACGACGTCGGGGATCGAGCAATCTTCGTTGGAGGAAGCTCCTGCCAAGAGGGCCGTGTTCAGAACGCCAACGCCAGCATTACCATTCCAGCCACCGACCTGAATCAGGAACGTGTCGCCAATGGCCACGCCCGTCAAGGTGAGCGTGCTGTGGAAGCTGCCGCAGGGGCCGTCATCGTTGTAGGCCGTACAAGTTGCCGCGCATGCGGTACCCGAGTGGGCGTTCAGCTTAGTGTCGTAGTTGGAACCACAGGTGTCGATCTGCCAGCTGCCTGCCGCATCGGCGGTCCACTGGAAGAACTGGTCGGGGCCCACATCAAGGGAACCGGCGTTGGTGCACGCGGAGCCACCGGAAAAACCAGTGGTCGTGGCTGCGGTGGTGTCAAAGGCCCAGTTTCCTGTTCCGGCGACAGCGAGAGCGGTGGTGCAGTCATCGCCTTGGGCGAACGAGGGGGCTACGAGCAGGGCGGCTAGCGCTCCAGCTTGGATCCAGTTTTGAGGGGAAATCATTTGAGAATTGGGGGAAAAGTGAAGGAGGGGGGTGAAAACGCCCTTAACAGCGAAAGTCATCCGATCCTCTCTATTGTGCAGAGGTAGTCCCAGACCGCAAGGTCTCTCGGGCGAGGTGTTTGAAATCCGACGCGGGGACCTGCTCCTTGGAGCTTCCAGGACGGGTATGGCATTCAGTAGGTACCAAAAATCGCCATATTTTGTGCGCAGGCCCCAATCCAATACAAAGCGGGCGCCTCCCCCGCAATGGGGGAGACGCCCGCTTGTTTGCCTTGGCTCCGGGGAAAAACCCCGGGAGTCGATCAGAAGTCGACCGAGATGCCGTCCGAGAAGTTCGAACTGGCGCCGTCGCGGTACCACAGCTGGAAGTGCCAGGTGGCGCCCACGGTGATCACGCCGCCCGGAGGACTCGGCAGGGTCGAGGGAACGTCATAGCCTGAGCCGACCGTTGAGGTGCCGCCCAGGTTCTGGAAGATCCCGCCAGCATCAAAGCGGCCGATCGAGTTCAAGGCCGGGCCCGCGGACGGGTTGTAACGACCGATCGGGGCGGTAAGGCAAAGCTCACCGTCGCCGACGGGGATGCCCGGATCCACCGGCGTAGCCGCCACAAGGAAGTAGCCGAATTGGTCCACGGGGCCGCCTTGGGCGTCCAAGTGGAACATGCCAGGTCCGCTGAAGTCCGAACCTCCCAGAGTCGCAAAGCCACCACCGGTGTTGGTGTTGGCCGGGCTGCAGAACAGGGCCGGGCCGCTGGCGCCAGCTCCAATCAAGGTCATGTCATAATCGTTGCACTCAGGTCCACTGTTGGGCCAAACGTGCACACGCAAGGTGCAGTCCATGTCGGCGCCGGTGGTGTTGGTCCAGCTCAAGTTCTCGTTGTCGGAAGCAGTGAAGCCACAGGCCAAGGTGTTGGCGCAACCAAGGGTCTGGTCGTCGTCACAAAAGCCGGCCTCGTAGAGCATGGCATCCAGGTCGCCATTGGCGGAGAGGAACATGACATCGATGGTCACGGTGCCGTTAAGGGGGACGGTGAAGTCGAAGAAGTCCGGCTCAGACTTTTTGGTGTTGAGGCTGTAAGTTCCGTCACCAATCGATGCAGAAGCTGCACAGGAGTGGTTAGGAGCGAACTGGTCCGCAACTTGACCCGCGCAGGGGTCCACATAAGTGGTGATGTTGAGCGTGCCAGCGCCGGAGTTACCACCCCAACCACCGCACTGAATCAGGAAGGTGTCACCAGCGTTGACGCCGGTCAGCTGGAGTTCACTGTTGAAGGCGCCACAGGGGCCATCATCGTTGTACGCGGTGCAGGTAGCTGCGCAGCCGGTGCCCGTGTGAGCATTCAGCTTGGTGTCGTAGGCAGATCCGCAGGTATCGATGGCATAGTCGCCAGCAGCACTAGCGGTCCACTGGAAGAAGGCGTCGGGGCCCACGTCCAAGGAACCGGCATCCGTGCAGCCTGAGCCACCGGAGAATCCGGTGGTCGTGGCGAGAAGCGTGTCGAAGGCCCAGGTGCCTGCACCGGCGATGGCGGTGGCGGTGGAGCAGTCATCGTTGGCGATGCCGCCCGTGCCAGCGTTGGCGGTGTTGAGGGTTCCAGGACCAGCATTGCCGCCCCATCCACCCAGCTGCACGAGGAAGGTGTCGCCGGCGTTGATTCCGCTGACGACCACGCCACTCTGAAGACCGGAGTAGTCGTCGTTGTAATAGGTGCAAGTCGCAGTGCAACCGCTGCCAGTATGGATGTTGATCTTGGTGTCGTAAAGGGAACCGATCAGGTCGATCGTCCAGGTACCGGCCGCATCGGCGGTCCACTGGTAGAACTGGTCGGGGCCCACATCAAGTGAACCGGCGTTGGTGCACGCCGAGCCACCCGAGAAAGCGGAAGTGGAGGACGCGGTGGTGTCGAAGGCCCAAGTGCCTGCGCCGCCGATGGCGGTGGCGGTAGAGCAGTCATCGCCTTGGGCGAAGGCGCCAGCGCTCATAAGGAGGGCGGCGGGAACGAGAAGGAGGTTTGTACGCATGGTATGTGTTCTAAAAAAGGGGTCTTGAAGTGAGAGAGCCTAGAAGGAGGCTGACAGTAGAGATTATCAGGCCACGCCCGATCTGGGGGGGAGACGGTTCCTTTTCTAGGGAGGTTCCCCATAAACAGGGTTTTCAGCACTGTCAGGGTGCCTTGGGGTGGCAGATTTTCAAGAAATCCCATCTCAAATTGAGCGTGGCCCAAGGGCAGCACTTTCACTCGGTACAGGGCCTCTACCTAGCCCCTGGCCTGCGACTGGGCTCCAGGGGAGGCCACAACGGGGGTGCTCTAGAATCAGGCTCCCAAAGGGGGGCCTAGAAGAGAGGTCCCAACACGAAGCCCGGGAGCAAGCCCAGGGCCAGCACCATGGCTGCGCAGAATCCCGCGAGGAAGGCGGCCAGGGGCCGATCGATCCGGGGAGTTGCCCAGGCCTCGGGCCGTGGCTTCATCCATATGGTGATCACCACCCTGAGATAGTATCCCATGGCTACCACGCTGGTCAGGGCTCCGAGCACAGCCAAGGGCAGCATGTCCGCCCTCACCGCTGCGCTAAAGGCCAACCACTTGCCCAAGAATCCGCCGGTTGCGGGGATTCCACCCAAGCTGAGCAGGAAGAGGGTCATGCCCGCCGCTATCCCCGGCCGCACGGAACCCAACCCTTGCCAGCGGCTGAGGCTGGTGTGGTCTTCCCCGTCCGCCTCCATCCAAGCCACCAGGCCCAGGGCACCACCGGCGGCAAAGGCATAGGCTAAGAGGTAAAAGAGAAGCGCGCTGGTGGCAGCATTCAGAATCTGAGCTTGTTCACCGGTTCCCGTGGCAGTCACAGCAGCAGCGATGACCAACAGCAACAGGCCCGCATGTGCGATACCGGACCATGCCAGCAACCTCTTGAGATCCTTTTGGACCAAAGCACCCAAATTGCCCATGGCCAAGGTGACAACGGCGATGATTCCCAGTGGATAGCCAGCTTCCGGGGGCAGCACCGGGGCAAAGCGCAACAGGAATGCAAAGGCTGCGGCCTTTGTTCCCGTGGCCATCAAGGTGGTCACCGGCGTGGGGGAACCTTGGTATACGTCAGGCACCCAAAGGTGGAAGGGAACGACTCCCGCCTTGAACAGCAGGCTGCCCATGATCAAGGCTAACCCCATTCCACCGAGGGGCGTCCCCAAAGCCGCGCGCGCATGGGTCAGGCTCTCGATGTTGAGGGTCCCGCTGGCGGTGTAAACCAGACCGGCCCCCATCAAGAAGAGGGCCACACCAAAGGCTCCCAGGATGAAGTAACGCAGGCCTGCTTCCACGGATTCGTCCCGGGTGCGCCGGAAGGCCGCTAAGCAATACAAGGGGATGCTAAGCAGCTCGAGCCCGATGAAAAAGACGATCATGTCCTGGGCTCCGGCCATCAAAATCATGCCGATGGGGGCGGTGATCAGCAGGGCGTCGTGCTCTCCAATGAAGGACTTTTCCTGATCGTAGTAACGCCGGGCTTGTCCCCAAGCCAGAAGAGTCGCCAGCACAAAGATCAGGGTGAAGGCGCCGGTTTGGGAATCACCTATGAAGGTACCGCCCAGCACCGGGCCGCTGGGGTTGGCGATGAGCTGCGCGGCGCTCCATGCGGCTCCAAGCAGGGCGGCAGGCACCACCGCGGGACGCAGCTTGATGAGCACAGGCGTAATCTCACAGATCAGCACCGCGAGCAAACCACCGGTCAGCCAAAGCAGGGGAGCGAGGGCACCGCTGGCCCCAGAGTACAGGTCTTGCAGGGACTCGAAATTCATCGTGCGCTCTCCTCGGCCGGGACGGCGGGTCGTTCTAGCTCGGCATGCGCCGCTTGTTGGTCACGCGCCGCATCCAATCGTTGTTCGATCACTTCCAGGCTTGCCTCGGTGCGTTCGATGAACGGCCCGGGCATGACGCCGATCACAAGGCAAAGCAAACAGATCGGCGTCAGAAGGCCGATCTCTCGTCCGGTCAAATCCGTCAAAGCCCGGTTCTGATCGCTCGTGATTTCGCCGAACAGCATCAGGCGCGTGGCTCGCAAGAGGTACACCGCGCCGAAGACAACTCCCGTGACGCCCACCGCGGTCAGCACCGGGCTGGCTTCAAAGGCACCTAATAGAATCAACCACTCGCCCACAAACCCGTTCAAGCCAGGCAGGCCTACGCTAGACAGGACCGAGAATACGAAGAAGAAGGCAAACATCGGCATCACCCGCGCGATGCCCCCATAGTCCGACAGTTCTCGGGAATGACGGCGTTCGTAAACCATGCCGATCAACAGGAACAAGAGGCCGGTGGAGAGGCCGTGGTTCACCATCTGTAAAACCGAGCCGCGCAGGCCAGCGCTGGTCAATGCAAACATGCCCAGCACGACAAAGCCCAGGTGGCTCACGGACGAACAAGCGATCAAGCGCTTCACGTCGGTTTGGGCCATGGCCAAGAATGCGCCGTAGACGATGCCTGCCGCCCCCAGAATCATGAACAGGGTCGAGGCTTCCAGGGCCGCCAAGGGGAACATGGCGATGCCAAAGCGCAACAGGCCATAGGTTCCCATCTTGAGCAAGACACCCGCCAGGATGACCGAACCCGCAGTGGGGGCTTCCGTGTGGGCATCCGGCAGCCAGGTGTGGAATGGCAACAGGGGGACCTTGATCGCAAAGGCCAGGGCGAAGGCGGCGAAGAGCCAACCTTGGACGGACAGGGATTCTGTCCCCGCCCACTGGGTCAAGGCCGCGATGTCCAGGGTGCCCGCTTGGTACACCAGGGCAATCGCTCCGATCAACATGACCAGGGAACCGGCCAGGGTGAATAGGAAGAACTTGAGCGTCGCATACAGTCGTTTCTGACCGCCCCAAATACCCAGCATGAAGTACAGCGGCACCAGGCTGACTTCCCAGAACACATAGAACAGGAACAGGTCTGCGGCGAGGAAAACGCCCAACATGCCAGCTTCCATGATCAACATCCAGATCAGGAACTCACGTACGCGAGTGGTGATTGCCTGGGTGGTGGAGATCAAAACCAGAGGCATCAAGAATGCGGTTAAGGCCACCAGCAGGATCGAGATGCCGTCCACGCCGAGGGAATAGTTCGCCGCTAGGGCCCCGGGTAACTCGAACCAGGGGTGGACCTCGGTCAACTGCAAAGCCGCCTCTCCGGGATCAAAGCCCTGCCAGACCAAAAAGCCCAGCAGAGTCGTGACCAGGGTGAATCCCAGGGCGATGGCGCGCAGCACTTTGACTTCGCGGATTGGCACGAGGGCCAGTAAGAGGGCCCCGAGCAGGGGCGTGAAAATGATCAGGGTGAGCAAAGGCATGATTAGGCTCCAATCCACATCCAGACTGCGGCGAGGACGCAAGCGGCTCCACCAATGATCAGCCCGTAGCTGCCGAGGTGACCGTTTGCTTGACGCGCGACCTTGTGGCCCGTGCGCTCCGCAAAGCGTCCGATTCCATTGACAGTGCCGTCAATCAACGCCAAGTCAAAGAGCGCCGAAAGGGCAGCGGCTGCGGCCATGATGGGTTGCACTAGCAGCCGTTTGTAGGCTCGGTCGATGCCCCAGGCGTTGGACAGGGTCTCGGCCAGTTCTGGGTTTTTGGTTTCGAAGGCCAAGTCGCTTGTGGTCCCTTCCCGGTGGGCATGGAACGCCACATGGGCACAGGCGAGGGCAATCGCTGCGCCGAGGCCCAGCAGGATCCACTCGGCCAAGTGCGACAGGTGGGGCGCATGCCCATCGTGTGCTAAGGCGAGAATCTGTTGGCCGGGTTCCAGCACGGGTGCCAGCCACTCGGCGAGCAGATGCGGGGCGTGGAAGACGATCGGCAGACCCAGGACGCCTCCGGCAACCGACAGGATCGCCAGCACAAACAGGGGCGTGGTCATCAGGGACCCAGATTCGTGGGGGTGCACGGAGTTGACGTCAAATCGTTCCTTGCCGAAGAACACCAGGGCGACCATGCGCCAGGTATAGAGCGCGGTGATGGCTGCGGTGACCAGGCCGATGGCCCAGAGGATCAAAGACACGCCGCCCCCCGCGAAGGCTGCCGCGAGGATCTCGTCCTTGGAGAAAAAGCCGCTCATGAGGGGCAGGCCCGAAAGGGCAGCGGCTCCCGCCAGGAAGGTGATGAAGGTCTTGGGCATGTGGGATTTCAGCCCGCCCATCTTGTGCATGTCCTGTTCTTGGTGCATCCCGTGGATCACCGAACCGGCACCGAGGAACAGAAGCGCTTTGAAGAACGCGTGGGTCACCAGGTGGAAGATTGCACTGGAGAACGCGCCGACTCCCAAGGCCAAGAACATGTAGCCCAACTGGCTGACGGTCGAGTAGGCCAGGACTCCTTTCAAGTCCCGTTGGCGGAGGGCACTGGTGCCGGCCACAAAGGCGGTTGCCGCGCCCACCGCTCCGATCATGGTCAGCACCATGGGTGCCCCCGCGAAGAGCGGGTTGAGTCGGACCACCAAGTAGACGCCGCTGGTCACCATGGTTGCAGCGTGGATCAGGGCCGAGACCGGAGTGGGTCCGGCCATGGCATCGGGCAGCCACACGAACAGGGGGATCTGGGCGCTCTTGCCGCAAGCACCCCCAAAGAGCAGCAAGGCTGCCAGGGATAACTTCCAGGGCAGTCCATCTTGGGCCAGCAGGCTGACTTCGCCGTTGATGGCCGAGTAGTCCAAGCTGCCAAAGGTCGTGGCCAGGATGAACATGCCTAGCAGGAAGGCCGCGTCCCCGATTCGGTTGACCACAAAAGCCTTTTGGGCCGCTTCCGCGCGCCAGCCGTCCTTGTACCAAAAGCCAATCAAGAGGTAAGAGCAAAGCCCCACGCCCTCCCAACCCACAAAAGTGCCCACCATGTTGTCGGAGAGCACCAGCATCAGCATCATCGCCACGAACAGGTTGAGGTATGCGAAGAACTTGGCGTAGCCCTCGTCCCCCTTCATGTACCCCGCCGCATAGATGTGGATCAACAAGCCCACGCCCGTGACCACCAAGGTCATCAGGGACGACAGCTGGTCGATCATCAGGGACCAGCGCACGGTGAAGTCCCCGGTGGGAATCCAATCAAAGGCTGTGCTGAGGATGATCCCGTCGCCTGCACGCAGGGCTAAGAAACCTTTGAGGCTAAAGAGGAAAGCGCCGGCCATGGCCAGGATCGCGATGCCCGCCGCAACAGGTGCGCCGGAGGCATCGGAGTTGCTCTTGCGGCGGCGTAGCACATCAAAGTGCAGGCCTCCCGCAAGGAGCGCTCCCAGCAATGGCAAGGCCGGGATCAACCAGGGCCAGAACTGTCCGGAATCGACGAGGGGGGTGTCCATGGGATCAGTCGCTAGTGGGGGACAGTTGGTCCAGAGAAACCGTCTGCTTGCGACGGAAGAGGGCGATCACCAAGGCGAGGCCTACGGCGGCTTCCACCGCGGCAACGGCAATCACAAAGGTGACCATCACCGGGCCGTCAGGCAGCCAGTGCCCGCTTTCGGAAGCATGTTGGCGCGCTCCCGCGAGGAAAACGATGTTTGCGGCGTTGAGCATCAGCTCGATGCTCATCAGGACCACAATCACGTTGCGGCGCAGGAGGAAACCTCCCATGCCGATGGCGAAGAGGATCGCGGCAAGGATCAAGAGGTGTTCGCTGGGAACGTTCATGGGGAGCCCTCCGTTGTGCTTGATAGGGGGGCTGCTTTCACGCTCGGTTTGGTGCGCTGACGTTTGGCTAGGGTCATGACACCCACGGCGGTTGTGAGCAAGAGCACCGAGGCACCTTCGAAGGCCAGCACATAGGGTCCGAACATGGCTTGGGCCATGCCCACGAGGGGATCCAATCCACCTTCGGGCCAGAGGTATCCGAATATGGGTCGAGGGATTTCCGTGCGCACCACCGCCGCCAGTAGCAGTGCTAAGGCGGAGCCGGCAACGGCCAAGCCGCCGGCCAGCTGGGCCTTGGACAAGAGGCCTTGTTCAGAGGCTAGAACCGCCGGATCGCCCTGGTTCAGGAGCATGACCACAAACAGGAAGAGCACCATGATCGCGCCCCCATACACCAGGATCTGAATCGCCGCCAGGAACTGAAAGCCCGCCAGCAGATAGATCAGGGAGATCCCCACGAAACTACCGAGCAGCATCAGCACGCTCTGCACCGGGTTGGCGGAAACCACCACTCCCAGGGCACACAGAACGCAGAGGGCCGCAGCCACATAAAACAGAAGGTCTACCATCGGTCGTTGATCTTGCGCACATAGTCAATGCGCGGTTGCAGGGTGCTGGTCGATCGCTTGAGTTGTTCCATGTCGTAGACCAGGCCCTCGCGGGTGGTGTTCGCCAGTTCGAGCTCATTGCTCATGAAGATCGCTTCCTTGGGGCAGGCCTCTTCGCAGAAGCCGCAAAGGATGCAGCGCAGCATGTCGATATCGAAGCGCTCGGGCTCGCGCTCGATGAAACGGTCGGTTTCTTTGCCATCGATGGTGATCGCATACGCCGGGCAGGCAGCTTCGCACAGGCCACAAGAGACGCACGCGATGTTCCCGTCGTCCTTGACCGTCAAGCGCGGCTGACCACGGGTGACTGCCGTGGTGGGCATGGCTTGCTCCGGGTATTGGCGAGTGACCCGAGGCTCGAACATCTTCTTGAAGGTGATCACAAGACCACGGACGATCTCCGGGAGGTACATGCGCTCCCAGAAAGTCAGTTCTCTACGTTGGACAACAACCATGGCGTGGATATTTTTGGTCTAGGTGAGAGAAATGAATGCGCCGGCCAGCAAGAGGTTGGCCAAGGCAATGGGAAGAAAGACCTTCCAGCCCAAGTTCATGAGCTGGTCATAACGGAAACGCGGCAAGGTCCAGCGCACCCAGATGAAGAGGAACAGGAAGAAGGAGGTCTTGGCCATAAAGGTGGCAAGCTCCACCATCCAAGGGGCGTCTTCCCAGAAAGGGACCGAGTAGCCGCCGAGGAAAAGCACCGTGGTCAAGCAAGCCATGACCGTCATGGCGCAGTACTCGCCCAGGAAGAACAGGGCGAACTTCATGGAGGAATACTCCGTGTGGAATCCACCGACCAATTCCGGCTCGCACTCGGCGAAGTCGAAGGGGTGGCGGTTGGTCTCGGCAAAGGTCGCGATCACAAACAGGACCAAGCCTACCTGCCCGACCACCGGCGTGAAGCAGTTCCAAGCCAGGGGGTTGCCGGTGTTTTGTACCTCGACGATCTCCCGTAGGTCCATGCTGCCCGAAAGGGCAACCACCGTCAGGGCGGTCATGATCAGGGACAACTCGTAGCTGACCATTTGGGCCGACGCGCGCAGGCCGCCCAGCAAGGAGTACTTGGAGTTGGACGCCCAGCCTCCGAGGATGACCCCGTAAACCGAAAGTCCAGAGAAGGCCAGTACAAACAACAGTCCGATGTCCAAGTCGGTCAAGGACAGGAGGCCGAAATCCAGGCCGAAGATGACGGTCTCTCCGGCGAATGGAATCACCGCCACGGTCAACATGGCGGGTACGGCCGCCATGATCGGGGCCAGGCGGAAGATGCCCTTGTTGGCGCCGTCAGGAGTAATCTCTTCCTTCAAGATGAACTTGACCCCGTCCGCGAGGGGTTGCAGCACGCCGCCGGGGCCGACCCGGTTGGGGCCGATGCGCAATTGTATTCGAGCGGAGATTTTCCGCTCCGCCAGGGTCATCACCGCGGCAGTTACAAGCAGGCCGCCATAAATCAGGCTGGCTTTGATCAGGAGGATCAGGAATGGCATTAGGACTGGATCTCGCGGGTGGCCAGGAGTCCGAGCAAGTTCTGGAGCAACCGCACGGTGTTCCAAACGCCAGTCGGTGCCGGACGTGCTTGCAGAATCGGTCGGCGGATGCCGTCGATGTTGACCCAGTGTCCCGCCCGCTCAGCTGAGGTGGCAAGGCCAATGGCGAGGTCAATGGGAGAGTTGCCCACTTCCTGCGCGGCGGGCAAGGCGCAGTCAAACAGTAAAACCCGCGTGGCGGAGGGCAGGCTGTTGAAACCATCTTCGCCCAAGAGGCTCGCCACTCGTTCGCCTATACAAAGGATGGACGAGTGTTCGCTAGCGGCGCTCAGGATTTCCTCGGGGCTCAAGGCCTCGAAGCCAAGATCGGTCAAGCCCCGGCGGTTGGGTGCCGGGTCTCCCGTGTGCAGTAGGTCGTCGGCCAATTCGTTTTGCGCGGGGGACACAAACGCCACCCGGCCGTTGAGTTGCCGTCCAAGGGTCAGCAACTCTGTGCCCTCTTCGACGGTCAGCCAAGGTGAGGCCACGATCAGGGGTTTCTCTGCGGCCATCAACATGTCTGCGGCCACTTGCAAGCCATCCTCCACGGGGAACTGATCCCAACCACGGGTCGCGCTGGGCATGCAAGCCCCCACCAAGCGGTCGACCTCGGAGAAATGGTCCAGGGCGAATCGCCCCGTGTCGCACATCCACCACTTGTTGACCTCTTCGTCGTGTCGGGGCCTGATGCGGACGATTTCGCCGGCTCGTAGGACCTCGACGGTGGTGGAGCAACCGCGGCTGCACTCGCCGCAGGAAGATGCGGTCTTGGTCAGGTTCCAAACCCGGGCTTTGAAGCGGAAACTCTTCAGGGTCAAAGCGCCCACCGGACAAACATCTGCCAAGTTGCCCTGGTAGTTGCCGGAGAGGGGCTGGTTGTTCCAAGTCTCGATAATGGAGTGAGAGCCACGTCCCGCAACGCAAAGCTGCGGAGTCTCGGGCACCTCTTCCATGAACCGGACGCAGCGGCTGCAAAGGATGCAGCGCTCTTGATCCAGCATGATGACGTCCCCCAGATCCTTGCGCTTTTCCAGCTTGCGGCGAGGTTCGACGGAGCGACCCTCCCCTTGGCCTTCCGCAAAAGAATAATCCTGCAGGGTGCACTCGCCGGCCTTGTCGCAGATCGGACAGTCGAGAGGGTGGTTCTTCAGCAGAAACTCAAGGCACTCCTTGCGCGAATCGTGGGCGCCTTTGCTTTCAGTGTCGACCACCATACCGGCGGCAACCGGCGTGCGGCAGGCGACCATCACCCGGGCGGGCATTTTGCCCTGTTGGACTTCTACCTGGCAGATGCGGCAGGAGCCCACCGGGCTTAGCCCCGGGTGGTAGCAATAGTGGGGGACCTCAGATTCCGCCTGTAGGCAGGCGTGGATGAGGGGTTTGTCCGTGCGCGCTTGAACGGTCTTGCCGTTGACGGTGATCTCCACCCGCTTGATTTCAGGCTGTTTTCCGGAGTCAATCATCAGACTACCTCCAAGGGTAGTGATCGTTTCTTGGAGACGGCCGCATGGCCGCCCTCTTGTACGTATTCCACGAGCTCGTCGCGGAAGTTTCGAATTACCGAGTGAGTGGGGATCGCCGCCGCATCGGCCAGAGCGCAAATCGTCTTGCCCGGGGCCATTCCGTTGGCGATGTCGGTCAACAGATCGATGTCTTCCATGCGACCATGGCCGTCATGGATGCGTTGGAAGACCTGGGCTAACCATTCTGTGCCTTCGCGGCATTGGCTGCATTGGCCACAGCTTTCGTGCTCGTAAAAGTTCATCAGCACGAGGGCCGAGCGCACCACGCTGGCAGTTTGGTCCAGGATGATCATGGCGCCCGTGCCGAACATGGAACCAACGGCCTTGACGGAATCGTGGTCCATGGGCGTGTCGATCACTTCGGGGCGCAGGAACCCCGTGGAGGAGCCGCCTGGAATCCAAGCGCGCAACTCGCGGCCGCGCCAGACGCCGCCGGCGTACTCGTTCAAGATCGTGCTGGCAGGTGTGCCCAGGGCGATCTCATAGACGCCGGGCTTTTCCACGTGGCCGCTGACGCCACACAGGAAATTGCCCGGAGACTTTTCGGTGCCCATGGTTTTGAACCAGTCCGAGCCACGCTCCAGAATGAAGGGCACGTTGAAAATCGATTCCACGTTGTTGACCGTGGTGGGCTGGCCCCAAAGACCGAAGCCCGCGGGAAAGGGAGGCTTGGGACGAGGGTGTCCGCGCTTGCCTTCGAGGCTTTCCATCAAGCCGGTTTCTTCACCGCAGATGTAAGCACCCGCGCCCTTGTGCATCTGGACCTCGCAGGAGAAATCCGAGCCCATGATGTTCTTACCGATCAGGCCCGCGGCACGTGCTTCTTGGATCGCTTCATCTAGGCGCGCATAGGACAGGCGGTATTCGCCGCGCACATAGATGTAGATTCCGGCGAGGCCCATGGCCCAAGCGGCGATCATGCAGCCTTCGAGCAAGCCGTGGGGATCCCGTTCCATAAGAATCCGATCCTTGCAGGTGCCCGGTTCGGATTCGTCCGCATTGACCGCCATGTAGCGGGTGCGCGAGTCCTTTGTCGGGTCGGGCATGAAGCTCCACTTGAGGCCGGTGGGGAAGCCAGCGCCGCCCCGGCCGCGCAGGCCCGAATCTTTGACGATCCCGGTCACGTCCGTGGGAGAAGTGCCCTCGCTGAGGATCTTCTTAAAGGCCTGGTAACCCCCTTGGGCTTCGTAGCCCTTCAGGGTATGTGTGTCCTCGCGATCCATGCGCGAGAAGAGGTAGGTTTCGTGACTCATCGCTTGAGGCTCCCAAGAATTGCTTCAGCCTTGTCGGGGGTCAAATCTTCGTGGTAGATGCCATCCAGCACCATCATCGGTGCGTTGGCGCAGCCACCTTGGCATTCCACTTGTTCCACATAGAAGTCCCCGTCCGTGGAGTTTGCCCCGGCCTTGGCGCCGGTCACTTGGCAAACCCGTTCGAGCAACTCCTCAGAACCCCGCAGGTCGCAAGAGATGTTTCGGCAGACGCTGACAATGTGCTTGCCCACTGGCTTGAGGAAGAACATGGGGTAGAACGAAGCCACGCCAAAAACCTCTACCGGTTCCAATTCGAACCATTCAGCCACAGATTCAATGATCTCGGGTGAGAGCCAACCGCCTAGGTCTTCCTGGCAACGGTGCAGGGCGGGAATCAAGGCCGCTTGGCGCTTGGGGTAGTGACTGGCGAGTTCGGTGAACTCTTCCTTGAGTGCGTCGGTAAGTGCCATCAGCGGTCAACCTCGCCCATTACAAAGTCCAACGATCCAATGATCGCCATAATATCGGAGAGCAAGCGTCCCTGGGCAAGCTGGGGGATCGCTTGCACGTTCATCAGGCCCGGCGCGCGCACATGGCAGCGCAGGGGATCACTGGTGCCGTCGGACGCAGTGAAGAAGCCGAGTTCTCCCTTGCTGGACTCCACACCGAGATAGGCACTGCCCTTGGGCAAGCGCATGTCCGTGACCACTTTGAATTGGAAGATCAGCTCTTCCATGGAGTCGTGCGTGCGGCCCTTGGGAGGCAGAACATAGCGTCGGTCCCTGGCCAAGAAATCACCGCCCTTGCTTTGCTTGAGGCGGTCGAGGGCTTGCAGGGCGATCAACACGGACTGGCGCATTTCCTCGATGCGTACCAGGTAGCGGTCGAAGCAATCGCCCGTGGACCCCACGGGCACGTCGAAGTCATAGGTCTCATAGCCGCTGTAGGGCATGTTGCGCCGCAGGTCCCATTCCACGCCGGAGCCCCGCAGGTTGGGGCCGGTGAGTGACAGGGCAAAGCAATCCTCGGCGCTGAGAGCCCCCACGTCACGGTTGCGAGCGTTCCAAATCGCGTTGCTGGTCAGGAGCTTCTCAAACTCATCGATCTTGGCGGGGAAAGCACGCAGCCATTCCTCGATGCTTTTGGCAACGTCCTCGTCCACATCTGCATAAACGCCACCCATGCGGATGTAGCTGTTGTTCATGCGGTGGCCACTCCAAGCGTCGAGCAGGTCATAGGCCTTCTCACGTTCGGTGAAGGTGAAGAAGAACATGGAAACGGCGCCCAGGTCGATGGCGGTGGTACCCAAGTAGATCAGGTGGGCCATGATGCGTGAGACCTCCATCATCAGTACCCGGATTTCCTGAGCGCGCTGGGGCACCTCGATTTGCGCGAGGGCTTCCAGGCTGAGGGCATAGGCCGTGTTGTTCAAGAGCGGCTGCACGTAATCGAGCCGGTCCGTGTGGGGCAGGAACTTGCGCCAACCGAGGCTTTCGCAGGTCTTTTCTTTGCCCCGGTGCAGGTAGCCCACTTCGGGATCACAACTGACAATGGTCTCGCCGTCGAGCTCCACCGAAAGGCGCAGCACACCGTGGGTAGCAGGGTGCTGGGGCCCCACGTTGATCTTCATCAGCTCCCCGTGCAGGGGATCGTCCGGATCGAGCTCCAAGTCACTGGAGTTGCCCGCGGCGTACTCAAGCACCTTGTTCGTAACGTTCGTCATGAGTTGACTCCCTCTTGTCCTTCGCGCTCCGCTGCGCGCTCGATGCGCGAGCGTTCCCATTCGCGGTAGAGGCGGTCGGGCTCGATGCCTTGGTGGGGGAATTCCTTGCGCAGCGGGTGGTGTCCGTAGGCTTCCGGCATGAGCAACCGGCGCAGGTTCTTGTGTCCGTCGAATTGAATGCCGAACATGTCCCAGCACTCGCGTTCCATGTAGGCGGCGCCAGGCCAAAGGTCTATGCAACTGGAGGCGCTGGGGTTGTCCCCTTCCAGGGGGCAACGGAGGCGCAAGCGTTCGTTGTTTTGAATCGAAAGGAACTGCTGGACGAGCTCAAAGCGCGGGGCCTTAGGGCTGTGATCCACCGCTGTCACCAGGATCGCGATCTCAAAACCAAGGTCGCGCTTGAGGATCTCAAGCAACTCACGCAGTCGCTGCGGGGCAACCTGCAGGGTAGGCATGCCATCGCGCTCTTCGACCGCGCTTACATCATCCCAGCCGAGGCCCAAAACGTGTTCGCTGGCAGTCATCAAGACTCCTCCTTCGCACGCGCCGTGCTGTGGTCATCCTTCATGCCCGAATCGTCCATATAGGTGCCATAACGGTTGGTCTTGACCTCCATATTGGGTGCTTTGGCGAAAATCCCCGTGCCTGATTCATCCAGGTCCGTGGGCCCTTCGAGCACTCGCTTAAGGGGGTTCTCCCGTTCGATCTTGCGTTGCAATTTCATGATCGCGTCGATCAAGGCATCGGGCCGCGGAGGGCAGCCCGGTACGTAGATGTCCACGGGCAGAATGCTGTCGACACCTTGCACCACCGCATAGCTGTCGTACATGCCGCCAGAGGAAGAGCAAACGCCCATGGCGATCACCCACTTCGGGTCCGGCATCTGGTCGTAAATCGTGCGCGCGGCCTCTGCCATCTTCCATGTCAAGGTGCCCGCCACAATCATCACATCACACTGGCGCGGGCTGAAGCGTGCGGCTTCCGCACCGAAACGCGCGATGTCAAACTTGGGGCCGATCATGGCCATCAATTCGATGCCACAACAGGAAAGACCCAAGGGCATGGGCCACAGGCTGTTCTTACGACCCCAATTCATGAGTTCGTTGACCTGGGTGGCCATGAAGCCGGACTCATCGTCAGTCGTGGTGATTTCTTTCAGCGATCCCATTCTAGACCTCCCTTACGCCAAACAAATGCTAGGGCCACCACAAGCATGGCGACAAAAACCAAAATCTCTGCGAAGATCAAGCCGCCTGCGGCGATCTCGGGCGAGTTGAATGCACGGGCTGAGTTCGCCCAAAGGATGAGGAAAATCCCTTCAACATCGAACAGGATGAAAAGCACCGCTGTTAGGTAGAAGTGAATTGAGAGGCGCAACCGGGCGTTGCCCTGGGGCGGCATGCCGCACTCGTAGGGATCACCCTTGCCGATCACTCGGCGTCGGCGGCCGACCAGCTCGCTAAGCACAATGTTCCCCACAGCGAAAGCGGCGACCAGCCCAATCAAGAGCAGGATGGGGGCGTAGTCCTGAAGCATGTTGTCGGTGTGGGGAAGGGTGCCGCGTGCCGGAGGCGTGGGCTCTTCGATGGGGGGCTTGGGGAGAGCCCTGGGGCGGAACGCTTGGGTCGAAAGGGGACCGCTGGGCGCTGTTGAGTCGGGGTTAAGGTCGGTTCTGGGGCGCAGAGTTTACTCATCCGGCACGGTAGGGCAACGGGTGTAAGGGCGCAGACTGGGATTCCTTGGGACCAGGGCCTCCTGGGGCCCTGGAAGGGGGTGGGGCTGGAATTTACCCGGATCGGCGAGGTGCGTGGGGCCGCGGCCTCATTTGCGGGGTGATTAAGGTCATGTGGTCTCGAAGCTGGTGCGCAAGCGCACATGTCTCGGCCTCGGGCAGTATTCGGCCTCTTGCGCCGCCCCGGAGGCAGAACGGAGGGGCGTGTGGGCCCTGGGGCAGGAACCCCGAATGTATCACGCCAGATTTACAGGGTAGTTGGTATCTCAGGCGGCTCTCGGTCGTATTCATCATGAACCTGAGCAGCGGGCTTCCTGCCGGAAGCTCCAATGCCCAGGGGCTGCCTCTTGAGGTGGCAGAAAAAGTGAAAAAAGAAATGCCATCCGGTCCGCAGGGGATCGTGGACCGAGTGGCGAAGGAGGCGGCGGCGCCCCTCGGCAAGCAATTGCTGCGGGGCGTCGCCCTTTTTTGTCTTTGGTTTGGGCCGGTATGTACCCGCTTGGACGGACGGATTCGCCGTTGCGGGTCCCTCGCCTCTAGCGCTTAAAGGTGCGCTCTAAGAAGACAATGCCTTTGGGGATGCCTGGGGCCTTGTGGGTGCCCGAGACCCGCAGCTCCGCGGCGCCTAGCCCTTCGAGGTCGATCTTGAAATCTGCGTCCACGGGCAGGTGCGAGCGATGGCTGAACGTGTGACTCGATTTAGACAAGCGCTGTCCTTTGGCGTTGTACAAACTGAAACGGAGGGTCAATTCTCGCCCGATCAAACCGGGCACCCGGTGTCCGGTCAAGTTGGTCACCACTAGTACCGCGCCGGTCTCGTTGAATTCGGCCCGCAGGTTCATTGCACCGCGCAAAAATACCGGATCCCGTGAGGTTTCTAGGCGGTGGCTGCGCCCCGCGCGGGAGGTTCCCAATTCCCCGCTGATTTCATCGTTGGCCCAGGCGCGGTTGATCGATGGCATGTGGCAACCGACGCACGAATCGCCCATGCTCGCCTGGTCAGAAGCCTTGAAATCCTTGGCTACAGCCAAAACAGGGCCAATGTTCACATTGTGGCAGGTGATGCAAAGGGCGTTCGATTCCAGGTGATTGAAGAGTTCATTGGCCTCGCTCGGGTGTCCATCGTTGGCGTGTCCCGCGGGCCCCAGCATAGTCTCGCCGTCGGCCGCTAAGTGACAAGTCGTGCAGGTCACCCCCAGGTGCGGATTTTCCGTGCGGGTGTCGGGGATCTTTGTGGGGGGCTTACCCAGGAGGGGCACCGGCGCATGGCAACCGGTGCAGCCGCGCTTGCGCCGAATTTTCTTCAGGGCCTTGTTGTAGTGCGGATCGATCCAGGCGGTGGCGTGGGTGGAGTGGCGCCACTCTTCAGTGATGGTCTGGTGACAGCCTGCGCAGGTCAGGCCACTGAGATCGTCGAGTTTCGTGGGGCGCCCATCGTCCACCAGGCGCGCGAGCCAGCGGTCGTGGGGACCCTCTTCGGCCTCGACCTCCTGAATGGGATCCTGGGGTGCGGGGAACTCGATCAGAACCGGCCCGAGAATCAAGGCGCCCAGCAAGAGGGGCAAGGGATGCAGACCAATCATGGCCCCATCCTGAGGCATCCTTGACCCCGGGGACAAGGGGCGGAATCAAAGAGGCGCACCCTACTTGTCGAAGACGTTGGTCTCGCTCGGGCTGATGCGCTCTTCCACCGATTCGATCGTCAAGTCCAGCTTAGACAGATCGAGATCCGCAAGGGGCGCGTCCTGCTGTTCTGCGTCCGCTTCCTTGTGGGAGGCCTGGTCGCTGGTTTGCTCTTCGTTTTGTTCGTTCTTGTTGGTGTTAGGCATGACTGGGGGTGGATTGGGGGTTCGGTGTCACTTTTGGATCGGAGCTATTTTTGACCGCGAGCAGGCCGTTGCGGTGCAACTCGCGGGAAAAGGCGGTGAGTTTCTCACGGGTGCGTCCAGTTTCAGGGGCATCCGGATTCAAGGTGTCGAGCAGGGCACCAAGGCTGCCCGCTTGGTCCAGGGCTCCGATGAGCTTGCGCGCATCCGGGGAGAGCTCCAGGAACTCGTGATTTTCCCCGTCATAAGCCAGCACGGAACGGGTGCGTGGGGCCCCCGAGAGGGCTTTTCGGGCCTGCTCCTCCGCGTCGGAGACAAATCTGCCGGTCAGGAAATCTGGCCGGGCCGCCCGGGCCAGGGGGTGGCTGAGGGTCTCGATGACTTGGGTGTAGGCGAAGGGTAGGTCGCGCAGGCGCAAGCCCGGGGCAGGGACCAGGTTCGGATGGGCCTCGCGGGCCGCTCGCTTCGTCTTGCGCTGGGCACAGCGCTCGACAAACTGATCGGGGGTCGACCCCGCGGCCAACTGCAGGAAGTAGTGGGACTTCTGCATGAAGTAGAAAATGTTGTCCCCCCCGAAGAGGGGCAGGGACTCTCGTAAACCCGCCATCATTTCTTCGAACATCTCAGCTGCCTCTTGCTGGGTCATGCCGGTGGATGCTTCGTAGTCGTGATAGAGCTGCAGGTCTGCGTCGTCGTCGTTGAGAATCTTGATGCCGAACTGTTCAGGGCGATGATAGGTCTCGGCCACTTCGTCGATGTGGAAAGTCTGCAGGCTGACTTCGCGCACGGCGGGAGAATTCGCTTGAATGAAAGCCAGGGTGGCCCGGGCTTCCTCGCGAGTTTCCGAGGGGAAGCCCACCATCGTATACCAGGTGACGCTGATCCCCGCGTTGTTGCAGTTTTCCGCTACTTGGGCCGTGGCCTTGAGGGACTGGCCCTTCTTCATCATCTTCAGCAAGCGTGGCGTGGCGGTCTCATAGCCAAAGAGCAGCTTGCGGCAGCCCGAATCGTACAAGCGCTTGGCACCCTTCTCGTCATAGGCCTTGGGTTCGACGCGCGCGTCGCTCCACCAGGTGATGTTGGCTTTGCTTTCAATCAGTGCTTCGGGCAGGTCGCGAATCATGCCCGGAGGCATGCAGTCTGTGATGAAGTTGAAGTGTGTTGTCTTGTAGTGATCTCGCAGATCCGTCACGTGTTTGGCGATCGTATCCGCCTTGCGTGTGCGATAGCCCGGGCCGATCACCGTGGGCAGGGTGCAGAAGGCGCACTCTCCGTAGTAGCAGCCGCGGTTGATGTCATAGGGGATGACGATTTCCGGTGAGAAGTACAGGTCGAAGGGCAAGCCGCGGAAGTCCGGCACGGGCGCCTGATCGAGCTTCACCGGGTGGGTGAGGCCGTTGTCGGTGACCTTCAGTTCCCCGCGACGGTCGAACCAAGTCATTCCACCGATGTCGCTCAAATCGACGATTTCGCCGGGTTTTGAGGCTTTTAGAGCATCACAGAGGGCCAGAATAGGGCCTTCTCCTTCGTGGAAAATGATCGAATCCAGACAGATGTCCATGTTCGGGGCTTGGGTCAACTTGCGGCCGATGTACGCGAGGAATCCGCCCCCCGCGGTCACATGGCAATCGGGCAGGGCTTCCTTGACCATGCGCCCCAGGGTCAGGGCCGGGATCAGTTGGCTGCCATAGATGATCGAGAGGCCCAACACCCTGGGCTTGCGCTTGATCAAGCCCGGCAAGACGTGCTCGGCGTAGAACTTAATGAACGGGTTTTCCTTCTCGTCAAGTGTCGCGGCTAGGACCTCTTCCGAGCGGTCGTTGGCATAGCGCATGGTGAAGTTGTGGGGCGTCAACTCGCTGGGAGAGTGCGCTGCCGACACCACCCGCAGGCCGTGGTAAAGGGCGCGGGCTGCGGGAACGTATTTTTCTGGATCAAAACTATCCGGGCCGCGCATGACTTTCTTGGCGTCATCAATGGTGTCGATCAGGGCATCGGCGCTGACCTCGGTTTCCACCGCCGCGCGCCATGCACGCATGTTCTCGAAATCGAGCTCTCCCTCGGCGGGATTTTCTAAGCGCTCGGTTTCCAAGGAAGCCGCTGCCCGATTGCGTGCATAGTCCAGGTAGTCGGGGGAAAGAAAGTGCTCGTAGGCTTCTACCGAGATGTCGCGCAACTCCACATCTCGATGGCCTCCCTGATGCAACCACGCCTTGAGGCAGGGCAAAGCCAGGTAGGGCTGAGTGAAGTGCCCTTGGGGCGGAAAGGCTAGAGTGATGGGGAAGGAATCGTCGGTATTCATGCTGAATTTTGGGTAACAAGGCCCGCTGCAGCGAGCTGTTGGATTGTTTCTTCGAGCCCCGGATGTTCACTTTCCAATTGGCTCATGGTGTGCTCCCCGGTGAGGGTCTCCAAGACCCGTGCTATGTCACTGGTGACTTTCAGGGTGCGTGTGCTGGTCAAGGCGCCGGGGGCCCGTTGAACGAGGATGTGGGTGGGAACCGCGGCGGGCTCCAAGCATTGGGGCCCGAGGCTGGCGAGGTCGTGATTGACCCGCAGGACCTCGCCCCGTGGAACCGGGTGACGGTCCTTGGTGGAGGCCGCCGGGGAAGTTCCTTCGGGTTCCTGGGCTTGGCGGATTTGAGCTTCTTCCCAGGCCAAGACATCGTCCAAAAGTGGGTCCCTCTGGGAACGCACGAACCCCGCAAAAGACCGTTCTGTGCCCCTCCAGGCCCAAAAAAGAGCCAAACTGTCCATCTCCAGGTGCTTGCGCATGAGGGCGAAACAGCGGGGATAGCGCTGCAGTAGGACTGGCAATTTCTTGGCGATTTTAGCCAGCCGTTGGAGACGCTCATCCCCATAAGGAAGTTGGTGCCAGGTGGAGAAAAGGTCTGGGTGTGTGTCGATCAGGTCCCGCTCAAGGGGGCTCTCTCCCGCGCCAACAGCCATGTCAGGGGGAATGTCATCTACCCGTCGGGTCTTGCCGGCGAAACTCTCGCCCAACTCGCATCCAGGTTGGGGATTGACCAGGTGAAACGACAGGTTGACCCCCGCCCGCAGGGAAGCGTCGGATGCCATATCGAGGCTCATGGCCAAGGCGGCTGAGTCCTCTCCGGGAAGGCCCAGGATGAAGGAAAGAATCGGTGTGATGTTTGCCTCGGCGCAGGCATCCAGGACCTTCAAAGGGTCCAAGTCATCCTTGGTGCCCTTGTTGTTCGCCCGGCGCACGGAGGAATCGGCGGACTCGATCCCTAAGAGGACCCGGTAGCAGCCAGCGGCGCTCATGGCCAGCAGGATTTCCAAGTCCAAATGGTCCACTCGGGCGCGGCATTCCCAGGGAACTCCGCCGCCCCGTTGTTCCATTTGCGCGCAGAAATCCAGGGCCCCTGCCCGATTCGCAGCGAACAGGTCATGGCACAGGTAGGCTTGGCGGGCTCCCGCAAATGAGGTGGCTTGCAAGATCTCGTCCACTAAACGCCCAGGGGGCAAGCAGCGTGAACGGCGGCTCCAATAGCGGCCAATGGTGCAAAAGGAGCAGTCATAGGAGCAGCCGCGCCCCGAGTCGATGGGCACCAGCCCTTCGTTTTCCCCGGTGATTTCCTTGTAAGCCGAGAGCGGTGCGACCAAGTGCCAAGCGGGGGCGGGCAACTCGTTCAGGTCCTTGATCTGTGGGCGGTCTGCTTCGACGATCACGCGTCCGGTTTCATCGCGCCGGGTGATTCCCGTCACGCCCACCAGGTCCCGTCCTTCCGCCATGCGCCGCAACATGTTTGGCAGGGTGCACTCGGCTTCTCCGCGCACCACAACGTCGATGGCCTCAAAACGTTCGAGGATTGCTGCGTCGATGCCGGTGGCACCCGGGCCTCCGAGCACGATCGGGGTGTTCGGTTGCAGGGTGCGGTAGTGTTGTGCGATCAAGAGGGCAGCGGGCAGGGTAGCGCCCATCACCGACAGACCCAGCATGTCCATGGGGCCCTGGGCGGCGAGCAAGTCCGCGGCCTCCGCAAAGACCTGGTCCCCCTCTCCCAATGAGCCCTCCGCTTGGCGGAAGGCCAGGTCCTCCAGGTGGGTTTCGTGCCCCGTTGCCTCAAGGGCTCCGCCCAAGCGCAACAGCCCCGGCGGGGGCATGGAGTAGCCAAAGGTATCGGCATGGGGGGCAGAAGCAATTAGGACACGCACGGTTTAATCATCCTCTGCCAGCCCCTTTAAGTCCAGCCCCGGTTTGGCGTTGATTCGTCGGTAAGATGTGGGCGTGCAGCGACCACCTTTTAATTCTTGCGGAGACCTTCGCCCATGAGGCGCTGGTCCCTGGCCCTCGCGGCCACCTTGCTGGCTCTCTTGCATGGGGCGAGCTATTGGCATGCCGGCCCCCTCGATGATGATTTCATCTGCCAGGTCTTTGGGCGCAATCTGCTCGAAGGTCGAGGTTTTTCCTGGTGGGGGATCGAGCAGGTGGAGGGCTTCACCGTGCCCCTTTGGGTGGCGTTGCAAGCCCTCGGCCAAGGGCTGGGGTTCGACGGATCGGACCTGAGTCGCCTGCTGGGGATCTTGTCCGGAGGCCTGGCAGTTTGGGCCCTCGGTAGCGCCTGGGAGTTGCGCACGGGAAGCAGTCGCGGTGGTCCCGCTTGGATTTTGGCCGCGTCCCCCGCCTTTGCCTTCCACGCCTGCGCTGGCCTGGGGACGAGTTTATTGGCTGCGTTGATCGCGCTCTGGCTGAGGGCTTTGGTGCGCGAAGAGCGCGAGAAGTCGGACTTCCCATGGATCGCGGGGGTTTGGCTTGGACTCGCTTGTCTCTTGCGCCAAGAATGCGCCCTGCTTTGGCTGGTTTGGATTTTGGCGGGCCGCGAAGGTCGCCGGGGCTTGCCGACTGGCGCCCTGATCACCCTTTCAGCCCTGGCCGTTTGGAGCATTGCACGCTGGTTCTTGTTTGGCCGGTTGCTACCCATTTCGTACTCGGTGAAGGCTTTGCCCCCGGTCGTAGATTTGACCTATGGCCTGCACTACCTGTTGAACGACTTGATCATTTTCGGATCCGCCGGCTTGGCGCTTGCAGGACTTGCACTTGCCGTGAATCAACGGACACGCCCTGTGGATCGAGTGATTGGCTGGAGTGTTGTGGTCTACGTCTTGTATGTGGTCTCGGTTGGTGGAGATTTCATTTTCTGGTCCCGCTTCTTTGTGCCCGCCTTTGCACTCGGTCTTTGGTGTGCGGCGGTCTGGTTGCACCGGCGGGCAATCCATCCGATTTTCGTGGGCTGTCTCTGTCTGGCCATGCAGTGGCCAGCGGTTCTTCCTGACCACAACGTTGACAGTCGCGGCGCCCGGTTTCTAGATCACGAGTCATTTGAACAGCGCTGGAGTTCGATCGGTCGATGGGCAAGAGACCATGCACCTGCGGGAACACGGATCGGGACTTCGCCCATCGGCGCCATTGCTTGGCATTCCCGCCTTGAAGTGCTGGACCTGTTGGGCCTCGTACATGAGCATTCGGAGGGGCTAGAGCCCAATTTGGAGCGGGTCAAGGTCAAAGGCCACCACCGCAGCGCCACTGCCTGGATGCTTGCGGAAGAACCCGATTGGATTCTGCTCGGCAATGGCCTGCGCATTGGGGGCCGCTTGGAAATCAACCCTTGGGAAGTGGAGCTGTTCCAGTCCAGCGCCTTTCAAGAGGGCTACCGGCGTGTGGAAGTGGACCTGGCGGAAGGTTCGCCCCTTGACCTTTTTGTGCGCCGCGACCTACCGGATCCCGTGGGCACCCGCTGATGGTCAAGATAGGCTTGATCGCCGACATCCAGTACGCGGATCGTAGTGACAAGGGGCGCTGCTTGTTCCGTTCCTCTTTGGATCGTTTGAAGCAGGTGGTGGAATTATTCAATGCCGAAGGTTTGGACCTAGTCGTGCAGTTGGGCGATGTGCTGGATGGCAATTCGCAGGACGAGAAGGGCTTGGCCCAGAGTCGCTCGGAGCTGGACCGCGTTCTGGAAGTCCTGGGTGAATTGAGATGCCCTCTTGAACACGTGGTCGGTAACCATTGCCTTGCCTTGCCCCGGCCCGAGTTACTCCGACGTTTGGGTTTACCTCGGGCCCAGCGCATCTTGGAAATCCAAGGCCGGCGCATCGCTTTGCTCGACTCTCTCGCGGTTTCCCTTTACGACAAGAACCTCGATCCAAAGGGTCTGGAAGAAGCCCACTCTGCTCTCGCCCTTGGACAAGCGGCGGGGGAGCCATGGGCAGTGGATTGGAACGGAGCCCTGGGCAAACGCCAGCGTGAGTGGTTGCGGCGAGAACTCTTGGGACCAGGACGCCCGGGTTTGTTCCTCTGTCATCATCCGATCTTTCCTTCCGCCGCAAGGGCGCGTTTTTTGGCCTGGGATCATCAAGAGGTTCTAGCCCTCTTGGGCCAGAACCCTGCCGAACCCGTGACTTGGATTTCGGGTCACGATCACCGTGGGGGCCGGGCCTTGGACGGTGCGAACTTGCACTGGACCCTGCCGGGACTCGTGGCGGCGACGGAGGTTTGGGGACTCGAACGCCAGGACCGTGACGGGTTCGAGTTGTTCGCGCCCCGCTTGAGTTCTAGCACAGCTTCCGGTCACGCTTGAAGCGCGCGCCCATTGGGGATGACCATAGGACACCCTGGCGACCTATTCGTGCCCACATGTGGAAGCTGCCCCCCCGACTCTGATCTTGTTGTTGTTATCGTCCTGCGCATCCCTCTGCGGCTCTGCACCGGAAGTGCCTACTCCTGAGGCGGTCATCGCAAGCTGCGCGCTCTGCGTGAACGACTTGAAAGCTGGGAATCGGAACTGCCCGTACCGACATGGATTTCGGCTCCCATGTGACGCAAGCACAGCCTGGAGCGCTACGACCAAGCGCGTGTACAGGGTTTCGTGCGCTGCTGACACACTTGTGGCCCGTTGCTCGAGGCTCGCGCGGCCCTCAAGGGCCCGCATAGCATACCTTGGTGGACTGAATTTCCCTCCACCCGTGGACCGTAAGGTCGCCCCAGCATGAGCCTCCAACAATACGCCGTTCTTCCGATCCTCTTCGCTGGACTCGTGGGTATCAGTCACGCCCAGGAACCCGAGGACGATGTGGCGGAAGGCCACTCCAGCCACGGCGAAGTGTTCAACGAGGGCCCGCGATCGGCGGCCTACTTGATGGAGCGGCCGGACAGCGTCAGCTTCCCCGTCACGACCAAGCACCCGGAGACCCAGGCCTTCTTCAACCAAGGCATCGGTCAGCTGCATGGCTTCTGGTATTTCGAGGCTGAGCGCACCTTCCGTCAGGTCGCCGCCAACGACCCGGATTGCGCCATGGCCTATTGGGGCATGGCTATGGCCAACGTGGACAACAAGGAACGCGCCACGGGCTTCGCCAACGAGGCCTGGTCCAGGCGCCAACACGCCGACGAGCGCGAGAAGCTGTACATCGATTCGCTAGCTCGCTTTTACGACGCGGATAAGGTGATCGAGAAGAGCGACGAGGAGGGGTCCGAGGACGGTGAGGAATCCAAGAAGGACACGCGCAGCGCCGAGGCAAAGAAGAAGGAAGCCGATAAGCGCCGCGACGAGCAGAAGAAACGCGCCCAGAAATTGGTGCACGACTACGAGGCCATCATCTGGGCCCATCCCGACGACCTCGAGGCCAAAGCCTTCCTGGTCAACCGGCTTTGGTTAAACCAACGCTTCGGCCTGGCTACAACAAGCCGCCACGCGAACGAGGCCATCCTCAATCAGATCTTCGCAGTCCAGCCCAACCACCCCGCTCACCACTACCGTATCCATCTCTGGGATGCGGCCGACTCCGCTGAGTTCGTGGTGAACTCGGCCGCGCAGAACGGCCAGGCCTGGCCGAGCATCGCCCACATGTGGCACATGAGCGGGCATATCTTCGCGCGCCTCGGTCGTCACTCCGATGCTGCCTGGCAACAGGAAGCCTCCGCCCGCGTGGACCATGCGGCCATGATCCGCGACCGTGTGCTGCCAGACCAGACCCACAACTTCGCCCACAACAACGAGTGGCTCACTCGTAGCCTGCGCCACCACGGACGCGTGGCGGAGGCGGTGGACCTGGCTAAGAACATGATCGAGCTGCCGCGTCACCCCAAGTACAACCACTTGGACAAGCGCGACTGCAGCGCCTTCTGGGGTCGGCGCCGACTGCTGGAGACACTCGAGCTCTACGAGCAGTGGGACGAGATGCTCGCCCTCTGCAGCAGCATGTACCTGGAACCCTCGGAAGACGACGGCGACAAGGTCCAACGGGCCTACGTGCTCGGCAAGGCCCAAGCCTACCGTGGCGACTTGGATGGCTTCGCGCAGCAGGTGGCGCGCCTGGAAGAATTGCTCGCTGCAGCCAAGCTGCGCCGCTCCGAGGACATCACCAAGGCCGAGGACAAGTCCATCGAGGACGAGGCCAGCAAGACCGAGGTCATGGAGGGCATGCAGGCTGTGATCAAGACCTACCAGTCCGAGCTCACGGACCTGCGCGAGAAGATCGAGTCCCTGCTCGCTCTAGAAGCGGTGCTCGCCGGCGAGCACGTGGAAGACAACATCGCCATCCTCGAGAAGCGCGGCTTTGAGAAGGCCCACCTGGCACGTTTCGCCCTGGAAGCTGGCTTGAACGAGAAGGCGGAAAAGCTCGCCCGCAAGGCCAGCGAAAAACGAGACGGTCGCATCTACTTCAGCGCCAACTTGGCCCACGTCTTGGCCTCGCTGGACAAGCAAGAAGAAGCCCTTGAGACCTTCGACGCCCTGCGCGAATTCAGCGCCCGGGCCAACATGGACATGCCCGTCTTCGAACGCCTGGCCCCCCTGGCCGAACTGCGCGAGCTGCCCGCTGATTGGCGCGTGCCGATCACCACCCCCGAAGATATCGGCGAGCGTCCGGACCTCACCACGTTGGGTCCCATGCGCTGGTCGCCGCCCCCGGCCTTGCCCTGGACCGCCCAGGACGGCACCGGCAAGGACGTCTCCCTCTCCGATTATGAGGGTCGTCCGGTTCTGGTGGTCTTCTTCTTGGGCCTCGGCTGCGTGCACTGCGTCGAGCAACTACAGGCCCTCGAACCCGCAGTCGAAGACTTCCGCAGCGCCGGCATCGAAATAGTGACCATCGGCACCGACACCGTCGCCGAACTGGCTAAGGCCGAGGGCGATGACCGCGAGCAGGTCTACCCCTTCCCGATCCTCTCCAACTCCGATCTCGATCTGTTCAAGCTGTACCACGCCTACGACGACTTCGAGGACATGCCCCTGCACGGCACCTTCCTGGTTGACGGCAAGGGCAAGGTGCGCTGGCAAGACATCTCCTACGAGCCCTTCATGGACACGGAATTCCTGCTGAAGGAATCCAAGCGCCTGCTCGGGTTGCCCAGCGTCGAAGGCAACGCCCGCCCCGTTTCCCACCCTGGGCGCTAAGCGTGACGCGCGTCGCAGTAGTTCAGGCCGCTTTCGTCGGCTTGGATCTGGACGCCTCACTTGAGAAGGCGGACCGGCTCGTGGCCCAGGCAGCGGGACAGCGTGCGCAGCTGGCGGCCTGGCCTTGGACGGTGCGAACTTGCACTGGACCCTGCCGGGACTCGTGGCGGCGACGGAGGTTTGGGGACTCGAACGCCAGGACCGTGACGGGTTCGAGTTGTTCGCGCCCCGCTTGAGTTCTAGCACCGTTTCCCGTGACGCTTGAAGCGCGCGCCCATTGGGGATGACCAATCGGACACCCTGCCACCTATAGTACCCACATGTGGAAACTGACCCCCCCGACTCTGATCTTGTTGCTGTTCTCGTCCTGCGCATCCCTCTGGAGTTCTGCCCCGGAAGTGCCGACCCCTGAGGCGGTCATCGCCGCCCTGGTGGATGGGGCTCTGGAGGTTCCTCCCATTGGGTCCTACAGCCGCGTGGTGTCGGGCGCATCCCCTGAAGCTCAAGGGTGGTTTAACCAAGGTCTGCGGTACACCTACGGATTCAATCAGGACCAAGCGGCCGCTTGCTTTGCCCGTGCGGCTCAAGCGTCGCCCGAATGTCCCATGGCGTGGTGGGGGCTGGCCTACATCTTTGGGATCGACATCAACAATGCAGCCGTGACCTCCGATGAAGCCCTTTGGGCCCATGCGGCGAGCCTTGAGGCCCAGCGCCTCGCCCCTTCGGCCACTCCCGCTGAACAGGCCCTGATTCAAGCCGTCGCGGCGAGGAGTCCGGCGGTGGTTCCCTCGGGTGATGAGCGCAAGCCTCTAGATGAGGCTTACCTTGCCGCCATGCGCTTAGCGATGATTGCCGTGCCCGATGACCCCGATGTGGGCACTTTGCTCGCTGACGCCATGATGCTCTTGCAGCCCTGGGCCTATTGGACCTGGGATGGCAAGCCTCTCGATCGCTCTGAAGAAATCGTCACGATCTTGGAAGCAGTAATTGCTGCCCATCCCAACCATCCTGGCGCAAACCACTTCTACATCCACGTGGTGGAATCTTCCTCTGATCCCGCCCAGGGGCTTCCCTCCGCAGATCGCCTCGGCGGCCTCATGCCCGGGAGTGGGCACCTGGTTCACATGCCCTCTCACATCTATTCAAATGTGGGGCGTTACCAGGACGCGCTCGAAGTCAATGTCAAGGCAGCGGAACTCGACGAGGCTTACTTTGAGAGCTACACCAAGGGCACCGGCTACTCCTTCTACTACCTGCATAATCTGCACTTTGTTGCCTATGCCGCAATGATGGAGGGTCAGAGTGAACTGGCCCAAGAATATGTCCAACGCATGGAAGCCCGGATCCCTGAAGCGCAGCTCAAAGGTCTTGCCCCGGGGGTCGACGGTCTGTTTGCCATCCACATTCATGTGCTGATGCGCTTTGGCCTTTGGGATGAAATGTTGGACCTGCCCGAATACCCGGAGTTCCGCTTGGCTTCGCGTGCCATGAGGCGCTTCGGCCGAACCGTTGCCATGGCGAATCTCGGCCGCGCGGACGAGGCTCGTGCGGAGCTTGCTGCATTCGATGAGGCTTGCGAGGAGGTCCCGGAAGAGTGGTCGATCAGCTACAACCCGGCCCATTCGGTTCTTAAGTTGGCCCGTGAATACGCCGAAGCGGAGGTGCGCTGGCGCGAAGGGGATGCAACCTCGGCCATCGCCCAATTGCAAGCGGCCACGATCCTCGAACAGGAATTGATCTACACCGAGCCCCCCGCCTGGTGCACCCCCGTGCGCCATGCAATCGGAGCGATCCAATTAGTCAGCGGTGATCCCAAGGGCGCGGAGAAGACCTACCGGGAAGATTTGCAGCGCCTGCCAAACAATGCCTGGAGCCTGCTTGGCTTGCAACAAGCCCTCTTGCAATTGGAGCGC
This sequence comes from Planctomycetota bacterium, assembly GCA_028823345.1. Lineage (GTDB taxonomy): Bacteria > Planctomycetota > UBA1135 > UBA1135. The sequence goes on from JAPKBR010000020.1 coordinate 56,026, forward strand.
GTGGAAGATGCGGAGGCTATGCAGTCCAAGCTGGACCATGCCTGGGCCCGGGCGGACGTAAAACCTCCCGCGAGTTGCTACTGTGGCGTCGAATTGATGAATGCTGCTCCCTAGGGTTACCTTGGGTCCCTTCCTGCTCTGGAATCAGGACTGGTCGTGCCCCGCCCTGCCAAGTACCCCGCGTTCTAGCCGTTTGCCCGACCTACTCATTCTATGAACATCCTTTGGCCGCTCCTGCTCTGCACTCATGTGTCGTTCGTGCCCGTTCAAGATCCGGTTGAGCCAGGGCCAAACATCCTGCTCATTTGCGTCGATGACCTGCGTCCGGAATTGGGCTGTTATGGGGTCGACTATATTGAGTCTCCCAATATCGATGCTCTCGCCGCGCAGGGGCGTATGTTTCGTCGGCACTTTGTTCAGGCTCCGACCTGTGGCGCTTCACGCTTCACCCTTCTAAGTGGGACCTATGGTCCCTCCGGTAATGGTGCACTGCTGCAGCGAGCCCGAGCGCTCCAGGGCAAGACCTTGCCCGGTTGGTTTCGTCAGCATGGCTACAGCACTGTCTCGGTGGGGAAGGTGTCCCATTATCCAGGTGGCCGGGCGGGAAAAGATTGGAATGATCCCACTCAGCTGGAGATGCCTGAGGCATGGGACCGGCACCTCATGCCGACGGGCCCTTGGAAACATCCGAGGGGCGCCATGCACGGCTTAGCCAATGGGGAAATTCGCGGGAACGCAGGGGAGCAGGATCTATTCCAGTCCTTCGATGGCCCCGACGAGGCCTATCCCGACGGCTTGATCTTGAAGGAAGCTCTTGCGCAGATGACCAACCTGGCGCAAGCCGACAAACCATTCTTCTTGGCCGTGGGTTTGATTCGTCCGCACCTGCCCCTTGGTGCTCCGGCGCGTTTCATGAAGGCCTACCAGGATGCGGATCTTCCGCCCACCCAGCATCCGAGCAAGCCACAGGGGAAAACCACATGGCACGCTTCGGGGGAATTCATGAAGTACAACCGCTGGAAGCGCAACCCCAACAAAGACGCCGCATTTGCCCTAGAGGTTCGCAAGCACTACGCGGCCTGCGTGAGCTATGCGGATTCTTTGGTGGGTCAATTGTTGGAGCGGCTTGATGGTTTGGGTTTACGTGAGAACACCGTGATTGTGCTCTGGGGCGATCATGGCTGGCACTTGGGCGAGCACGCAATTTGGGGCAAGCACTCTCTTTTTGAAGAGTCTTTGCGTTCGCCGCTGATCATTTCCTATGGGGGCCTGGCTTTACCTGGCGCGTCGACTGGGGCCTTGGCGGAGACCCTCGACATCTTCCCGACCCTGTGCGAGCTTGCTGGCCTCAAACTGCCCGAGGGACTGGATGGTATTTCCCTGGTTCCGGTCCTGGAGGATCCAACGGTTACGGGTCATGCGGCCTGTTCTTATGCATCTGGGGCCAAGACGATCCGTACGGACACTCATCGCTTGATTGTCCACAGGGATGGGAGTTTGGAGTTGTACGACCACCGGAGTGCTCTGGGTGAAACCAAGAATTTGGCGAAACTCGAACCTGAGCTTGCCCAGGGTTTGCTTGAACAGTTGCGTGAGCGAATGCCCTGAGCAACGTTCGAACTGGCACATGTTCAAGCTCGGCGCGATTGCTGAACTTGGACCATATCGGGTAGAATTCACAGTAGACTTCACAGTTGACTGACTCCCGCCGCCCCGGGTAGACCGGCTCCAAGAGCCCTTCTCCCAGGCAGCCCCAAGCACACCACCCCATGAAACTGAAACTGGAATGGATGTCCCAACTGAGGGTTGCCGCGGGACAGGCCCGGCAGAGTGTGGAATGCGAGGAGGGCACTCGATTGGAGCAGGCCTTGCGGCTTGCCTTGGAGCAACTGCCTCCTGATCGCGCAAGTGCCTTGAGCGCCCTCTTGCTTGATGGGGAGGCCTTGTCGCCGAGCTTGCTCATTGCGGTCGACGAAATTCAGGTCCCGATTGGGACTGATCCATCTCTCTCCGACGGGGCGACCCTGGTGCTGATGGCACCGATCGCGGGAGGATGAATTTGGAGGACCGCAATTTTCCACCGCTGAGCTCCAAGGAGCTGGATGTGTACTCTTGGCAGCTGCCCGTTCCCGGACACGGTGAAGAGGGTCAACGGAAATTGAAAGGCGCCAGCGTGCTGATCTCTCGGGTAGGGGGCTTGGGTTCTGTGGTGGCGTTGGAATTGGCCGCGGCTGGAGTCGGCAGATTGATCTTGGCTCACGGCGGGGATGTGAAACCCAGCGATCTCAACCGGCAGCTCTTGATGACCGACGCAAGCCTTGGGAAACCTCGTATCGAAACGGTCGAGCAGAGGCTCCGTGATCTCAACCCTCGACTGGAATTCCATTGCGTGGGAGAGAACATCAACCAGGGGAATGTGGAGGAACTTGTGGGAGAAGCGGACATTGTCGTGGATTGCGCCCCTCTCTTTGAAGAACGCTTGCTCCTGAATCAGGAGACTCAGCGCAAAAAGAAACCCATGGTGGAAGCCGCCATGTATGAATTGCAGGCTCAACTGACCACCTTTATTCCCGGGCAGACTCCTTGCTTGGCCTGCCTGACTCCCATCAAGCCTCCAGCCTGGAAGCGTCGCTTTCCCGTTTTCGGGGCCGTATCAGGGAGTGTGGGATGCATGGCCGCCATGGAGGCCATCAAGGTGATCACTGGTATGGGAGAACCCCTTCTTGGGCGGTTCCTCACCTACGACTTGCGCGACATGAGCTTCACGACCTTGAAGATCCAGCAGAACCCCGATTGCTCCGTGTGCGGAGTTTCGTCGGGAAGTGAGTGATCGGTAGGGCGGAGGTCTGCTTCAGGTATCTCTGACCCACAGTTTTCTGTCTGGGTCTAGCTATCGAAATGAAAGCTGATCCTGCGGCCGGAAGGATAGTCGATCTCGCCCTGAGTGTGCTTCATCGATGTGTAGCCACCGATGACTCTGCGCCAGAACGCAATGGCTCGCGGGTTGTTGGGCCATGTGATGACCTCCCATCGGCCTTGGTGTGCTTGAAACCCTAAAGTGGCCGCTCGCTCTGCAACTCCTAGTCCTCGATAAGCGTGCAACACAAAGAACTCTTCCACGCAAAAATCCCCATGAGCACCTTTCCAGAGCCGTGGTTTCCCAGCAATCAGGTTGAAGCCTGCAGGTGCGCCGTCCACCAGAATGAGATAAGGAAAGAGGGCCTCCGAGTCCGCCCACCAGGGCCCCGGCCCATGCTCGGATAGGGTTTTTACGCTGTCCTCTACGCCGAAAACCCCATGGGAATTGGGCTTGAGTAGTTCGAACTCCGAAGTCTCATGCTGATAGAGAGGCCACAGGTTCTTGATGATGTGGGCGTCTTCAGCGCCTGACAGTTTGAGTTCGATCTTCATTCTGAGTATCCCACCTCTAGTAAGAGCTTGGTGACGGTCACAGTAGCCTCTGCTGTCGA
>JAPKBR010000059.1 GCA_028823345.1 Planctomycetota bacterium
GTTGGAAACCCACACGTGCATGTAGTCTTGGTATGGATAGGCGCCCGTGTCATTGGAGAACCAATGCCAATAGGAAACCCGGGCCAGGGAGATGCCGCTCAAATCAAACATCGGTGAGAAAAGAGTCGTGGTTCCATCATCCACATCATTTGCGTTCGCTGTCCCCCCCGGGACACCTTGGCCGGTTACCCAACACTGGACGCCGAGCGGGGTGTGATCGTCCTCGGGTTGAGCAATGGTGCCCACGGGATCCACCAATTCCCAGATACCCGAAGTCGCGTCGTCCAGCACATGGCCGACCGTCCAGCCGCTTGCGACCTCTAGGTCATCAGTGAGGACTGTGGTCAAGGTGCCCACATCGGCGGTATAGAAGTTTCCGGGAGCTCCCAGGGGCATATACACCGGGCCGCAATGGAGTTCGTCCAAGCTGTAGTAATACGCAGGGGTCGTGCCACAGGCGCTGGGGGGTAAATCAGCGCTCCAAGTATCCACGCCCGAGGAAACCATGGGGATCGCCTGAAACACGCCGCTGGAGCCGCGGAAATGCAAGGTGGGCGGGCCGCTGGGTACGACGGAGGTGGTGAGTGTCACAGGGGTGCTGACGCCAGGTGCCAAGAGCTGGGGAGAATCCCCAGTGATGCTCGCATAGGGTTGAAGGCACGCGGCCGCGCGCGTTCGCATGGTCAGGGCCGTGTCCGTGTGGAAGTAGGTGGTGATGTTGTTCGTGCCGCCGCTACAAAGGTGGCAGTAGGACATGATCGTGCCCTGATTGGTGCAGACCTGTTGGGTTTGGCAACCGCCGAAATAGCCTGAAGGGGCACATTCGTCCAGGGGCGGGCAGTAACTGTGGGTGTGCGGGCTGCCGAAATTGTGCCCTTGTTCATGGGCGCAGACCATGAAGTCCCAGTTCGAAGGGGCCTGGACCACGGGAAAATTGACGTTCCCATTGATGTTCCCTGAGACCGCAAAGTTGTAGTTGCCTCCACAGAGCACGTCGAGGTATGCAACTCCTCCACCAAGTCCAGCACCCGATACCATGTGCGCAGTGGTGCAGTTGAGAGGGATGTTTCCGGCCCAAGCTGTTTGGAATTCATTCAATACATCCCCACTGCTGCCCCCGTTGTCCTGGGAGGTCCAAGGGTCGTTGCCTTGAGTTGGGATGTTGAAGTAGGGGTGGGTCAGAACCGTATCTACCTGGGTTGCATACCGATCGCCGATGAAAGTCCAAAGGCTGACACCGTAGGTGGTGGCCGCGTTCAGATTATTGAATCTGGAAAAGTACTGGTCATCACACTCAATCGCCACGCTGCAAGTGAGTAGGTAGCAGGTTCCGGAAGATTCCACCGTGGGCGGGGCATTGACTCCAGAGAGGATTGGGCTGGGGGGGCTGGATCCCGGGGGGGTGATTGCGGAACAGCCACCTTGGGGGGAGAGCCCGCGGGAATGAAGCGAGGTTTCAGTGGCGAGGATGCAATACCCCGCTGCCCAATCTCCGGTGTTATCCGGTTGCGGCATTAAGTGGGTCAATTCTCCTGAGGCTTTGATCCAACCACGGCATCCATAGGGCGCGAAAGCCAGCATCACATCGCTATCCGGCTGCCCCACGACCATGCCCTTCCACACGCTGATCCCCAAGCCTTCGATCACCCCGGGGGCGGGCACTCCATCCACATGCAGTCCAAACTTGTGGCGCTCGATTGAGAGCCGCTCCAGCTCCAAGCTGACGTAACTCCCATCACTCAGGGGCACACGGTCCATACGCACTGATTGGTGCCCTAAGAGGTCCGCAACCCCCGCCAAATCCGGAGTCAGCAGCAAGCCGTCAAAAACCGCTGCTCGTCCCGCAGGGTGCAGGGGGAAGGGCACTGTCTGGGCGGCCGAAGTCAGGCTCTGGAGCAGGAGGGTGGAGAGCAGCAGAATGAGGTGCTTCATGGGAGGGAGCGGGGATGGGCTGGGGAAAAGGACTCGTGCGTACCTAGAATGCCAAAGCTTGGGGGTTTTCGTGCATCTTCCCGATTGGGGAGGTGCCTATTGCCGGTTGATAGAGGTCTTGAAAGGTAAGGCGATGTCAACAGCGAACCGTCCAGGCAATGCCTACGGGGTCCCTCCGTAGAGGCCTTTCCTGGATTACTGGAAATTCACGGTTAAGCCATCGCTGAAATTACTGGTGTTGGTCGGGTTACTGTCCCGGAACCAAAGCTGAAAGTTCCAAGTTTCTCCGGGGCTGATTGCGTGGGCAAAGGTGGGGGGCAGAGGCACCTGGGTTAGATCCAGGCTCAGGCTAACTTCTCCTGCGGTGGCCACGAGGACATTGCTGTTGAAGCGCGCGGTGGGGGCGCCGAGGCAAAGCACGCCGCTGCTACCCCCCGGGCCCGGAATATGGGCCTGGCTCTGGCTGGCCAAGAAATAGCTGGGCTGGCCGTTGGGTAGATCACTGACGGTCAGGACCAAGCTGTTGTCCAGAGCGAAGATGGTGCCCACGCCGGCGATGTTTGCTGACAGCCCAGTGGAATTCACTACAGCAGGGGTGCAGTAGTTTGTTCCCACAACGGTGGTGCACTCAAGACTCTCGATCAAGATGTCATCAATTGCGGCTTCCACGGTTGAGTCGTTAGCGAAGTCGCTGGCGATGAAGGCCAACTGCATTTGACTTGTAAGGGCAAGCAATCCGCTGAGGTAGATGGTGGACTGTTCCCAGCCTCCACTGGCGTTCTCCGAGGGCCCAATGGTCTCCAAGAAACTCCAGGTGGCACCGCCATTATTAGAGATCTTCACCTGGAGGGTGTCCTGATAGGGGTATGGGCCCGAATCGTTCGAAAGCCAGTGCCAGTAGGAAACCCGTGCGGCGCTTACTGCGCTTAGATCGTATATGGGCGACAATAGAGTGGTGCTTCCGCCGTCCACGTCGTTGGCATTTGGCGAGCCGCCAGGTATTCCCTGGCCGGTTACCCAGCATTGCGTACCCAAAGTCGTGTGGTCATTGCCGGGTTGAGCCAGGGTGCCTTCAGGATCCACAAGCTCCCAGATCCCCTCGGTGGCGTCGTCGGTGCTGGTGCCGACGGTCCAGCCGGTAGGGCCTTCTAGGTCATCGGAAACAAAGGGAGCAGGGTAGCCCGTATGGGCAGTGTAGACGACCCACGGGGCTGTCCCTGGAACTGTGACGCCGCCGCAGACTGGGTCATCCAAACTGTAGTAGTAAGTGGCGCTGTCCCCGCAGGAGATTGGGGGTAGATCAGCGGTCCAGGTGTCGGGCCCAGAAGACGTCATTGAAATGGGCTGATACCCGTTACCCGTGGCGTCAAAGTGAAGAGTAGGAGGGGACGAGGGTGCGAGATTGGTAGTCAAGGTCACCGGCGTGGGAACTCCAGGGATAAGCAGCTGGGGGGAATCCGCAGTGACGGACGCATAAAAATCCAGGCAAAGTGCTTCCTGTCTCATCGTATTGGCCGTCACCGTATGGAAATAGGTGGTGATGTTGTTTGTGCGTCCCGGGCAATAAAAGCAATAGGACATGAGAGTTCCCTGATTGCTGCACACCTGTTGGGTGTGGCACTGCCCGAAGAAAGGCGAGGGGGCACACTCGTCAAGTGGCGGGCAAAACTCATGGGTGTGGGGGCTACCAAAGTTGTGGCCCAATTCGTGTGCGCATACAAAGAAGTCCCAGTTTAGTGGTCGCTGAGTCACTGGGAATTGGACCCCTGCAAACAGGTTTCCGGAAACAGCAAAGTTGTAGTTTCCTCCGCAAAGGGCATTGAGCCAGGCAACTCCCCCGGTGAGGATCGCGCCGGACATGAAGTGCGCCGTAGTGCAGTCGTTAGGGATGTTGCCTGCCCAGGCGGCTTGGAATTCGATAAGCAAGTCCAAGCTCGTACCCCCGGTTTCCTGGGTAGTCCAGGGGTCATTGCCCAAGGTCGGGATGTTCAGGTATGGATGTGTCAGGATCGTATTGACCTGTGTTGCAAAACGATCGCCGATGAATGTCCAGAGGCTGACCACGTAGGTGGTAGCTGCATTCAGATTATTGAACAGCGCGAAAAACTGATCATCGCATTCGATGGCCACGGTAGCGGTCTGGATGTAGCAGGTGCCCCCTGATTCAAGCGGAGGACTTACTGTTGTACCCAGGGGTTGGATGGTGGAGCTGTTTGCTCCGGGAGGGGGCACGGCCGCGCATTCGAACTGTGGCGTGAGCCCTTGGGCTATCAGCACAGTCTCCGTTGCGAGGATGCAAGAGCCCGCTCCCCAGTCCCCGGTGCTATCCGGTTGGGGCATCAAGTGGGTCAATTCTCCTGAGACTTTGATCCAGCCGCGGCATCCATAGGGCGCGAAGGCCAGCATCACATCACTGTCCGGCTGTCCCACTACCATTCCCTTCCAGACGCTAATGCCCAGGCCTTCGACCACCCCGGGGGCGGGCAATCCATTCACATGCAGTCCAAACTTGTGGCGCTCGATTGAGAGACGCTCTAGCTCCAAGCTGACGTAACTCCCGTCGCTCATGGGCACACGATCCATGCGCACTGATTGGTGCCCTAAGAGGTCCTCAATCTCCGCTAAATCCGGCGTCAGCAGCAAGCCGTCGATTACCGCTGCTCGACCCGCAGGGTGCAGAGGGAAGGGCACTGTCTGGGCGGCCGAAGTCAGACTCTGGAGCAGAAAGGTGGAGAGCAGCAGAATGAGGTGCTTCATGGGAGACGCAAGAGGGGCTGAATAGTGACCACCTGTGTGCACCTAGGGTGCCAAAGCCACTCCGATTTCGCTGCATCCTCCCTATCAGCGAGTCACTTTGGGTCGCTGCCTACGGCCTGGGACCTAGGATGGGGTGTCTCCAGCAAGTTATTCAAAGATAACCTGCTGAAGTCCCACCAGAGGGTTTTTTCCAGGGCTACTGGAAAGTCACCGCGAGGCCATCACTGAAGTTGCTGGTTGTGCCCGGGTTGGTGTCCCGGAACCACAGCTGGAAGTTCCAGGATTCTCCGGGCATCACCGAATGGGAGAAGCTCGGGGGCAAGGGCACTGCGGTCAGGTCCACAGCCAAGTTCACCTGGCCGCCACTGACCACCATTACGTTGGAATTGAAACGGGCAATGGGCGACCCAAGGCACAACACACCTTGGCTGCCACCCGGATTGGGAGTATTGCCTTGGGTTTGACTGGCAACGAAGTAGCTGAACTGTCCATCGGGGAGGCCGGTTACCGTCAGGGTCAAGTTGTTGTCCAAGGCCACATCGCTACCAGTGCCGCCGATGCTTCCCGGCAAGCCGCTGGAGTTGGTAACCGCTGGAGTGCAGTAGTTCGAGCCCACGGAGGAATTGCACGTGACATCCTTGATCCATAGATCATCGATAGCCGCCTCCACAATCGAACCGGTACCCAAGTCGCTGGCCATGAACCTGAGCTGTACCTGGGATGTGCTGTTCACGAAATCGGTCAGATTGAAGGTTGCTTCGATCCAGCCGCCACTTGCGTCCTGGGTAGGCCCGACAACCTCCAAGAGCACCCAGGAGGCGCCCCCATCATCGGAAATGTCCACGGTCATGGTGTCCGCATTAGGGCTGCCACCCGTGTCGTTGGAGTACCAGCGCCAGTATGAAATGAGAGGGTTGCTACCGGAACTCAGGTCAAAGATGGGGGTCAAGAGGGTGGTTGTCCCTCCGTCTACATCGTTGGCACCCACGGATCCACCAGGGGCTCCTTGACCGGTTACCCAGCATTGGGTTCCGCTAGGACTGTGATCATCGCCGGGGGCGGCGGCAGTGCCTTCAGGATTTACCCGCTCCCAGATCCCAGTGGTAGCGTCATCCGCGGTAACTCCCGCTGTCCAGCCGCTTGGGGCTTCGCAATCATCAAAGGCCGAGGTGATGGAGTTTCCTACCAGGGCCGTGTAGACCGCAGCGGGGGCGCCCGCAGGAAGAAGGATGGGCCCGCAGGAGGGATCGTCCAGGCTGTAATAAAAGGCCGGGGTGTCGCCGCAGGCCGCGGCGGGAATGTCGGCGATCCAAGTCCCTGGGGCACCAGGCGTCATGCTGATCGCCTGGAAGCCAGTGCCAGTAGCACTGTAGTGCAGGCTCGGGGGGCTGGTCGGAACTGCGGTTGTGGTCAGTGTCACCGGGGTGGGTACACCCGGAACCAGAATGCTGGGGGCATCCGCGCTGGCATCCACATAGGTGTCCAGGCAGGCGATCGCGTGCTGGGTCATGACCCCCGCCGCCGTGGGATGGAAGAATGTGGTTATGTTTGCTGTGCCTCCGGAGCACAGATGGCAATAGGACATGATCGTGCCCGCGCTGGTGCATACCTGCTGGGTCTGGCAGGATCCAAAGTATCCTGACGGTGCGCACTCGTCCAAGGGAGGGCAGAAGTCGTGAGTGTGGGGACTGTTGAAGTTGTGCCCCAACTCGTGGGCACAGACCATGAAGTCCCAGTTAGAGGGCTGCTGCACCACGGGGAAATTGACCCCGGCGCTGATGTTGCCGGAAACGGCGAAGTTGAAGGTGTCGTTGCAGAGCACTCCAAGCCAGGCAACGCCCCCGCCGAGTCCTGCGCCGGACATGAAGTGGGCGGTGACGCATCCATTGGGGATGTTGCCGACCCAGGCCGCTTGGAATTCATAAAGCAAGTCCACGCTATTGCCGCCCGTTTCCTGGGTAGTCCAGGGGTCATTTCCCAGGGTAGGGATATTGAGGTAGGGGTGGGTCAGAACCGTGTTGGCCTGGGTTTCATAACGATCACCGATGAAACTCCAAAGGGTCGTTACATACGTGGTGGCGGCGTTCAGGTCGTTAAATATGCTGTAGAGCTGGTCGTCGCATTCGATGGCCACCGGGCAGACTCGCATGCTGCAGGTGCCTACTGATTCGATTGGCGGATCATTGCCGCCGGAGTTTCCCAGAGAGATTTCGCCGGCGTTGGGCTGGATGGCCGTCGAGCAGTCCCCATCGAGTGCGAACCCGCGTGTGTTGAGGGCTTCTTCGGTGAGTAACAAAACGTGACCTTCTGCCCAGTCACCGTTCGCATCGGGCTGGGGCATCAGGTGGGTGAGTTCATCGCCGATCTTGACCCAGCCGCGACAACCATGGGGGGCGAAGGCGAGCATCACATCGCTGTCTCTTGCGCCCACAACATTGCCCTTCCAGACCGAAAGGCCTAGGTTCTCGACCACACCTGGGGTCGGCACACCGTTCACATGCAGCCCAAACTCGTGGCGGGCCACAGAGATGCGCTCGAGTTCCACGCTCACGGTGGCGCCACTGGCTAGGGGAACCTCGATCATGCGCAAAGACTGGTAGGTCAGGAGGTCTTCGATCTGGGCTAGGTCCGGTTGCAAGATCAGTCCGTCCAGGGCGGCCTCGCGGCCAACGGTTTCCAGTGGAAAGCGCACGTCCTGGGGCAGGGCGTTGAGGCTGGACACCAAGATCGAAATCGTCAAGAGAAAGAGAGGCTTCATGGGAGTCATTGGCTAGAGGGATGGGAGGCTTTTCTGGCGCTCCGGTGTTCCTAGCATGCCAACTATTTGAAGGTACGTAGGAGGTAATCGTGTGCACCACCGCCTGGAGGCCCCATGACATTTTCTGGACACTAGATTTGATCCAAAAACGCCCCGTTTGCCCCATTTCGGTCCTGGGAGCAAAAATATGCCCCCAAAGTGCCCCCTGGGAATCAACAGGTGCGCCCACAGATCACCCGTCAGGGGCGATCCAGGGACGCTTGATGAGGTACTGCAGGCCTATTCAGATCACTGGAACGTCATGGGATGCTGGGGCGCTGATCTTGTATTTGATCTGCGTCGGGAGCTCTTGGAGGGTCTCGTGGCAGGCTTCAGGCCAGGGGAGCCCGCCGGTACGATTTGCGGGCGGCCGGGCCTCCCAAGGCCCCTCGAGGTGCCCCATTTGGGGTCCGAGGTCAAAAATATGGGCCCAAAGTGCCCTCTGGGGGAAAAGTTGAACGCCCCCCGCTTGACTCGGGGCCTTGGGGGAATACTCTTTGCTCACCTTCCCCGATAGCTCAGTTGGTAGAGCAATCGGCTGTTAACCGATTTGTCGCAAGTTCGAATCTTGCTCGGGGAGCCAAACACACAGGAGCGCGAGGCCTAAGGCCTTGCGCTCCTGTGCTTTGGGCTTGTCCCGGGAGGGGAAATGCCGGGCCCTAGCGGTCGTTTCGCCTGCCCCTTCGCCGGGGAAGCTGGGGACCACCTCGCTCATTGGGCAGTAGGTCCAGCAGGGCCGGGTCGAGCTCTTCCAGGTCCGCAAGAATCCGGTTCATGGCTCCCACCATAGCCTGCTCTTCCTGGGCCAGGGCCCGGCGGTGGATTTGGCGTACGGTGTTGACCGGGCTGACCCCGAGGCCATCGGGGCTCGCTGCGGACAAGGGACGCAAGGCCAGGGCTTTTTGAATCAATTCAGCGGCGAGGGTGAGTTCCTCTCGGTTGACCCGCACTCGGGCGCGCCCCGCAATAGAGAGCATGACAAAGTGCTTCGCCGAGTCCGCTTGGTCAGGATGGCTCTCAATCCATTTGCCGTAGTGGGCCTCGGCACGCAGATACGCCGCGAGGGCTTGGTCCTGGGCAGAGGCTTGGGCTTCTGGCGCGGGGGCCGTGCGCCAGACTTCAGCGGCAATGACCGATGCTTGGGCGGCGAACCATTCTCGGTGTGCCCCAGACGTCGACTGCTCGGCGCGCTTTTGATAGTGCTCTTCCAAGCGCAAGGGGCCGCCGGATTGCAGCAAGGCCGCACGCAACCTTTGATGCAAGGGGGGCGACGCGTGAAAGCGCATGAGGCCCGCATCGAGGGTTTCTTCGGCGGGTAATTTGGCGCCGAGTTCGAGCAAAAAGTCATAGTGCGCTATGACGTGTTGGGCACTGGCTTCGGGGTGGCTGGCCAAGACTCCGTAGGCCGCATGAATGTCCGCGATCCATTCTGGAGGCCAGTTGTCGCCCGTGCGGTTTGCCTCTTGGATGGCTTGCTTGCGTCCATGGGCAAAGAGCGAAAGCACGGCCATGGCGTTCCATGACTGTTGCCCGGGAGGCATGGCTTGAACCGCTTTTTCTGCCCAGGCGTGGGCTTCTGCAGGCTGCCCGTGATACCAGTGGCAAAGGGACAGGGCTGTGTCCGTGCGCCAGTTGGAAAGGCCAGCTTCCACCGCTCGATTCGTGGCCGCCTGAGCGTCCTGGAAGCGCAAGGCATTCAATCGAGCGGCTTGATTGCGACCGTTCCAGGGCGCAAGGACCGAGGCGGGATCCACCGCCATTGCCAGCAGAGCCTCGGCAAATTCCAATTGGGCCTGGGCGTCATTTGGCCGCGCATCAGAGGCTGCGGCCGCATAGGAAACCCGGGCCTCCACCGCCTTGCGCCGTTCCACTGGGGCCGGACGCGAGCCCGCATCCGCAGCATCCTTCAGGGATGCGGCCCAACCGGCCGCGTCCAAACTGTCCGAGGTGTTTCCCAGACCACGGTGTACCACCGCTAGAGTTTTACCCCGCGGGTCCTGGGCCCCCAGGCGTTCAAGGGCAAGCAGCAGGCTTTCCCTTTCGACCCTTGGCATCGGGACCCCGAGGGCCAGGGTGATCAAGTCGATGGCCGCCGGATTGTCGCTTGTTGACAGGGACTTGCGGGCCAAGGCAGCAAGCTCTTGGTCCAAACCGAATAACGCCAACCGCAGCATTTGCAGAGGCGCTTTGGATCCTAAGTTTTGAGCCTTCAGCAGCAAGTCTTTACGGACTTGTTTGTCCCCGCTGGTGTAACGGGTTTCGATAAAAATACGATCAGCGTGGTCCTGGCTGGCTAGGCGCTCTTCCAGGGGCCGATCCCCAATAGGTTCGGGGTTCGGCTGAATCAAGCGCTCGCTGATGCCAGTGCGGATCCGCGTGAACACCGAAGCGGTGTCGAAAGCGTAGTACACGTCGTAGACCTCTTGCTTGTCCAGCTCAATCATGATGTGCCGCGGTGAAACCCGAGTGCCCTCAAAGTACTGTTCGTACAGGATGGGTTCGATGGCGATGTGTTCGCCACAGGTCACCCCGCCAAAGCGCGGGCAGGGGATCCGCTGGCCCTGATCGTCGAAATCCCTGGGGGTGTGACGGTAGACCGATGCAACCACGGTCACATAGGGTTCATAGAGGTCTGCTACTTCTTGGCTCCGGTAACGGACTCCGGCGTAGTGCTCACTGGCGATTTCTCCGTCCATGTTGACGCAGATCAGGATCGGGCGGCCCGTGCGCAGGGACACAGCAAGGGCGTCATTGAAATTCCGCTGCCAGGGGATCAGGCAGGGTTTGGCCCAGTCTTCAGCGGTCGGGGCGGACCACATTTCCTCGCGCGAGACATTGCCGTCCGCATCTTGGGCCTGGCCCTGGATTACCGGGCAGGCTGCAGCGCATAGGGTTCCGGTGCAAAAGGCTAGGGGGAGAGTAGCTAGGGCCAAAAATCGTAGGGGGAGGAGTCGCATCGACCTAGAGGGTAGCGTGCGTGGCTGCGCTATACTCGGCTCAATGGGTTTCAACCACTTCTTCTTCCTCATCGGTCCAATTTTGGGCGCATCTGCCTTGGCCCAAACGCCCCTTCGGCTTTACGTGGAGGGTCCCAACGATGCGATTTACCTGGGTCAAACCTGTCCCTTGAATGTGGTCGTGGAAGGGCCGCGGGACTTGCTGCGATCGGGATTAAGTCAGTTGTTTCCCCAGCGGGTCGAGATCCCCTTGGACTGGTCCGTTCCCTGGTTGGAGAGTTCCTTTGGCGAGGAGATTTCACGGGTTGCCCAGTCCAATGCCAGCGCGACGGTGGTCGTCAACGGGGAACTTATAGGCTTACCCTTTGAAGAGACCATTGGGGTCAGCGGGGTAGAGCTGTTGCGCCTGAGCCTACCCCTGAGGTGGACACCGGATCGGACGGGAGTGCGGTCCTTTCCTCCTGTGGCGATTTCCTATTCCCTTAAGTCGGGAGCAAGGGAAGACGCCTTGGGTCTTGGGAATTCTCCCGGACCCAGCAAACGCCTGGGTGCCCAAATAGACCCGATTACGGTTTTAGCCATTCCCGATAAGGGGCGTGATCCTGCCTGGAACGGTGCCCTGGGGCATTTCAGCATGAGCCCTGTGGCAGCCCTGCCCAAGTCTCTTGCGGCTGGTGAAGAGGTCGTTGTGGAAGTGCTCGTTCGTGGAGAAGGAAATCCTGGGAGTGCGCCCCGTTGGGGGAGCAATCAACGGGCGGTATTTCGGGTCCTGGGTGAAGAGGGAACTTCCGACGGTGCCCTTTGGCGCTACGGCCTGACCACACACGGGCCGGGGATGCTCACGGTGCCGCCTCTTGTTTTGCATTTGTTTGACCCAGGCCAAGGGCGGTTTTCCCGGGTGGAACTTCCAGCTCAACAGGTGCGTGTGGTGGGTCCCGTGCCCGGTGCCAGGGATGTTTCCGATGCTCCAAGCCCCTCCCGTGCCTGGTTGTTCGTCGCCATTGGATTACCCCTAGGCCTAGTGATTTTCCTGTTGTTGTTCCGCGCAATCTTCCAGGGCAGGGCCTAGGATGCTCAACATGCGAGTTCTCTTGTTTGCTCTGTTCCTCTTGGGCTCCTGTACGGGATCCGAAAACCAATCCACTGCCCCCATGTCCGATCCCCAGCCCGAGGCGAGTCCCGTTCCCCAAGGTGAAGCCCTTGAGCACCAGACCATCACTTTGGGCGCTGGCTGTTTCTGGTGTACCGAAGCGGTCTACGAGCAGCTCGACGGTGTCGTCAATGCGGTTTCGGGTTACATGGGCGGTCATGTGGATGACCCCAGCTACGCTGAGGTGTGCAGCAAGAGGAGCGGTCACATTGAGGTCACCCAGTTGACTTTTGACCCGGCCAGGATCGAAGTAGGGACGATTCTGGGGTGGTTTTGGAAACTCCACGACCCCACTTCCATGGATCGTCAAGGGGCCGATGCGGGGCCCCAATATCGCTCGGCGATCTTTTTCCACAACGAAGCACAAGAGGCCGAGGCTAAGCGCCAAATCGCTGCTATCAATGGATCGGGTGAACTGAGCAAACCGATCGTTACCGAGGTGCGACCGGCGGTGACTTTTTGGGACGCGGGCGAGGATCACCAGGACTACTTTCGCAAGCACCCCGAGCAGGCTTACTGCCGCATGGTGATCGCGCCCAAGCTCAAAAAGCTCGACCTCTAGGCATAGGGGCGCGCCACTAAAGAGGGGTGCGGTAGAGCTTTTCAGGATAGCCTCAATTTGAGACATGGGAATGCGCCGCTCCTGATAAGTGGGGCCCATGGAGCTTCAGGGAGGCGGTAGTCCTCCTTCCTCGTCTCAATATGAGTCGGACTGGCTGCCTCGATTCGGGAATGTTCGGGAGGACTAGGATTAGCGGGATGATGTCCCGCCAGCCAATTCTATTTGCTCTGTTATTTTGTTCGGCATGTGGGAAGAGCGCAGCTCCCCCGGCTGCGCCCACCGTTCATTTCGGAGACTTTTCCGTGCAGCCCTATTTAGCGGCGGCCGAGGTCTCATTTACCACCCAAGAGCAAGTCCAACCAGGCCTAGAAGTGGTCAACCCCGCTGGGAAGGTTCTCCAGTGCGTTGAATCGTCCGTGCTGGGCACTCAACACAGCCTGTTGCTGCCGGGACTGGCAACGGGGGAACTCTATTCGGTGCGGCCCATCGGAACCCGGCTCAATGGGGTTCTGGCACGTGGGGCCTTACACGAGGTCCAGACCCTGCCGCCCACCTCCGGGCAAGGCGATGAGTTCGCCGCTGCTAACATCGATCTGCACCGGTGGCAATTGCAAGATGTACACGGCTTTGGCCAAGCGCAGCATGTGACCGCAGGGGATGAGCGCTTCTTGGAGTTGCGTGTCCCCGGCTCCTTGCCCTATCAGAATTGGACCACCGGAGACCAATCCCTGGCCCTACTAGAGAACGTAATTGATGAAGACTTGGATCTGGAGTTCAGATCCTTGGCATCTAACGGCCCGGACTTCACGGGTCACGGGCTCTTGATTGAGGAGAGCGCCGGCACTTGGTTGCGCTTTGAGTTTATTAGCACGGGAGGGCGCAGTCACATCTTCGTGTCCGGCTTCCGCGACGGGCAATCCGTGGTGCAAGAGGTCCAGGCGTTGCCGATCGAGGTACACGATGACAACCTTGATCTTTGGATGCGGGTGACCCGTGTCCAGGATTCGTGGAGTCAAGAATGGTCCCTTGACGGGATCACATTCGAGAGCGCCACAGAGTTTGAATTTCCCCTGATGGTGCGCCGGATGGGCCCGGCAATTTCCCACTCAGGTGGGCACGCCAGCCCCTTCACCGCCAGCTTTGATTGGGTCAGGACTGGTCCCCACCAATTCGATACGGACCCGGACCTTTCGGCCCCCGAAGATATTCTAGCCCCTTGGTGCCAGCGTGCGGAAGCATGGGCCGTGTCCTCCGACTCGGTGGCCTTGCGCTTTGAAACCGACGAGGAAGTGGTCGCCCTAGTGGAAGTGGGCAGCGATCTCTCCAGTTTTCAATCCCTGGGTGTCAGGGCCCTTGATGAAAACGGATTCCTATTCCTGTCAGATTTGCAGGCAGCCAGCACACTACACTTCCGCGCCCAATTAGTGGATTCTGTAGGGCACGCGACTTGGAGCCCGCCCCTCACCGCGACCACACCCCAAAGTCGGGCTCCTTCAGCGCCGCATATTTCCCTTTGGGAAGGCCAAGAAGACGCACCGGGAATTTGGACCGTGGCGAGTGGGGCTCAAGGTTCTCCCCAGTCCACTTGGAACCTGCGGGGATCCCTGGAAAACGTGGGCACTCCCCAGGCATTTTTTGGGGCTGAAATGGTGGCACGCCTAGATGGGGGACCCTGGATAACCCTAGGAGTCGGAGAGCACCCCCTCGATAATTACTTGCCCAAGCGCCTCGCATCGCCCGGTGACTTCAACGGACCACTTGCCGTGAACGCCCTGGAAGATGGCGTCCTGCTGGAAGGCCAGATCGGGCACCTTGTGGACTTGCAAGCCACCTTGGCCAGCGGTGAGCTCCTACGGGCTATGGTGCGGCTCGAACACACCCCTGGAGTGACCTGGCAGCTGCCGGTCAGCTTGGACTTCACCGGGACCCAGGTGCCCAAAATCGGCTTGGTGGATGGACGTTGGAAGCAAGGTCCCCACGAGGCTCTCGTGGGAGCCCTCTCCACGGACCCAACTGCTTTGGGCTACCAACGAATGATCACCCTTGGGGAGGGCCATGGGCCCGATGCCTGGGAGGACTACCTTGTGGAATTGACCTTGGTGGTGGATGGCCTCGACGAAATTCTTACGCCTGAGGCGGTGCCCTTCCTTGGTCTGGGTGCCCGATGGCGCGGGCACAGCCATGTGGGAAGTTTGGAGCAACCGGCCGAAAACCCCCATCCCATGGGAGGTTTGTTTGCCCTGCATTGGGTCGGCGAAGTTCCCCACTGGGATTTGACAACTGAGGAAACCCAACCGGTTGTGGAGTGGAGCAATGGCCCCGCCATGCCGATGGGGGTGCCGATGAAGGTCAAGTTGCAGTGCCAGAGCCAACCAGATAACTCCTGCGTGTACTCACTCAAGGTCTGGGCCCAAGATGCAGGCGAGCCCGAAGAGTGGGACTTGGTGCATGGCACCACGGATAAGGGCCAGCGTAGTGGCGCGTTCGTTTTGATCGCCAACCACATATCCCTTGCCCTCGGAGAAATTACGGTCAACGCACTCTAGTGCGGCGAACGTGATCGAGGGCGCTGGCAACTTGCTGAGCCCAAACGCGCACCTCATCTTGGGCTTCCCCCCAGGCACGCATGATTCCGTTTTGCCGGATCGGTGAACCTCTCGCGGGGGTGCGGAGAATCAAGACCGGACCCTTGTGATCCGGAACCGTAAGTTCCGCTTGAATGCATACTGGCGTCTGCAACCCAGGGGATGCGGACTGGGCTTCAAGGATAACTTCGAGGTAGAATGAATTTCGACGAGACCGGGTGATGATCTCAAAGGCGTTCTCATGCAGTTCATGGCGCAGGGCCGATTCAAAAGCTTGGCAGCCCCATTGCACGTCCAATCCAGTGTCATTCGAACCCTGGCCGGCGATGTGGCGCGTCGAGACCGGCGGCATGAATAGTCTCCAGGTCAGGGCGGATGGCATCCAGTCGGGATTTACCCAAAGGTCGATGGAGCCGATGGAGTGGCTCGCAACCAAACCCGGGGGGGGCGCGTAGCGAGGCCCGGCTCTGTGGCGTGAGCGCGTGGGCGAGGGGGCCGAAGTGCAGCCGGTCAGGAGGCAACACGAGAACAAGAGGCCAAGAAGAAGAATGGTGTTCCGCACGGGGTCGCAGTGTAGCGACCCGGGATGGAAACTCCACAGGGTCCCCTCGGGCTTGGGTCCGCAAGCGCTGGGGCCCTGGAGGGGCCTATGCATGGGGGTATTGGCTCTAGATGAGGGGGGAGGGGCCTGGGGCAGCCTCTGAGGGCCACCAATCTTCCTTGGGGGGCATGTCATAGGACCCGAGATAGTCCACCGGCTTTGGGCCTTCATCTGCCAAGCCCGCCACCGCGGCCACCCAGCGCACCAGGTCCGCCGCTTCGCCTCCGGCTTCTCGGAATCCCGCTATGCTCGAACCCCCGCGGCGTTTGGCAAGCCGTTGTCCTTGGGCGTCAAGGACCATGCCAAAATGCACCGAACTGATCGGTGGGTACCCTAAGTGCTGGCGCAGTAGATCCTGTCGAGCGGTACTCGACAATAAATCTCGACCTCGAACCACTTCCGTAACCCCCTGGTATTGGTCGTCGAGGGTCACGGCAAATTGGTAAGAGGGAAGATCCGAGCGGGACCAGAGGAGAAAATCCCCTGACTCCTGGGCGATATCCGTTTCCAGTGGACACTGCACGCGGTCTTCAATGCGCACCTTCCTCGACTCAACCTTGATCCTCTGACCATGGACTTGTCCCTCCGGTCCTACACCAAGGCCTAGGTCACGGCAGGTTCCTGGATAGCGCAGATCCTCGCCGGGATGGGGCGCCGACACCATGCGGATATCGCGTCGCGTGCAGCTGCAACCATAAGTCAGTCCCCGTTCTCGTAGATCCCCAAGGACCTCCCGGTACCGGAGGAATTGCTCTGATTGACGCAGGATGGGCCCATCCCAGTCGAGGCCTAACCATTCGAGGTCAAAGAGAATGCCCTGTTCGAATTCTTGAGTGCAGCGCTTCGGGTCCAGATCTTCAATCCGTAAGACGATGCTCCCTCCCCGGCTGCGGGTGGTCCACCAAGCATGCAGAAAGGCAAAGGCGTGGCCCAGGTGCAGGGGCCCTGTGGGGCTGGGGGCAATTCGGCCGACGGGTCTCACCCATTCAGCATCGCTTGGCATTCCTCCCGGCTCAAGGACCGGGATCAAAGAATTGTTAGAGCCCCGCCAGGGCGGCCCGCAAGAGGCTATAGGCCTGGAGCGCAGCGGGGGTCAGGGGCCCCGCCACAAGTAAATCGCTTTGTTCGAGGGGGTCATTCCAGAGGTCAAACAAGCGGGACCGTAAAAGGTCCTGGTTGACAACCAACTTGAATCGATCCTCACGGGCCGTTCGGCGCCAAAGGTGATTTTGGTTATGGGGGTCGATTCCCGCAGGGCCGCCCCGTTGTGCGATCACCACCTGGGGCGAGGTCCCAGAGCCCTGCAGTAAATCCGCAAAGGACACGGAGTCAGGTCCGTCCAGGGGTCCCTTTGGAATCTGGA
>JAPKBR010000060.1 GCA_028823345.1 Planctomycetota bacterium
GGGCGGATCTACGGGCGGATCTACGGGGGGCACAACAGGCGGCTCTTCGGGGATCGGCGCCGGCCCCTCGCCACCGTCGTCAACGGGGGCAGGCTCCACCACAGGCGCTTCCTCCGGGTTTTCGGACTCCTCCTTCGGGGCCTCGATGATTTCTTCGTCACGCTCGCCAGGGACGACCGGCACTTCAGGAGCAAGCTCTTCAACCGGTCGCGGTCGAATGTGTGCCAGGTAGAGCTCCGCCTCCTTGTCATACACGACTCGACCACCGATCACCGACCACTGCACAAAGGTCTTGTAGTGCAGGATGTCGCCATCGGTGATGATCAGGTCTGCATCCTTGCCCACTTCAATCGTGCCCAGACGATGCTCGAGGCCCAGCAAACGGGCAGGCACCACAGTCATGGATGCGATTGCCACGTCCTCGGCCAGGCCGCCACGCACGGCGAACGCTGCCTCAACGGGCATGTGCATGATGTCGCGGCCAACAATGCCGCCCATGCTGATACCACCAGAGCCCGGCGCAACCGCCACTTGAACCCCATGACGATGAAGGATCGCTGCGTTTTCGATGGACGAGCCGCCGGGACGCACGAGGTTCTCGCTCTTGTTCCGGCGATCGCGGGCTTCCACGATAGCTGTTGCCCCGGCGCGACCCAACTCAGCCGCAACGAGCCAGCCCTCGCGGCACCCGTTGATCACCGGACGGAATCCGTAGCGCTGGGCCAAGCGCGAAATGGCCAAGAGATCCTGCTGAATGTCCGCTCGGAAGACCGCTTTTTCGGTGCCCCGCAAAACGGCGAGCGCGTGGGAATCCACACCCGTCTTCTTGGGCTCCTTAAGCTCCTTATTCGAACGAACGGCCCTCTCCCAACTGCGATAGGCACGCAGATAGGTCTCCGCCGAGTCGAACTTTTCCCGCAGGGTCTTGCGACCGCCAGGGTTCGACAGGGAATAGCTCAGGTTGGCAAATTGCTGCTTGCCCACCACGATGTCCTCGATCCGCCCGCGGTTCAAACGGCCGACCTCAGTGCCTTGCACCGCAACGGTGATTCCACCTGCTACGGCCAGGAGCATGTTGTCCGAGAATGGATCCACTGAATACTCGAGATCTCCGTTACCACCAAACAGACCACGAGAACTTAAGGCGATGAGTCCTGGATAGACAGAGTAGCCTTCGATGTTCAAGACTTCGGCGTCTTCGGGCACAACGATGTCGAACCCAATGGCTTCGATCTTGTCATCGTGACAAAGGATTCCGGCACCTCGTAAGAATGCGCCAGTGCCGGTGTAGACATCGCCCCCAGCCAAGTAGACCCAAGTCTCCTCCTCTTCGGAATCGGTCGACTCTTTGTCATCATCAATGAATGCCGCCGCATAGGACCAACTAGGGGCCAGCAACAAGGACAAGGACCAAAGGGCTCCGAGGCCCAGCATTCGCTTTTTGTTTTTCAGCATCACAGTTCATCCTCGCCATGGGCGATCTTGCCTCGGGCCATGACGGCCACTATTTCGGTAGCCGCTTCGAAAGGGTCGCCGGAGAGAACGATCAAGTTCGCTTCCTTCCCGACCTCAAGGCTGCCAACTTGATCTGCAACGCCGAGAAGATCTGCGGGCTCAAGGGTCATAGCTCTCAGGGCCGCATCCCGGTCAAGGCCGGCCCCGACCATCACGCCCACATCGCGGAACCAGTCCCCCATTGCGGAGTCCCGTCGAGGGACCAGCACAAGCTTCGCTCCCGCGCGGTGCAACTCCGCGGGCAAGTTGCGTTGACGCAGAGTTGCCCTCTGTAAGGTGATCATGGGTTCGACAATGATTCGCGCGCCGGACTCTGCGATCTTATCTTTGACGTGATAAATGTCACACTCACTGGAAAGCGGCAGGCGCAAGTCCCATTTAACGTCCTCATCACCGAGGGCATCGAGGAAATGTAGGTAGTCAGCTGATTTCCCAATGGAGGCCAAGAGACTTATCTTGTGGTCTCGCATATCCAGGAAGGCCTGACCCTTCTCACTGGGAGCCAATGGCTTGTAGTCACCAAGCTTGGCCAGCATTTCCTTTTTCTTGTCCTTGTCCTTCTCCTTGTCAGCCTTTTCCTTCTCCTTGTCGTACTTCTCACGGTTCTTGGCCTCTTTGCCCAGCCAACTGTCCGCTTCCTTGAAGCCGTCGCGCAGGTAACGCTTGCCCGTGGATGTGTTGCCTACGATCGCCTTCAAGTACGCGACGTCGCGCATGACCATTTGAGATATTGGGCCGGACACGGTGCTGACCACAGCGGCTTGGCCCGGGATTCCGCGACCAGCGGGATACAACCCCGCAGTCGTGACACCATACCGGAGCATTCCCGAGACACTGGCCCGGGTCCTGGGACTCAGTTCATCCACGGCCTTCATGTTGGGGCGCAAATCACTGTAACCCGATGCGCTCATGCCGTATCGCGTGTAGCAATTCACCAATCCAGGCACGACCCATTGGTCGTCAGCCAGTTCAAGCACCGGAATGCCGCGCTCGATCGGTAAATCTTCGCCGATGGTAATGATCTTGCCGTTTTCTACCAGCAGGACCACGTGTTCAAGGGTCTCGCCAGAGCCCGTCATCAGGTGCCGTGCACGAATCGCCAGCAAGTCACCCGGGGGCGCCGCCAGGGCTGGGGCAGCGGCCATCAACAGTGTTGTGAGAATCATAAGTCTTCCTATCCGCGCGGAAACGGAGCGGGTTCGGGGGGTCAAGGGAACAGTCAATGAGAGCATTACCAACGTCTCCTGCTGGTCTGGGTGTCATAGATGCGGCGGCCATCTTGGTAGACGGCCTCCACGCTGGTTCGAGGGTCCACCGGGTCTCCGGTGACGATCAGCAAGTCGGCGTCAAGGCCAGGCTCGATGCTCCCAATCTTGTTTTCAAGCCCGCTGGTCACTGCGGGAATGCAAGTCAAGCCGCGGACACCGTCGGCGTTGGAATCATCCATGCCATAGCGCACGCCCATGGCGGCTTGAAGGGAGAGCTCTTCTTCGGGCACAACCGGCGCATCCGTATTGAAGCCGATACGCTTATGTCCGAGCTTTTGGAAGCCCCAAGCGCTGCCACGAACTTGGCCGTCCGTGTCAAAGCGAGGCGGCCGAGGCCACATGACTTGGCGCGGGCCCAGAATCGCGGCGACCCCAGCATCGATCGCCAGGGGGGTGGCCAGATAACTATCGAAAGAGCCATGATCGATGTAAGTAGCAAAGCCAAACTCCTTGGCCAGCATGATGATCGTGGTCAACACCAGTCGGTAGTACTGGGTGTGGGTGGAAATCTGAGTTTTGCGTGCGGCAAGATCGCGGAACACATCGAGGCGAATGTCACGCTTAGGCCTTACCCCGCCGTCACGCTCATAAACTTCCCACTTGGCCGCATAGGCCTTGCCCCGCGACAAATCCTCGCGCAGATTCCAAGCCATCATGATGCGGCCCATGCCATAGGCCCATCGTTTGGGGTTATCGCCCTGGGCAATCTTCAGAGACCCGGGGTTTCGAATCTCCATGGCCTCATACTCATCAAGGCCAGTCTTTAAGAGCACCCCCTGCCCGCCCATATTGGAGCCAGACCCAGGGAGGAACAGGACCGTGGACACTCCGCCCGCAACAGCCAGCTTCAACCGCGGATTGCCAGGGACGGTTTCGGGCGAGATCCGTAAGCCAGGGTTCGTTTGATAGACCGTGTCGTTGAGACCAAAAGTTCCGGCGATGTGGCAGTGCAGATCAATGAAACCCGGGCATACCCAATAGTTGCCCACGTCCAGAATTTCATAGTCCGAAGGCACGACCATTTCGCCTTGAGGGCCGACTGCCTCAATCAGCCCGTCGCGCACCAGGATCATTGCATGGTTGATCACCTGGGCACCTTCAAGGGGAACCACAAGCGCCTTCTGTGTCAAGATCGCAAGTCCCGCCCCACCCGGCTCTCCGGCCGGGATGTCAGCACGCACCGTCATCCCGGCGCTCAAGAGCACAAAGGTCAACAGTCGTGGGTACAGGGAACGGGTCATGGGGAGTTCTCTTGTGTCTTCTACCAGCGTCGCTTCTGGTTGACCGCGTCATAAATGACCTGACCCTGTTGAAGGGCAAGCTCGACAGTATGACGCGGGTCCGTGATGTCTCCGGATGTGATCAAGATGTCGGCGAACTTGCCAACCTCCAAGCTGCCCACCTGGTCCCCGATGCCACCCGCCATGGCGGGGACAATGGTCAGTCCTCGCAGCGTGCCCATCTTGGACTCGTCAAAGCCATAGCGAACAGCCATGGAGGCTTGCAGCTGCAGCTCTTCCTGAGGGATCACCGGTGAGTCAGTGTTGAATCCGATACGGGTGAAGCCGCGCTCTTGATAACCAGCGGCCACACCCTGGATACGCTCGGGGTTCGAGCCAGCAAAACCTCGGAAGCTAGCACTGGGCACGTCGATATTACGCGGGCCAAGACAGGCAAAAATGCCTCGCTTCTCGGCTTCCTCGGCTACTCGATAGGAATCAAACGTTCCGTGGTCGATGAAGAAGGGCAAGCCCAGCTCGTCGTGTACCAGGGTGATCGTCATCAGCACAACCTGATAGATCTGCGTGTGAGTTGAAATGTGAATGTCACGCTTACGGAGGTTGCGGAACACTTCCCACTGGGGATCCTTGCGCGGCATGACGCCGCCATCGCGCTCATAGGCTTCCCACTCCTGAGCATAGGCCACACCCTTTTTGAAGGTCAGGCGCGTGTTCCAGTTCATGAATGAACGGTTAGGCCTGGTGAGCCAGCGCTCCGGGTTACCCGCCTGGGCCAACTTGAGGGAGCCGGGGTTCTTGATGACCGAAGCCTCGTAAGTGTCAAAGCCCGTACGCACCAGAACACCCTGACCTCCCACGTTTGTTCCTGAGCCGGGGATGTACAGCACTGTGGTCACGCCACCTGCCACTGCCAGATCCAACTGAGCGTTTCCGGCGAACACATCGGCGGAAGCGCGGATACCCGGGTTCGCAAGATAGACCATGTCGTTCAGACCAAAACGCCCCGCCACGTGGCAGTGCATCTCGACCAGGCCGGGGGTGACCCACTGATCGCCAACGTCCATCAGGGCATAGTCCGGGGGGGGAAGTAATTCGCCGCGCTTGCCCACCGCTTCGATCTTGCCATCGCGGATCATGATCACACCGTTGTTGATCACATCGCGCCCTTGCCATTCGCAAAGGACGAGCTTCTTGGAGAAAATTGCAAGCCCGCGCCCACCTACCGCACCGGGATCCACTTCGCCATCGCTGGCAATCCGAAGGGTGGCTGCGGCTTGTTCGTCAGCTCGCTTTGTGTCTAGCGCCAGGGCGCTTGCTGACGCAACTAGAGAAGAGATGACCAGTCCGGTCAGAATTGAGTTCGTGAAAGTCATGGAATTTGCCCCTAGCGGGAAACCTCCTTGCCGCTTACCCAGACCTTCAAGACCTGACTTGAAGGCAACAGGGGCGGACCGTCAAAGAGAATGAGATCGGCATCGCGGCCGGCCTTCAGAAGGCCCACGCGATGGGATATGCCGAGCATTTCTGCCGGATAACCAGTCAAGCCGCGCACTGCGGATGAGGGAGATAGACCTTTGCCTACGGCGATGGCAATGTCATCGAGCAACTGCGCCGCGTCCCCTTCTTCGTTGGTACGCACCATGAAGGGAATGCCCGCGGGTGGAGGAGCAGATGAGGCGCTACCGAGCAGCACACCCGAAATGAGGCCTGCCTGGCTTGAACTAGGCCGCGCACGCCCCTCCAGAACAGGCCGGATGCCGTACTGCTTGAACACTGCGAGGCAGGCACCAAGCTGTTCCGCATTGTTGATGTTGACCAAAACCATACTCTTGCCAAGCATGGCCTGGCGGATGGGCTCGAGACCGGGATTAATGCCAGGTGACTTAGGGGTTCCTTTGGGAGCCTTAGCCCCTGTTACCTTGCGCCGCTCGGGCATGGAGGCCATTGGATAGTCGGTACCGGTGCGAGGCCAATTCACATCAACGGGTTCAGCATCACCAAGCGTATAGGTGCCTTCGAAGCGCGCCTGGGCCACGAAGTTGTCTTCGAATTCTTGGGTCAGGGTCAAACTGATCGAGTCGGCTCCGGCTTCTCCATTCAGGGTGGCGACGTATTCCTCGCGTGACCCGGTCAGCGTGATCAAGTCCTTGACCCCGTTAAGGCGCAGGTAGCCCTCAAGAGACCCTCCGGTCTCGGTTAACCGCAGGCGTGCGCCGTCGGCTTCCCATGTCCCCGTGCTGCTTATAGCGTCGGGTTTTTTCTTGGGCTTCTTTTTTTTCTCGTCCTCGTCGTCGCCGTCTTCGTCTTTGCCTTCCTCGTCCTCATCTTCTTCGTCAACCGCCTCGGGCGCAGGCGGCGTCCAAGCAGCCAACTTAACTTCGTACTCTTCCCACTTTTTCTTGTACTCAGCGGCCTTGCCAAGGGTGGCGCGAACAGAAGCGCCCGCCATGGACGGGATCGGATTATCCCACATCAGACGCACACCAGCCGGGTTGCGTAGAACCATAGAGCCCGGGTCCGTTCCCACCGGCTTGTAGGGCATGAAGGGCGTCCCGTGTGAAGCGCTCTTGGGAGCCATGTTGACGGTGGTCACCCCAGCAGCAGCAACCCTTTGATCTTCATCACTGCCAGGTGCCACGATGCGGGACAAATCGAAGCTCGCGCTGAAGCCCTTACTGGACCCTTCGAGGCCCAATTGACCCCAAGCATCTATAGCGCCCGGCATGGCTGCTGCGCCACGGACCACCTTGGCGCCAGCGGGTCGAGCCACGTGGCGTCCCACCTCAACAATACGACCTGATTGCATCAGAACCTCGCCGGGCGTAAGGACAATTCCGTCCCCAAGGTGCAGCTCGTCTACCGCGATGATGGTTGCGGAATATTTGGAAGTTTCCCAAGCCAGTTCTCCGTCAACCCAAGTGGCAAGCACCCGGGTTTCATGATTGATCGGTGCGCCACTAAGGACCGCGAAGTCTGCGTCCTTGCCCACAACCAAACTGCCCACCCTATCGGCGACGCCCAGTATTTCCGCTGCGTTGAGGGTGATTGCTCGCAGGGCATTTTCCGCAGACATTCCCCCTCGGCGGGCAAGGCTGGTGCGCAAGAGCAACTCACTGATGGGTCTCCCGCGGGGAGTAGCAACGGCGACAGTCACTCCAGCTTCCATCAACTTAGAAGCGGAACGCCACTGTTGCCCCAGGGCAGCCTCGGCACCTTCCCCGCCAGACGGAATACTGGTCATGAAGAAAGCAGATCCCCCACCAAGCATGATGCGACTGGAGCCCCCAGAGGAAGTGCTCTCTCCCGGCTTGAAGATTACCGAAACGCCGGCTGCGCCCAATTCATCGGCCACATCAACAAATCCCGCGTTTCCTTCCAGCACGAGGGGCTGACTCACGCCGCCGAAAAAATCCAACAACGCGGTGGTTTGGCGCGAGTCATCCACGGCCATGCGCCAACCCAACCCGTCGGAAATTACCCCGGCCAATGCAGGACCAGCGGCCGCGCCCCATTCGGATTCTTGGGATTGATCCCCTCCGGCAAAGTCGAACAATTCCTGCAGGCCCACAATCGCACCCATGGTTGAGTGGGGTAGTTGGGGTTGGGCAACGCCAAGCCCCACATCCACCGTGGCGGGCAGGGGGGGTTCCCAAAAGGCGGCAGTGTTTCTCGCCGAGGACGAAATACTGCCTTGGATCGACGATGCTCCCAGCAGGAGATAGTCCTCCGATCCATGGCCCTTCATCTTGACCACGCCGCCCAGGCCAGCAATCAAACGATCCACGCCGGGATTCAGATAGCAGGTTGTGACGCCGCCCGAGAGGGCCGATGTGTAGCGCGAGTAGGGATCGAAATTGTCAATCGCCCGCAACATGGGAGCAGCGCTACGTTCGGCAGACCCGCCGGCCCCATAAGGACTATCAGCCGCAACAAACCCGGGCACGATGGTCGCGTCGGGACCGTAGTCCACCTCGCGCACACCAAGCGGCGTTTTGAGGTCAACTCCGATGGCCACGATTTTGCCGTCCTCCACCAAAATGGCGGAGTTCGTCAGCACTTGGCCGTCTTGAACAAGATGAATGGTTCCCGCGCGCAGGACCACAGCGTCCCCACCCGGGGCCGCGAGAAGCAGAAATGTAAGAAGACTCAGCATGTTGATTTCCCTTGGAGGCTCACTTGTCGCCAGCGGTTCGTTCTTCTTCGTGGATATCTTCCACCACGGGTTCATCCGCGGAGGTGCCTTCCGGCTGCACGCCATCCATCAAATGCTGGAGGCGTGTGTCGGTCGTGCGGTCATAAGTCAGCTTGCCTTCAATGAAGACGTAGCGCACTTGGGTCTGGAGGCTGAGTGGGTCGCCACTAAGCAACACCAAGTTGCCGTGCTTCCCTTTCTCAATGGTGCCCACTTCTGAGCTGAGGCCAATCACTTCAGCCGGGCCGGAAGTGATCGCAGCAAGAGCGACTTCCCGGTCGACTCCCAAGGCCACGCAACGGGCTGCTTGGAACCAAAGGGACTGGGTGGTGCTGTTTTGCGATGCCAGCGCGAAGGGGATGCCCTTCTCGGCAAAGTGGGTGGGCAGCACGGTCACCGTGTCCTCTTCAGCAAAAGGCGCGCGTTCCGTGTGCTCAAGGGTCGAGGACAAAATCACACCTCGCACGCCAGCAGCTTTGATCTCGTCGGAAACTTTCCAGCAGGTCGGGCCGAGCAGAAGCACGGTTTGAGCCAAGAAGCCGTTCTCCTTGGCGATTTCCAGGCCGTGTAGCACATCCATAGGCGTGCTGCAGGCCATGTAAACCGAGATGCGACCTTCGACGATTGCCAAGAGAGGCAAGATCTTGGAATCGATTGACGCCCGGGGCACCGCCTCGAGGCCTTCTACGATCCAGCCGCTACCGGTCATGGCTCGGCCCTTGCCGTCCTCCGCTTCAAAGTCACGGCCCTGGGCCAGTGCTTCGCGGCGTGCGTGATCGTTGCCGTCGTTGGCCTCTTGGACCAAACCCTCCAGGGTTCGGCGCAAGCCCGCAAAGGCCTCGCGCAGAATCATCAGCTGGACGGCTCGAGACTTACCCCGCTTGGGAGTGATCGCGATCTTGATGCCCGCCTCGGGACGCACGGTCATGGCCGCCACCGTCATTCCGCTAGGCTTGACGATCATTCCGCGTCCGGCGATAACAGTTGAATTGCCCTGCTGAACATTCAAGGTCGTGATTCCAGCTCGGAGCATCTCTTCATAGAAGAAGTTCACCGGGTCGACTGAATCCACCACGTTCAGGAAAGGCGCCACGTCAATGGACTCGTTGGCGCGGTCCATGCCCTGTGACGTACAAGCCTCGACCTGGCCCGGGAAGGCCACCAGGTTGGGAGCCTCAAAAACTTCAGCATCCCATGGGATTTGGATCTCAGAAGCCGGACCCACCGCAGTGATGCGGCCGCTCTCGATCAGAACGATGCCGTTCTCAATCGGTTCGCCCGCCATGGTGATGACCTTGCCAACCTTGATCGCATGGCTGTCCCCGCCAAAAGCAACGGCAGAGGTAAGCGCAAGGGCAGCGGTAAGACGTGTGATAGATGAAATGTTCATGTGTTCAATAGGGTGTGGGCGGTAGGCGTAGGCTTGAGAGGTGGATCAGCGGGGGGTCAAAACGACTTCGCCAGAGGCCACCACGCCAACGATGTTGCTGGTGGCAGAGAAGGGGGCTCCATTCCAGAGCACAAGGTCAGCGTCCATTCCAGACTTGACCGCGCCAACTTGCTTTTCAACGCCAAGCAATCGGGCGGGAGTCGTGGTAACGCAGGCAAGTGCCTCGTCGAAGGTCAGGCCGCCACGAATGGCATAGCCGGCTTGGGCCGAAAGGCGCTCCTTGAGGCCAGTCTCCCCGTGGGCGGAAAGGGCAATCATGATTCCCAAGTCAGTCAACTTGCGTCCCGTGTCCCAGGGCATGAAAGCTCGCTCACCAAGACGGCCCGTTGCGGGGAATGGTGGCAGGACAACGGGCGTTCCGGTTCGAACCAGGAATGCCGGCTCTTTCCAAGCTTCGGCCCCAGCATCGATCACGATGTCCAGGTCCCCATAACCCTCGGCTTGCATTTCTTCGTCAAGATAGACCGCGGTACGGATGTCCGCAGTGGTCCAGGCTTGAATGAAGATCCGCACGTCGCCCGCAAGGCAAGCGCGCAATACATCTGCGCCCTCGAATTCCGCATCCGGAAACCGCGCTGATTGGGCTGCGTCAAAAAACGCCTTACGCCATTCCCATTCCACACCCATGCGGGTCGTTGGGCGTCGGGCATAGAAGTTTGTGGGTCGGCCAAAGGCAGGGGAATTCCCAGCACTCGGGAGCTCGCCTATGGCGCCGCGCAAAATCGATGCACCGTTAACCACCCGGGCCGCGACCCGCTTGGGACCGCTGGTTTTGACCACCACGGAAAAGCCGCCGACCACGTTGTAATCGGGCGGAGCAATCAGGGTCGTGGTCACGCCGGTGCGCGCAAGACGGTCCCAGGCGGGATTGAAGAAGTCCAGCGAGTCCGTGACAGACAAGTTGGTGATGACCTCCTTGGATTGTTCCACGGCCACATCGCCAGGGGTGACCCGGGCGCTTGCGTCAATCATTCCCGCCATGATCGAGTGAACGGTTAGGGCGCCATCGGGAGCGCTGCGTCCGGGCAGCACCGAAGCAATTTTGCCGTCTCGGATTTGGATTAGGGCATTACGCACGACCTCGCCGGGCGCAACGTGCAGATAATCCGCATGCACCGTCAGGTCCACTGGCTTGGGAGCCTCCGGAGCGGGCGATGCCAGCGCCAAGAGCACACATGAAATCAAAAAGCCGGGGTAAATCATTGGTCGTCATCTCCGTGAACTTGCTTGCCTTCAATCCACACGCGCTCTACCTGGCTGGTCAGGTCCAGCGGATCGCCGGACCAAAGCACCAAGTCCGCTGCACGGCCCACTGCTAGAGACCCCACCGGAGCATTAGCGATTTCGCCAGCTCCCGAGGTAAGTGCTTTCCAGGCCGCGTCCCGTGCCAGGCCAGCTTTCATGCAACGCAGTGCGGAAATCCGAAGTGCGTGGGGTGAGCGATTGGTCGCCCCCAGGGAAAAGGCCAGGGGGATGTCCTTCTTGCCTAGGATCGCGGCTGAAGCGGCCACTCGGGGATCTGCTGCAGCGCCGATGGGCGGCAGGATCACGCCAAGGCCTGCGTCGTGAAGCTCGTCAACGAGATCGCCCGCTCGGGAAACCCCGGTCAATGCGCCCGTCAAGCCGTGCCGCTTGGCAAACGCCACGGCCCTCAAGCCTTCCGCTCTGGTCTTTGCAGCCAACAAGACCCCGAGGCCTTTTCCTAGGAGAGCAAATCCACCGGTGGGCGTTTCCATTCGCTGCTCGAGCATGGAGATAGCACCGGGGTAACTTGTAGGGGCAACACCGCTCTTGAAGGCGGCATTTGAGAAACACACATGCAAGTGCGCGCGGCGCTGAACCATCGCGCCCGCCGGTTTGACAACTGCAGTGCGGCCGCCGACCAAAGCACCTGGCTTGGGAGTCAGGAGTACCGCGGTCACCCCCGCTTCCAAGAACGCACCCCAACCGTCATCAGTCTTGTCATAGCCGAATGCAAGATCCGCACCATCCATGATCTGTCGAGTGCTGTCGAGCGCCTCGCCCTTAAGCCCGGTCTGGTCGCCCATGGCAACCAAGCCCGCTGAAAGGTGACCTTCCAACTCAATCAGGTGGCCGTCCCCGGGGAGCTCAAGCCCCGCGCCGATGGCTTCAATCTTGCCATCGCGAATCAGGATTCGTCCATCCTCGATGGGGCCGTCGGGACCGTGGACGACTTCCGCTTGCAGAACAAGAGAACCGGTGTCGCCAGAAACAGCGCAAAGCGCACTTAGGATAGGAGCAATCAGAATATTCATCACTGTCCACCTTCCACGTTGAAGGCGATTTTGCCGGCGGAAATGACCTGCCGAATACTGGTTGTGGTCGAAATCGGGTCTCCATCCAAAAGCAAGAGATCCGCGCGGTAACCCGCTCGCACCTTGCCCAGGATGTTCCCCATATCCAAGGCCCGTGCGGCCTCTGTAGTCAGTGCCGCGAGGGCCTTTTCTGGTTCAAGGCCATGCCCCACAGCAAGCGCAGCGAGCAGGGGCAAGTCGCGGGTACCTGAAGTTCCGCCACTGCCGAGCAAGACTCGCACGTCTTTTTCGGCGAGGGCGCCAGCCAGGGAAAGGTCATGTGCCCGCATGCCCGCGGGCCGCTTCGAGCCAAGGGGTGTGGGCCAAACGATGACCGGGATCGAACGCTTGACCAGGGTCGCCGCTAGGGGCAGGACCTCGGTGCCACCAGCGATCACCAGGCGCAAACGATCAAAGGCTTTGGTTCCGTCGAGCAGGGCGCTCAGCTCCACGTAGCGGTGTGCCTCAACAACCAGGGGCAGGGTGCCTTCAGCAACCCGGGCCCAAGCCTCTTTCTCGGCGTCGAAGCGCGGCTTTCTGGGCTGCCGGTCTTCCTTGTAGCTCTCTTCCTTGAACTCCTTGTCGTCCTCCTCGGCCTCTTCGATCTCTTTGTCTCGAGACTTCTTTGCCTTCTTGAAGTCCTTCTCGAGCTTGGCCTCAGATTCGGCGATCTCGGTTCGCCACTTGGCGATCTCGTGGGTGTACTCCACCTGTTCCACGCGATATTCCTCCCCCGCCTTGATGTACTTGACCAAGCGCTCCGCATATCCGATCCGGTCAAATGCATCGCCCGAGCTGCCCACAGTTGCCCCGATGAATGAGTCCTTCAAGAGGACGTCTAAACCGCCGTCCGCATGATTTGCGGTGCACACGAATGCGCCGAGGCCTTTGACCGATGCCTTGCCCCCAAGAGCCACACCATAGCCGGTGATGCCAGCCCGAAGTGCGGCCTCTAGATGGACTGCACTCCCGAACGGATCAAGCGCGTCAACGGCCCTTGTTAGGATGTTGGTATCTTTGAGGCTGGCGGAAGCCGAGTCTAGGCCAAGGGTCGACCAGGGGTCAATGAAGCCCGCGCAGACGACCTTAGTCTCAATAACTCTGGCGCCTTCGGGAGCCACCAAATCTGTCCCCACCGCAAGCACTTTGCCCCCTTGAACCAAGACTTGGGCATCCTTGAGTTCCTTTCCTGGCTGAACGATCACTCGCTCGGCCTTGATGAAGATCTGCGTTTCAGCGGGAGGGTCCGCTGGTTCCTGAGCGCTGATAGTTGGAGCCCAAGCGAGAAGAGCCGGAGCAAGCAACGCCGTCAGGGTCCCTCGCCGAGAGGGTTGAGTGTCGATGTGCATCTGTGTTGAGGGGGCCGTCTGTTTCGGTCAAGCACGAGGGCCCGGGCAAATCCATGCGCCTTCCCCCTGTGCAGGGCTCGTGAACCCAGGCTCTGACCCGGGAGACGCTCCTATTTCACGAACCTTGGACCTCTGGTAAAAGGCCCCAGTTCGTAAAGTCGTGAATGAGCCCCAATTAGGGCCGCCTGGGGGGACTTTTCCAGGCCCCCCATCAGGAGCTCTAAGCCCCAAAAACCCGGCTCCAGGCGCCCAGAATGGGACATTTTGACTGACTTTCCGATGAAATCCGTTCGCTTCCGGCCCCCACATGGCTCTCTGGACCGGAATGCCATCTTACGACCCCCAGACCTCCCGCCTGCTACTTCAACGCTCTTGGTGGAAGGACCGTCTGCAGGAATTGCCCGCAGAACCGGAGGCGCCCATCGTTACACCCCGACCCGACCTGTCGAGCGACGAACGCACCGTTGTCGAGTTCCAAATACGGGCTCACGACGGTGTCAGACTATGGGGGTTTTATGCTCGCCCCAGCACCAGCAGTGGACCCGTCTCCACGCGAATCCGAAGTTGCGGCCCTGCGGACTTGCCCGAGATCGACGAGTCCACCCTTCGCCATGACCAAGCGGAGTTCGTGATGCAAGAGCCGGCAGGTCGCCGACTGGCCGACCGAGTGCTCGACGTAATTAACCTCTATCAGGTGGCCAAGAACACCCCAGGCATTGACCGCGCTGAAGTTTCTCTCGGTGCAAACAATGGCAGCACCTTCCCCGACGAGTTCCTCATCGTGCGGCAACTCTCCGACTGGAACATGTGCTAACCGCTGGACACAGCGCTCCGTTCATCCATCACGGGAGGCCTTGGGCCTCCCGTAACTTTTAAATGGCCCTAGTGCACACTCAGGCCATCGACGTCTTCGCCGGATGCAATCCCGAACGAGGCGAGGCGTAGCTCGACCGTCACCGCGCCGGCGGTGGCCGACCCGAAGGTTCCGCTGAAGCGCGCCAAGTCCTCATCTGTACCCGAAGCGCTGCCGCTTACAAAGTCGCCTACCGTCGAGAACCACAGGTCTCCTGCGGCATCAAAGCTGACCGCATTCAAATCCTCTCCTCCACCATTGCTCATTCCCACATCCGACCCATCGAAGAGCCAAGACCACGTACCTGTGGTATTCGTCCCCAGGGTTGTGGGAGTGAAGAGCAAGATATCCTCGTCCCGGAAGCTCCCCAGGCTCACACTGGTGGAGCCACGGAAAGACAGGGCGAGACTGCCATCGGCGAACTCATGAACGCCGTCGATATCTTCCTTCGAACTCCCAAGGCTCATGTCTGATCCATCAAACAGGAAGGTGAAGGACCCCGCCGTGTTGGACCCGGTCGAGGTGGGGGTGAACACCACCAAGTCCTTGTCCGTGATCGAAACTCCGTTTGGACCACCGATCAAATTAGGCACCGTGTTAAGCGCCGCCTGGAACGACATGATGATTTCGCCGTTATCTCGCACATGGATCGCATCCACATCGACGGACCCCATACCCATGTCCGAACCATCGAAGTACAGAGCCCAAGAATTGGTGGACGGGTCATAGGTCACCACGTCCTCGTCACGCACGGTACCCACGCCTGGGACATCCGTGTTCGACACGAAAGTCATGTAGTGCAAAGGGCCGCCTCCAGGAGGGTCGGTGACGGTGATGTAGTCCACCTCAACCGCTGTGTCGCTTCCACCCGGACCTGTCACGGTCAAGCTGACCGTATAGGCGCCAGCTCCGATAAAGGTATGACTGGGGTTCTGTAGGGTCGAGCTCCCGCCGTCGCCAAAGTCCCAATCCCAACTGCTGGCTGCGCCAACCGAACTGTCCGTAAACACCACATCCAGGGGCGAAGTGCCGCTCGTGGGTGTGCCGCTGAAGCTGGCCACAGGAGCCGGCTCGGTCACGTTGATGTAGTTGGTGCGGGTCAAGGCGTCTGAACCGCCAGGTCCAGTCACGGTCAAGCTCACGCTGTAAGTTCCAACCGCCGAGTACAAATGGCTCGGGCTCTGCAACGCCGAAGTTCCGCCATCGCCAAAGTCCCATGCCCATGCGCTAAGCGCTCCAGTCGAGGCGTCACTGAAGGCAACCGTCAAGGGAGAAATACCGCTAGTGGGCGTACCGCTGAAGTCTGCCACCGGGGCGGGCTCCGTCACGTCGATGTAACTCAAACGCGCCATGGTGTCCGAGCCACCGGGGCCGGTGACCGTCAAGCTTACGCTGTAAGTGCCAACAACCGTGTAGGTGTGACCTGGGCTTTGGAGCGTCGAAGTCGCGCCATCGCCAAAGTCCCAGGCCCAGCTGCTCACCGCTCCAGTTGAAGCGTCACTGAAGGCCACGCTCAATGGTGCCGTCCCGCTTGTGGGGGTGCCGCTAAAGTCAGCAACCGGGGCAGGTTCAATCACAACAACATAGTCGAGCTTCGTCGCTGTGTCCGCGCCACCAGGCCCCGTGACCGTGAGGCTCACCGTGTAGGATCCAGCCGCGCTGTACACATAACTCGGATCCTGCAGGCTCGATGTTCCACCATCGCCAAAGTTCCAGCTCCAAGTGGTAATCGTACCGGTTGAGGTGTCACTAAAGATGACGTTCAGAGGCGCCGTGCCGCTCGTGGGCACACCATCAAACTCCGCCACCGGGACCGCAGCCCCCACCGAAATGTAATCCAATCGAGTGCGCGTGTCCGAGCCCCCCGGGCCGGTCACGGTCAGACTCACCGTATAGGTCCCAACGGCCGAGTACGTGTGGCCCGGACTCTGAAGGGTCGAGGTGCTGCCATCACCAAAGTCCCAGGCGTAGTTGGAAACCGCGCCGGTCGAGCCATCAGCAAAGGCCACGACCAAGGGAACCGCCCCACTGGTGGGGGTGCCGCTAAATTCCGCCACAGGGGCGGGCTCAGCCACGTCGATGTAGTTGGTGCGGGTCAAGGTGTCCGAACCGCCAGGTCCCGTCACAGTCAAGCTCACGCTATAAGTTCCAGCGACCGAGTACAGGTGACTCGGGTTTTGGAGAGTCGAGGTGCCACCATCGCCGAAGCTCCAGGCATAACTCGAAACCGCGCCGGTAGAAGCGTCAGCAAAACCAACCGTCAGGGGCGAGGTGCCACTGGTCGGCGATCCACTGAATCCGGCCACAGGCGCGGGTTCAGTGACATCGATGTAATCTGTGCGAGTCAAGACGTCCGAACCGCCAAGCCCAGTCACGGTCAAGCTCACGCTGTAAGTCCCAGTGGCCGAGTACAGGTGACTCGGGTTTTGGAGAGTCGAGGTGCCACCATCGCCGAAGCT
>JAPKBR010000061.1 GCA_028823345.1 Planctomycetota bacterium
ACCATAGCCTCGCCCATCGCGAGGCCGACATTCATGTAGGTCTTGGCGTTGCCGCCGTAGTGGGCGTTGGAGCTCGACCCCATGCTCAACGGGTGGGTGTAAACGGTCGCGACAGAGCCCTTCAATGCCGGGTTCTTAGTCGCGTTGCTGAGCGACATCATGCCTTTGAGGATGCTCATCTCGTTGCCCTTAGCGGTGACTTTGTCGGTTTGCCCTAGCGTGGCGCACACGAATTTCGCGTCGGGCGCGTCGAATTCTTTGCGCAGGGCCGCGACCAAGCGCACGAGGTTCTCGCCATACTTCTCGGCGTGCCCCGCGTTGTAGCGGTCCTTATCGCCCTGCCACCACAAGAAGCCCTTGACCTCGAACTTGGTCGCGGCGGGGTAGTGTTTGCCGAGGTCCTTCAGCACGGCCTTGGCGCGCGCGACATCACCCTTGTATTGGAGGCCCGCCGACCAGCCGATCGGCTTGGGATCGGTGCCCTTCTCCCAACGGTCCGGGCTCTGGCCGTAGCCGGCGTAGACGTAGGTCTTGAGATCCTTAGGGTCGGTGAACTCATACGAAGCGGAGCCCGGCGGCAGGATGTCCCAGCCGAGGCTGCGGTTGCCGGTGGCGCTCTTCAAGATCAACACCGGCGCGTCGATCGCGTCGCCGAGCCGGTGACCGATACCCTGCTCGATGCCGACCTTGCCGCCGGAAACCGTGAGCCAGTCGTTGCGTATCTTGCGCGTCTTGCCAGGGCCGCCGCTGCCCAAGACCTGCACGTTGCGCACGTCTTGGCGCTTCGTCCAGGCGCCCGCGTCGTCGACCATGAAGGGGTAGAGGCCCTCTTCCTTGACCGCATGCTCAAGCGAGCCTTCAGCTCCCTTGACCTTGCCCATTTCCAGCGTGTTGGACTGGCCCATGATCAAGAAGACCTGGACCGGCTTGCTCATGTCGGCCGGCTTGCCGTCGGGGTCACTGAGCTCCTGGGCGAGCGGCGCGGCGCAGAGCGATGAGAGCGCGAGGAGTGCGGAGAGCCAGAGATTGGTCATGCGGGCGGTTCCTTGGGTCGAATGTGTCGGGTCATGGTAGCAGACGGCCCGTGGACGCGGTAGACGTAACCTGTGCTGCTGGAACGCGATCCTATTTTCGGACACCACGCGGTTCAGAGGCGGCTGCGGGGTGCAATCGTGACGTGGTCCTAAAACTTGTAGGCCTCATCCACCGGGCGGTTCGGCCGCTTGAAGTGCATGGGTCGCCGCAAATCACCGCTGGCGGGATGCGTCTTCTCAAGCCACTTCTCGAAGGCCGCCCGACTCTTGGCCGTGTCCACGCTGATGTCTCCGTAGGTATCGCCGGGATGGCCCGCTTCCACGCGCACCTTTTGATGCCAACAGTGCATGCCACTGGTGGGATCGGGCTGCACCGGGAAAGTCATGTTTTGGTTGACGCCCACTTCCTTCCAGTGGACCTGCGCCATGTCGGGGTCTTTGGCCTCGAAGGGGCCAGGCAACTCGGTCTGACGGAAGAGGAAATTCGATCCGTCGCGCTCCAGCTTGACCCGCGCCGACGACATGATTTGCCCGCCAACCTTGCGGTGCATGCGCCAACGTCCCACATGGTGAGAACAAGCAACAATGCCCGGATGAATGCCTTCGGTGACCCAAACCCGGGCCACAAAGTAGCCAATCTCCGTGTTGATGCGCGCCAAGCCACCTTGCTCAAGACCTAGATCCTTAGCGTCGCTTGGATGCACCCAAAGAGGGTTCGTGTGGCTGATTTCTTGCAACCACTTAGCGTTGGCGGACCGCGTGTGAATCAGAGTCGGCAAACGGAAGGTGGGCAACAGAACCCTTTGGCCCGCGTCTAGGTCCAGTCCTTCATGGTGCACTTGGGAGCGGATGTAGCCAGGAGTGGCCTGATCGCCAAAGCCCCAGTCATCCATGAAATCCGCGAAGAACTCCAACAGGCCCGAACGGGTGTCGAACCCTTTGACTTTGCGGCCATTGTCCAGCTCAACCTGATCCCCGGGATCGTCGTAGCGCCGTTGACCTGCATAGGGGACGGCAAAAGCACCCTTACGCCGCATGTACTCCAAGGGCTTAAGGTCTTCCTTAGCAGCCGCTTCCGGCAGGCCCGGAACCGAGTGATCAAAAATGTCACCCCAGTACTCGTCCATGGACACGGGTTGGCCTGGAGTCTCTTGGGACTCGAACCACTTGCGAATCCCCATGCTGCCATCAGGGTCAATCTTCCAGGTCAGGGCGATCCAAAATTCCGCCTCCTCCCAAACTTGTCCGGGATTGGTACCGAGGGTCGTAGAGCTCTCTTTGCCCTGCAAGCGGGCGTACTCACGTCCAACCGGCTGGCGGAAGCCGATCCAATTGCCCGCGTGCGTTTCCTGACTCATCAGATCGTGCCGCTCAGGGCCAAGCCCCATGGGCAAAACCCAATCAGCCCATTGAGCTGTCTCGTTCCACGTGGGAGTCAGCGCCACATGACAGCCGATACGACCCGCTTCTTCGAACATCTCGATCCACGAACAACCATCGGGGTTGGTCCATACCGGATTGTAAACCCGGGTGAAATACACGTCGAGTTTCGCATCCTGGCGCTGCAATAGGTGCGGCAACAGGAAACTCATCTCGTAGTGCGCGAGGGGGTATTCCTTGGGAAAGAGCACCTCGCTCCAGCGCTTGTGCTTGGGGGGATTCTGAGAGGGTTTAGGGTGCGCCTTGTCCCAAGAGTTCGGGTTCAAGCCGCCCGGTGTCCCCACCGAACCGGTCAAGGCATGCAGCAAAAACAGAGCGCGGGTTGTTTGCCAACCGCCCTCATTGCCTGCCGCCGTATTGCGCCAAAGGTGGCTGGCAAAATGGGTGCCTGCCGCAATGATCTCGTCCGCCAGATACTCGACCGTATCTGCCGGAATTTTGCACTCGTTGGCAACGAATTCCGGGGTGTATGAATCGTACTGCTCGCTGAGCTTTTCCAGAAAGCGTTCGAGAGTCCCCGGGCCACCGGGGTCACTCACATCCAGCCAAGCCTTCCAGTTCAACCAATCCTTAACAAAGGGCTTGTTGACCGCATCCCGGCGCAAGAGCTCCCTCGTAACGCCGAGCAGCATGGCTGCCTCGGTTCCCGGCCAAGGGGAGATCCAGCGATCCGCGTGGGTAGTGGTGTTGGAAAGCCGCGTGTCCACGACGGCGATTTTCGCACCTTCTTCCTTAGCGGAAATGATGCGCTGGGCGTGGGGATTGAAGTAGTGGCCGGTTTCCAAATGCGCCGAGAGCAACAACACAAACTTGGCGTTCGCGTAGTCCGGCGAGGGGCGGTCGGCCCCAAACCAAAGGGTGTAACCCAAACGCGCAGCTGCACTGCACACGTTGGTGTGACTGTTGTGACCATCGATGCCCCAGGCTTCGAGCATGCGCAGGACGAAGTGATCTTCGCCGGGACGCCCCACGTGATACATGATTTCTTCGTGGCGGTCTTCGCGCAGGGCCTTGCCGATGCGGCCGCCAATATCGGTCAGGGCCTCTTCCCAAGTGGCCTCTTCAAACTTGCCCGAACCTCGGGGTCCCACGCGCTTGAGAGGCGCGGTGATGCGCTCTTCGTCCTGCACCTGATTGATGGTGGCCGGTCCTTTGGCGCAGGTCCGTCCCCGGGATCCCGGGTGGATCGGGTTGCCCTCGAACTTTTTGATCTGACCGTCTTTCTTGTCCACGAAGGCCAACAGGCCGCAGGCGGATTCACAGTTGAAGCAGATGGTCGGAATGCAGGCGAAGTGTGTTTCTTTGCGCTCGGGCCAGGCTTTTGGATCGAGCTCGACCCAATCGTGCCAATGCTCCGGCGACGGCCCAACGGCCAACTCCCAGGGGGACTTGCGTTCGTATGAACCTGATTGAGATACGGATTCGGTCATGGTGGAAGAACGGGTCAGGAGATTGGCAACGCTTGGCCAGCGCGAACGAGTAGGTCTTTCTCCGCCCATAGACCCACAAGGGCCAGCACTCCGGCCACCGCCACGGGGCCACTAGAGAGAAGTGCCACGGGCAGCAGGATTCCCGCAACTACGCCAACGCCCCAGTGGGTGACCTTGTAGGGCCCGTGGGTGATCAAGCGCGCGGTACGATGGTATTCGGCTTCGCGATTCTTGGGTGCCAACTTGCCTTCGAGCAAAGTCATCGCCAAGTGCAGTGCCAGTGAAACCCCGAGGGCGAGGCGCATAAAGTCGTAGCCCGTGTCCGACAGGGTCAAGCCCACGGTATGGGCAATCAACAGGCAGCTCGACCCGGCAACTGCGGCCTGTAAGATCAGGTGCGCCCACATACCCCGGCGCATCCAAAGCACACGGCCCTTCGCTTGGCTGAACAGGAAGCCCGTGTACCCTGCGGTTGCGGCCCCCAACAGCACACACACCACTGTAAAGATGGGCGCCGCCATGCCGCCGAATCCGATGCCTGCCATGCGGAACACCACCGGCAAGGACAGCAGCGCCCCAAAGGCGCCAATGATGTAACTGCCCCGTACAAGCCAGGACTTCCAGTTGGGGCGCAACAGGATGTACAGGAATCGCTCGGGACGCTTGAGGTCTAGCACCAGCAACAAGCCGGTCAGGGCCAGGAATACCAGGGAAATGAAAATCGCCCCAAGGCCCGTGTTACCCACGAAATCCCCTGTGTTGGAATCAGCCCCAATCCAGGCCGCTATCAGGGCCAAGGGGAAAGCCCCCGAGGCAATCGACTTGGTCCACAAATAGCCGGTGATCTTCCAGCCCCAGATCATTTTCCGGGGCACGTCATAAACCGTGCGGGCGCTGGTCTGCTCGGAGGCTTTTGCCTCGGCGGCCCGGTAGGCCTCTGCGACAGCTCGGTCTCCGGTGGGGCTGTCGGACCAAATCGAACCATGGGACTGATTGGTCAGGCCCGGATCGATTCCCGCAGGAGTCACCTCGCGATAGAAAACGTTGGGCTTGGTCCCAGCCTCTGGCTTGCGCACCTCTAGCTGGTGCTCGT
This sequence comes from Planctomycetota bacterium, assembly GCA_028823345.1. Lineage (GTDB taxonomy): Bacteria > Planctomycetota > UBA1135 > UBA1135. Next base: position 4,998 of record JAPKBR010000061.1, read on the forward strand.
TCTTGAAGCGCGATACATAGCTGTCGGGATCGTCAAAGTCCCCGGGGATGATCGCTTCAGTGGGACAGACCACGGCGCAGGCTGGAGCCAATCCAACCTCGGTGCGGTGCGCGCAAAAGTGGCATTTCTCCGCCAAACCCGATTCGGGGTTGATGTACAGGGCGTCGTAGGGGCAGGCCTGCATGCAGGATTTGCAGCCGATGCAGCTTTTGGGGTCAATTTCCACCACGCCGTTGAAGCCCTTGCCCAGAGCTGAAGTCGGGCAGATATCGACACAGGGCGGTTCCTCGCACTGGTTGCAGCGCAGAACGGAATAGCCCCGGCGAACCGAGGGAAATTCACCCTCTTCGGTGTACTTGACCCAGGTGCGATAGCTCCCCAGCGGCACGTCGTTTTCAGACTTGCAAGCAATGCTGCAGGCATGGCAGCCAATGCAGCGTGTGTGATCGATGACAAATCCTAATTGCACGCAGATACTCCTCTCTTGAGGGCGGTGATTGTAGGGGCTTGACTCCCGCCCGGCAGTCACAATCGAGAATCCCCGTTGGCCGATTTCTCCGGTCTGCGCCCGGTGCCCTCCCAGCCCTCCAACTCCCCGCCCACACACCCCATCGGCGCCCGTAGAAAGGCCGCCCCCACCACTCGGCGGCGCATGTCCTGACCCCGTCCGGTTGCCAGTATAATCCGCCTGCCCCAACGGGAGCCACCTATGCCCTACCTACCCTTTTTGCTGGCCTTTGCGGTCCACGTCGACTCTGGCTTCCAAGCCCCCGATCTTCCCTCGCCGCCAATTATCGAGAACACCTCGCGCATGGACCCTGAGGTGGTCGCCACTTTGGATCGGGCGTTCCAAGGAGTGCTCAAAGCAAATCTCGAACACGCCGGCGCAACACCCGAAGATCTGAGCGCGCGGGGCCAAGCTTGGTCTCAGCTTGGACTGGCCTACGAGGCCAACACCATGTGGTCATTGGCTTTGGGTTGTTATGCCCAAGCCATCAGCCTGATGCCAGAAAAGCCGGAATGGGTTTACCGCCTAGGCGTTTGCCAGCATGCGGGGGGCGATCTGATCGCCGCTTTTGAGTCCTTTCGGGCGGTAGCGCCGAGGCTTAAGAACACGGCGGTGGTCCAAGCGCGGCTGGGAGACACAGCGCTCAGCATGGGATTCATCGACCAAGCTGAAGCTGCTTGGCAGCAGGCGATTGCATCGGAAGCGGGGCTTGGCGGTGCGGTCAAGTTTCCCGAAAACCGAGTGGGCCTAGCCCAAGTGATGATCGAAAAGGAATCCTGGCAAGAGGCCGCGGATCTCCTGCGCGAAGCCCTGACCATCAACCCCGCCTACACCCACGCACACTATCTCTTGGGCCTGGTTCTGGCTGAGTTAGGCGATGATCTGCAGTCGGCGTTCGAGCTTAAGCGCGGGCTCAACGCATTCCCGATTTTCCCGCCAGATCCCCACCAGCCGTTGCTGACCAAGTGGGCCGCCGGATTTGGCAAGCGCATGGGTGCTATCGAGAACAGGCTCGCCGGCGGTGACCCCCAGGGTGCACTCGCGGCCCTCGAAGTCATCCGAGCCGAGCGCGGCCCCGACATGCAGGTTCTCAACATAATGTCCCGTGCCTATCAGCAACTCGGAGACCTTGAACAAGCCCTCAAGTTGTTGGACGAGAGCGCACTGATCGACCCCAAGGCCTACGCCACGCAGATTGACATGGCCGTGGTACTGCTCAACATGTCCTCCAACCCCGCCAACGCGTCCCGACGCGTGGACCTTATCGCCCGTGCGCGCACCGCCGCCGACGCGGCCATTCAAATGGCGCCGCACATCGGGAGGACCTGGTACTACCGAGGCCTGGTGGAGCAGGTCAGCATCGACCCCAACGACCCCGAGGGGGCACAAGCGAAGGGCAAGATCACCATGGCTAACATGCAGCGAGCGCACATGCTTGGTTGCACCGAACCCCAGCTTTATGAATTCCTTGCCCAACTCTACGCCAGTCAGGGAAAGCATCGGGAAATGGAAAAATTCGCCATGGCCCACACGGCCCATTCCCCGGAGAACCCCATGGCGTGGGTTTTCCTAGCGCGGGTCAGGTACACCATGGAAAAATGGGACGGCGCCAGGCAAGCCGCCCAACACGCGACGACCGTTTCAGGAAATGATCCTGAGATCGCCGCCTTCCAGCAACAACTCGAAAACACCCTCAAGCAAGCTGGGCATTGATCACCGTGCAACTTTCTATCCTTCTTCTATCTGTCCTGGGTGCTCCCCAAGACAATACGCCCACCCCCTGGTTCACCGAAATCGGCGAAGCTGCAGGCATCGAGTTCTCCCATATCAGCGGAGCCCGGGGTGAATACTGGTTCCCCGAAATCATGGGTGGCGGCGTAGCCCTGCTCGACTATGACGGAGACGGACTGCTGGACATCTACTGTGTCCAGTCGGGTTTCCTCAAGGATGCCGACGGCGAAGGTCCCGACAACCCGCCGAACCAATTGTTCCGCAACCTAGGTGTGGACGAGGGTACCGGCCAGCCCCGTTTTGAGGATGTCACCGAACTTGCCGGCGTAGGCGACGCCAGCTACGGCATGGGTGTGGCCTGCGGTGACTATGACCGCGACGGGGACATGGACCTATTCGTCACCAATGTGGGCGTGAACATCTTGTTCCGCAACGAAGGACCTGACAAGCAAGGGATTGTGCGCTTCAAGGATATCACCAAGACCTCCGGCACCGAAGATGTGCGCTGGGCAACCAGCGCTGCGTTTCTTGATATCGACGGAGACCGGGACCTTGACCTTTATGTGGTCAACAACCTGCTCTGGCACGCATCAACCGAGACCCCTTGTTTTAACTACTTCTCCGAGCGCGACTACTGCAGTCCCAACAACTACAACGCGGCCAGCCCCGATGTCTTATTCGTCATGGGACGCTCTCGCTTTCAAGATTGGACGCCCACCTCTGGTTTAGACGCAGCGTTTGGGAACGGCCTTGGGGTTGCCCCGGCCGACTACGATCAGGACGGCAACATGGACCTCTATGTGGCTAACGACGCGACCCCTAACAACCTTTGGCACAACAAAGGCCGGGGCAAGTACACCGACAAGGGCCTCTTGCTCGGTTGCGCCGTCAATGGCAATGGAACGCCAGAGGCCGGTATGGGCGTTCAGTGGGTGGACGTGGACCAGGACGGGGACCTCGACCTGTTCATGACCCACCTGCGCCGGGAAACCAACACCTTCTACATGAACCGCCGCGGTCGTTTCACGGACAAGACCAACGCTACTGGCATGAATGCCACCAGCCTGAAGTACACGGGTTTTGGCATGGGTTTCCATGACTACGACCTTGATGGTCAGCTTGACCTGTATGTGGTCAACGGCGCTGTGCAGGCATGGCGCCACGAGGAAGTTTTTGCCGCAGATCCATACGCGGAACCCAATCATCTTTACCAAGGCCAGGGCGGCACACGCTTTGCACCGGTCCCTGGCGGCGGCGAAACCAATCAGTCCGTGGGTACGAGCCGTGGCGCGGCTTTTGGTGACCTTGATAACGACGGGGATGTGGATGTGGTCTACATGGACCGCGATGGCCGCACCAAGCTGCTGATGAACAACGCAAAGGGGCACTGGATTGGTTTCCGGATGCTCGACAAGCGGGGAGACGAAGTCCCCGGTGCGATGGTCGGTGTGACACACCAAGGCAAGACCGCTTGGCGCCTTGCGGACCCGGCCTATAGCTACCTTGCCAGCAATGATCCCAGGGCACATTTTGGCCTCGGCACTTCATCCGAGATCGAAGGCATTACCGTGCGCTGGCCCTCGGGTATTGTGGAGAAGTTTGACGCTCTCGCAACGGGCGCCTATCACATCCTGCGTGAAGGGCGCGGTCTCGACGACAAGTAACCACGGCGCGGCTTGAGAGCCGCGCAACACACGATGGGCGACACCTCCAACACACCACTTAAGAAACAACTGGGCCTCGGCAGCGTCTACGCCATCGCAACTGGCGCGACCCTCAGCGCGGGGCTGTTTCTTTTGCCCGGACTTGCCGCACAGCAGGCAGGTCCGGCAGTCGTGCTTTGCTACCTGCTCGCCGCCGTACCCTTGATTCCGGCTATGCTCTGCATCGTCGAACTCTCCACGGCCATGCCCAGAGCGGGAGGGTCTTACTACTTCCTCGAGCGCAGTCTCGGCCCCCTGCTGGGGACAATTGGCGGCTTTGGCACATGGCTTGCCATTGCGCTCAAGACGAGTTTCGCACTTGTTGGCTTAGCGGCGACGGTTTCGCTGTTGTTCGAACCCAACCCATACTTGCTCAAACCTCTCGCAATCGGTTTTGCGGTTCTCTTCGCGGGCTTGAACGCCATGGGCGCCAAACACTCGGGGGGGCTCCAAAAAATCCTCGTGGTCCTTCTGCTATTGATCCTCACAAGTTTCCTTGCAGTCGGTTTACCCGAGATGCGAGTCGAACACTTCGGCGGGTTCTTGGACGCTGGGCGCGAATCCATCTTGGCCACCGCAGGCCTGGTCTACATCAGCTATGTGGGCGTCACCAATGTGGCGAGTGTTTCAGAAGAGGTCTCCGACCCGGAGCGCAACCTGCCCCGGGGCATTTTCCTGTCCCTGATTACGGCGCTCTTGATCTATGGACTCGCCACCGCGGTCATGGTGGGCGTCATGCCCCCGGCCCAGCTCGCGGGCAACATGACGCCCATGTCCAGCGCCGCCCATATTATCGGTGGTCGCACGGGAATGATCGTGGTTTCTGTGGGTGCGGTTCTAGCCTTCTTCTCGGTGGCCAACGCCGGGATCATGGCCGCCTCCCGTTACCCGCTCGCCATGGGGCGTGACGATCTTGTGCCCCCCGCTCTCTCGAAGCTCGATAAGAACGGGACGCCGCTGGTGTCGATTCTGGTCACTGTCGCCTTGATCATTAGCGTGATCTTGTTCTTCGACCCGATCAAGATTGCCAAGCTGGCCAGTGCTTTCCAGTTGATGATGTTCGCCCTGCTTTGTCTAGCCGTGATCATTATGCGCGAGAGCGGACTTGCCAGCTATGACCCCGGCTATCGCACGCCGCTCTACCCTTGGATTCCGATCTTCGGCATCCTCTCGCCGTTCTTCTTGATCATTCAAATGGGCTGGTTGCCCACGGCTTTCAGCCTAGGCCTGATCGCCGCGGGAATCGCCTGGTTCCAGTTCTATGGCTCCTCTAGAGTCAAGCGAACGGGGGCAATCTACCATGTGTTTGAGCGCCTTGGACGCTCCAGGCATGAAGCGCTCGATGTGGAGTTGCGCACGATTCTCAAAGAAAAGGGCCTGCGTGACGAGGACCCCTTTGAGGAGGTGGTCCTTGGGGCGCAAGTCATCGAGGTGGAGACGGTCCCCGATTTCGATCGACTGATCGAGCAAGTGGCTGAGGCCCTTGCGGAACGGACCGGTGGCCCGAGAGAAGTATTCATAGGCGGTTTCCGCGAAGGCACAAAGATGGGCGCCACGCCCGTCGCAAAGGGCGTCGCCCTCCCCCACATGTATCTTCCGGACATCGAGCAGCCCCTCTTGGTGTTGGTTCGGTCTATCAAGGACTTCCAGATTCTTACGGGCGACGTCTTTGGCAAAACCCAACTGACGGACGCTGTCCACGCGGCCTTTTTCCTTGTCAGTCCGAAGAATGATCCGAGCCGCCACTTGCGGATGTTGGCGCAACTAGCCAATCGCATCGATCGCGACGACTTTGACCCTGCTTGGCGTTCTGCTCCTAACGAAATGGCCCTTCGCGAGGTATTCTTGCGAGATGACCGGTACCTCTCCCTGCGCCTGACGCCGGGATCGGAATCCGAGCCCTGGATTGATCAACAACTATTCGAGCTGGGGCTTCCCGATGGCTGCCTAGTGGCTGCCATCCGCCGCCGCAACACCACCATGATTCCTCGGGGCGCAACCCGCCTTGAAGAAGGGGACCGGCTGCTTCTGTTCGGAGAACCCGAAGCCCTCAATACAATTCGCAAGCAACTCGGCTTGAGTAACTCGCCAAACGTAGCCTAGGACAATGAACGACCCCGCACAATTCGCCGAAGCCCTCGATGCCGCAGAAAGGGCCATTGATTGGGAAGCCCTAGAAAGCGTCTATTGCTCGGGTGATAGTAAAGGCTTTTTTTCTCCGGAGGCAATCGATGCGGCACGCAATGCCGGGCTGTTGTTCGCCGGCGACCTGGGCCAACACTTGAGCCCAAACGGCCGCAGCTTGTATGTGGGGGCCGGAGTCGCCGAGCTTGCGCCGTTGATCTTTGAGGCCACCATGCTGAATCGCAAGGTGACGGTTCACGGGTTGGAGGGCATCGAGCTGAACCTCCTCAAGGCAGCTATGGCATCAGTGGCGGAGGTCACTGGTGGCCTCGCTCCGCGAGTTACTACCGCCCCGATGCGTCCCGCGGAAACCGGTCAGGTGGATCACCTCTGGTTTGTCTCGGTCTTGACCGACCCTGATGCCTTTCCGGCCATGCACAATAAGCTCTACGGACGTCAGGGAGGCCCCCTACAGGTGGCTGGGGGCCATCCCAAGGCTGAACGTATCAGGGTTGAAACCCTCGTACGGCTGGCCCTGGGAGGGCTCGCCCCAAAGGCAATCCTGACCACATCCGACGAGGAATTGCCCGTCTTTGAAGCAATTGGATCCAGTATGGGGTTCACATTCGTCAACCCCACCGTGTCGCGTTTGACCGGAATCGTGGGGGACCCGGTTCGTCACCACCGGATAATCAACACACAGGCAAAGTCCTAGGAGCCCAGCCTCCTCCAACAAGGCAACTACCGTGGCACCCACCCCCGCCCAAAACAGAAACCTCGAGTACGGCGATCCCCAGCTCTTCGTGAACAGGGACGTCTCACTACTAGAATTCAACCGTAGGGTCTTGGCCCAGGCCCTTGATGTGAGCGTCCCTCTATTGGAACGCTTGCGCTTTTTGACGATCTCCTCATCCAACCTTGACGAGTTCTTCGAGGTACGCGCAGCCTCTCACCGTGAAGCATCCATCCATGGAGCTTCCCAGCTCACGCTCGATGGGCGCACACCAGAACAGACCCTCACAGCCATTTCTGAGGTCGCCCGGGTCTTGATCCAGGATCAATATGCCGCCCTCAACCAGGTGATCCTGCCTGCCCTCGCCGATGAGGGCATCCGCCTCGTGCGCCGTTCCCAGTGGACCACGGCACAAGCCGAATGGGCCCTCAATCACTTTCGCAGTCAGGTCCTTCCGGTCTTGACCCCTATTGGCTTGGATCCGGCGCACCCCTTCCCGCGCATTCTCAACAAGTCGCTCAACTTCATCGTGGTGCTTGAGGGAGACGATGCCTTTGGCCGCGATGCGAACATTGCCATTGTTCAAGTTCCCCGAGCGCTCCCCCGGGTACTACGCATTCCTGGTGCCACCTCCGACAAGGGCATGCACCTAACCATGCTCTCGTCCATCATCCACGCCCATGTGGGCGAGCTCTTTGGAGGTATGACCGTCAATGGTTGCCACCAGTTTAGAGTGACCCGCAACGGAGACCTATGGGTCGATGAGGAAGAGGTCGAGAACTTGCTGCAGGCCCTTCGGGGAGAACTCCCTGAACGCCAGTTTGCCGACGCTGTACGCCTCGAACTCGCGAACGACTGCCCCGATGAGTTGGCGCACTTTCTGTTGCAACGCTTCGATCTTACCGAGGATGAGCTCTACCGAGTTGATGGACCAGTCAACCTACACCGGCTCAGCGCACTGCTGGACATGGTCGACCGTCCGGAGCTCAAGTTCCCTCCCTTCATCCCACGCACCCCAAAGGGCGTGGGGCCTGACGACGACATTTTCGCCACTCTTCGAGCGGGCGATGTTTTGCTGCACCATCCCTATGAATCCTTCGGACCGGTGGTCGAGTTTCTGCGGCGGGCATCTGAAGACCCCGATGTGTTGGCCATCAAGCAAACGCTTTATCGCACAGGCGCGGACTCGCCCGTCGTTGCCGCCCTGATGGCGGCAGCACGCGCGGGAAAGCAAGTCACCGCCGTAATTGAACTGCGAGCTCGTTTCGACGAGGCACGCAACATCGGCCTCGCTACCCAGTTGCAAGAAGTGGGCGCCAGCGTCGTGTACGGAATTGTCGGCTACAAGACCCACGCAAAGATGTTGATGGTGATCCGGCGAGAGCGTGGCGAACTGCGACGCTACTGTCATCTTGGGACGGGAAACTATCACTCGGGAACCGCGCGTGCATACACCGACATCAGCTACCTAACCTCGCGCCCTGAGCTGGGTGAGGACGTGCACCGGGTATTCCTTGAGCTAACCGGCCTCGGCGAAGAACAGGCCCTTCAACGCATCCTCCAAAGCCCCTTCACCCTACGAAGCGCTCTGATCGAACGCATCAATGCCGAAGCCGATGCCGCCCGAAACGGCCAAGAGGCAAGAATTGTGGCCAAGATGAACGCGTTGACCGAGCCCAAGGTGATCCAGGCGCTCTACAGGGCTTCCCAGGCTGGCGTCAAGGTGGACTTGATCGTGCGCGGTGCCTGCTGCCTGCGACCCGGGGTCCATGGGCTTTCCGAAAACATTCGCGTGCGCTCCGTCCTCGGTAGGTTCCTCGAGCACAGCCGTCTCTATTGGTTCCACGCACAGGGCGCACAAGAACTATTCGCATCCAGCGCCGACTGGATGAGCCGCAACTTGAAGCGTCGGGTCGAGACTTGTTTTCCAATTGAAGACGAAGCGCTGCGTGCACGCCTCACCCAGGAGGACCTATTCGACTTCCTAAATGATGACATACAGATTTGGGAGATGCGCTCGGATGGCACCTACACACGCAGCGATCAGAGCCAGGGCCAAAGGCTTCCCCATCCCCAGGACCTCTTGCTCCAGAAGATATGCGGCTTACCCGACGCTGAGGATGAAACCGGCCTCCCTGGCCAGGTCTGACTCTAGTTCTAGATCCGCCCGGGTCAAGGGATGCGCATCCAGCCAGCCATCGGAGAAGGTCACTTTGAGGTTCTCCTTCGTCTTGCCCAAGCTAACGCTGGGCCGTTCAATTTCCCCGGCTCCGCGTCCCCGGTGCAAGGCAACCCCGAGGCGTAGCAGAAGAGCCAACCTCCGCAGAATGAGTTGCCAGGGTTCTGTTTCACGCTCTAAGTAGGACATCCTGAAGCGCCTACGATGCAGATGCACCAACTCTGCAACTCTCCGCTGATCTTCCTTGGAGAAGCCGGTCAAGTCTGCGTTTTCCACCAGGTAAGCGCCGTGGTGGTGATAGCCGGAGTAGGACACGGACAATCCAACCGCGTGCAACGATGCCGCCCACAAAAGCAGATCCCGATGTTCGCTGCTCAAGTCCCATACACCCTGGACCACATCAAATAGCTCCGTTGCCATGCTCATGACCCGTGAAGCCTGGGCTTCGTCCACGCCAAGGCGTGCACCAAAGGCTACCACCGACCCGGTGCGCACATCCTCCTGATGCAGCCTGCCGAGCAAGTCATGCAGCAGGCCTTCCCGCAGGGCGCCCGGTGAAGTGTGCAGTTCTTCGAGGCGCAATTCCTTAAACAGCGCTTTCACGATTGCGATGCCACCGGGCAGGACTTTCCGGCGGTCATCTTTTAGCCCAGACAAGTCCAACTCGTCAACGGACTTTTGCTTTACGAGCTCATCCACCAGAGACCCCAAGCCATCCGCGGTGATCGTCCCGTCCCCCCAACCGTTTTGCGCCAAGATTTGAGCGGTTGCGTGTACGGTCCCTGACGAGCCCACAGCTTGCTCCCACCCACGGTTCCGAAGAACGTTAGCGATCGGCTCAAGTTGGCGGCGCGCTTCCATGGTGGCAGCATTGAACGCCTTTTTTGTAATGTGCCCCTCGGGGAAATACTCCCGTGAGAAGGTCACGCAGCCCATCTTGAGGCTCTCTTCCACCTGGGATTTGAACCCCACCCCGATGATGCACTCGGTGCTTGCGCCACCAATATCAATCACTAGCCGCCGCTCCCCATCACCTGCTAGACCATGAGCGACCCCTAGGTAAATGAGCCTTGCTTCTTCGCGGCCCCCGAGGATTTCAATGCGATGACCTAGAGCCTTCTCTGCATGCGCATGGAAGTCAGAGACGCCATGGGCGGCGCGAAAAGTGGCCGTGCCTACTGCGCGCACCCGGGCCGCTGGGATACCCGCGATCCTTTGACCGAATCGTTCGAGGCAGTCGATCGCCCGATCCTTGAACTTCTTCTCAATCCCACCGTCCTTGCGCAGGCCCTCGGCCAGTCCAACGCGATCGCGCAAACGGTCGATCAGGACCGGTTGGCCTTCGCTCTCGCGGGCCACCACCATGTGGAAACTATTGGATCCTAAGTCAACTGCTGCAAGGGAACTCGAAGCTGGTTGAGTCTCTTCGATAGATGGGCTCACTGGTGCGATAGGTCCCCAAGGTGGGCAATGCGCTCGGTCACCGCGCCCCCGTCAAGGGCCTGGGACGCAAGGTCCACGCCCTCCGCTAGGGTCATGGAGAGTCCCACGGTTTTCAAGATAACCCCAGCACCCATCAGGGCAGCATCACGGGCGGAGTTTCGGACTCCCTTGAGGACTTCGTCACAGACTTTTTGAGCGTCTTTGATCAGTTGGGGATTGTCGCAGGCTCCCTCTTCTTCTTCCGGAGGGCCATACATGGGCAGCTCGGGTTCTGAATCGTGCCCCAAGCCAAAGTCCGTCGGGTCCACAACAAGCGGGACTAGGTGTCCCCCATCCAGGGCAATGCCACGGGTGCGCCGGGAAACCCAGGGAACGACGCCGCCGTCGACTCCTTGCAAAGCAGTGCCGCGCGGATGCCCAAGGCCCTGGATCACTTCAACCGCTGTTCCCAACACCGGCCCGTGCATGGCCCCAAGCACAACCGATGCGTGGGAGGGTGCGAGGAGTTTTTCAAGGGTAGAAAGGGGTGTCCGCAACACAACCCCTTTCCTTGCGCGGCGTGTATGCAAAAGCCCCGGCAGCATTCCCGTGGCGGAGAGCACCGCGAAGCGGCCCTTGGCAACCCAGTCCTCTGCCTCTGTCGGATCCCAAGTCATTTGCAAACCCAAGCCCTCCAGGATATTCGGAGCAGTCAGTCCGCGCAAAGGCGGGACTCCCTGGTCGGTGATCATGAGGACTCGCGCGCCAGCCCCGGCAGCGATCAATGAGCTGAGCGCATCTAGGGGAGGGTGATGAACCTGCCCGTCATGGGGTGGACACACGCACACCAATCCTTCCATCCCCTGGCATGGAATCCGCGCAACGCCACGCGCGGCCAAGGCAAACCCGGTGAGTTCTTCCACCGTTACCCCTTTCCAACGGAGAGCAATCAGGAAAGCGCCCACCGTAATTTCGCTTTCTCCTCCAGAGAGAATGGAGGTCATGGCGCGGAAGGCCTCCTCCTTGGTCAAGGGACGGGATTCCTTTGGCTCGTCGCCGAGAATACGTAGCAGGTGGCGCAGGGGCATGTATGAAAGTGTAGCGACCGGCGTGGCTCGATGCCTCACCGGTCGCTTGGATGCCCTTCAAATCCTGCCCCTAAGCAGAGTTGGAGGTCTTGGCTCAGCCGTCTCCCGACCCTTCCTGGGGCGGATCTACGGGCGGATCTACGGG
>JAPKBR010000090.1 GCA_028823345.1 Planctomycetota bacterium
GCACCGGGACGAGCTGGGAGACAGCAGTGCCTGTCCCCGATCGTGATCGTTCGCGTAGTTCCCGAAAGTGATGATTAAGGTCATCGCGATCATGGCAGAGCGGCCGCACAATATCGGTTTTGAAAAACTAAGCTCCGGTTTGCTCATCGTTGCCGTTCAACTTCCCAAGAAGCTCTGAACGCTCCGCCATATACATCTCAAGCGCCTGCTTATATTTATGGCGGGCTCTCTTCCAACTAACGTCCACATGGCGGGTCCAGGCCAACCAGGCAACAGTGCCCCAGGCGATCCTTTGAGCCCAGACTTGCTGAGGGGAACGCTGCGGTGAAGGCTGAGTGGCAACCCATTTCATGTCAGCCTCCTAATAGGAACACTCCCCAGCGGAGGAATTAGCGTTCTGGGGAAGGGACTCGATGCCCTGCGAGTTCATCAATAGAACTGCACGACGAGCGCATCCGAGAAGTTGGACACGCCGCCCACATCCCGATACCAAAGTTGGAAAGCCCAAGTGGTCCCAGGGGTGATCACAGCTCCCGGGGGAGTGGGAGTCGCAACGGGCAGATCAAAACCGCTGCCCACACTAGAAGTGCCCGCGAGGTTCTGGAAGATCCCTGCTCCATCAAAGCGACCCAGAGAGTCGAGGGACGGCCCAGCCGCGCTGTTGTAACGGCCGATTGGCGCGCTCAGGCACAGACGCCCCTGACTCACTGCAAGTCCGGGCTCTTCTAAGCCTGCGGAGATCAAGAAGTAACCAAACTGCTGGTCCGGCCCCTGCTGCGCTTCCAGGTGATAGATCCCCGGTCCGCCGTGCCCAGACGGTGCCAGCGTGACGCCCAGTCCGGTGCTGTTCGCTGATGCGGGAGCGCAGAAGATATCCCCGTCGGTCGGGGCACTACGCCAGGAAGATACCGTGACGCTGCCCGCGGCGCCCGGCAGGGGGATCGAGTGCAGCACCACGCCTGTTTGGTTGTCCACAACAAGCCCCCGGTGCGGGCCAGCAGCTGCCACAAAGGAGTGAGCAGCGTCCGGGGAAAGGGATAGAGCGCTTGCATCATCGAACAGGTTCAATCCTACGCCGAATTCGGTAAACGACCATTGATCGGGGGCGGCACCAAAATCGACCCGTCCCATCCAACCATATTGAGAACTGTGGCCCATGCCGCAAACGATGGCTCCCCCCGAGCCGGGCAAGAGTTGAATTCCCTGACCAATTCCAATCGGGATGGTGATGTGCTGCATCCCCGGCAATGAGGGGTCAGCATCCACCCAGGCGCCCGCATTCAGATCGTAACGCACCAACATGGTCTCGTAGATCCCCCCGAGCACGACGGTCGCCATGGCGTCGTCTTCGCTGATGGCAAGGGCGGTTCCGATGGCGATGCCGGGGGTCCCTGTAGTGGGACTCGTGCTGGTGGCCGTCATGTAGCCCCCACTGTTGGGATCCGTGTCAAAGATCGCCAAGGTCCCGCCAAAAAGCGCAGGGACAGCTACGGCGATTCTGCCCGAAGGGGACAGATTCCAACGCTCAATCAAACCGAGGCTTAGTTGGGGCACACTGCCAGCAACCACCTGCCCATAAGTACTGTGATTGGGATTGCCATCAACAACCTGGAGAGCAAACCCCAACCCCGAACCCGTGTTGACCATAGCCAAGTAGCTCTGGTGCCAAGGATCCACCACGAGCCCGTAGGGATTGCCAACAAAACTCGTCAGAGAGGCAAAGGACACCCCAGGGCCTCCTGGTGTTCCCACGTAGAGGCTGCTGTCAATGGATGACAAGACCAATAGTTCCGTCCCACCATTTGCAAAGCTGGCACCAGAACAATTGTTGGTGGCCACTTCCCCCCCTGATTCAATCAGGGTGCCGGTGACCGGGTCAATCAACCACCAGGGATCGGCGCTGCCGCCAATTGAGCAGCCCAGGAAAATTGCCTCGCCGCTCCCTTGGGCTTGGGCTATGGATACGAGGGACAGGGCACCCGAGCTCATGGCGAGCAAGCAAACAATTGTCGTGGAGATTGGCCGTTGCAACATGGAAAGTCCTTTGATGGAAAGAGGGTTCGTACTTCATGCGAAGGGGAGGTCCTTCAGCCTACACCGGAAGATGATATTTCGCTCTTTGGAACAGAGCCCCTGAATGGGGTAGACCCTAGACAACGACCCCCAAGCCCCTAGGGAAGGAATGCGGAGTCCTAGGGAGGTGACTGCATGACTTGCTGGCCGCCACAGTCGAGCCGGCGGATACCCTCGGGCCTAGGCGTCAATGCCCCCGCAGGCAGACCTCGCGTCCTCGGGGGAACAGCACTAGATCGAATCTTGGGCGGCACACTCCCCTCCACAGCGGAGGATCTAGCGTTCTTGGGACTCCCACAGAGGTGCCTCGCCTTAGACGAAGTCACTCCAAGAAGCTCTCGCTCCAAGCCCCCCATCAATCAGAATCTCTGCTTACTTGCGGGCAGGCATTGCGGTTGATGCATACGAGCAGAGCGAGAGGCTTGCCTTAGACAAAGAAGCTATGGCGTTTGCACCCACCGCGAGCATCTCTCATTTTTACTAGCGATGTCCTGTATGATCTTCACATGAAAGAATCGGGGAAATACAGGAACGGCTTTTGTTACTACTTGATCGAGCTGTTCATCATTGTCAGTGGCATCACGCTCTCATTCTTCCTAAATGAGTGGAGACAAGAGCGGCTTGGCAACGAAGCCATGCGCATGGATTTGCTAGCCATTCAACGCAACCTGGAGGCCGACCGCGTGGAGATTGTCGACCTGCTCGGCAAACACGAACAGGGAGTCAAGGCTTTAGGTGACCTCCTCGCCTACGCAGAGGGGGAGGGAGACCCAGCCGAGTTCACACAAACGGTCGTCCATTTCATGTACACCGCCCTCTCCTTTTTTCCAGATATAGGCGCGCGTAAAGCAATGGTCACCTCCGGCAATGTCCGCTGGCTTCAAGACCCTGGTCTCGCGACCGCCCTCTCCGACTACTACGATCACATGGTGCCGCGCATCCTTGGCAACAACCACGTCATGGACAAGCTCGTTACAACCGATCTAATCCCGTGGCTTGGAGGGGTGCACCCCCATGTAGGGGAGATAAAGGAATGGGAAAAAGGGTTCCCGATCGACATCGTAAAAGACCCCGATTTCCGTCAGCACATCGGCGCCAATATCCCCCACGCAATCTGGTACGTGGAGCTGCTCACTCGCTCTCAACGAAAAGTAGACGCCGCCCTAGAGGCCATTGAAGTCCACCTGCAACAGAAGTAAACCTGATCGCAGGGAGGCCTAAGGCAAACCCGAGGCAAATCTCGGAGCCTGTTCCCAACTAGGCTCTTGTAAGTTCTTGATTCTCTTGGGCTTGCGCCAGGTCAGGTTGGAGAGTGCATCGGATTTCTAATCCGAT
>JAPKBR010000021.1 GCA_028823345.1 Planctomycetota bacterium
CCGGTTTTTGCCCAGACCCCTGGTCCTCGGCATGTCTTGTTGATCGGAATTGACGGCGTCCGTTCCGACGCTGTTCAGGCCGCGTCCACCCCAGCTCTCGATGGATTGGTCGCCACAGGCGCGGTTACCTGGGATGCCTTTGCTGGTGGCGGCATCATGCCCACCGATCCGACCCAGCAGGCAACTTCCAGCGGGCCGGGTTGGTCGAGCATTTTGACCGGCGTGTGGGTCGACCGGCATGGTGTTGCTTCCAACGGTGGATTCTCCAGCGGCAACTTTGGCACCTACCCCCACTTTTTTGCCCATGTGCGCAGCGCATTCCCCGCAGCGGTCTTGTCATCGATTGTTCAATGGCATCCGATCAATGACTCGATGCTGGCGCCCTTTCCGGGGCTTGCGGATCATGTGATCAATGCGGGAGGCACGGGTCAAGCCGTACGCAACGCCGCTGTGAATCATTTGCAGACCACCGATCCTCACGCTCTCTTCGTGCACTTCGACGATGTGGATCATGCGGGCCATGCCTCTGGCTTTAGCCCCGCCAACCCAACCTATATCAGCGCGATCGAAGCGACCGACACGCACATCGGCGCAGTCTTGGCAGCCGTGCAAGCGCGCCCGAACTACCCAAGCGAAGAGTGGCAGATCATCGTCACCACCGATCACGGGGGGAACGGCACGGGTCACGGGGGGCAGAGTCCCCATGAGCGGCACATTTGGATGATCGTGCAGGGAGGCGCGGCAGTCCAAGGTGTTTATTCGCCGGGGCCGGGCCATACGGGCGCCGCCCGTTCGGCACTGGATCATCTGGGTGTCCCCTTTGATCCTGGCTGGAACCTGGCGGACGGTCATGCCTTCGGTGTTCCCCAACAAATAGCCAGCTATCCCCATCCAGTTGCGGACGAGGAACGCTGCGATGTATTGGCCCAACTCGAATGGTCCTTAGCGGCCGATGCCAATTCCTATGACGTGTTCTTGGGCGAGCACGCCCTCTTGAGCGGGGCGGATTTATTAGGTAACACAAGCTCCACGGTTTGGGACCCCGGTTCTTTGGATCAAAACACCACCTATTATTGGCGAGTGGACACGGTCACCTCCGGCACGACCCATGTGGGGGATCTGTGGAGTTTTACCACCACCGGCGAAATGCTGGATGACCTGGTGGTGCACCTCAATCTGCAAGGGGATGGGGTGGATGAATCGGGTCACGGAAACGCAGGCACTCTTGTGGGGAATCCGGTCTATGTGCTGGGGCGCGTAGGCTTGGGCCTTGATCTTGATGGCAGTGGAGATTTCGTTTCCTTGGGCAATTCAGCGGATTTAGACTTCGGCGCTCAAACTGATTTCAGCGTGGCATTCTGGGTGCGCAGCAACGGTTGGCCCAGCGACCCGTCGTTCCTGGCGAACAAGGACTGGGCCAGCGGCGACAACGTGGGCTGGTTGGTCGCCGGGGACTATGACGGCGCGCATTGGCAGTGGAATCTGCGGGGGGCGTCTGGCAGTCGAAAGGATTTTGACCGAGCCGCCTACATCGCCGACGGCGCCTGGCACCATGTCGCTGTGACCCACGACCGGGACGGGTTGGCGGTGTTCTATTCCGACGGAGTGTGTCTGGGAGGGATTCCGATTGTGGGTCAAGGGGATTTGGACGCAGGCTTAGCAACGGCTCTTGGGCAGGACGGCAGCTTGACCTATGCCTTGGACGCGCCCTGCACTTTTGACGAGTTGCGCATCTATCGGCGATTGCTCGGTGTCCATGAGGTTCAGGCCCTCGCCGCAGCGAACCAACCCGAACCCATGGGCACGCGCTACTGCACGCCATTGCCCAATAGCACTGGAGAAGTGAGTCGCATCATCGCCCTCGGAACCCCGCAGGTTTCGAGCAGTCACTTGACCTTGGCGGGCACAGGCATGCCGCCTAACCAGCCGGGTTTGTTTTTCTTTGGGCCTGCGACAGCCAATGTGGTCTTCGGCCATGGCCGTCGATGCGTGGGGGGCAGCTTGAAACGGCTCTTGCCACCAGTCTTTGCTAACAGTGCAGGGACCGGCATGTACACGGTGGACTTCTCCACAGCTCCGGCGGCGACCGAGATTCTCGCGGGCTCGACCCTCTACTTTCAGTTGTGGTACCGGGACCCCGCGGCGGGCGCACCGAACTACAACGGTAGCGATGCCGTAATGATCCAGTTTCAGTAGGGCTTTAGAGTTCTATGGCAGATGCCAAGTTGGTGGCCTCAACTCGCCTCCCCCTTGGCCGAATGGTCCGTCCGGGGCCCTTGGGCGAGTCTATGAAACCCGGTTTCTCCGCGGGGATCGGGGGCGTGCTGATTCACGATCTGGGGTGTGTTCTCCCGGGGTGGGCTCCGGATCTTCGCAGGCGTCCAGAGACCGCAAGAAAATCGGGAGTCCGGGGGGCGGAATCTGGCCTGCAGATTGGCCCCGAAAAGTGGTGCCCGAGGCCCAGTCATGCAGCATTCCATGGAATACGGTTTTGTCCGGGGCTGATTCTGGGGGTCCATTGGGACGGCGCGGCCCAAGCTCCCGGACCGCGCGACCCTTCCTCATTTCCACCGCTTGCCGTAGACTGATGCGCGTTAGAGGGGTCGACCGTAGTTTCCCTCTGCCAATCTAATTTTCCCGTGGATTCCCGCCCTCAATCAATTCAATCCGCCGCCAAGACGCTTCTCAGCGTGTTGGTGGACGACTCTCGAAGTCGGCCAGAAATGCGTGACGCCCTGCGCTCACTGCACACGTGGTTAGGACACCAATTGGAGTCCTCCGATGGCCCCCTGCGCGAAAAGGTGGTGCACACCGCCGATGGCCGTCGGGTGAGCACGCTTGAGTACACGATGCCCTCCGAGCCTGTCGCGGACTTGGAATTGATTAGGCGTCGATCCCAATGGAAAGG
Organism: Planctomycetota bacterium; assembly: GCA_028823345.1. GTDB lineage: Bacteria > Planctomycetota > UBA1135 > UBA1135. Next base: position 2,909 of record JAPKBR010000021.1, read on the forward strand.
GGATGCTTTGCGGTTTGCACTGGATCGGCGAACAGCGGGTGAGACCAGTCCCGAGCTAAGTGCCCGGGAAGAAGAGCTGCGTCAGATTCTTCCGACTCTTCCCGAGTGCTACCCCTGGATGTTGGACGGTCCAATGCTGCTGCCCGCGGATGATGCCGTGGGCATCGCCGCCGACGCGTTCGATGCCTTGGCTCGCGTGGCCCAGGTAGCCCATGAGATTGAAATCCAAGCGGGTGGTCTGGCCCCGGTTTCGGATCTGCTCTACATGATGGCGGAAGCTCAGTCGGGCGTCCTAGTGGCCGTTCGGAATCTTGGTTTGCGAGGTGACTCGGACCAGCGCGACCTCTTTGCTTGGCTCAAGGACCAGACCACACGGCATCGGGTGTATGTGGATCGCCACATGCGCTTGGACAACCCGGCCGATCCCACTAAAGCCCAAGAATTGCTCAAGCGCATCAATGATGGCCGCGAAGAATTCAGTAAGCAGATCAACGCCCGCAAAGAGCGCGGAGGTTTGCTGGACAAGTTGCGCTACCACGCAGCCCGTGCCAAGAGCGGGGAGCTGCTCGAAGCGGATCGTGGTTCGATTGCGACTGCCCTTGATCAATGGAGCACCTTTGGGCTTTCCCAGCGGGATCGTTCCTTGGTTGAGATCGCCCAGGAGCTTTCCCGGGACCATGCGCTGGATGAGAAGCTAGCAATCGTCCTCAAGCCGTTCTTGGAGGGCAAGACTCCGGTGGCAACGAAAGCTCCCAACCCCGCCCCCGGGGCTGCTCCCCCCGCCGAACCGGCTCGGGATCAGTTGGCAGAAGCCAGGGAGCTGCTGGGCAACGTGTCCTTGGTTGGGATGCATCAGGCCGCCGATGGAGTGGACTTTTCTGAGCTCCAGAAAGTCTTTGGGCCTAAATCTTTGAAACCTATCGTCGTGGAAGACTTGGACGATGTGGATGCAGTTCGCACCTTGGTCGAGGGAGTTGAAGCAGACCTAATCTTGCTTAGGGTGCGCCTCGGAGTGGAATCCTACGCGGCCCTGAAGGAGGCCTGCGCTAAGAAACAACTGCTGTTTGTGCGCTTGCCTGACGGATACGATCCCGAGCAAGTTGCCAAGCAAGTCCTGCGCCAAGTTGGCTGGCGGCTGCGTAGGGACCCGGTCAAGAGCTAGCTCGACAGGCTCTTCGTCCCCGAAAAAAAAGGGTGGCTGCCCATATCAGGCGCGGAACCATCCGGGTCAGAACTTAAAGCGGGATTGCCCGGGATTACCAAGTCCAGAGACGAGGCGCATGGCCGATCGTTCCAACTCTTGTCTCGACCTTTGGCACCGACAATTGCTCGGTCTCTATGGCTGCGGTTTTACGCGCCAATTGGGCCGTTCGGGGGCTGTGAAAGCCGCCAGGGTGGGGATTAAATCCGCCGGAGTCTTGGCCACAAGAAGCGTCGAGCGGTATTGGGGTTTGACGAAACCCTCTTGTTCGCAGTGGTCCATATGGGCTAGCAGCAGGTCGTAGTAACCATCTAGATTCAGGACGCAGACCGGCTTGTCATGGATGCCCAATTGAAGCCAGGTGAGAGTTTCAAAGAGCTCATCGTGGCTGCCGTGTCCACCTGGCAAGACAATGAAAGCGTCGGACAATGTTTCAAACCGGGCTTTTCGCTCGTGCAGGCTATCCACCGCTTCGAGTTGGGTGAGCCCCATGTGGGCGACCTCCATTTCGATCAAGCCGTGGGGGATGACTCCGATTACTTCGCCCCCCGCGCCCAGGGCTGCATCCGCAACAGCGCCCATGCAGCCCACCTTTGCACCCCCGTAGACGACTCCCATGCCGGCTTCGACGATAGTGCGACCGACTTCTCTGGCGGCCTCTAGGTAAATGGGTCGGGCCCCTGGGTTTGATCCGCAGTACACACAGATACGTTTCATGCTTAGGTTTTCCTCCGGCGCCGAACAAGATGTGGGAGCAGCCAAAGGTAGACCCCCGTGACCCAAAGCCCGCAGAGGATCAGGCCCGTGGGTAGGAAAACCCACAGCTTGAAGGAGTCGTGGAACCAAGAACCGTCGTGAATCGACTCGATCCAATCCGATCGCCGTAGAGTGCTGGAAAGGACCTTGCCCGAGGAAGCGTCGATCTGGACCTCCCACCGGTTCTTGCAGCGTACCTTGAGCATTCCCTTACTTGGACGCACATCCAGGCGGTCGATGTCCGCCCAGGACTCGACCCCGGCTTCAGGCACGCCTTTCGTGACTTCCAGTACCTGATCCCAGGGCAGCAGCAACTCCGTGCCTGTGCCTTGCTGGGTGGGAGGCTGAATCCAGGCGGATTCCCTCTTCAACTGCAGGACTACGCCTGAAGCCATAATGACAAGTAAGGGGAGTGCCGCGATCACGGCTCCCCAACGGTGCACTTTTCGATTCCACTTAGCTGCGCTCATGGGCCCGCATGGTGAGCATTGAGGGTCCGGGGGTCAAGGTTCTCCCCGCTGGGGGAGTCTCCTGGGTCTCCTCCATGGCCCGCAGGATAGCTTCCTGCCCGGTCCCCATTGGGGCCTTAGAAGCCGTTGCTTTCTGCTTTTAGTCGCCAGGTATACGAATGTGTTCCACCAAGTCGCGGGTGGCTTGGCTCGGCGGGGCGCCAAAGCGCCTGATGCCAAGGGCCACAGCAAAGTTGAGCAACATGCCCAGGGAGCCAATGCCCTCGGGCGAGATACCGAACCACCAACGGCTGGCCGCATCCGGTGCCGTGTCGATGAACTTGAACCAGATGATGTAGCAGGTGGTGAAGAGGATGCCAGCGACCATGCCCGACACTGCGCCCAGGCGATTCATGCGCTTGGAGAAGATACCCATCACGATGGCGGGGAAGAACGAACTCGCCGCCAACCCAAAGGCGAAGGCCACGACCTGGGCCACAAAACCCGGGGGGTAGATACCCATGATGCCCGCAATGACTACCGCCACCGCAGCCGCGGTGCGCGCAGCGATCAACTCGCCACGCTCGCTGATATTGGGCATGAAGCCTCGCTTGAGCAGGTCATGGCTGATGGAAGTAGAGACAACCAAGAGCAGGCCAGCTGCGGTAGAGAGGGCAGCGGCCAAGGCTCCCGCTGCAACAAGTCCAATGACCCAGGCGGGCAGGCCCGCGATCTCTGGGTTGGCCAAGACCATGATGTCTCGGTCCACATACAACTCGTTAGGGCCATCGTTGGGCGGGTTGAGCACCATGCGTTCGCCGCTGGGACCGCGCTGGTCGCTGAAAGCTGGCTTGCTGCTACCTTGGAAAGCTCCAAAGGCTGCTCCTTCACGATAGCGCACGCGCCCATCACCATCCTTGTCGATCCAAGCGATCAAACCGGTCTTTTCCCAGGTTCGAAACCACTCGGGTAGTTGCTTGTCAGTGGGGTCCTGTGTGCTAACTGTCTCGGCCGGTGCGTAGCGCGCGCCCTCGACTGTGTGGATCAGGTTGGCCCGTGCAAAGGCAGCCACGGCCGGGGCAGCGGTGTAGAGGATTGCGATGAACAGCAAGGCCCAAAAAGCACTGGTGCGTGCGTCCTTGACCCGCGGCACCGTATAAAAGCGCACGATCACATGGGGCAGTCCCGCAGTTCCCACCATCAGGGCAAGCGTGATGCAGCAAACGTCGAGCAGGCTCTTGGACCCATCCGTATAGGGTTTAAAGCCCAGTTCGTCGTGCAGTTGATTCACGGTTTCCAACAGCCAAGGGGCACCGCTGGCGATGGTTTGACCCACCTCCCCATGCAATCGACTGCCGAACCCTAGCTGGGGAATGGGATTGCCGGTCAGCTGGATCGAGATGAAAATCGCTGGAACGAGGAAAGCGAAAATTAGGATGCAGTATTGGGCCACCTGGGTCCAAGTGATGCCCTTCATGCCGCCCAGAACCGCGTAGATGAACACGATGACCATGCCGATCAGAACGCCTTTCTCTACGCTGACTTCGAGGAACCGGCTGAAGACAACGCCCACCCCACGCATTTGTCCCGCCACATAGGTGAAGGAGATAAAGATTGCGCAGAAGACCGCGACCCGGCGGGCAGTGCTCGACTCATAACGGTCGCCAATGAAATCGGGCACCGTGAACTTGCCAAACTTACGCAGGTATGGGGCCAGCAGAACGGCGAGCAACACATAGCCTCCGGTCCAGCCCATCAGATAGACCGATCCGTCGTAGCCCAAGAAACTGATCAGGCCGGCCATCCCCAGGAACGAAGCCGCACTCATCCAGTCCGCCGCGGTGGCCATGCCATTCGCAAGGGGAGGAACGCCTTTGCCCGCCACATAGAAGTCGCCGGTGGACTTGGCCCGGGCGCTAATCGCAATGCCCACATAAAGGGCAAAGGTCAGGCCGACGATCAGGAAGGTCCAGTTTTGGATAGTCATTGCTTCACTTCCGGGTCAGGCGCATTTTCTTCTACCTCAAACCGTTTGTCGAGTTTGCCCGCTGCGCGTACATAGAATGCGATCAAGGCGACGAACACCAGAATCGATCCCTGTTGCGCAAACCAGAACCCAAGAGGGAAGCCGGTGCCAGGCAGGCGCCATTGGTCGAGGAACTCTCGGCCCCAGATACCCGCTCCAAAGGAGACGAGGAACCAGATACTGAGAATGGTGAAGATGAGGCGCAGGTTGGCGCGCCAATAGGCAGTGCGGTCGGGGCCGGTCATGTGGTCAAGAGGGTAGCGAGTGGGGGCCAGCCAGGGGTAAGGGAGGGGGGGCTTTGCCCGAATTGCGGTCATTTGGCGTGATTTTGGCCCAGTGGGGAGATCTATGTTGGAACTGCGCAAGACTGGGGCTGCATTCCAAGTCGGATTTGCTGTGTGTGCTTATCATGAGGCTTGTCCTTGCCGGCTGACCCTGAATGAGCCGATGTAGAGGTAGCCCCATGATCCTGGTTCTAGTCCCCCTCCTGTTGCTTCCTGCCCTTTGCCGTCCCCAGACGGAAGAGGTGCGGAGTGTTACCCAAGAGACTCCATCCCCTTGGGTCTCCTCTTCTTCCCTTGCCTGGCGCGAACTTGGCCCAAGCACCTTCGGTGGGCGCATTGTGGACATAGCTCTGCATCCTACCGACTCATCACACTTGCTGGTTGCGTCGGCGTCCGGAGGTCTTTGGCGAACGCGAAATTCCGGCACCAATTGGGATTGCATCTTTCAGCATGAGGGCACGATTTCAATTGGTGACATCGCTTGGGATGCGCACGACGACCAGGTGATCTGGGTCGGCACCGGAGAGGCCAACAACCAGCGCAGCTCCTATTGGGGCGACGGTATCTACAAGACCACCGATGGGGGCAAGACTTGGAACCTGATGGGCTTGGAAAAGAGCCAGCACATCGGGCGCATCGTGATTCACCCGGGCAATTCCAACGTGGTGTATGTGGCGGTGCTGGGTCGGCTCTATGGCGCCAACGAAGAGCGCGGCTTGTACAAGACCCGGGATGGGGGAGCGAGTTGGAAGCGTGTGTTGGACACGGGACCGACCGTGGGTGTTGTTGATCTAGTGCTAGATCCTCTTGACCCGGACACGATCTATGCCGCTTCCTATGAACGTCTGCGTCGGCCCTGGAATTTTGATGGGAACGGGCCGGGCTCTGGTATTCACAAGTCATCCGACGGGGGTCTTACTTGGAAGCGCCTAACACGTGGGCTTCCCGAGGGCGATATCGGGCGTATTGGACTCGCGGCTTTCGAGGGCGAGGACGGTCTGATCTTTGCCTCTGTTAGCAATCAAAATCAAGTGGAGGTCGCACCGGATCAAGATCCCACCGTGTCCCTGGAAACCCGTTTTTCCAAGGGTACATTGACCGTGGTGCGCGCTCCGCGGAAAGGCGGCGCCGGTGAATTAGGCATCAAGGCCAAGGATATTCTGCTGAGTCTCGCTGGCAATCCCCTGAATAACCAATGGTCCTGGGCGGTGGGCTTGTCGGTGCTCGAACCCGAGCAAGAGGTAGAGTTGGTTTTGCGTCGGGGGGGCGAGGAGGTCACCTTGGAGGTGACCCGTCGCGCCCTTGATGAGACCATCGATGCGGAGCCCACGATGCGCGACATTGGCGGCGGCGTCTATTGCTCGCAGGATCATGGGGAAACCTGGACCAAGCGCTCGAACGAACCCGCCGGAGGCAACCCGGCCTACTACTACGGCCAAATTCGCGTGGACCCCCACGACCAGAATCGGCTATATCTTGCCGGCGTCCCCCTTTATTGGAGCGAAGACGGGGGACACACCTGGAAGAGCAACCGGGCCAGCGGTGTGCATGTGGATCATCACTCGATTGAAGTGGACCCAAGAGATCCCAAACGCCTTTGGCTAGGGAACGATGGGGGCTTGCACCTTTCCCATGACCGAGGCGAGACCTGGTACCACTTCGACAATCTGCCCTTGGCTCAGTTCTACGCCCTTGGGTTGGATGACGGGAATCCCTATCGCGTCTACGGGGGCACCCAGGATAATGGAACTTGGGGAGGTCCTTCAGTATCGAGAAGCCCACGCGGCATCGGCGCCCATGAATGGGCATCCGTTGGCGGCGGCGATGGGTTTTACGCTCAGATTGAACCGGGCAATCCCGACATCGTCTATGGGGAGTCCCAATTTGGCTGGATCTATCGCCGGGACCGTGGCGCTTGGACGAGCGCGGGGATTCAACCCAAGGCGCCGGATGGGGAAAAATACCGCTTCAATTGGAACTCGCCGATTCTGCTATCCCAGCACAACCCACGGCTTCTGTGGTTTGGGGGCAATCGCCTGTTCCGCTCCCTTGACCGTGGAGACCACTGGTCTTTGATTACCGATGACCTAACCAGTCAGGACCCGGACAAGATCGCTGGCAATGTGCCCCACTGCACGATTACTTGCATCGCGGAAAGTCCATTCACTCCGGACACCTTGATGGTGGGCACCGACGATGGCTTGGTTCAGTTGACCCAGGACGGGGGCCACAGTTGGACGAATCTCACCGGGCTCCTGTCAGGAATGCCCCAGGGTTGGTGGGTTTCGCGGGTTGTGCTCAGCGAGCACAAGAAGGATCGGGCCTATGTGACCGTTAGCGGTTACCGGGAAGATGACATGCGGCCTTTGGTTTGGCGCACGGAAGATCTGGGCCAAACCTGGACGCGTTTGGACGAAGGTCTGCCCCAAGTGCCGGTCAACGTCTTGCGCGAGGACCCAAGCCGCGCGGATACCCTATACCTGGGGACCGAACTGGGTGTTCTGGTCAGCCTGGATGGGGGCGACACGTGGAATCCCCTGGGCTCTGGTCTACCCACGATTGCTGTGCATGACATTGCGGTTCAATCGGAAGCACAAGAGTTGGTGCTTGGAACCCACGGCCGAGGATTTTGGGTCTTGGACATTTCGGCTCTGGGTTCTTGGAACGAAGAGATCGCCGCTGGGCCGGTTCACCTCTTTACCCCGAAGGATCTCGTGCGCTGGGAGAGGCGCTCCGGTGCCTATACCACAGGTCATGCGCACTGGTTCGGATCGAACCCCAAACCCGGGGTGGTTCTTCAGGTGCATCTTGCAGAGGATCTGGAAGAGGACGCGGTCAAGCTTGAAATCCTAGACTCCAAGGGCAAACACGTGGCCCATTTGAAAGTGCCGCACACCCGTGGGTTGCACCGGATTCATTGGAAGGGACCACGTGGGCGCTGGTCCACGGCTCCGTCCGTGGGCGAATACACCGGGGTTTTGACCTACGGGGATATGGTTCAGAAACGCTCCTTCAGCGTGCTGGCGGATCCCCTCAAGCGTTGAACATCGCCCGATTTGCTTGGTGATCATGAAGCGCAGGCCTATTGGCCAAGGGCGCTGCTAGACTGGCAGCTCGAGCGGCGTTGACTCCCGATGAATCGAGGGCACCCGCACAAATCCCAGCCCAAGGTTTCATGTCTCCAGTCCCTTCCATTCGTCGCCGTGACATCGGTCGCCTCGCTGCTGCGGGCGCCGCAGCCTATAGCCTACCCGCGTTCCGTTCCCCAAGGCCATCCGACGAGATCCGCGTGGGCTGTGTGGGAATTCGCAGTCGAGGCAACGCTCACATCGGCGGTTTTTCAGGGGTCCCCGGTGTCAAGGTCGTAGCCCTTTGCGATGTGGACGAGGGTGTTCTCAATCAGCGCCTTAAGGAGGCCGCAGAGAAGGGGCGTCCCGCTGTGGGTTACACGGATCTGCGAAAGATGCTTGAGGACAAGAACATCGACGTGATTTCCTTGGCGACGCCGAATCACTTGCATGCCTTACAGACCATTTGGGCTTGTCAGGCGGGCAAGCATGTCTACGTGGAGAAACCGATCTCCCACAATGTTTGGGAAGGGCGTCAGGTGGTGCGCGCCGCGCGTAAGTATGGGCGTATCGTGCAAGCGGGCACCCAGTCGCGCTCGGCCAAGGGCATTGCCGATGGGATCAATTGGATCCAGGGAGGCAACCTGGGGAAGATCACCCACGCTTGGGGCACTTGCTTTAAGCCGCGCACGTCCATCGGCAAGGTCGACGGACCCCAATCGATTCCCGCGAACATCCACTGGGATTTGTACTGCGGTCCCCGCGGGGTCTCGCCCCTGGTGCGTCGTCAACTGCACTATGACTGGCACTGGCAAATGGCGACGGGCAACGGGGACTTGGGCAACCAGGGCATTCATCAGGTGGACCAATGCCGTTGGGGTCTCGGGGAAACAGCACTTGCCCCCAAGGTCTTTTCCGTGGGCGGGCGCTTTGGCTATGACGACGACGGAGACAGCCCCAACACCCAGTTCATTTGTCTGGACTATGAGGCCGCGCCTTTGATTTTTGAAGTGCGTGGTTTGCCCCGGGATAAAGCGGCTCAATCCAAGAACTGGGGCGGCTCCATGGATCGCCGTAAGGGCTCGGCCATTGGCGCTACGATTCACACGGAAGGTGGCTACTTGCACATTCCCAACTACTCATCGTCCCAGGCCTATGACCTGGAAGGGAAGAAGGTCCAAGAGTGGAGCGGTGCGAGCAATCACTTCGCCAACTTTATCGACGCCGTCCGTGCGGGGGATCCCGGCAAGTTGAACGGCGGCATTGAGGAAGGCCACCTGTCTAGCGCCCTATGTCACATGGGGCTCGACTCTCACAAGTTAGGCAAGACTGCCAGTCGCGAAGAGATCCAAGCTGCGGTCAGCGGTCATGCCCACGGGAGCAGTGGGTTCGAGCGGATCTGCGCTCATCTGGACGCGAATGGAGTGGATGCGGCAGCGCATCCGGCGACCTTGGGGCGGCCCTTGGAACTGGATCCTAAGACCGAGCTCTATTTGGATGATGATCAAGCCAATGCGCTGGCTCGTGGAACTTATGCCCCGGGCTTTGAGGTGCCGGAGGATGTCTAAGAATGGCTGGCTTTTACTTTGCCTCCTGGGAGCCTGCGCGGGATCGGATCCGGCCGTTGTTCTAGCGACGGTTCCAGGGGGGGGCGGTCTGGAACAAGACCTTGCTGCGTTTGACTTCAGCGAAGAGGACGCTTGGTCTTTGCAACAAAGCAATTCCGCCCATGGGGGCGAACTGAGTCAATGGCTTGAGTTGAGTGCGGACGCTCCGGCTCAAGCCTACGCGCCGCCTCACCGTTCCCCCCATCGCTTAGCTCTTTTGAAGGAGCCCGTTGTGGGGGACTTTCGCCTGGAATTTGACGCCATGTCCACCGGGCGCAGTTATGGCCACCGGGATCTGTGCGTATTTTTTGCTTGGACCGATCCCGCGCGGTTTCATTACTTGCATATGGCACCGAGTCCAGATGAACGTGCTCATAATCTGTTCCTGGTGGACAACGCCGCGCGTCGTTCCCTGGCCCCGGTATTCGCCAAGGGCCTTGCTTGGCCCGATGATACCTGGATTCACCTGGTGATCGAGCGACGTGGCAACCAGGTGGTGGTCTTAGCGGACGGAGTCGAAGTCCTGTCCAGCGATCAGGTAGTCCTAGGATCCGGTCGCGTGGGCGTGGGCTCCTTTGATGACTCGGGTCGCTTCGCCAACATGACCTTGCAAGAACTCTAAGTGCGGACTTTGGCCCATGTGTTCACCGGGGGGAACCGATGGGCTTTTGATGATCGCCTCCTTGAACGAATGGAGCGAGGGCCATTACTTGGAGCCTGACCAGCGTTTTGGTTATGGCTGGCTTGAGGCCCTAAAGGCCGCGCTTCAGTGATCGCCGCCTTGGCCGTAGCCGATGGCGTCCAAGAGGGCTTGGGTTGCTTCCCCAGCGCGGGAATGGGTCAGTGGCGCACGCGCTGCGGATTCGGCTATGTGGGCTTGCAGAATGGCCAGCATGCGGGTCACGCGCGCAGGTTGGGTGTCCGCGAGGTTGCGCATGGCCTTTGGGTCGGCGCCTAGGTCGAACAGGCGAAACTCCCCGTCCTCGGTGGGCTCCCGGCTGTTCCATGGGCGGCCCTTGGGGCACCAGTGCAAGACCCAGGCCCCATCACGCATCCCGTAAATGGGCACGTCCCGTTGGCCTTTCCAATAGCCGTCTTGGGTTTGAAAGAACACGGGCTCGTTGGGAATGTCGTTGGGATTCAGCAGCAAGGGCTCACCTCCGGAACCGAGAGCTTCCGCCCCGCCCAGGGTAGCCAGGGTAGTCGCCACCAAGCGCGTGCTGAGGGGCGTTGCCACCCGGCCCACGGGGACGCCCGGACCCGAAAGGATCAAGGGCACATGAATGAGCTCGGGCCACAGATCGTGCCCATGGGTCAGGTTTTGATGGTCGAGCAATTCTTCCCCGTGATCCGCGGTGAAGAGGATGACCGTGTTTCCATCCAGACCCCAGGCCTCCAACTGATCGAGCAAGACCCCCAGCCAATGGTCCCCAGTGTGCACGCAGGCATCATAGGCATCTGAAAACCAAGCCTCCATCTCTGCTGGCACGAGAGCTTCGACTTCGGGTAGGCCATTCTTGCCTTCCTTGGCCCTTAGCTGAATCGCAAAGGCCCGGTCCTGCATGCTCATGGGCGGGAACTTTGGCTTGGAACTACCCGTGAAGGCCTCCATGTCCGCGGGGCGTGTTTTGTAGGGCAGGTGTGGATCCTGCAGGTGCAGGTAGAGGAAGAAGCGAAATCCCTTGTTCTTGTCGAGCCAGGCTAGGGCATCGGGGACAACGCGATCACTCTTGACGGACTTGTCCGTTCCCCAAAAGTGCTCGAAGCCCTGGTGGAAATTGTGATCCTCGGTGATCAGTGGGTTGCCCGAAAAACCGGCGGTGGTGAAGCCCGCTTGTTGCAGGACCTCTGGCAGGGTCTTCACCTGGTGGGGCACAAAGCCCGTGCGTTTCCCTAGGACTCCATGGGCGTTTGGGTCGAGGCCGGTCAAGAGCGAGGTGGCGGCGGGCCAAGTCCAAGAGCAAGTGGACCAGGCCTCCTCAAACACCAGGCCACGGGCGGCGAGTCGTTCCGCCTGGGGAGTCGTGGGGCGCCCATAACCATAGGGCGTCATGCGATCCGCCCGCTGGGTGTCCATCACGATCAGGATCAGGTTTGGGCGCTCGGGGCTGGCTACCGTTCGCGGGCGTTTGGCCTCCGCAAGCACCGCGAGTTCTCCCCAGCCTACCCGCACGTCGCTGGTGCTGATTCCATTGGGGAGTGCGCCGATGAGACGCGTGCCCAGGGTCAGGGTTTGGCCGGGCCCCAGAGCAAAACGGCTGGGGGGGATGCGGCGCCACTGATTGATCGGGATCTTTGTGTCGTGGACTTGGCTGGGGCCCCGGGGGTGCAAGCTGATTTGCTCTTGGAAGCACACCTTGCCGTCGATGGAAGCGCTGAATTCCACGGTCAAGGGCCCGGCATCTTGCTTGCTGAGTTTGCGGGCGCACAAGAAGTGAAGTCCCGCCGCGCCGGATAAGTACCCCGCGGGGGCATCGGCGGGGAGCTGTAGTTCTTGGCTCGCGCCAAGTTCCATACAAAGGGCCAATTTATCCGCGCTGTCCGTGCCTTGACTAAGGCTGGGGGTGAGCAATTCTGGTTTTGCCGCACCCGACAGCCAGCCGGGATTGCTGACTAGATCAAGGGCTTGACTGCGGATCACCATATGGGGCATGGGATCAGCGCAACTGGGTAAACCAATCAAGAGGACCGCTGCGGCGATCATCAACAAGGAGAGTGGCCTGCGCAATTCTCTAGTCATCGGACTTGGGTGTTTCGTGGGCAGTCATACCCCGTTGAAAACGGTCCAAGGAGTCTTTGTTGCGCGCTCCACGGCTGAGTAGAACTCGGTGATGGAAAGTGATCGATCCCTTTGGAGCGATGGTTAGATTCCCAGCATCTTTCTTGGCCTGTTCAAAAGAGTGCAGCCCAAAGGGATTCGCCGCCACCAAGCCATAGGTTCGCGCGTGCCAGTGGGTAGGGGAGCGTGGATTCTCTTTGTGATCAAAGAGGGTCACGGTGTAGATCTCGCCTTGCACCTTTCCCGTACTGGAAACCCAGCGAGCGCGCTTGCCCCAGGCGTCCTTGTTTTGAACCCCTTCGGAATTGATCAGAGTACCCTTGGCGTGCTTGCCCTCCACGCGCAGGGCGGGTGCTAGGCGCAGGGCAAACGTGCCTTCTTTGGTATCACCCAGCACCACCGGTTTCTCGGGCGCGGTCCAGGTGCAGGTCACGTCAATCCAACGGTCCCGGGCATGTCCACCAAAGGACAGGACACGTTCTTCGTGCAGAACCACCGAGTTATCCGGGGCGATCCAATTCAGAGGTAGATGGATGCGCTTCGAGGTGTTGCTTCCTTCGATGCGGATCTTTCCCGCCAAGCGGATCTTGGCCGCCGGATCGTGCCAAAAATCCACGCCGTTGACCCGGCCATGGGCGACCCACATGGATTGGTGGTGAGGGTGATCATGGCTCTCAAGGTCTCCTGGCTCCATGGGGAAGCCGCGTGTCAGGGGCGCCCCACCAGGGCCGAGCAACGGGTAAAGAAAAGGGATACGCCCCCCAAGGTTCACCCGGGTGAAGGGCTCGCCAGAGATGGTGATGTGCAGCTGGTCCTTTTCGCGGAGCACCTGTACCTCGCCCAGGGGAGGCCCGGGGGAAATGTCCTTGGGGGGTGTGGATTGCACGCAGGGCAGGAACGCGCTGACAAGAAGGGGAAAAAGCACGGATCCAGGGTATCCTTTTGGCCTGTGATTCTGTGTGCCCGATCTTCCGATGGGGCGGCGGGCTTGGTGCCCATCGCCTCGGCCCTTGAAAAGAACGCGCCCGGGTACCGTCTGTCCTGGTGGCAAGGGGGGCTCGATGCGCAGGGTTCGAGCCGCGTCGCCTTCGTTCAGGAAGGGGCAGGGGATGGGGTGATCGCCGGGGAGGGGCGTGGCCTCTGCCGGGGAGATGTGCTCGTGCTGCCGCCCGGTTTAGATTTGAGGGCGAGCGGATTGGCGGGTCTATGCGTGGCCTTGCCCGAGGGTACGGATGTGGCCCACTTGCCCCGGTTCCTCCGCCCCGACCATGATCCTGGGTTTGCCGACCAACCGGGCGGTTGCGCCGAAGATGAAAAGGCCTATCGCCGAATCCTGTTGACCTGGGATCGGGAGAATGGGCCCCATGAGTTGCGTGCCCTCAACTGCCATCGTGTTCGCATGTGGGATTCCCTCAGTCACTACCACGATCCAGTGAATGGCTTCGATGAGTTCTATCTGGTGCAAGGCGTCGAGCCCGGGGCAAAGATTTTGAGTGGCCCTGCGGAGCCGGTCGTAAGCGAAGAGGCCGTCGATGGGGAATCTGCCAGGGGTTTGCTGCAGGCCATGACCCCTCGGGTGGGAGACTTGATCCACATCCCAAGGGGCACGGTTCACCGGGCCCTTGGAGGCGTTTTAGCCCAGGTGATCACGGTTCCAGGTTTTGTGCCCGGCGCGGAAATCGGAGTCGACCATCACCTGCGACGGATTGGTGAACGCTTAGGGTTGGATGCTACATCCCTTCCATACCGAGAGGCTTCGAGCACGGGCCCGGTGGTGAGATGACCCATTGGATCATTGGAGACATTCACGGTTGTGCCCTTGAGTTGGCCCAATTGGTGCGGCAGATCAATCTGGGTCCTGAGGATCAGTTGCTGTCGGTGGGGGACCTGTTTCACCGGGGCCCGGACCCCATGGGTGTGATCGAAGTCCTATCCAAGAGCAACGCGCGCTTCATCCTTGGCAACCACGAAGCCAAGGTTCTAGAGCGCTTTGATCTGGCACCCGCCAAATCTGATGGTTCGGATCGAGTGGAATTGCGCGAAGACTTTGGTGCCCTGTTGCCCGAGGATCTAGCGGGGGACGGCCGGCGCGCCCTTCTAGTCGAGCCCGAAGACTGCTCCGCGGTCTTGCGATTCTTACAGCAACACGATGGCTACTATCTTGAGCAGGGGCAACTCCCCGGGGCTAAGCCAACACCCGATGGCCGCTCCTGGTGCTTGGTTCACGCGGGTTTGACCCCCGGTGTTCACCCGGCCGATTCCTCACCCGTGGAATTGCACTCCATACGACGCCTCGAGGGTCGCGGCCGGCCTTGGTGGTACGAGGTTTACCAAGGTCCGAACCTGGTGATTTTTGGACACACTCCTTCCAAGGTCCCGCGTCGTCGGATGGTGGACGGTCTACTGATGGCTTTGGGAATTGACACTGCCTGTGTCTACGGGGGCAGCCTTAGTGCCTATGCCCCGGAACTCGACGAGTGGCAGCATGTGCCCTGCCAAAAGTCGGGTGGATACGCGCAACAGTGACCGGTCAGTCTTCGTTGTAAAGCCGATCGTAGGCCAGAGCCAGCGAGGCGATTTGGCTCAGGGTCAGACCGATGCCCTGCAAGAACGGGGTGGCTTCTTCCTGGAAGCGATTGGCACCCGTGCGCGGAATGAAGACCATGTCCCCAGCCCTAATTTGCACCATACCGTCGGCTCCAGGTGTGTCCATGTTGAAGGGGATCACTTCGATTTCCTCTTGGTCGTGGCGGCGAATGACGACGCTCTGGGAACGGCGCGCACCGGGCAGGATCCGCCCCCCTTGGCTGGCTGCTTCAAGGGCCGTGGTGGGGCGGTCAAAGCTCTTGGGTCCGGGCTCGTCGATTGCGCCGAACAAAAAGTACTGGCGCGATACATAAGAGATGACCGAGAGACTCACGGAGGGGTTGCGCAGGGACTTGCCCAGGGCAGCTTCGATGGTCTTGGCTGCCTCCTGTGGCAACATGCCTGTAATCTTAACGGCGCCGGCCATGGGCACTCCCAGGGTGCCATCCGGGGCGATGCGCAGGCCGCCGGTGGGGCTGCTGATCTCGGGCTGCCCGATGACCACAAGGTGCACCAGGTCGTTGGGTCCGAGGGTGAAATCCGACCAATCCTCGTCCCAATGAGCGGTTTGTTGGTCGCTGGTGGACTGGGGTAATTCGGGTGCTTGGCAGGAAAAGAGGGCGAGGGCAGCGAGAATGGAGCAGATCGAGGATCCGGGTCTTGAATTGCGGCTTTGCATGTTCCTTCGTGTAGCGGGAAGAGTGGTTTTCATTCTGACGGGACGCGGCTTAGATTCGCAGCTTGCCGGAAAGGTGATGTGGTCTCTTCCTCATTGCATCCGAGCGTACTCGATTGGGGGGTGCAACTGAAAACTTCCCGCCGCTGGGAATGGGGGTTCCTTCTCTTCGAAAAACTGCCCCGTTGATGCCCCTATGTACGGAGTTGAAGAGGAGCCCAGTTGTGGGTACCCTGCAAACCTTGGCTCCTCGTTCCGCTTCGCAACTCCAGTCCTGAATGAGCCAAAGGTTTGTCCTATTACAAGAATAAGATGACCCTGGCTTCGCCCCTCAATCACACCGTGACCAAGCACCTCGCTCAGCCCTCTCGTCGGGGCACGACTCGCCGCATTAAGATGGGAGATATCCCTAGGAATGCCGATCCTGTCCCCTTGGCTCAAGGGCCGTCCCTTTCATCTCCCCGGCCTCCGCGCTGTGGGAGTCTTTACTACCGGGTCGCTCGGCCGATCTTCGGTGCCCTTCTGACCATTGCGCTGGCGGTTCCGGTGACGGTGGTGGGGGTTCTCGTCGCTTTTGCAGTTGCAGTGGATTTTGGTAACCCCTCCAAGATTTTCTTTGCCCAAATGCGCATGGGCCTTGGAGGTAAGCCTTTCACCATTTGGAAATTCCGCACCATGGGTGATTCTGGTAATGATCACTTCGGCTCTTGGCAAGAGGGTGAGGAAGACGATCGCGTTACTCGCCTTGGGAGGATTCTTCGACGTAGCCACCTCGACGAGCTTCCGCAGCTTTGGAACATCATCTGCGGAGACATGGCTTACATCGGCCCCCGTCCAGAGATGCTTGAGGTGCACGATTGGGCCTGCAGGTCCGTGCCCGGTTTCGATGCGCGCCTTTGGGTCAAGCCCGGGATTACCGGTCTTGCGCAACTAAGCCAAGGTTATGTGGGCAGCGATGTTGCCGCCTACGAGAACAAGTTAGAGGCGGATCTTGAGTACCTCAGCAGGTTGAACCTTGTTCAGGACCTATGGATCTTTTGTCGCACTCCTATTTGGATGTTGCGCCTGCGCGGTTGGCGTCCTGAACCAGCGATGGTGTTGGAGCCCGTCAGGGCATTGCTGCCGAAAATTGCGACTCGTGTTCGGCGCCCAGCGTTGAAAAAGGAAATCACTCGGACATCCTGACGCGTCCCTAGAGAGACCACCTCAAGGTGTAGGTGATGCGTGGGATAAAGTGCAGATCGTCGAGTCCGGTGGTCTCACGCCCGGCGATGATCAATCCAATGCCCGGGCCGATGCTCATACGCTCGCTGATCGTGGTCATCAGGCCCCAGCTGCCATAGATGCCAAGGTAGTCCCCTTGATCTTGGACGATGTTGGGGAACTCGCCCGCGCGGAACCAGGTGACTCCGGCAGAGAGGTTCCACTCCCGATGACCGTCTACGCTCCAGCGTCGGCTGATCCCTAGTTCCATTTGGGAAACGCTGCCTGCAGAGGGATTGCCGTCGTCGTGCAGCAGCTCGTCATCCCAGGGCTGGTAATGGCCCTGGAGATCCACCGTATAAGCCCGATTTGCATTGCGAGTCATGACTTGGGAACCGCCCATGGTGACGCCGATGTTGGGGAAAACCGAAAGACCCCCGTTGACGGTTAGGTCGCCGGCTTGGGGGGAAACGGCGCTGCAAGCGCTGAGCAGCAGGGCGAGGAGTGTCGAGTGAAAGATTGGGCGCATACTTGGGTGCTTGGGCGCTATCGGCCGAGGCGCTCGCACCTTATCCTGTGCCTTGCCCATGCGAAACATCTCCCTTCCTTCACTTACTAGTTTCCTTTTCATTGTCGCCATTCTGGGGCTTGAGCCCGCTTGGGGGTCGAGCACCTGCCCCAGCCCTCAGCAAGCCTCTCTCACATCTGAGCCCGTTTGGATTTGGGGTCCGCGTGACCCCGATGAGTACAAAGAGGTCTGGCTGCGCAAGCGCTTCACGGTTCCCGAATCCATCGAGGGAGCGGTACTTTTTGGGACCATGGACAACACGGGCAATGTATTCATCGATGGGGAGCTGATGGCACACGCTCCTGATTGGACAAAGCCTTTTGAGCGGTCGGTTAAGTTGACCCCTGGCGATCACATGATTGCTATTCGCGCGCAAAACAAGGGCGGCCTGGCGGGTGTGTTCTTACGCTTGACCATGGATCTAGGCGAAGGTCAAACGCAAGTCATCGGCAGCGACACCAGTTGGCGGGTCGTCGACATGGCCAAGTTCCTGGGGGGCAGCCAGGCCTGGAAGGACCTGGATTTTAATGATGAACTCTGGATTGATCCCGTGTCCCTTGGTGCTTGGGGCAGCGAGCCCTGGGGCACTCCGGCTGTGGCGGGGGATGGATCGCCGGTGCGTACGCTTTCGGCGGAGAATGTCTGGGTCCCCGAGGGTTTTCAGATCGAGTTGCTACACGTGGTGGATCCCGACACCCAGGGATCATGGGTCAGCATATGCAGCGATGGCATGGGCTCGCTTTACACCAGCGATCAATATGGATCCCTCTGGAAGGTCCGACCTCAAGCGGTAGGGTCAGATGACGCGCCAACAATTCAGCGCGTTCCAGTGGAGATTGGTTCGGCCCAGGGCCTGTGTTGGGCATTTGGGAAACTCTATGTGGTGGTGGGCAATGGGAAGGAGGGGCTGTATGTGGTCAGCGACACGGACGGGGACGGGGAACTGGATGATGTCCGCAAGTTGAGCACGTTTGGTTCGGGAGGAGAACACGGGCCCCATGGGATCGTGCTTGATCCCGACGGGGAGTCCCTTTGGATCGTGGGTGGCAATCATCTCCCGGTGCCCACGCCGGCGGCCCGCGTGCACCCGGCTCCGGTATGGGGCGAGGACCAGCTCTTGACGCGTCTTCCCGATGGGAACAATCACGCCCGGGGCAAAATGGCCCCCGGTGGGTGGGTTGTGCGCACGGATCCTGAAGGCACCAAGTTTGATCTTTTTGCCATCGGCATGCGCAATGCCTATGACCTAGCCTTTTCACCTTCGGGGGAATTGTTCACCTTTGACTCTGACATGGAATGGGATGTGGGTTTGCCTTGGTATCGGCCGACCCGCGTTTTGCACCTGGTGTCCGGGGCTGAGTACGGCTGGCGCAATGGCAGTGGGAAGTGGCCGGCCCATTATGAAGATTCTCTACCGGGAATTTTGGACATGGGAATTGGTTCACCCACGGGGGTGACCTTCCTGACGGACGCGCTCTTTCCGGGACCTTGGCGCAACGCATTCTTGGTGGGGGATTGGGCCTACGGAACGGTCCACGCGGTGTTCATGGAGCCGAATGGAGCGAGCTTCTCCGCTAGATCCGAAGTCTTCGTTCAGGGCAAGCCTTTCCCCGTGACTGACATGGTTGTGGCGGAGGATGGCGCGCTTTACATCACCACCGGCGGTCGACGTAGTCGCAGTGGGCTCTACCGCATCAGCAGCGGTCAGGCTGTGGGGCCGCGGCCGGAGATTAGAGAGCCTGGAGCGTTGGCTTTGGAGAGAATCCAGATCGAACAAAACCATGGGCGGGAGCCTGTAACCTCTAGCGCGGCGCTGTTGGAGTCCTTGGGGTCGCAGGATCGTTTCGTGCGGCATGCTGCGCGGGTGGCTCTGGAACAGGCGCCCCCCGAGACTTGGGGGGAAAACGGCTTGTCCCATCAGAACTCATTGGTTGTTGCGGGCACCGTGATGGCTCTGGCCCGTTGCGCTCCTGACCAATGGAAGGCTCCGAGCCTTGCAGCATTGGCCCGTGCTTGGGATTCAGCAATCGCCACGGATATCACCGAGGGCGCGCACCTACGCGCCTTGCAATTGCTTTCCATCCGCTGGGGGCTGCCCAGTGAGGATCAACAACAGTCTTGGAACAAACGCTTGTCCCTGCGTTGGGGAGCCAGCGGGGGCGAGCTAGACCAGGATCGGCTGCGCTTGCTGGTGGCACTTGGTGAACCGCGAGCGGTGCCTTTGGCTTTGAAGAAGCTTCTGGAGGCCGCAGCCGGCGACGAGGCCCTCTTCTATGCGTTTGTGTTGCTTGACGCGAAGCAGGGCTGGACCATGGAGCATCGACGATCTTGGTTCACTTGGATGGGGACCCGTGGATTGGAACTCCCTGGGGGCAGGAGCCTGGAAAATTATGTGCGCAATCTGCGCACGGAGGCCGCTACTCGCTTGACCGATGGGGAACGTCAATCCCTAGCGGGGGTCCTGCAACTGGAACCGGAGATGAAGGCGGTCGCCGTTGAGGCAACCTTCGTCAACGCCTGGCTGGATGAGGAACTGCGTCCGCGTCTTGATCAGATTTTGGCGGGCCGTAACTTTGAACAGGGGCAGCGGGCCTTTACCAAAGCGCGTTGCATGGAGTGCCACCGAATGGCGGGGGAGGGCGGATCCACAGGGCATGACTTGACCGGTGTGGCCAGTCGCTTCACCCGGGAGGACTTGCTGGATTCGATTCTTGAGCCCTCGAAAGAGATCTCCGACCAATACCAGGATTACGAGATCCTCACCACGGACGGAATTCTCCTTGTGGGTAATATTGAGGGACGTACGGTGGACACGGTCACGCTGCGCACTCAACCTCCTGCGGAGGTGCTGCATGAGATCCATGTGGACGATATCGAAATCCAACGGCCCCATCCCCTGTCGCGCATGCCCGCTGGACTGCTGAACGTGCTGACTATGGACGAGGTTCTCGATCTGCTGGCGTACACTCTCTCCGGCGCGGATTCCTCGTCGCTGTACTTCCAGTGATGCCCGCCCTGTTGATTCTCATGGCCTTGGCTTGCGCTGGGCTGGACACTCCCGATGAGGCCTTTGCTAAGGCCGAGGGCTACGCGCGCAAGCTGCAATTCAAAGGGGCTCAGGTGGCTTACACGCGTCTCGCGCGGGCGCACCCTGAAACGGCAGCGGGCCGCTTGGCCGCCCAGCGCAGTCAACCGAGTGCGTTCTTGGGTTGGGATTGGGTGTTGCACAACGGCGACTCCGCCAACCGCATCGACATTGTCTTGATGGGCGAGGGCTACCAGCTTGGCGAGATGAAGGGCTTTGTCAAACTTGCAGAAGACGTACCAGGCTTCTTCGCACGAAACCGGTTGCTCGGGGCCTACAGCACCTACTTCAATTTTGTGCGAGCGGATCTGGTCAGCGCCGACAACGGGGTAGACGGGTTTGGCCGTGATTATGACACGGCCTTGAATGGCCGCACCCTGAACACCAATGCTGGCCACGTGGGCATCGACACCAAAGCTGCCTGGGATATGTTGCGCCAGTTGCCAGAACATGATGGCCAAGCAATTGTCTTTGTGCGCAACGGAGTCCTGGGCACGGGCGGCGGCGGGATTGCGACCATTGGCGGCAAGAACATCAAGACTGCCGTACATGAGTTCGGCCATTCATTCGGGGGCTTGGGCGACGAGTACGCCACGGAAACCCACAAGCGTGGCTCTCCTCGACGGGGCATCAACGTGACCAATGATGGGGATCCCAAAAAGGCGCCCTGGGCCCACTTCATCGAGGCCAAGATCCGCCGTGTTGGAATGTACGAGGGCGCTTCGGGCCAAGTGCGCGGGGCTTGGAAACCCACTTCCAGCGGCTGCATTATGGAGTCTGGCGAGTTCTTCTGTCCGGTTTGCACCGAGGCCCTGATTCTGCGCATGTACTCGGTCCTCGACCCGATCGATGCCAGCAGTCCTGTGGCGCACCCGCGTCAGTCTAAAAAAGAACTGGTACTGACTGCGGACGGCCTAGAGTTCAGCGTTCAGCCCCTGCGGCCCACGACCCACCAGTTGGATGTGGATTGGTATGTGTTGCCCGAGCGGGAGGCGCCTCTGGGCGCCCCCAACCCTGACCGCGCCAGTGCTCGGCGCTACACCAAGAAACAAGCTGGCCAGAGGCGGCAGCCCGGGCGCTTGCCTCTGATGAAGACCAAGCCCTGGCGTGCCAAGCGATCCGCGCGCACGGGGGCAAGTGTCTTGAAGCTGAAGCTCTCTAAGTTGGAGCCCGGGCGTTATCGCGTCATTTGCCGGGTCAAGGACAGCACTCAGCCCCGGGGGGAACGCAAGCCCTTGGTGATCAAGGACTCTGGCGGCCTCTTGGAAAGCGAGCGTGCCTGGTGGGTACGCGTCCCTGAAGAGTGAGGCCTCCCCGGAAAAGGACCCACCTAGTTGGCGGTGATGGTTAGGCCGCCCGAGGACCGCAGGTCCACAGAGTATCGGCCTCCGGGCCTAGCCTCGATCCAGGGAGCTTCCCCATGCATGGCGCGCACCCCTTTTTCCGCCGCCGCCTCAGGGTCATTGGCATAGTCCCAAAAGCTGCTCCATAGTTCATCGAACCAGGGATCGATCGTGTCCCCTTGGGCATAGGGATGGGGCCGCTGGCCTACCGTATCGATGGGCTGACCCTCGGCGGCTGGGGTGTTCTCACCGAACATTTTGCTAAAAATACAGACGCTTGTCCCGCGCAAGGCGTCGCCCCCTTCCACGAAGGTGTCGTCGAACTTGATGACCAGGGACTCGAGGTAAACGCGAGTTCCCTCCACGGTGAATTCTTGGCCCGGACCTATGGGGTTGCCCCCCGCATCCAGCTCAATGAAGCGAACCCGGGTCAGGGTCTTCTGTGGATCTGCTGGGTCGGGACCCTGCTCGATGACTTCGATACGTGCTGCACGATGGTTGATCTTGAGCAACAGCCGAGCCGCTTCAGACTGCTTGCGTAGGCTCTCGCTCTCCGCCAATTCAGCGGTCAGGGTGGTTATCTGGCGGGCACGGGTTTGCAATTCCTCATCCATGACCCGCATGCGTGCTTGCCCCGACTTGAGATCCTGTTCGAGGGTCTCGACTTGTTCCTGGCTCACGGCAAGTGCGATCTCGCTCCCCTTGATTTCGCTGCGCAAGAAAAGAGTCCACCAGCCAGCAATACTGGTCAGGGAACCAAGGATGAGAATGATGGCAACGCGGTAAATTGTGGACACGGGGGTGATTCCTCTGGCTTCAACATAGGGCTTACCAAGGGTCCCATCCACAGCGGAGTCGAGTCCCTGCGGAGCTTGGCAGATTCATGCTCTCTCACCCCTTGCGGCGGGTGCAGGCTCTGGGGCATGCTGATCCCGTGCTGCGCTTCCATCTGATCATCCCCTGCATCCTTGTCTGCACCGCCTGCGGGCCCGAGAGTCAGCCTGCGCCTGCTCCTCTGGAACTTCCCGAGCCCCTGGTTCAGCCTGATATCGTGCTGGTTACCTTGGATACGGTTCGTGCGGACCGCTTCTCGTGTTATGGCTATCCGCGCGAGACCTCGCCTCACTTGGACCAACTGGCTAAGACGTCCGTGCGCTTCGAGCGTTGCCTCGCGCCCGCTCCAACGACCTTGCCCAGCCACACCACTATGTTCACGGGCTTGGAACCACTCGAACACGGAGTGCTGGCGAATCTACACGAGGGGCTTGTCTATGAGCGCCATCCCGACCTTCTGACCCTAACTGAAACCCTGCAGGAAGCGGGTTACACCACTGCGGGTTTTGTCAGCGCCCAGCCCTTGCGCAAGGAAACAGGTATCGGGGCCGGGTTTGAAACATGGAGCGAACCCCGTCGTCCTGAGCGGCCGGGCTTTCGCACCATGGACAAAGCTCTTGAGTGGCTCAACCAAACCGAGGGCCCCTTGTTTCTTTGGGTGCACCTGTTTGATCCTCACAATCCTTACCAGCCACAAGAACCCTGGGACGAGCACTTCGATGCGAGCGATGGGGTTGTGGGGGCATGGATGAAGGCGCACGGTGTGCAAGCGGAAACCACACGTTTGGGTGGGCGCAAGGTGGATATGCATGCCGCGAATGAAGCCTATGATGGGGAGTTGCGTGCGACTGATGAGGAACTTGGGCGCTTGCTCACCGCCCTAGGTGCACGTCCCCGTTGGGACCAGACGATTCTTGCGGTGATCGGAGACCACGGGGAGGGGCTCGGCCAACACGGGGAGCCATCCCACGGTTTGGCCTGGGACGATCACCTGCATGTGCCCTGGGTGATGCGTATTCCGGGGCTGACCGCATTGACGATAGGGGAAACCGTGAGTGTGACGGATTTTCTGCCGACCCTCTTGGGACGGATACATACGGAAAGGGCAAGTGATCTTCTCGATCAGTGTAGTGGGATCGACCGCTTGAAGTTTTCGGGGCTGAGCACTCCAGTCCATGGACAATCATCCCCGCGCCAGTCCACCAAACGTTTGCTCGATCACTCATGGACCCAGGATCCTTGGAAGTACTTGCGACTTGCGGACGGGACGGAGTTGCTGTTCGATCTCAAACAGGATCCGTTTGAATTTCACGACCAGGCAGGGGCTCAGCCCGAGGTTCTTGGCCGCTTGAGGTTGGGCCTCGATCAGTACCTCGAGCGATTGGCTAGGTATGGGGAGGAGCGAACACGAAGGGCAACTCCCGAAGAGGAGGCGGACCTGCGGGCCTTGGGTTATGGGGGAGGCGAGGTACCATCGAGGGACAATTCCGCCACCGATAAATCCATGGACGACGGTCGTTGATCGAGCCTCTCATGTGTCGCGAGAGTTAAAAGTGGGTTCTAAGACCCGGCGGGAGGGGTTCTAGTGCTCTGCCCGAGTGGGTGTGGAGTTGGAGGAGTTCCCGCATGGAAATTCCTCGTTTCCATTTCCAGCAAGATCACCCTGCCTCGGGCATCATGGTGTTCTGTTATGAACCCCGATCTTCTCATCGGGCGCTTGGCCGTGTTTGCACTCAGCCTGCGTCAGCTCCTTGTGGAGCTTGATCCCCAGGATGCCCGCTGGCGTCCGCCGGACGGAGGATGGAGCGTGCTTGAGATTATCTGCCACTTGGCTGATGAGGAGCGCGAGGACTTTCGTGGTCGCTTGGAGTATGTGCTCGGTGGAAGCCAGGGAGAATTGAGGTCCATCGATCCCGAAGGCTGGACCGAGTCCCGCGGGTACAACGAAATGGATTTTGGACGCTGTCTCGAGCGCTTTTGTGTCGAGCGTCGGCTGACCGTTAGCTGGTTGCGCAGTTTGAAGCATCCAGATTGGCAAGCCTCCATCGAACATCCCAAGCTTGGTATAATTTCCGCTGGGGACCTGTTGGCTTCCTTAGCTGCGCACGATGCCCTCCACATGCGCCAGATCTCCAGCCGCTTTCACTCCCTAGCTCTGCGTGATGCACCTGGTTTCAGCGTGTCTTACGCCGGCTCCTGGTAAGGCCTCACGCCAATTTCGCCCTCGGCCCGTTCCTCTCCTGTGTCTGATTCAGATTCCATCCCCCAATCCTCCAGAGCCTCCCGGCGTGGAATTCTGGGTGCGAGCCTTGGCCTAGCCGCTGCGAGTCAAAGTCCCGGTCTGGCTTTTCAGGGCCCCGTTTCTGGGAACAACCCGTTGCTCCGGGACGAACTGGTGATGTTGCTGCACCATGGGAGCCAGGGCATCACAATTCCGGAACTCAATCGCATGCGGATCATGGGGCGTGACGCTTGGATCGACGAACAACTCGATCCGGATTCCATAGATGATTCTGCCTGCGATGCAATGTTGCAGAGCATCCCGTTCCTGGGTATGACCGGTCAGGAATTGTGGGACAACTACACAAGTCCCAGCAGCGGGTTGGGTCAGTTGACGCGCGGCCTGCAGGGTGCTGCCCTCATTCGTTCCACTGTCTCCAAGCGCCAACTGTTTGAGCGCATGGTTGAGTTTTGGTCCGATCACTTCAGCGTCTATCAAAACAAGACCGGGAAGCAGCGGATCTTTAAGGTGTTGGGCGATCGCGATGTGATCCGCGCTCATGCCCTTGGGAACTTCCGCGATATCTTGCTGGCCAGCGCCCGTAGCGCGTCCATGAGTCTCTACTTGGACAACTACGCCAGTTCTGCGGATGCGATCAACGAGAACTATTCCCGTGAGTTGCTGGAATTGCACACGGTAGGCGTGGATGCGCCGTATGGACCTAGTGACATCGTCGACTTGGCCCGATGCTTTACGGGCTGGCGTTTCGAGTGGCCGGGGAGTGGAATTTTCGGCACTTTCAGGTTCGCCAGTGGCCAGCACGACAACGACTCCAAGGCGGTGATGGGCTTGAGTCTCCCGGCCGGAGGTGGTGAGAGCGATGGGGTCGCGGCAATTGACTATCTAGCGAGTCACCCTCTGACCGCGCAATTTGTCTCACGCAAGATGATCTCGTGGCTGCTGCGTGGAGATCCCGATCAGGCAATGGTGAATCAAATAGCAAACGTATTCATGTCCAGCAACGGCGATATTAAGGCCATGGTGCGCGCGATCCTGGATCCCGATTTCATTCTTGCGGCCAATCCATGGAGGAATCCGAAGCTGAAGCGGCCCTTCCACCTTTTGGTTGGCCTGATGCGCCAGCTCGGTGTCAGTACTATCGAAACTCTGGGAATGAACCAGGCCCTCGAGGCCCTCGGGCACGCCCCCTACAATTGGCACGCGCCTGACGGTTACAGCGATCGCATGGTGGATTGGGGTGGTGCAGTACTGAACCGTTGGAAGTTAGTTTCAGTGCTGCTGGAAAACCAACTCCCGGGCGTGAACGTGGACTCGGCCATGATCAACAGTTTGCTTGCGGGCGTTCCCAAAGATCGAGTGGCGGGGGCCTTGGACCTCTTGCTGTGCGGTGGGCACATGTCCCTTCACGATCGCGGCCTGTTGCAGGGCCATGTGGATTCAATGCCCAACTGGGGATTGCCGGAGGCTCGCGAAGCAATCGCCCTGGCTGCCTCCACCCCTAGCTATCAGGTGTACTGAGGAACCATCATGACGCACCTATTCAACAACCAATCTTCAGGACCCGTGGGTCAAGCACCTTCACAATCACCGGGCATCACCCGCCGGTTCCTTGCCCCCCGCCAATCGAACCAGAGCAACCGAGGTGCGGGGACGCAAGTGGCAGTCAGTGTGAATGGCTCGGCAGCGACTCCCCCTGGCACGAACCGTGACACCTTGATCAGCGTTTTTCTGCACGGTGGTATGGACGGTTTGACCGCGGTAGTTCCCTTCGGGGATGTGGATCCGGGTACAGGCGGTCGTTGGTTGGACTTTCATCGGCCGACCCTGGCCATCCCATCCCCTGGTCAACCCAATGGCGCTGTGGACTTGGATGGTTTCTTTGGGCTGGCGCCAGCAGCGGCTCCCCTGGCAACTCCGTTTCAGGCAGGTGACTTGGCGATTGTGCATGGGGTGGGCTCTCCGGATCCGAGCCGTTCACACTTCAGCGCTACGCGGATGATCCAGGCAGCAAGCCCAAATATGCCAGGCACCCAGCTGACATCCGGTTGGCTCGCGCGGCATCTCAGTACGATCGCAGCAGTGGGTGCGGGGGATCTGCGCGCCGTTTCGCAAGATCACATCATGCCTCAGATTCTGGCGGAAGGTCCCGGCGCTTTAGCGATCAAGGATCCCACCGACTTCACCTTTCCCGGTGACCCGGCCACTGCGATGGCACGCAGGAGCTTGATCGAAAACATGTACCAAGGTGCCAGGGCGCCCATGGCGGCGGCAACTGTGAGCTCACTTGCTGCCATTGATCTCTTGGCTACGGTGGATTTCGCGGGCTATGTGCCCT
This sequence comes from Planctomycetota bacterium, assembly GCA_028823345.1. GTDB lineage: Bacteria > Planctomycetota > UBA1135 > UBA1135. The sequence goes on from JAPKBR010000021.1 coordinate 29,951, forward strand.
CTAACGGAGCGGTCTATCCAAACACGAACTTCGGCGGGGCGCTCAAGAACATGGCGATCATGATCAAAGCGGGTATGGGACTCGAAGTGGCTCATGTGAATTTCCATGGTTGGGATCACCACAGTTTGATGGGGCCCTTGACTGGAATGCTCGCTTCTATGCTGGATGATCTGAGTCGCAGTATGGAGGCGCTTTACCTGGACATGCTGGGAGACTCAAACGGCTACACCCTGGTTCTGCAGTCCGAGTTTGGTCGCCGGGTGAGCGAGAACGGTTCGGCTGGTCTGGACCATGGCCATGGCAACGCCATGTTTGTCATGGGTGAGAACGTGAACGGTGGCCAGGTCTATGGCGCTTGGCCGGGTTTGGCGCCGACGAGTTTGGACAGCGGAGACCTTGCGGTGACCACCGACTATCGTGATGTGATGGCGGAGGTCCTTGCGGTTCGGCTTGGGAGCACCCAGCTGGGCACAGTCTTCCCGAACTTCAGCCCGACTTTCTTGGGCCTCGTGAACTGAGTCTAGAAGTCTGACCGATTAGCGCGGGGGTACCGTGCCGCGCATCACGCCCAGTAGTTTTCCTTCAGGGGAAATCCGTAGGGTGGTGGGGATCGGAAGCCGCAGGAGGTCGATGTAGTCTTCCGGGGGCGGCAGCACGCTGCTTGAATCTGCACCGAGGTAGAAGTCCGCAAGGCCCGTGGCTCGCTTAACCGCGATCGGGACGGCTTGCTCGCGGTGTTGGGGTGGGTCCGTGCAAAGCAGAACAACACGTAGGTCATCCCTTGCATCGTGTTCCACCAAGAGCGGCATCTCCTTGATGCAGGGCACACAGCTTTTGCCCCACAGGTTGATCCACAGTTCACCGCCGTTAGCGAGTTCCACGGAGTCTAGGGTTGTGAGTTCGCCGCTGGCGTCGAGCATTGCGAGGGGTGGCAGGGTATCGCCTACCCGCAGACGCAAACCCTTGGGCAGAGGGTCGGGGAGGGGGCGGGGTCTTGCGGCGAAGTTGGAGGCTTTTCCTGTGCCCTCTGTGAGCAGTACCCGGGAGTTCGCTGGGATTGAGCCAAAGCTCTCCCGCGCGCCGCCGGGCCAAACGACCTCGACTTTTGCGGACTCTGCCAGGCCTAGGCCGAAGACGAGTTCAGGGGCTTGGCAGGACACAAAGCCCGCGCCGCGAGTCAATGGTTGGGCCACTGGGCCTTCGGGGCCGTGGGCGATGACCGTGGCGCCGATGCCCTCGTGTTGGCCATTGGTTGCCGCGAGGCGCACCTTGATGAATTGGCCCCCGAGGTTGTTGCGGTAGAGGTGGTGCCGTTCACGCTGGATCTCGTGCACGAACAGGTCCAGATCCCCATCGTCGTCCAGGTCAGCGCAGATTACGCCGCGGCCATCGCCAGGGGAATCACAGCCCGACAAGTCGGACAGGTCCGCAAAGGTGCCGTCGCCGCGATTGAGGAACAGCTTGTCGCGTTCGTTGCCGCTGAAGCTGCGCCCTTCCGCAAAGATCTGGCTGTTGTGCCGGTCCAAGAAGCCTTGGTTGCCGACGGTTTGAAGTTGAAACTCTCCCTCCTCAGGAGTGTCACACACGGTCGACGCCACCACGTGGCGCCAGTAGGTGCTTCAGGTGTCCCAGGCTAGGTTGCCAGTGACAAATCCATTGGTACAGAACACATCAAGGCGTCCATCGAGGTTCAAGTCTGCAAGGCTTGCGGACCAGGCCCAGTTGGCTCCCACGCCGCCGGCCTTTTTAGGGCTACGCTTGAGGGTGCCGTCGGCTTGTTGAAAGAAGATGGAGTTGCCCGCGGCTAGCTTGCGTAGAACCTGCAGGATTTCCGGGTCAATGGAATCCTCTAGGCGATCCAAAATTCGGTTGCCTGCAGTAGATGACATGTTGGACACATAAAGGTCCAGTAGTCCGTCCTGGTTCAAGTCCCCGAAGGACGCGCCCATGCCGTTGCCCCGATCGGTTACGCCTCGGGCATCGGACTGCTGTTCGAAGGATCCATCGCCGGCGTTGATCCAGAACTGGTTGTCACCATAGTCATTGGCTACATAGAGGTCAGGGTCACCGTCCAAGTCAATGTCTGCGGCAGCCGAGGCATAGGACCATTGACTACCCGCCATGCCGAGTTCTTCGGCCATGTCCTCGAAGCCCCGGCCTTCGCCCAAGTTGCGCAAGAGCGCATTGGGGTAGCCGTTGGTTGCTTGAAGCCAGGAGTCGTTGTGTTCCCGTTCGACCATGCCGTAGCAGGACAGGAAGATGTCGAGCCATCCATCCCCGTCGTAATCGAGCACCGTGGGGGAGTAGGCCACGAATGGGTTGTTCAGCCCCGCAAGGCCGCTGGCAAGGGTGTAGTTGCCCGATCCGTCGTTTGTGTAGAGCGCACAGTGATGACCCCCTTGTTCGTCACCGATGTCCCAACCCACTTGAGCCACGAACAGATCCTGGTCTCCGTCATTATCAAAATCTAAGAACACTGCGCCCGTGCCATCGTCGGGCAGGTCGACTCCACGTTCGACGGCTTCCTCACCATAGGTTCCATCGGGCAGCGCGATGTAGAGGTAGTTCCGATCATCGCTCGGAACAAATAGATCCCAGTCCCCATCACCGTCCACGTCGCCTGCCGCGGCCCCATTGAAGTGGAACGACCGGTTTTGATCAGATCCGAAGCGTGCAAATGTGTGACCCACGCCTGCAGCGCTGGTGACCTCCACGAAGGGGGCCTGGGTCAGGGTCTTGATGTTGTAGGAGGTTAACTCCAAGCGGTCGATGACCCAGTCGCCCACGCGCTTGACCCGTGCCCAGCCTCTTGCGGAAAAGGACTGCATGGCGCCGTCGGGCAAAATGCCCGTGGCATGGAAGTAGAGTTTGACGCGGCCCATGGGGCGGCCGCCTTGCTGGAACTCGGCGCCTTTGACTTTCCAGATAACACTGCTCACTTCGCCCCACTTGCCAAAAGTCTCTTCCCAGGAGGCAAGCAATCCGGCCTTGTCGACAATGGGAGCGCCGTTCACGTCGAAATCTTGTGAGACAACCCCGGCCAATTGAGTGGTCTCTGCGGAGACCGGTAAGTGAGCGAAACCCATGCCCTTGAAATCATCCGCGAGCCAGTCGAGGGCGGCTACGAAGTCTTGCTTGACCAACTCAGCAGAGAAGGTGAGCAAGCGATCGGCCACTTCTTCCGTGCGGTCCTCCACCAATTCCAAATTGGTCATGGGTTTGGACGGGGAAGCGATGGGCGTGAAGCCTTGATCAGCCTGGGCTTCGGGAGTGGACGGTTGCGGCGCGTCGGAGCCGCCACAACTGAAGAGCAGAAGGGCAGATGCACTGAGCAAGAGGAGTCGGTGGGGGTGTCGCATGCTGGGGCGGATCTGGCTGGACCGGATTGGGCTGAGTCCAATGAGGAAGGCCGAACAGGGAGAAGCGTAGGGTTCCCATCGGCTAATTCGGGCCCAAAGAGGGGCTCCGAGGCCAATAAATCCTCCGCCCCTGGGAGTACGGGCGATCCACGCCTCTAGCGAGACCTATTTTTACTCGGGATCGTAGGCGAGGGATGGTGCCAGCCAGCGTTCGATCTCTGCCAAGGGGCGCCCCATCCGGACCGCGTAGTCCGCGACTTGCCCCCGGGTGATGCGTCCAATGCCGAAGTAGCGCGCCTCGGGGTGGGGCAGATAGATGCCACTAACCGAGGCAGCGGGGATCATGGCGAGGCTCTCGGTGAGGGTGATGCCAATCCCGGGGGCGTCGAGCAAATCGAACAGGGCTGTCTTGGGCAAATGGTCCGGGCAGGCGGGATAGCCAAAGGCTGGCCGAATCCCACGGTAGTCTTCTTGGATCAGCTGTGTGTTGGAGGTCCCACTGGCATCCCCGTGTCCGAAGATCTTTCGGGCCTCTTGGTGCAAGCGTTCGGCGAAGGACTCCACCAAACGGTCTGCGAGGGCCTTGCAGAGGATTGCTGAATAGTCATCATGCTCGGCCTCGTATTTCGCCACGAGCTCTGCCACCCCATGCCCACAGGAAACGGCGAAGGCGCCGACGTAGTCCTCTAGGTTTGCCTCACGGGGAGCAACGAAATCCGCCAGGGAGCGGTTCGGTCGATCATCGGGATGAATGGTCTGTTGGCGCAGCATGGGGAAGCGCGCAACTTCTTTGGAAGGGTCTTTATCATCGAAGAGGACGATGTCATCCCCTTCGCTGTGAGCCGGCCAGAAGCCATAGACACCACGGGGCTCGAAGAGGTTGCCCGCGATGATGTGTTCCAGCATCTCTTGGCCGTTTGCGAAAAGCTCGCGGGCCGCGGCCCCTTGCCTGGGGTCTTCAAGGATGCCGGGGTACTTGCCCTTGAGTTCCCAGGCGCTGAAGAAGAACGTCCAGTCAATCGTCTTGGTCAGCTCTTGAAGGTCGATGCCCTCCACAATCCTGCGACCGGTGAATGTCGGTTGGGGGGCGATGTGGGTCTTCCAATCGATGGGCGTTTGATTTGCGCGGGCTTTCGTCAGGCTGTGCAGGGGTTTTTGATGGCGCGTTGCGAAGCTGCGCCGCAATTTCTCTTGAGCCGCTAGGTTTTCTTGCTGCAAGGTTTCGCGACGCTCCTCGTTCAGCAGATTGCTGACCACGCCCACCGCCCGGGAGGCGTCATGCACGTGGACCACGGGTTGTGAGAAGTGAGGTGCGACCTTGACCGCCGTGTGCTGCGGGCTGGTTGTGGCTCCGCCGATCAACAAGGGAACTTGGAAGCCTTCCCTTTCCATTTCCTTGGCCACGTGGACCATCTCGTCCAGGGAGGGGGTGATCAACCCGGAAAGCCCAATCATATCAGCGCCTTGTTCGACTGCCGTGCGCAGGATTTTCGCAGCTGGCACCATAACGCCGAGGTCGATGACTTCGTAGTTGTTGCAGCCAAGGACCACGCCGACGATGTTCTTACCGATGTCATGCACATCCCCCTTGACCGTAGCCATCACGATCTTGCCGCGGCTGGAGGCTACCCCTTGCTCCTGTTCCATATAGGGCTCGAGCCAGGCCACCGCCTTCTTCATGGCCCGGGCGCTCTTGACTACCTGGGGAAGGAACATCTTGCCGTCGCCAAATAGGTCGCCCACGATTCCCATGGCGGCCATCAAGGGCCCTTCGATCACGTCGAGGGGGCGGGCTAGTTTGAGCCGTGCTTCTTCCGTGTCTTCCTCGATGTGCTCGACAACGCCGTGGACCAGCGCGTATTCCAGGCGCTTTTCGACGCTCGCCTCGCGCCAGGAAAGATCAACCACACGTTTTGTGCCCGATCCCTTCACGGTCTCCGCAAAGTTCACCATGCGCTCAGTGGCATCCGGGCGACGGGCAAAGATGATGTCTTCCACGTGTTCCAGTAGATCCGGCGGGATGTCCTCGTAGACAACCAGCTGACCGGCATTGACGATGCCCATATCCAATCCGGCGCGGATCGCATGGTAGAGAAACGATGAGTGGATCGCTTCGCGCACCACATTGTTGCCGCGGAAGGAAAAGGAGATGTTGGATATCCCCCCAGAGATGCGCACGCCCGGGCAGGTTCGTTTGATCTCGCTCGTGGCATTGATGAAGTGAAGAGCATAGCGGTCGTGCTCTTCGATGCCGGTGGCGATGGCCAGTACGTTGGGGTCGAAAATGATGTCTTCGGGAGGGAAATTCACTTCTTCGGTCAGGATCTTGTATGCCCTCTGGCAGATGTCGATCTTGCGTTGCGCCGTGTCGGCCTGGCCCTCCTCGTCAAAGGCCATGACCACAACGCCCGCTCCAAAACGCTTGATAACCAACGCTTTGGCCAGGAATTCGGCTTCTCCTTCCTTGAGGGAAATCGAGTTGACCACTCCTTTCCCTTGCATGCATTCCAGTCCAGCTTCCAGCACGCTCCACTTGGAACTGTCCACCATGATCGGGATTCGCGCGATCTCGGGTTCCGTGGCGATGAGGTTGAGGAACGTGCGCATGCAGGACTCTGAATCCAGGAGGCCTTCGTCCATGTTCACATCGAGCACATTTGCGCCACCCCGCACTTGGTCTAGGGCGACGGAGAGGGCAGCCTCAAAGTCATCATCTTTGATCAGGCGCCGGAAGCGCGCGGAGCCCATGACATTGGTGCGCTCGCCCACCATGGTGAAGTTGCTTTCGGGTGTTAGGTGTAGGGCTTCCAATCCCGTGAACACCGTGGTCGATGAATCGGGCTTATGGTCAGGCCTAACCCGTGGCTCGACCCCTTGGACGCCCTTGGCGATGGCAGCGATGTGGTCCGGTGTGGTACCGCAGCAACCCCCGACAAGGTTGACGATGCCACTGGTTGCGAACTCGCCGATCAAGCGGCCCGTGTCATGGGGCTTCTCGTCGTATTCGCCGAAGGCGTTCGGTAATCCCGCGTTGGGGTAGCTCGTAATCCAGGTGGGGGCGATGCTGGCGAGCTCCTGCACATAGGGCCGCATGTCGGTTGCCCCAAGGGAACAGTTGACACCGATGGAAAAGGGCTGCACATGTTTGAGTGAATGCCAAAAGGATTCGACCGTTTGTCCGGAGAGGGTTCTGCCCGAGGCGTCGGTGATGGCAACCGACAGCATGACCGGAATGCGGAAGCCCAAGTCACTGAACATCTCTTCAGTTGCGACCAGTGCGGCTTTTGCATTGAGCGAATCGAAAACCGTCTCCACTAGGAATATGTCGGCGCCTCCTTCGAAGAGACCCTCCAATTGTTCGCGATAGGCACCCTTGAGTTGGTCAAAAGTGATCGAGCGAAAGGCCGGTTCGCTGACCTTTTCCGATAGGGAGAGGGTTTTGCTCGTGGGACCCACGGCTCCCGCTACATAGCGCGGCAGATTAGGGGTCTTGGCATTCCACTTGTCCACTGCCGCCCGGGCAACCTGGGCACCAGCGATGTTCAGCTCGCGGACGAATTCGGCGGTGCCATAGTCCGCTTGGGCCACGCTGGTGGCTCCAAAGGTGTTGGTGCCAATGATCTCCGCCCCACTTGCCAGGAATCGCTCGTGGATGTCTTGGATGGTTCTTGGGAGGGTTAAATTGAGCAACTCGTTGTTGCCTTGCAGGTTGCCCTCAAGGTTCCCAAAACGGTCGCCGCGAAAGTCCTTCTCGGTTAGAGCATAGGATTGGATCATCGTTCCCATGGCACCGTCCATGACCATCACCCTTTGCTTGAGGGCTTCATCGAGGCACGCGCGAATCTGGTCGGCTTTACTGGAGGGGGAACGGCTCATGTGTCTTTAGGCAGGCGCTAGGGCGGATGCCACTAGGGTCATGAAGTGGGGGGGCTGCGGGTCTCGGGCGGCCCGCTCAAGTAGCAGGCCCTCAAAGCCGGCGGTACCGATCATTTTGGTGAGTTCGATTTCCGTGAAACCCTGGTGGACATGCTGGAGTTGTTCTTTAACCCAGACTTCGTTGTGAGCCAAGAGCTCGATCACAAGCAGACGGCCTCCCGGTTTCACGATTCGCCGAGCTTCGGCGAGGGCTCGCTCGGGTCGTTGTGCGTGGTGTAGGGCTTGCGAGAGAACCACCACATCGAATTGCTTTTCGGGCAAGGGCAAGTCTTCGATGTCGCCCTTCACATATTCGATGTTGTGCAGGTCGCGCTTGGTTGCGCGCAATTCCAATTGACTCAACATTTCGCCGGAAAGATCCACCGCAGTGACTTTTTCGGCGACCTGGGCCAGCATGAGCGTTAGGAGTCCGTCGCCGATTCCAAGGTCCGCATAGCTGCCCCTTGGGGCGAGTCGTAGGATTGCGCGGCTCAAGCCTTCCCAGGTGCGGCCGGGTAAGACCTGTTCTCCGAAAGCGGCCGCAACCCGGTCGAAATAGGAGCGGGATTCTTCTCGCCTGCGGGCAAGGATTGCTTTGAGACCCTCTTGATCCCGTTGGAAATCTTCCGAGTCCCGGTGGGGGGCGAGCACTCCGTCCAAGAGTTCGCTCGATCGTCCGTTGGTCAATTGATAGAAGCTTCGCCGGCCGGAGCGACGGTCCTGCACGAGGCCTGCCTCTCGCAGCTGGGTCAGCTGGGTCGAGACCCGGCTTTGGCCCATGTTGAGCGCCTCTTGGAGTTCGGACACGGAGAGTTCTCCCTGCTCCAGCAGGGCCAGCATGCGCAGCCTGGTTTCATCCGCCAGGGCGCGCAGGGTGCGGGTGGTCTCCTCGATGGGGATCAACATATCGTTGAATCAGGATACCTTGATCGAACGCAAGGGGAGCCCCCCTGGAGCGAATTTTCTTGGATTTACTGATTCTGGCCCCGGATGACTCTGGCGTACCGCGGAATGGATCTAAGGCCCTGGGGCGCTACACTTGCACCAATGACTCCCCGCCGAGCCCACCTGGCCCTAGGCCTCTTTGTTTTGGTCGCCATGCTCAGCCTGACCTGGCCCCTCTCCGTTTGGTTCGCTGAGCCATTGCCCCTGGTCCTGGGTCTGCCCCGGGGCTTGTTCACCATTTGTTGCTGGGCGGCGGCGACCTTTGTGGCCCTGCTGGCTTACGACCGGGTTCTCTCGAAGGACCGGGAGCAAGAGGACGCTTGATGAGTGCTGACATCCAAATCATGGGAGTGGTCGGGCTCTACTTGGCCCTTTCCCTTTTCGTGGGATTGCGAGCGGGCAAGGGAGTTTCCGATTCCGCCACGGGGTTCGTGGTAGGGGACCGGGCCATGGGCGGAGTTCTGATGTACTTTGTCACGGGCGCGACGATCTTCAGTGCCTTTGCTTTTTTGGGGGCGCCTGGTTGGGCTTGGTCGCGAGGGGCGGCGGCGTTCCACATCTTGGCGTTCGGTATCCTTGGGTTCATCCCCTTCTATTTCATTGGCCCTGCGGCTTCGCGCCTGGGGCGCAAGCACGGGTTTGTGACCCAGGCCGAATTGGTGGCGGCGCGGCTTGGGAGTCGCCCCTTGGCCCTGGTCATGGCGTTGGTCAGTTTGCTGGCGTTCATCCCGTACCTCGCCCTGCAGATGCGCGGCTCAGGTCATGTGTTAGAGGTATTGACCCGCGGTGCGATTCCCATGCAGTGGGGAGCAGCTTTGGTGTATGGCGTGGTTCTGCTGTATGTGTGGCGTAGTGGCGTCATGGGTGTGGGCTGGACAAACACTCTGCAAGGGCTGTTCATGATGGTCTTGGCTTGGACCCTTGGCTTGTATTTGCCCTATGCCCTGCACGGCGGAGTGGGCCCCATGTTCGCCAAGATCGCCGAGCGAGACCCGGGCTTCTTGACCCTGCCGGGACGTACGCCTGATGGGGGCGATTGGAGTTGGTCTTCCTATGCCAGCAGCGTGTTTGTCATGGCGGTGGGCTTTTCCTTTTGGCCGCACCTGTTTCAAAAAGCCTTTGCTGCGAAGTCCGAGCGGGTATTGCGGCGCACGGTTGTGCTCTATCCCACGTTCCAATTTTTCCTTTTGCCGATTCTGTTCATCGGCTTTGCTGGGGTGGGATTCGATCCGCCCCCCGAGCAAGCAGATCAAATCTTGCCGCACCTCCTGCTGCACATGGACCTACCGGCCCTCGTGGTGGGCCTGTTTTGCGCGGGCGCCTTGGCCGCATCCATGTCCAGCGGCGACGCGATCCTGCACAGTGCGGCTTCGATTGTGGTGCGCGACGGGTGGATCGTGGGCTTTGGTCGCTCGCTCTCGCCCAATGCGGAACGGCGGGCTGTGCGCCTGATGCTCTTGCCCTTGCTGCTCGTGTCCTATCTGGTGGCGGCGGTGTTCCCCGTCGACATCGTGGGGCTCTTGAGCTACGCCTATGGGCCCGTGGGCCAATTGGCGCCCCCGGTTTTGGCCGCGTTGTTCTGGTCCAAAGCCACCGGCCGAGGCGCCCTGGCGGGGTTAGTTGTGGGCTCGATGGTCACCATCTGGTTCTCGCGCTTCCCTCTCTGGCCTGTGCACGCGGGCTTGCTCGGTTTAGTTGCGAATGTGCTGCTGCTGGTCAGTATCTCCCTGCTTGGTCCCCATTGGGGCGAGCGATTCCCCCGTAAGCGCTGAGCTAGAGTCCGCACTCCGATCCCCGGGTGTTATGCTTGGGTCTGGGCTCGAAGATCGGGCCTTCGCCAGACAGGCCCGTCCCATCCGACCTTGTCCATTTGAACTTGTCCATGAACAAACCCCGCTTGCGAGTCATGTGCGTCAGTTCTGCGGGTGGGCATTTGGTGCAACTTAAGTTGGTCCTGTCAGCATTCAATGCCTATGAGGTTGTGCTTGTCACCACGGGCAAGAATGACCCCGAGGGGGCATTGGGGGCAAGCCTGTACCGGATCCCTGAGGCCAGCCGTTGGAATCCAGCGCAATCCCTGGTTTGCGCCTGGAAGCTGTTTTGGTTGATCTTTAGGTTGCGACCGAGCGTGGTGGTTAGCACAGGTGCAGCGCCGGGTTTCTTGGCGATTCGCATCGGACGCTTTCTAGGGTCGCGTACGATCTGGCTAGATAGCGTGGCCAACGTGAAAAGTGTTTCCCTGGCGGGGAAGTTAGCGCAGCCCCATTGCGACCTGTTCTTGACCCAGTGGCCTAACCTTGCCAATGACGAGGACAGTCACTGTTCAGGAGCCGTGTTGTGATTTTCGTCACCGTGGGCACTCAATTGCCTTTTGACCGACTGGTTCAAGCAATGGATGAGTGGGCTGCTGCCCACCCCGAGCAAGAGGTCATCGTGCAAACCGGTGGTGGGGAGTACCAACCCCAGCACATGCAGAGCGAATCGTTCATGGACCCTGAGCGGTACCAGGAGTTGCTGGGTAAATGTTCCCAGGTCGTGGCCCACGCCGGAACCGGCTCGATTCTCAGCGCTCAAGAATATGACCGACCGTTGCTGATCATGCCTCGGTCCCCTGAATTCAAGGAAGTGCGCAGCGATCACCAGCACTCCACCTGCAAGAAATATGCGGATCGCCTCCGGGTTCTGATTGCTTGGGAGACGGTTGATCTCGGCCCACAGCTCGATGATCTCTTGAACATGCCCCTCAAAGGTGACGTGAGCGTGGCGGATAGGTCAGAGGCCCAGGCCCTTAGTGCTGCGATCGTCGGATTTGTCGAGGATGCGAGGGGGCGAGTAGACGGCGCCCCCTCCCGGCGGGTGGTCTGCGCCTGTTCCACCGGGGGCCACCTTGTGGAGATGCTTCACATGCTGCCCTGCCTCAAGGGGCATGAACTGATCATTATGACTTCCGATGCAAAGGATTCCGTTCTCGTACCTGCCCATCGGCATTATGCGATTCGGGAGGCGAGCCGTTGGTCACGGTCTAAGGGGCTCTCGACTTGGCTGCAACTGATGTTCCTTATTCCGAGGTTGCGCCCCGACGTGGTGCTCAGCACGGGTGCGGCTCCGGGGTTCCTGGCGGTAATGGTGGGGAAGCTGTCGGGCGCTCGCGTGATTTGGATTGACTCCCTTGCAAATGTGGATCGGATTTCCCTCGGGGGTCGGCTGGCGCGAATCTTCACGCACCTGTTCTTGGTTCAGTGGTCTGACCTAGCGGATGGAACCAAGGTGCGTTACGCCGGGAGGGTCCAGTGATTTTTGTCGTCACAGGAACTCAGTTTCCCTTCGACCGCCTTGCCCGGACCATTGACCAGTGGTGTGCAACCCATCCCGAGCAGGAGGTCCTCGGACAACTGGGGAAGCACAATCACCTCACCCGGCTTTGGGTTGCCCTGAGTCAATTGTCCAGATCCCGGTCTGATAAGGATGGAATCGGCCAAGTCGTCAAGGGCACCTTTCAACCGAAGAACTTCGCGGCATCCGATTGGTATGACCCCATCGACTTTCAGCGCATTTTCAAAGGGGCAACCCACATCATCGCCCATGCGGGCATGGGCTCGGTCTTGACCGCGCGCGGGTGCGGGATCCCAATCATGATTGTCCCGCGCTTGGTTGCTCTTCGGGAACACCGCAGCGACCATCAAGTTCACACCGCGGACGCCCTGCGCGGGCGTCCAGGAATCGTGGTCTGCGCGGACCTGGCGAACTTTGATCAGCGTATGGGGGAGCTCTTAGCCATGGAGCGTGGGTCAGCGACGGGAAATTTCGCCGCTGATAGCCTCTTGGAAGCCCTCAAGGGGTTCGTCGAATTGGGAGAAGTGCCCGGCTAGGGCGCCGGTTCCGGCTTCGCGCGCTTGCGGCGTTCCGGGCCCGATCCAAGCATGACTGCGATCGGTCGCGTGGTGTCGTTGGAGGCCAGGATGATCTGCATGGCAGCGGTGAGGGGCACCGCCAGGAACCCGCCCACGACCCCCCAAAGACCCGCCCAGACCACAACCGAGACGACCACCACGAGGGGCGAGAGGTTGAGCTCCCGGCCCAGGATGCGTGGTTCGATGAACGACCCAAGGGTTAAGTTCACCGACATGTAGGTGACCACCACTGCAGCGGCTTTGAACACTGATTCTTCCACCGCCAAGGCGGTGATGAAGGGCAAGATCCCCGCTGCGATACTGCCGAAAGTGGGGATGTAGTTCAGGGCAAAGGTGATGATCCCAAACAGCAACGCATAGGGAATATCAAGACTGACCAGCACCACATAACACAGGGAGCCGGTCAGGAAACTGACCACGGTCTTGACCCCCAGATAGCGCTGGATTCCCCGGCCGATGCGATCGAGGATTTCCTCGGCGTCCTTATGGTTGTCCTTTGCGATGTGCAGAATCTTGCGCCGGAAAATGGCGGCTTCGGCGAAGATGAAGACCATGTAGATCAGCACCAACACTAAGCTCTTGACGAAACCGTAGCCGGAAAGCGCCACGTTTTCCACGAGAACGTTGGGATCAAAATCATCCCAAACGCTGATGGCGTAGTTGCGCATTTCGTCCGGGAGTTGTTCGGCGGATTCGATGCGCGCGCGGATGCCGACCTTGATGCCGGCCCAGCCGCCCGATTCGGACATGGCCTCCTGCTGGCGTTGGAAGATGTCGTGCATGACGCCTTCAGCTCCCGCTTGGTCGCCCCCAGTTGAACCATCATCGGCCGGGCCCACTGTAGGCTCTTGTTCTTTGGTGGCGACTTCGTCTCCCTGGGGGGGGGCCGTTGCCTTTGAATTATCCACCGCAGGGGCAGGGTTCTGTTCCAGAGACCTTTGGATTGGCACCTGTGCAGCGGCCTCACCGAGGAACTCACGCACATTGGTTTGAAACAACAGGCCCAACTGCAGCAGGATGAAGAATAGTCCCGAGATGATCATCAGGACTGTCACCGGCGGCGGTATGCGCCGGCGGGCCATCCACGAAACGACTGGTTGCAGCATGCTCGCCAGCAACAACGCGATCACGAGGGGCTGAATGATACTGGCGCCCACATGGAAGACCCACCCAATCATGATGGCGGCGATGACCCCCAGAATAGGGGTGAGCTGGCGTTGAATTTGAGGAGGACCCATCTGCCCAATAGGGTAACGAGCAGGGCCGGGGGCTGCGACACATCTCCCGCCCGCTAGGGTTCTAGTTCCGCATTCCAGTAGCGATCCGAGATGAAATGCCGCCAGGTTTGACGCATTCGGCCCAAGGGGACCTCCATTACTGGGGTCCAGTTGGGCTCGGCCGCCGGGCGCAGCAATCTCATGTGCGCCTCGTGGGGCAGCTTGTTGGCCTTGCGCCTATTGCAGGGCACGCAGGCCAGGACGCAGTTGGTCCAGGTAGAGAGGCCACCGCGAGAACGGGGCAGCACATGGTCGATGGTCAGTTCGCTCGTGCCGGGATGCTTGCTGCAGTATTGGCAGCGGTTTTGGTCGCGGCGGAAAAGGTTCCGGCGCGAAAAGGTCGCATTGGGGCGCGGCATGCCGTTGAAGTGGGTCAAGACGATGACCTCTGGCACACGGACCTTGAGCGATACGGTGCGTACGCAGGGTTGGTCCGGTTCAACGGCCAAGTTGGACCAGGATTCGAAGGCGTGCACTAGGTAGGTCTCGGGCTCCACGGCCCGGGCCGAACCGGTGAAGATCATCCCTAGGGCCTCACGCACCGAAGTCGTGGAGATGGCGGCCCAGGATTGATTGAGGACCAGGGTTTGGTCGTTCAGAATGCTGAGGTGGGCTTCCATTTGGGGGTCTCCATCAATGGGACTGGCGGCCAATGGTCCCCAGCACCTACACAGCTGTAGGAAACTTCACGCTGTACCACAAGGCACAGAGCTGGTCCTGTGCCGAACTAATTCCCCGAAGCCCCATTCACGGCCACTAGGGAGTGGAGAACTTTCATGCTCACTACCGCCCGGCACTTTGCCGGATGGCTTCCAGCAGCTGCAGAACTCCCGGGTCTTCGGGATTCCTACGCAGGAGCTCCTGACCATGGGCCAGAGCTTTATCCCAGCGACCAAGAGCACGCAAGGAGTCGATCACCGCTGCGCGCAGATCTCCGTGGCCTGGATTCGCCACCAGGGCGTTCTCTAGGGCGAAGACCGCTTCATCGTGGCGGTTGAGTTTTCCCAAGCAAAGCCCATGCACTAAAGCCAGGCGCGGGTCAGAGGGATCCCAAGCAGCGGCCTTGGCAAGATGCTCCAGCGCGTGTTCCGGATTGTCCGCACGCACCCAAGCAAGCCCCAGGGAGTGGTGCAAACTCGGGTTGTTGGGGTGCTGCTCCAAAGCCCCAATCAAGACTCCGCGACAATCCTCTTCGCGCCCCTGCATGCGCAGAATGTCCGCCAGGTTGACTTCCGCCGAGGCAAGGTTCGGGTCCATATCGAGGGCGCGGCGTGTGGCTTCTTCGGCGGGCACGAGGCGTCCGAGGTCCGCTTCCAAGACCCCTAAATTCAGCCAGGATCCCGGGCGTTCACCGTTCGCGAGCTCTGCATCCCGGACCTCTTGCAGGGCGCGCCCATGGGCCTTGTGCATGCTCGGGTCGATGCTGGTGAGGGACGCGGCAGCCAAGGCTCTTCCCGCGGCTACTCGTACTGCGCGCAGATCATCTGCCAATAGATGGGCAATCAGGGGTGCGCGGGAGTCGGGGGGCATGGACTCGGTGGCCCTAGCTGCTGCGGCGCGGATCAGCGGCGCTGGGTCATGTGCCGCTTGGATCAAGGTGCCCATGTGCGGGGGCTCAAGGCGCAAGCCCAACTCAAAGATCGCCGTGGCACGCATGATATCGCTCACGTTTGGGTCTTCGATCAAGCTGACCAGGGCCTCAAGAGCTCCCGGTGATCCCATACGAACCATTGCCAGAACCGTGCCCGCATGGGGCCGCGGTGATTGATCAGGGGCCCACCCAGCGATCTGATCTGCGGCCCATTTGCTGCCCTGGTCATGGCATGAGCTGCATGCATCCGGAGCACGGAGAGCCTCGGCCAAGTCCGGCCTTGGAATGCGAAACGAGTGATCGCGACGGCCATCGACCACCATGTAGTCACGGGAAGCCATGTGGCAATCCACGCAAGAGGACCCGGGCCCATTGCCCTCGTGATGGTGGTGCGCTTGCGTGTCAAAGGTCGGCCCATCATGGCATTGGATGCAAAGAGCATTGCCCTGTTCGACCAACTCCATGGAGTGCGGGTCATGGCAATCCCGACAGGAAACGCCCCCTGCGTGCATTCGACTTTGCACGAAGGAACCCCAGACGTAGACCTCGTCCAGGATTTGCCCGTCGTTGTGGTAGAGCCCGCTCAAGAGGAGGCTGGGCTCATAGCCGTCGAGAAAAGCAGCCCCGGGAGGGTGTCCATCAGTCAGGGCCCGTCGCCTGCTGTGGCACTTGGCGCAGGTGTCCAACTCGGCGTTGGCGACGCGCGCGGGGATGCGCACGGGGAGGCCGGTCTCGGCCTTGGTGACCCACTTTCCATCGTCCTTATCCCCTAGACCGTCGAGCAGAAAGAGCCCCGCGGGAGGTTCACTTGAATTCTTACCCTCGGCCCATTCCACATGCAAGCTGCCCGGTCCATGGCAGGCCTCACAAGAAACATCCTCTTCCTTCCATGTTGTATGAAATTCCTGTTGGTCCGCATCCCATCCGCGGATCAGATCCGTCGAGTGGCACTCAGCGCACATGGAGTTCCATGTTTGGTTGATGCCCTGCCAGTGCAACTCGTCGCCAGGGGGAGTGTGCTCGCTGGGGTAGATGTGGTACCAGCGCTGTCCTCCCTCTTCCTTAGTCCGGGAATCCCAAGCGGTGGGAAGGGCCTGCATGCGGCCGCCTGGAAATTCCACCAGGTACTGTTGCAGGGGAGTCACGCCAAAGACCTTGGCGACCTGGTGGCTGATGACTTCTCCGCTTTCGTCGCTGTCCACCAGGAATGCATCGCCGTCGGTTCGGAAGGTCCAGGTCACTCCGTCGTGTTTGAGTTGCGATCCGTCAAACGCGCCCAACACGGTTTTGGAATCTACCGTTTGTAGAGCCAAGTCGTGGTGCGACCCCGCATAGGCGGCGGTTTCCTCGGCGTGGCACGTTGCACAGCGAGAACGGCCAACATAATCCGCGTGGTCTATCGGAGGGAGTGTGCTGGAATAGGCCTCGGGCTGGGTGACGGCTTCGGTGGGCTCGGTTTTTTCCGAACAGGCCCAGAAGGCGAGGCAGCAGGTGATGGGGGCAAGGATGAAACGGCGCATGGGCCTCTGATTCTAACCGCGCAGAGCCAGCAATCAGGCGGCAACTCGCCGATAGCCGAGCAACCCGAGGGCGTAGAATGCGAACCCGGTGGCCACTAAGATCAGGCAGGGTTGCAGCATGTCGGCGAGGGCAAAGTCTCGCCAGATAGCGCCCTCTAAGGCGAGAATCGCCCACTTGAAAGGACTGTAATCGCTGGCCGACACCAGCCAGGGAGGCATGGCCACAAGCGGAATCATGCCGCCGCCCAACATGGCAAAGGGCATCATGGCTCCCCAGGACGCCCCCGCCACCGCTTGCTCGGTGCGGCCCATGATCGATGAGACCATCATGATGCCGGTGAAGCAAAAACTGGTGGCGAGCATTCCCAGAAGCAACAGGCCAGGGCTTCCGATGCGCACATTGAGGGCCAGGACCCCCACGCCGATCAGGAAAGTCATGGTCAACATGCAGCCAGCAAGACAGGCAAGAGCTTTGCCCGCGAACAGCTGGAACAGGCTCAAGGGCGATGTTCTCAGGCGCAGCAGAGTTCCCTGAGTCCTTTCGCGCACGATGCTCACCGCAAATCCAAGGGCCACTCCCATCAGGCCCCAAACCAATCCCTGTGGCAGTGAGACCTCAAAAGCGGACGCAGGCTTGGCTCGGGCATCGGGTTGGACTTGGACCATCTCCATCATGTTGAGGTCGCCCATACCGGCGCCTTCCCCTCCAAGTCCCAGGGCGTCAAAATTGGCGCCTTCCACAAAAGTCCCCAGGGCGCTCAAGAGACCGTTGAGCAGCAGCTTCTGTGGTCCAATCAAATCAGTCTGTGCACTGAGAGCTTCTCTTCCGGCCTTGATTTCCAAGGCCAGCAACTCGCGATCTCCGAAGCGCGAAAAAGTCGCCTTGAATGCGCACTGGGTCAAGATTCCCCGTAGAAAACCCGCTTCAGCGCTGCGCGTCGGATCCACGCCCACTCTCAGGCGTGCGGTGGTTTCACCGCTGAAGATGGCGAAGGGGTGATCCCCGAAACCCGGGGGGATCTGAACAAAAGCCACGCGCTTGCCCTTGCCCACGAGCATCCGGGCCGTCTCCATGTCGGTCAGGACCGGGCTATCCTGATCCTCCTCCTGGCGCGCGATCTTGAGGGAATCGTTGGCCAGGAGCTCTGCTATCAATGCTGCAGATCCAGAACTTCGATCCTCGTCCACCAGAGCGATGCTGAGGCCGCTGGACCCACCGCCTCCGCCAGCGCCTCCTAACACCATGCCGAAAAAGCCGGTGTACAAGAGGGGGAAGGCCAGGATCCAAAACAAACCCGCCTTGTCGCGGAAAAGCAAGGTGAGGTCCTTAAAAGTCAATGTGAGGATAGAACTCATCAGTCGCGCAGGCTCCGGCCTGTCAGAGAAAGGAAAACCTGTTCGAGGTCCGGTCGGTCGATCCGTAGTTCCACCACGGAATCTTGCACCTGCAGTAGGCTGGCTACAGCTTCAATCGGCGCAGTGGTTCGATGCGCCAGGGTCAGACCCTGCATGGCCGAGTGCAACTGGTGATCGGTGGGCAGGCCGGCCTTGAGTTTCGCGTGGACAAGAGAGTCACCGCCATGCTCCTCCACTAAAGCATCCACAGTGTCGATGGCCAGTAAGTGTCCCTGGTCCATGATCGCCACCCGATCACAGAGACGTTGGGCCTCTTCCATGTAGTGAGTTGTGTAAAGCAAGGTCGTGCCCCCATCGCAAAGGCGTTCGATCGAATCGAAAATGTGGTTTCGAGATTGGGGATCGACGCCCACCGTGGGCTCGTCGCAGATCAGTATCTTGGGATCATGCATCAGGCCGCACGCTAGATTTAAGCGGCGTTTCATACCACCCGAATGGGTTCCGACTCGCTCCTTCTTGCGACTACTCAGTCCCGCAAGGTCCAGGCACCAGTCGACCCGTGCCCGCAGCTCTTTGCCTCCGATCCCATACAAGCGTCCAAAAAAGCGCAAGTTTTCCTCCGGAGTGAGCTCGTCATAGAGAGCTAAGTTCTGGGGCACTACGCCGATTAAGGCCCGCACCTTAGGATCCACTGGGGACCCGAGGCCTTGGAGATTGATCTTGCCCTTGTCGGGGGTGAGGGCCCCGGTCAACATGGCGATGACGGTGCTCTTGCCAGCGCCATTGGGCCCCAATAGGCCCAATGCCTCGCCAGCACCGATCTCCAGGGAGAGATCATGAACAGCAACCAAGTTCCCAAAGGTCTTGTGCAGGCCCTGGATGGTCAAGGTGGGTTCGCCTCTCATCGCTGTTTTTCTCCAATGGCCAGTGCCGGCAAATAGCGACCATCGGGCAGTGCACGGGGCAGGCGGTGATCGGGGGAGGTCAGTAACTTGACGATCCATGGGTCTTTGGCGCGTACCTCATCGGGCGTGGTGCACTGCCATTCTTGATGGACTTCTTCCCCTCGTCCCACCTGTCCACCCAGGAGAGTGGTCAAGGCAAAGTAACCATATTCGACAGCCATGCAGTCGTACTCACATGTTGGATCGTCGTAGTGATACCAGGCACCTTCCGGAGTCTTGTCGGGAATGTCCACGAAGAACCCTCCGCGTGCCCGGTCCAAACACTCGCTCAAGGCCGTTCCCTTCCAGGGTCCGAAGGTCGCCGGCCAGGCCAATTCCCATCCCTTTTGAACCAGGTGCAGGCACTCTTCGAGTGAGGCATCGAATTGACCCCGGGGTGCGGTCTCATCCGCAGATAGAAATTGGCCGAAGTGGTAGCCCGCTGTCTGGGGTGCCTCAAACGGATGATGGCGCTCTAGCTCCCGTTCTGTGCGGGTCATACCCATGAATGCATGGCGTACGGCTAGAGCTTTCACCACTTCGGGTGCATCGGGCAGTCCATCAGCATCGTCGTCGAGCCATTGGGCCAAGACCGCAGCTGCGTGGATCAATTTTTCTTCTGGCACGGACTTGGTGCCGTATATCGCGACGCCAAACACATCGATGTGTTGGGTAAAAGATCTGGCAAAGACCCCGTGTGTTTCTTCCGTGACCTTTACTGGTACAAGGTCTGGGCAGTTAACCCCGGGAAATGCGCGCAGTGGCCCGCGGACACCGCCGCTTTGTTTGCCCAACTCAGGCAAGCGTCGGGCAGCCCCGTCGACCGTGTGAATTTCTAGGTTGCTGCCCGGAAAATTCACGAGCCCAGCGAGGGCGGTTGCTTCCAACTGCCTGGCCTCCTCGGATGCTTTTTCCACCACCAAAATGACTGTCAATTTTGGTGCCTCCCCAGCGATCCAAATGTGCGGGGGCGAGTCACCTGCCTGACGAACCATGGGGGGGCCGCTCGGGCTCTCAAGGGGAGGGGCGGCTAAAAGTCCCAGCACGATTGAAATGATCATCCTCCCAGTGGACACGATTGTCGGCACCAATGCCAGTTTGCGCGTCAACCGCCGGCGAGGCGGGAGACCAGGCCGTAGACCCAGCGTGCAGTTCGGTGACGGGGACTGGTGAAGTACGATGATCGGTAACGGCCGAGTCGTTCGAGGGAATGGTCCACCACCATGTCCTCAAGTCCATCCCACAGGGGATACCCCTCTTGTCCCCGGGCTAATTCCCGTAGGAGACGCAGGAAGCCCACTCTCTTCATAGCCTCCTGTCGCGCGATCAAGGTGGCATCCGGGTGATCCCCGTGGGTCAAACTTCGCTCCCCATCATCCAGGACTACCTCGGTTTCCCCCAGCCGTAGGGCGGTGATAGCACCTTCTTCATCCAAGGATATTTCGATGGCCAGGGCGCTTTCCCCAGCAGCGGGTTGGTCGCTGACCAGATTGTTTTCATAGCGCGCGAGGATCCGCCCTTGGGAGTAGTCGCGCGGGTCGAGGATCTCGCAACTAAAGCCGTTCATGTAATCCAAGAGGCGCACGTATCCCGTTGGATTCTTGTGCCTGCGGGCACTAACTACTTCGCTGCCCTCGGCTAGGGCGCGTGCGGTGGCGACCCCGTGGTAGGCATAGGCCGAGTGCTCGAAGGCGACTTCCTTGAGTTTCCCCAAGGGCTCACCTTGGGCGGCCAGGAGCAACTCCACCCAGGGCATGCGCGCGCAGTCTTCCGCCACGCTGACCTTGCGCCAGCAATCGAGCAGGCCCGCGTGCCGAAAGTCCTTCAAGCGCACCACGGGGGTGTCGATGAAGAGGTCCGCTGCTGAGGGATCGAGAGCCGCAAGCTGCCCCAATACTCCGGGGATCTCGGTCTTGGGGACGCACAGGTAGACCGTGGGGTTAGTCGCGAGGTCCGCTGCTGTCAGGGATTCGAGGGCGCGCACATCGACCGTGTTTCCATCGATTTCTTCGGAGCGTTCCGTGCGAGCAAAGATTCCTCGTACCCGCACTTCTTCACCCGCCGCCGCAATTGCCGGAAGAGCGCAGCCCGTGACGCGCTTACCTAGGCCAATGATGATGAGTTCAAGGGTCATGGTCTGTTCTCGTTGCTTTCGGCGAATTGCGCTTCAAGATGGCGCGCTAGTCTGATCGAGAGGGCGGCGATGGTGTAGGTCGGATTGGCGCAACCAGATGTGGGGAAAACCGATGCACCCGCCGCATACACGTTGCCACTGCCGCGCACCAAGAGAGTCGGATCGGTGACGCTGCTGGCGGGGTCGCGGCCCATGCGCGTGGTTCCCATGTGATGAGACGCATCTTGGTTGATGGGCCAGGGGTCCGAATCGGTCAAGCCGCCTTCCAGAGTCCCCAAGTCCAGTTCTTGCACCTCGCGCTCGAGGGCGGAATAAACCGCCAGGATCGATTTGCGGTCTAAGGGACTCACATTGTGGGAGACATGGGGGAGCCGTTGGCCATTGGGGTCTAGTTTGTCGCTCAGCACCACACGGTTCTCGGGGCGTGGTTCCATTTCCATGAATGCCCGGATGCGGGCGCCACGAATGGGCGCAGGCTTGCGGGTCAGGCGATAGACCAAGTAGTGCAGCACACCCGGTAGATGCCGCAGCACAGTGAACAGGAGCGCGAGCCAGCCCCCGAACCCGCGCCGCGTGTTTTGGACCTCCGAGTCATCGCCGGTTTCCGAATAGTCGCGTAGTTCGACCACTTCGTCCGCGCGGCTCTTGCGGAAGAGCCGCATGATTCCGTTGGCCTGCTTGACCAGGGTCACAAGGGCCTCGATGCCGGGATTGTCCGTCCAGGGGAAGAGCGGCTCCAAGCGCACATAGCTGTTCATCAGGCCCTCGTCCGCTTGACGCTTCGTTGGCAAGCGTAAACCCGCATACCCCGCAAAGCCACCGTCGATGCAACCGAAGAAGTAGGGCGCCGAGCGGATTGGGTTGCGGAATCGGATTTCTCCCGCGTAGCTCTTGGGGTGATTCATGAAGCAACGGCCCACTTGATCGTGACCATTGCCGAGGGCAACTCCATCTGGACCCGGTGATGCCAGCAGCAGGCGCGGGTTCTCGATGCCGCCGCAAGCCAGGACAAACACCCGGGCTCGGATTTTGTGGGTGTTGCCCTTACGGTCCATGGCGCTCACGGAGCCCACGCGTTGGAGGTCTTGGTCCCAATTGAGTTGGGTTACCGTTGCGTCCAAGAGGAGCGTCGTTTCCGCGGACTCCCAAACCTGACGGCACTCCGTCCCAAAGTTCTGGGGTTCGACCGGGGCCAAGAAGACTTTTTCTTCGAGCTCACGCCAGCCAGGGTGAAAATCGCCCTTGCGCCGCAAACGGGCGAAACCCTCGGCTCCAAAATGGGCTGACCCTGGGAACCGGTGGCGTTCGGCGGCCTGTTCCCATAACTCGGAGAGCTCTGCCGATGGGAGCGGCCATTCGATCCCTCCCAGGTGAGCCCGTGGAGCCAGGTCTGCGTCATCTAAGGGGCTGGAGAGACCAGCCCAGGTGGTGGAGGCGCCGCCCAAGACCCGTTCCCGGGACCAAGGCTTGACCCATAGGCCGCTGGACTCGGTTTCGCGCAGGGCATCCCCGCGGGGGGTGACCTTGTGGAGCCCGCTTTCTAGCACCGCGACCCTGAGGTTTGATCCAAGCAGTTCACTGGCCAAAATGGCACCCGCCGGCCCACTGCCCACGATGCAGACGTGATATTCCTCACCTGGGAGTTGGGCTGTGCTGAGGTCGTGGATCATGGGGGCGGTCGAGGGTACCGACCCCGCCCGCTCGGTTCACCTGTGGGTTTGGGCTTGGGTGTTTTTTTGCTGATTCTCCAGGCGGCCCCTCTCAGGGCCCGGGGGCGTCCCTAGTCCCTCCAGTTGCCGGACGCCTTCGTGCAGGTGTCCACCGCGGGTCGCCAGGCCCCTTCGCCGCCGCCCGCTGCGCTCCCCGTAATGGGTGCAGATCCGGGAGGTTCGTACTAGCCGGAGGCAGAGGTTAGCGGATTGCAACCTGAGCATTCCCAACGAGGGGATTGGATCATCCTTCGGCTCCAAAAGATCGGGAGTGCCGCCGAAACATGTTGGTGTCAGCCGTCCTACTCGATGGCTCACTCATACCTCGGTGTCAAATCGACAGCAGCGTGGAACTACGCGGCCAGGCCTGTTTGGGGCGGCCAGGCTCCAACCCTGCTCATAGACCTCGGAGGCAAGGTGAGCATCTTGGGGACGGAAGCCAAATAGGTAGGGGCATCCCCGCTCCTGCAACAAAGACCCAACGCTCCCCATGAAACACATCACCTTCCAGATCGCTGCTTTCTTCAGCCTTGCCTTGTTCAGTTTTGCCATTCCCGCTCAGGCGCAAACAGGGGTACGCTGGCATGTGGACAGCAACCGAGCTCAAGGGGGGGACGGGCTCGGATGGCCCAACGCGATCAGCTCACTGGATGTGGCCTTGAGCGAGGCCCTTCCCGGGGACGAGATTTGGGTTGCGCGTGGCGTCTATCGCCCGTCGGTTCTGCAGACCCCCCGGGATAGTCGCAGTGCGGCATTTACCGTGCCCGTGGGCGTGGTTTTGCGGGGTGGATTTAAGGGAAGAGAAACAGCTCTGGTTCAACGGGGCGAAAATTTCACCCCCACGACCTTGAGTGGGAATCTTGGGGACCTTCGGGACTCAAGTGACAATGCCTACCACGTGGTGCTTTCTACGGGAGACACCGATGTCACCTATCTGGCCTCTGGGCTCGATGGTTTTTCCATTCGCGATGGGAACGCAGACAGATGGGGGCATGCCCGCGGGGCAGGCTTGCGCGTGTCTGGGGGATTCCTTCGCATTCAAAACTGCACCTTCGAGAACAACTTCAGCATGTTGGGTGGTGCGACCTATGTGACGGGTGCAAATGTGCGCATCAAATCCACCGCTTGGATCAACAACGTAACCGCCGGGCGTGGTGGGGGGCTCAGCATTCAAGCTGCTCGCTGCCAAGTGGTGAACGCTCACTTTGCCGGTAATACCGCCGACCGGGGAGGCGCGATTTATGCGCACTCCATCGAGAGCTTTATTCCTGGCCTAGAACCTCCGGTGAGTTTTGTGAACGTGATCATCTCCAACAATGTTGCGAACAGAGGCGGGGGAGTCTTCTTGCAAGGCAGCCAATGGAGCGGAGCCGGGGGGGCGTCTTTCTCCCATTGCACTATTTCCCGGAACCAAGCCTTTGAAGGGGGCGGTGGGGTCTTCGCTCGTACGGGCACACCGATTCCGGCCATCTGCCTGATTCAGAACAGCATTGTCTGGGAGAACCATGCACCCATCTCTCCGGACCTGGCGGGCCGTCAGGTGGTTTCCTTCTCAAACATCAGCGATGGAGTTTGGGGAGGATTGGGGAACATGAGCACGGATCCTCTCTTTGTGGATCCCGGCGCTGGGGACTTTCACCTGGGTAACCAGTCACCGTGCATTGATGCGGGCTCAAACGAATTGGTGGAAGCGGACCTAGCCGACTTGGATGGGGATGGCATCCGCTTCGAGGCAGTGCCGATGGACGCGGACGGTCATCGTCGCTTGATGGATGACCGACAGGTGGTTGACACAGGAGTTGGGGTGGGACCGATTGTGGACCTTGGGGCCTACGAGAGGTAACGCCTGCAAGGTCCATGGACAGGACCCATGACCTCGCTCCGGCCCTCTTGCCCGCCACTTGTGGTGGACAGGGGGGCTTTTTCTGTTCGACCTAGTCCCCTTGGGTTTGGATCTCGTTCAGAGGGATTCGCTGAAAGGCTAGGTGCGAGCGACTGCATTCGTAGACGATACCCACGGTCTCGGCGTCGATCATGGTCAAGCAGGAGTACCCTGCTGCGCTGCCTTCGTCAAGTAGCACAGCGTGCTCGGGCTTCCATGTCTGTCCCATGTCGAGGGACCGTCGCAGGGTTATGCGGCGCCTTGGGGCTCGCCGCACCGCCGGGTTGGAAAACAGAAGCTGCCCGTCGGCCATTCCGGTCAGTTCGCGCCCCACGTGCAACAGGCTTGCCATGCAAACCGGCTCCGTCAGAGCTTGGTGGGATGGCTCATGGAATTTCCAAGATAACCCCATGTCTTCGCTGGTCATAACCGCACGCCAACCGGGTGGTTTGCGACCGCGATTGTCTCTCATGTTGAGCATCAGGCGGCCGGTTTCCAATTCGACCACCGCAGCCTCGGTGGTGTTGGATTTAGCTTCGTTCCCCAGCTGCCAAGTCTTGCCGTGGTCCTTGGACCAGAGCACCGTCGAGCGCGGCTCGCGCTTGTGTTCTGGGTCCAATTGGTATTGGGCCGGGAACACGAGCGTGCCGTCTTCCATGCAGATCCCGCGCCCGGGGCCTTGCAGCAGAAAACACCAATCAGCTTGCTTGACCTGCCGCGTGATGTTGATGGGTGCCGACCAACTGACCCCGTCATCGTCACTGCGCACCAGCATCAACTGACCGGTTTTCTCTGGATCGAAGCCGGGACCCGAACGGTTCCAACCCAGGGGTCCGTGGTGCCAAGAGGCAATCACCCAAATCGTGCCGGTGACGCGGTCTACTAAAATCGCCGGGTCGCCGACCCCGTCATAGGAATACGCCGGGTCGTTGCCCATGTCGAGGATCGTGCGCATGGGTTCCCAAGTGCGCCCGCCATCGGTGCTGCGCGACAGCCCGATGTCCATGTCCCCGGGCAAATCGCGCCAGCCCTCATGCCTTTGGTCATAGACGCAAAGCAGGGTCCCAGCTGTGCTCGTGGCGAGACCCGGGATGCGGTAAACGGGAACCCCATCAGAGTCTTTGTTGCGCAGGGCGATGCCCAGGCGTTGGCTTCCCGCTGGGTGACTGATTGTGGGGGTTAGTTTTTTCCCGTCGGCGAATTCGAGGAACACGAGCCCCGCATCCACGCGGCCATCGATGTTGGCCCCGGCCTTTGGTGTCACGCTCAGCCACAAGTGATCGGGTCCTTCGCCCACGGTCCATTGCCCTTTGAACTGAATGCTTCCCTTGCGGGGTTTTTGGACCGTGCCGAACAGGGTGCCTAGAGCCTGATCGGGGTCACGGGAGTCGAGGGTTTCTGGCCCGCGCATCAGGCTGACGCTTTCTAGGTCATCTAAGTCCGTCGTTCCTAGCAGATCAATCGTGACGGAACGCACCTCAAGGGGCTGGGTCACTCCTGACCATTCCAAATCCACTCGCAGAATTGGGTTCACCTGGTTGCCCACTAGGCAGGGAAGGACCGGTTGGGAAGCACTCAGGCTCGTGCACTCCATCGGGGTGTTGGGCACCAACTGTAAGTCATCGATCAAGACCCCCGTATCCTCTGGCGAGGAGCAGCGCAGGCGTAATAGCCTTACTCCCTCTGGAATTTTGGCCCTCACCAGGGTCTTGAATCCGCCCACCAGGACTTTGGAACTTGCGTCTTCGACCGTTTGCCACTCGCCGTCGACCTCTGCCTCCACCAACAGCACGAAAGGATCGCGTGCGGTCCAGCGTTCTGCCTGGAAGCGGATCTCGTACAGATTGTCAGCATTCATGCGCAGGGTCACCGCGGTTTCATCACCACCAAACAAGTGCAGACACTTGCGCCCCGAAGATCCATGGGCACCGTCAATCTCGGCCCGGCCCGAGGCCACCTCCAGCAAGCCAAGGCGCGTTTTTCGGCGCATGAAGTCCCCGGTTTTGGACTTTTCGAAACTCACGACAGGCACTCCCGCCTGCTGCGCGAACACGCCTTCTAATCCGCCAAGGAGGGCTAGGAACCCAAGCAATATCAACTTCATGGGGCCAACATACGGTGTCTCCTGCACGGTGCCTGCACTCTGAACCGTTTTTCCCCGGGAAAGCTCCGGCCAACATCGAGCCGTCAGGTTCTATCCTGTACCCATGACCGGCACAGCGAGCATTTTATTCATCCTTGTCATGGGCGCGTTTGCCCAAGACTCTCCCGCCTCAAAGGACTCCACCCTTGGCTCTGGCCAGGATGTGTGGATTTCCGGCAAGGGGGCGGCCCACACCTACCGTATCCCGGCTCTGGCTTTGACCAAGGACGGCGATGTGTTGGCTTTTTGCGAAGCGCGCCGCGGTGCCCAGGGGGATAGTGGGAACATCGACTTGGTGATGAAACGGTCAAAGGATGGTGGGCGTACCTTTGGTCCCGAGCAGCTCATTTGGGATGACGGCCCCAACACCTGTGGGAATCCCTGCGTGCTGGTGGATCAACGCACGGGCCATGTTCATCTGTTCAGCACCCACAACCTTGGTGGTGACCGGGAGCACGAGATCATCGCCGGCACTTCAGAAGGGGCCCGGACGATCTGGCATTTTGTCAGTACCAATCATGGGGCCAATTGGTCGGAGCCACGCGAGATCACCGCTTCTGTCAAGCTCTCCGATTGGACTTGGTATGCAACCGGTCCCGGCGCCGGTATCCAGCTGGAACGGGGTTCCCATAAGGGGCGACTGATTGTCCCCTGCGATCACATCGAAGCCGGATCCAAAAAGTACTTCTCCCACGTGTTCTACAGCGATGATGGTGGCAAGAGTTGGCAGCTTGGTGGCAGCACGCCCATTGACCAGGTCAATGAGTGCGAAGCGGTCGAGTTGGAAGATGGGCGCGTGCTGCTCAACATGCGCAACTATTCGTCCGGTTCCCGGGTGCGCCAGCACGCCACCAGCAATGACGGGGGGGCCACCTTTCGCGATCAACGCCTAGTCCCCGGCCTGATTGAACCGATTTGTCAGGCCAGCATCCGCCGCTTGACCTGGGCCGGGCCAAACAAGCCCGGCATCTTGCTCTTCTCCAATCCCGCGTCCTCCAAGGGGCGCAAGCTCATGACCCTCCGGGCATCCTTTGACGATGGGGCCACTTGGCCCTGGGCTCGTCTATTGGACCCGGGGCCGTCAGCATATTCCTGCTTGCTGGTCTGCGCGGATGGGGCCGTTCTGTGCCTGTATGAAGCGGGTGGCTATAAAAGAATCGTCGCCCAGCGCATCGAAGCCTCGGACCTGCCACAAGCACGCTAAGCTTCAGGCATGTCTTTCCAACCACAACACCTTCTTCTTTGCCTCACTCTCGTTGCCTGCCAGAACGGACCGCAAACCGGGTCCACGACTCCTGAGTCCCCTCAGGAAATCGCGGCTCCCGACGAGTGGCTCCCGATTTTTGACGGGAAGTCTCTCGAGGGCTGGACCCCTAAAATTCGCGGCCACCAAGTGGGAGAGGACCCCTACAGCACCTTCCGTGTGGAGGATGGCTTACTCAAGGTTGGCTATGAGAACTATGGTGGCAAGTTTGATGCGCGCTACGGACACTTGTTCTATGAGGTGCCCCTATCGCACTACATGGTGCGCGTGGAATACCGCTTCATTGGCAATCAGATGGATGGTGGCGCAGGCTGGGCTTGGCGCAACAGTGGTTTGATGCTGCACGGCCAAGACCCCAAGACCATGGCCGTTGACCAGGAGTTTCCCGTTTCGATCGAAATGCAACTGCTTGGGGGCGACGGCACTAACGCGCGCACGAACGCCAACCTCTGCACCCCCGGAACGAATGTGGTCATGGGAGACAAGCTTGATCAACGCCACTGCATCAACTCCACGTCGGAAACCAGCCACCGGGATGCTTGGGTTTGGGTAACGGTCGAAGTGCGAGGGGGCGAGGTGATTCGGCACTTTCTGGGGGACGAATTGGTGCTCGAATACACCGAACCTCAGCTGGACCCAAGAGATTCGGAGGCTCAGCTCTTGATCCAAGGGGATGCCCTCTTGCTTACCGGCGGCACCCTGTCCTTGCAGTCGGAATCGCACCCGCTTGAGTTCCGGCGGGTCGAGGTCAAGCTGTTGCCTGAAGCCCCCTGAACCAGCTCACTAATACAGGAGGAGGCGCGGGTACAGGTTGTACCCCCCCACCACCCAAAATTGGGGCAACAACCCCC
>JAPKBR010000062.1 GCA_028823345.1 Planctomycetota bacterium
CGATGATGCACTCGATGATGAACTCGATGACGCCTTCGACGATCTTTGATCCCACGGGCCCAAGGCCCTGAATGCACGAGCGCCTGCTTGAGATCTGTGAATCTCAAGCAGGCGCTTTCGTATACGTAAGTGTCGAAGGACGACCCCGCACACTTGAAGCTTGGGCAAGCAGGCCTTGGACCGCCCCCAGGGCAGTCGCCCCTCAGCGGGGAAGCTTAGGTGCCTGAATCCCGCCGGATCCCCCACTGCGGGGATCGCTTTCGGCCGTGGGTTGCCCGTCCTCCTCGACCCAGATGGCTTGAACCAGCCCGGCGGCACTGCCAGGCGCAAAGGGCTGGCCGTGATTTTCCGCAAGAGCTCCCAGCAGGCCGGGATCAAAGGCTTTCTCCACCCGAGTCTCCAAGGGCCTCCATTGCTGATGCAATCGAGGGGCAGCGATCGCGCTCTTCAGATCCTGGCGATAAACCAGCACGCGCAACACAACCTGAAGCACCGAGGAAATGATTCGTGGCCCGCCCGGAGCGCCAAGCACAAGAACCACACGGCCGCCCGCCTCGCGCACGACCGAAGGGGTCATGGAAGACAAGGGCCGACGGCCCGGACGCAGCTGGTTGGCCTCGCTGCCCACCAAACCGAACATGTTGGGGGTCCCGGGCAAGATCGAAAAGTCATCAAGCTCGTTGTTCAACAAGAAGCCCGCGCCCTGCACCATGATCCCGCTGCCAAAGGTCGCGTTCAGAGTCGTCGTCAAGCTGACCGCATTCCCCTGATCATCGAGCACCGAAAGGTGTGTGGTCTCGGACGATTCAGGCCCCGGGGGCGCGACCCAAGCGCGGCATTCCAGATCCGCCCGGGGTCCAATCGAAACCCGGCGCATGGTGATCCAATCTGACCCAAGCAACTCGTCCATGGGCACATCAAATCCATTTGGATCTCCCAGGTGTTCTGCACGATCCGCAAAAGCCAAGCGCAGGGCCTCGATCCACCAGTGCAAAGCCTGGGCGGTTGGACCTCCCTCCTCCGTGCGTTGACCTTCAAGGGGCAGTCCTTCCAAGATCGCCAAGACCTGCAAGAGCACAAAGCCACCGGAGCTAGGGGGCGGCACGGACAACACTTCATGTCCCCGGAACCAACCCTTGAGGGGGGCGCGCACAATGCTCTGATACTGGGTCAAATCTTCGGCGGTCATGCCCCGCTCTCCTACCAGGCCGCCCTCGCGCTGGTTCGCGGCCTCAAGACAAGCCAAAATACGAGCAGCGGTCTCCCCCCTATAGAACCCATCCGGTCCCTGGGCCGCATACCGTTCAATGGTCTGGGCCAAGTCCTCTTGCACCAGCACCTCATCCACGCGCAAGGACTCGTCCTTCGGATGGGGATAGAACAGGGCACGGGCGGTGCCATCCGCCAGCAGACGCCGCTTGGGTCCGCTGGCCCCAAGCGAGCCCACCAGCCGGGCTTTGACCACAAAGCCATCCCGGGCCAAGGCGATTGCCGGCGCACAGAGCTGTTGAAAACTCAGCTTGCCCGACCCGTGACGCTGATGGAGTGAATACAGACCCGCGGGACTCCCGGGCACCCCTACCGCCAAGGGCGTCTCTAGGGAACGCCGGGACACAACTTTCCCTTCGTCGTCAAGGTAAAGGTCCTGGTCAAAACCCTCGGGAGCCACCTCGCGGAAGTCGATCACTTCCCCCGGACCCTGGTGAGGGACCCAAAGAGCAAAGCCTCCACCCCCCAAGTTGCCCGCCTGGGGCAGCACAACAGCCAGCGCCATGGCCGTGGCAACCGCAGCATCCGCCGCGTTGCCGCCAGCTTCCAGGATGTCCAAGCCCACTTGGGTCGCTATGGGTTGCGCAGAAACCACCGCTCCGTGCAATGGCAGTTGGTGCAAGGGCGGGGGCGGAGTGCCGGGACCCGCGCAACCTGCGGACCAAGCAAACAAGACACAAACCGTGGCGGCCAGAGGGCCACGGACGAGGAGGCGTGATTTCATGCCTTGGGCAGATCTTGGGAACCACCCTCATCGATCCTTTCTACCGTGACCCCGAGTTCGCACAGGTAGGCCACGGCCTCATCGATCTTGTCGGGTTCCCCTTCGATTTCCACCGCCACGATCGCCATGGTGTCGGTGATGCTTGCGGCACGGATGTTAGGCACCACACCAAAGCGCTCGCCGAGTTCATGGCTAACGATCGGTTCACTGATCAGATGCTGAGGAAAAGTGCAGAAGAATTTACGGGATAACATGATGTTCAGGGGCTCGGCGCCAACGCCAACCAAGAAGGGTCAGGACACATCCCAACAAAGCGAGTACCCCGCCCGCAAGTGGTCCCCACGGACCACGCAGATCAGGACCCATAGCGTCCCCTCCCGCAGGTCCATAGACCGCCGGGTGGCGAAGCCAATCGATGCCCGCAGATTCCACCATCAAGCTCGCCGGGGAGAGATCGAGCAACCAGGCGGTGACCTCGGGCTCGAATGCGCCACCGTCAACACGGCCGGCTCCCCCAGGCAGGGCGGTCAGCAATGCGGCCAGCAAGAAAAAAGCTGCTCCCAGAACGGAAGAGTCCAAAGACCAACGCCCTCGCAACAAACTCGCAAGGCCCGAACCCAGAAGCATCAAGCCACTCCAAGCGCAAAGCACTCCGAGAGCATCCGTGCGGGGAACAAAACTCCAGCAGATCCAAACGCTTAGGGCCGCCAGGGCCATGCGTCCCGCCGCCAAGGCCCCCACCCCACCCAGGCGAGCGCCCACAAGGGGAGCGAGCAACCCGGCAAACACCAATCCCGGCACAGGCCCCGATCCCATCCGATCGGCGCCCAAGGCAATCCCACCTGCCAGCAACCCCAGCAACAAACCGGGAAGCAACTCGCGGGCGCCGCTAGAAAAATCGGCCGGGGACTCAGAGGGGACTTTGGGGATAAGCGCCACTCTAGCAAGGCATGCCAGAGGATTCCCAAACTCCCCCCGTTTCCAGGGGAAGCCCCTCAGTTGCGCCCCGTAAGATGGGCAGTCCACGGGAAAACCCGTCCCCAATTCCCATGTCCCGCCGCATCGATGCCTCTACCCCCACGACCCTAAGGGTCAATGGGCAAGACTTGCTGTCCTTTGCGGGCACGAACCTTTTGGGTCTGGCCCATCACCCCAAGGTCCTGGCCGCGGCCCAGGAAAGCCTGGCCCGTTGTGGTCTTTCCGCCGCAGCATCGCGCAGCACCAGCGGAAACTTTGCCGAACACGAGAACCTAGAAGAGGCCCTCGCCGAATTCCTAGGTCTCGAAGCAGCGCTCATCTTGCCCAGCGGCTGGTTGGCCAACGAAGCGGTGATGGAGGCCTATGGGGATGAGCTGGAAACCGTCCTTGTGGATTCGGATTCCCACGCTTCCATTTGGACGGCCTC
Source organism: Planctomycetota bacterium (assembly GCA_028823345.1). Taxonomy (GTDB): domain Bacteria; phylum Planctomycetota; class UBA1135; order UBA1135. The sequence continues at coordinate 3,399 of JAPKBR010000062.1, forward strand.
CACCCTTGCCAACACCCAGGTGATTGATTGTGGTGCCGGAGACTTAACCCGGGCCCATGCCCTGATGGACCGGAACGAGGACAAGCACATGGCACTGATGACCGACGGCATGTTCCCCATGCGCCGGCGCATCGCTCCCCTGGCGGACTTTTTGCGGCTCTTGCCGCGCAAGGGAATGCTGATCGTCGATGACAGTTACGGCCTTGGATTCTTGGGCAAGGGCGGTCGCGGCAGCTTGAGCGGAGCGGGGATCTCGGACCCGCGAGCAGTGTTGACCGGCAGCATGGCCAAGGCCCTGGGCGCAGGGGGCGGATTCATCGCCAGCAGCACGGGCACCATCGAACGCATCAGGCGGCGGGCCGAAGTTTTCATGGGCACCACCCCGATTTCTCCGGCGGTGGCGGCGGGAGCACGCGCGGCCCTGCAAATCTTGGAAGCAGAACCAGAACGGGTGCGCCGATTGCGCGCCCACGCGGCGCGCCTCTCGCCCCTGGCCGAGCGCCTTGGCCTGGATCCCGGAGACGGCCGGGGCCCGGTCCTCCCCTTGCCCGTGGAGGAAGCCAAAGAGGGCCGCCGCCTTGAAAAACAACTGGCCGCCGAAGGTCTCTACATTCCCTGGATTGAATACGGGGGCGGTTCGGGTGCCCTGCGCGTGGCGGTTTCCAGCGAGCACACCGGCAAAGAACTCGAGCGCCTGGAAGCGGTTCTGCTCCGGGTCTATGAGCCCTGAGCTTCGTCCGCCCCGCGCCCAAGCTTCACGGCGACCCCCACCGAAGCGGCCATCATCGGCACCACCAACAGGGTCAATGCCGCGCCACCCGTTACCAAAAGTAGGCTGGCACCCTGGAAGGCCCAGCCGCTGACCAAGTCACCGCCACGGTAAAGGGCCGTATCCAAGAGGTTCTTGGCCTTGTACACATCCCTCGCGGGTAGCCCCACATAGAGCGCCTCGCGGGCTGGCTTGGCCAAGGCATAACGTGAACTCGCCCGCAGCACGTTGAATAGGAACAGCACGGACAACATGGGAGAAAACGCCAGCACGCTGAATCCCACCATAGAAATCAGCGGCAGCAAGACCAGCCCGGGCACGAGCCCTCTGGCGCTCATCAAGCGCCCCGCCAAACCCACCTGCAGGGCCAGGGTCAAGACATTGGTCCCCAAGTGAACACCCGCAAAGAAACGCACCCGGTCTTCCCCCAATGGCAACTGGGCCTCGAGCAAGTCAGCGGTCAAAAAATACAACCAGGTCGAACCCAGGGTGAAGAGCAAGATGTACGCGCCCAACCAACGCAAACGAGGGTGCCGCAGCACGAGCCCCAAGCCCTCGAACGCACCTCCGTGCATGGGTGGCTGGGGCCGCCTTGCCCCTGCCCAACCCAAGACGTGCAAGCTGAGTTCCAAGCACCCCGCCGCCAACAACAGAAACGGTCCCGAGCCCCAACTGGCAAAAGCAACCGTCACCACCGTCGACCCGACGATGGCCCCCAAGCTGCCCCCGGCGGCCAAGAGGCCGAACAAGCGTCGAGCGGAAAGGCCCTCAAAACGCTCGATCAAGGCGCTCCAAAGGGCGCTGATCAGATACAGGTTGAAGACCGAGACAGCCACATAGAAGCTGCGCTCCAACCAGATGCGTGAGCCCTCAAGCAACTGCCAGCCCTGCTCCCCCGCTACCCACCGTCCGCTCCAAAAAGAACCCGGGGCCGCCTGCCAAGCCCCCACCGCTTCGGGCTCGGGGGCCGTACGCAGGAGCCAATACAAGCCGATCAACAGCAGCGCCGAGGTGCGGTACAGAATCGGCAGCACACGTTCCCGGCGAACCCGAGCCGCCAGCATCCCATAGATCGGATGCAAGGCCACGGCCAGCAGAAACGTCCCGGTCCAAAGCTCGGCGCCCACCGCCCGGTCCCCCACAAAGACTTCGTCCCGCAGGGGCTTCAGCAGATAGTACGCACCGAGGACCAGGAATCCCGCCAAGCAACCGCAGAACACGGGCCAGCGCTCCTCCCGTCGCAGAAGCAGAATCCGTTGGAGGGAGATCAAGACCAAACGCCTTTCATTTGTACCGTCGCCTGCCTTACACAGCCGGCTTTATACACAGTCGCCTTACTTGTGATTCTCGCCGTGGTGGGAATCAATGTGCTTGAGATCTTCGGGCTTGAAGTAAGTGGCGCTGAAAGCCAGGGCGGTCTTGCGCAGGTTTTCCACGTGTGTTTTGTCCGTGGTCTGCTTGCACTTCATCGCTGCCTTGGTGATCTCGTGCATGCTGACCAACTGGCCGATGTACTTCTCGCGACCACCGGCCATCTTGGCCTCCTTGATGCGCTGGGCCAACCAGTAGGACGCCACCGTGTCCTGGATGTTCTGGGCGTGCTGTTCCTTGGTCATGACCCAGCGCACCATCTGGTTCTTGCTGGGGCTTTCCTCCCCGTCCATGGTCTGCAGGGTCGTCATGGCCTTCTCAATGGTGGCGCAATCTTCCATCAGCATGTCGATGCGCATCTTGTCCCCGTAGATACCGCAAGGTACTTGGCAATGCCGAACGGCAACGGGCTCGTTGAGGGCGTGGCTCCCGGCTTCGCTGGTGTAACTGGTGGGGAGAAAAGAAACGCAGAGGGCCGCTGCGCCCAGGGTCAGAAGGGTCTTCATGGGAATCGGGATGTTGGGGGTGAATGAACTCAAAAAGAAGGGAAACCACACCCCTGCGCGAAGAGAGCGCAGAGGCCGGTAAATCTAGGCCGCCGAGCGTACACGCTCTCGGGCGGCGAGCACCAACTGGGGTGCGGTGCGGCGCAAGTTGCGGGCTAGGCCAATCTTGCCCATGGTCCAAATGAACCACTTGGTGGGGTCGTACTGGTACCAGCGCACGGCGTTGCGATAGTCCGCGGGGAACTTGTGATGGAAGTTGTGATAGCCCTCGCCCCCAGTGATCAAGGCGGTGATCAGGGAATCCCGCGCGCTGATCGCCAAGGAATAGGTGCGCTTGCCCAACACGTGAGCCACGGAGTTCACGCACCATGTGGCGTGCAACATAAGAGTCACCCTCAAGCCGCCCGCCAGCAACATCCCCCCCACAAAGTCTCCCCAGAGTCCCGCAATCAACCCCGGCAGGATCCAGCCCACAAGGATTGCGGTGGTCCAATAGAAGCGTTTTTGCAAGCGGAAGCTCGTCAGTTCGCTCAAGTCCTTGACGCGCGTGTAGTCCACCTCTGGGCGATCAGCTCGCTTGTTCAAAATCCAACCCATGTGCGCCCAGAAGAAACCAGCCTTGATGCTGTGGGGATCTTTTTGGCCATCCGTGTGGCTGTGGTGATCCCGATGATCCGCGCACCACTCCAAGGCCGAGGTCTGCATGGCTGCCGCGCCAAACATAAGATAGAACCAGCGCAGGGGACGGGATGTGTCATAGGCCCGATGGGAAAAGGACCGGTGATAACCCGCGGTGATGCCAACGCAACACAACCCATACCAGATCACTCCCAGCAAAAGGGTGCCCCAGTGGAACTGCACAAAGCCCAGGTAAAAGGGCGCCGCCAAGGCGGCCAGATGCAAAAATCCGAGGCCAGCGATGTTGGCATGGTTGCGGGTCAAGGGGCCCAGGGTGCTACTGGGAGTTGGTTCCTTGGGTGTGGTGCTCATGGGGTCAGAATAACCCGTTGGACCCTGATAATTACCTCTTGAGTTGCTGAAAGAGAAAACCGGGCAGAAGAGGCAGCCCCAGGAACCGGACCACAGACAAGAAGCCCCCCCGCCTCGGCCACCCACTTCCCCGTAAACTCCGCCTATGCCCTCCCCTACCATCTCCCGGCGCTGCGCCCTCGGCACGGCCCTTACGCTCCCCATGGCCTGTAAGACTTTTCGCAACCCTGGCCCACCCAAGCGTCTGCTCGTGTTGGGAGGGACCCGGTTCCTTGGCCCCCCCATCGTGCGCACCGCCCTGGCTGCGGGCTGGAACGTCACCCTCTTCAACCGGGGCAAATCCGGCGCAGGACTCTTCCCCGAGCTCGAACGCCGCATCGGGGATCGAAACGAGCTGGACTACGCAAGCCTTGAAACCGGCGAATGGGATGCGGTCATCGACACCTCGGCCTATGTCCCCGAACACGTGCGCGTGGTGGCCGAACTCCTCAGCGACCGGGTCCAACACTACAACATCGTGTCCACGGTCTCGGTCTATGGGGAGCAAGAAAACCCCACCGCGCCCCTCACGGAAGACGCGCCCCTTGGCACGGCAACCCCCGAGCAGATCGCCGACACAACCAAAATCCAGCAGGTCACGGGTCAGACCTACGGACCTCTCAAAGCACTTTGCGAAGCGGAAATGCGCAAGGTCTTTGGTTCGCGCTGCTGCACCGTGCGCCCGGGCCTGATCGTGGGACCCGAGGATTCCAGCGAGCGGTTCACCTGGTGGCCCGCCCGTGTGGCAAGGGGCGGCGAGCTTTTGGCCCCTGGCGGTCCGACCGGTGATGGGTCCCAACAAACCCAACTGATCGATGTGGAGGACCTCGGCCGTTGGATTTTTGAACTCACCGCGCGCCAGGTCGAGGGCACTTACAACGCCCTCGGCTACCCGACACCTCTTTCCATGGAGACTCTTCTCAAGACCTGCCAAGAGGTCGCCGGCAACGACTCCAGCATCACCTGGGTGCCCGACGAGTTCCTGCTGGAGCAAGACGTCGGCCAGTGGATGGAGCTTCCCCTTTGGATCGCCGGGGGCGGCACGATCTTCAGCCTGGAACGAGCCCTGCAGCAAGGACTCACCTTTCTACCCATCGAGGAAACCGTGCGCCGCACCCTCGACTGGCACCTGCAAGCCAATGGCCCCGAGCACCCGTTCCGACGCACGGGCATCGCCGTGGAAAAGGAAACCAAAGTCCTCGCCGCTTGGCATGCCCATCAAGCCGCGGGCAAGACTTCGCGCTGACGATCCAGCGCCCAACCAAAGGCCACCGCCACCAGGGTTCCCACCGGGGTGTACCAAGGCCAGGGCAAGGACTTTTCCCCCGGCAACTGGCCATAGCACGTGAGCAGCCAGCAGCCCAGCAAGCCAAGGGCCATCACAAATGCAGCCCGAGGACCGCGGCCCTTGGCGCGCACCATCCAAAGCACCGCAAAAAGCCCCGCGCAACCAAGCACGACTCCTTCGGCCCAAGGCTCGTGCCAGACCATTGCAAACACCGCCAGCAGGGAAAGGGGCGCGGACCATGCAAGCCCCGAACCATCCACCCGCAGGGGCGTGAAGGCCAAGATGAACGCGGCCAGCAAAGCACCGCCGGTGTAACCCGCCATGGCCAGGGCCAAATCCAAGAGCGACGCGTAATAGGGCGCCACAAACTGAATCCCCACCGCGGTCAAACCCAACAGGATCCCATAGACCAAGACCAAACGCCTGGACAGGGACAAGGCCCGGGCGGGCTCCAAGTGATCGCGTCCCCAAGCCGCCAGGGTGGTCTGGGAAAGAGCGGCCAAAATAGAGTCCAGACTCGAAACCGCCGCGGCAAAAGCCCCCGCCAACACGAGTCCCTTGATCCCATGGGGCAAGACCTCGGCAATGAACACGGGGAAAATACGATCTGGCTTTTCGGCAATCATCGCTTGCCCTGCGGGGCTGAATCCGTGCTCGCGACTGTAGGCCCACAGTCCTATGCCCACGAGACTCACCAGTAAGGTGACTCCCATGGCCACAATCGACCACAGAATGGCCTTGCGCGCTGCTCGTACATCGGGGCAACAGAGCAAACGCTGGACCATCATCTGGTCCGTGCCATAGGGGCCCACTTGTCCCCAAGAGGCCACAAGAAAGGCCACCGGCAAGGTATAGGCCTTGGCCGGATCCCAACTGGTGTCGATCAACTGCAGCTTGCCCGCTTCCCGCGCCTCGCTCAGGGCAACGCCCCAACCTTCGCTGAGTTCGGTGCCGATGAACCACAGGGTCGCGCCGATCCCCAGCAAGAACAAACAAAACAGGGCCGCGTCCGTCCAAACAACGGTGGCCACCCCGCCCATCTGGGTCCAAAGGATCGAGATCACGCAGATCGCTCCCACTGCAAACACAAATGGCGAGATCCCCGTCACCGCCTGCACCTGCAGCAACTCCGCGTGCAACACGACTTCCACCACCACGGCGGTCAGATAGACCCGAGCGCTCTGGCCCAAGATTCCACCCACGGTGAACAACGCCGTGGTCACCTGCCTGCTCCCCGGGCCTAACTTACGGGCCACATAATCATAGGGGCTGTAGATTTGCTTTTCGTAGTAAGCGGGCAAGAGCACAAACCCCACAATCGCGCGGGCCACCAAGGAGCCGAACAAGCCGATCTGCAGATAGGTCAAGTTGCCCCCATCCCGGGCCACCACCGAGGGCAAGGAAACAAAGGTCACCGCCGAAATTTCCGTGGCCACAATCGAAGCTGAAACCGCCCACCAGGGCAGCCGTCGACCTCCCAGGAAAAAGTCCGACAGGTTTTTTTGGGGTCCCGCGCGGGAATGACCCAGCCAGGTCACCGCAAGCAGAACTCCAGCCATGATCGCCAGGTCAAGTGGGCCGAGGCCCCCTTCCAAAAAGAGGTCGTTGGTCATAGGTCGCGTGCAAGGATGCGAATTAGGACGGCCTCGATCCAGTCAAGCCTAGGGCCCGGGCGGCGGATCCAAAAAGCGCCGGGGTGTCCAGGCGCGTGGGCAGCAACTCATGGGAGCCCAGGGCGGATCCGAGGTGCTGCCTGAAGAAACGCAATTTTGGATCTCCCAGGAGCTGCGCCCCGCTGCCCCCGATCACGACGCGGGTGATGGGATCGGCCCCTTCCCCGCCTGCGGCCCTGATCCGCTGCGCCAGCCAAGCACCCAGCACGCGGGCAGAGCGCTCAAGCAACCGCAGGGCCAAGGGTTCCCCCGCCCGGGCTGCATCCAGGGGTCGAAGTCCAGGTCCCCGGTCCTCTTCCAAGCGTTTGAGAATCGATCCCAGGGAAGCAGCCTCCTCGATGCTGCACGATTCCCCTGGCACAAGGGCCTCCCAGGGGGGCGCGCCTCCCCTGGCAAGTCCTTGGACATCAAGCAATGTTCCGTCCACCTTGGCCGCCTCTGCGAGCCCCGTCCCAAGGCCCAGGTAGAAGGCACTCTGCCGCCCACCAAAAGATCCTTCCCCGGCCCATTCTTCCCCGAGCCCCCCGTCTTGACCATCGGACCCCAAGGGGCAAATCGCCACCTCTTGCCCTTCGTTCAATTCACTCTCCAACAGGCTGCAAAAATTCAACAGGCGCGGCCCCCGGGCCATGAGCAACACGCCCCGACCCTGGGAATCCTTATGCCCGGGTAAGGCTATGCCCAAACGCAAGGGCCCCGGGCCTTCGCCCCCCTCGTTTCCCTGGGCCAGCAATTCCCGAACGCCCCGGGCCAAAGCCTGGACCCAAGCCCCCTCGAGTTTCTGCTCTACACCTGACCGGCGCGGGTCCGCGAGTTGTGCCTGTTGTTCCCCAAGGGGCAAGGGCACAAAGTCCGAATCCCGGGGCCAGTCTCCGCGCACCACCTGGCTGCAGGTTTGCAAACCATGGCCCGGCACGAACTCCACCCGTGCTAAGCGAAAACCCGTGGCGCCTCCGTCGACGCCGATGCACCTTGTGCCCGGCTCGACCACGCCAGCGGGTTCAGTCAACCTGCCCTCGGGCGGCTCCATCAGCCCAAATCACCAGATCCGGATGCTGCATGAGGCAGCTTAGGGGTCGCTCGACACCCGACTCGCTACCAAGGGCCGCGGCCAGGGGTGCGCTCTTGTGCTCTCCAAACGCCAACAAGCGCAAGCGCCGTGCAGCTCGGATTTCCCCCAGCCCCATGGTCATCGCGCGCTTGGGCACATGGTCCATGCCACCAAATTCTCCCGCCGCGTCCTCGCGGGTCATGGGATGCAAGTCCACCACGCGAGTCAAGGAATCCGCCGGACTGCCCGGCTCGTTGAACGCAATGTGACCGTTGCGCCCAAGGCCTAGCAACTGCATGTCCAGGCCCCCGGCCTCCTGGATCATGGCCGTATAGGCAGCACCCGCGCCGACGGGATCCTGAACTGCAGCCTGAGCATCGGGAAAGTGACAGGACCCTGGATCCAACCCCAGGGGACCAAACAGGTGCTCGGTCATGAAATGCTGGAAGCTGCGCGGATCGTCTACTGACAAGTCCAAGTACTCGTCGAGGTTGAAGGTCGTCAGATGGGAAAGGTCCACTGGCTCGGCTTGCAGCAAGCGCACCAATTCCCGGTAGAGCCCCACCATGGTCCGCCCGGTGGCCAAACCTAAGACCAAGGACCGTTGCTCCTGGGCGCTCTCGCGCAAGCTGCCATGCAATTCAACAGCCAGATGCGCGCAGGCTTGGGATGAGTCTTGAACGGGGATCAGTTCCACAGAATTGGACGGGAAGAGGGGGCGCTTTACGGAACCTAAGTCATGGGAGAAGTGAAACCCAAGGGCGTAGCCTAGCCAGAATGCCCCGCCGGAACGAGGGCCGAGATCTTCGGAATTGGAACCGGCACCGAATCCCTCGCAAAAGGAGCGCAGAGAACGGAAACCCTATGCCGGCCAATCATCCAGCGAGTGCCGCCAGCATGGCCTTCAGCTCGACTGGATCCGGCAGGCGCAGCCCCGGGAACTCCCCGGACCCGGACACCATGGGCGAGTCCTTGGTGCGGCCTGATGTGTGCACTTCACGAACCCCCGTGGCCTTCACCACCTGGGCCACGTCCTTTGCCCGCAGTCCGCCCCCGGGCAAGATGGTTCCCAGAGTGCCGGTTCCCATGCGACCTGCCAGGGTCACCAGCAGGGGCAAGCCGTCGATCACCCGGGACATTCCACCGGAAGTCAGGATCCGCTGGACCCCTAGCTCCACCAAATCACTGTGGGCTTGGAGCGGGTCGGCACAACAATCGAACGCCCGGTGATACGTGACGGGAGCTCCCGCCGCCGCCTCGATCCAGCCCTCCATGGCAGATTGGTCCACCGCCCCTTGGTCATCCAAAGCCCCGACCACCACGCCCGAGGCTCCGGTCTGCAACACACTCGTGATGTCCCGCTGCACAAGCCGTTGTTCCTCTGCCCCATAAACGAAGTTCCCGGTGCGTGGGCGCACGAGCACCATCACCGGCAGGGACACCTGTTCCAAAACCGCCTCTAGCAAACCCAGGGAGGGCGTCACTCCGCCTCCGTCCAAGCCCGCGCAGAGCTCCAAACGCCCGGCTCCGGCCTGGGCCGCAAGCAGGGCGGCGGGGAGAGAATCCACGGCAACTTCGATGCAAACACCAGTCATGGATGCAAGCTACGGAATCGCCCGTGGGCTTTGCAAAATACACGGGGAGAATTCTCCCGGTTTGGCAAGGATTTACCGGCCTCCACGGAACCCCAGGCTAAAAGCCCATGAAAAGGGATTCACCCCGGAGCGAAAGGTGAAGATGACCCCAAAGGAATGATTCAAACATCGAAACCAGGTCGGCCCCCGGAGGGGCCCGCAGGAAACCTGACGTGGACATTGGTAGAGCTAAGGCCAGTTTTTCCCCCAAGCCTTAGCAGAAAAGACCCAGGCCGGTGTGTCGCGGGCCGAAGCCCGGACATCCCCATCCGGCGGAGAGTCAACCAAATTGTCACACGGGAACAGGTTCCCTGCGGATAGCCATACGCGGTATGTCGCCCAGGTCACGGTCCCAACACCCGAGGGCGTCAGCATTCGTGGCCTTGCAGGATTCCCCGAGCACTCAATGAAGAGTGTCCCCCTCAGGGCACCGCTGCGCGGCGAGCCGTTCTTGGCCACCACAGTCTTCGGAAGACCGGGCACCCAGCTTGTACTCAGCGAGAGGGATTCTCGACTAGAGACGCGTTCTAACCCTCAGATGCCTCGACCTGAGAGCTTTCGGGTTGCGGACTTTCGTCACTGCCCTGCATAGGTGCAAAGATCTTGCCCAGGGGCGTTGCGGGCACCACCAGGATATCTCCGTCCATCAGAATCGGATCCACCCCTCCGCGCTCAATTTGAGTCAGGTCAAAGATCATTTCGCGCTCATTGGGAACCTTGCCACGCAGAAGGCGAATCTTACGCACATCCGCCAGTTCCTTGCTCGGCAGCGCTTGGCGCACGGCGGCGGACAAGGTGGAGTACTGGGTCAATGCTATACGCCCGGGCTCGGACACCTTGCCAAAGACAAAAGCACGCCCGGCAGCGGGCGCATGACTGCGCACACTGAGTTGTGTGCTGGGGAGGCTCAGGTTGTGGGCCAACTCATCCCGCAGACTCCGTGGAGTGCGACCGCTCACCTTGAATTCGCCCAATGCTCCCAGATCGAGCTGCCCATCGCTGGCCACCATGCCCCGTGTGGTGACGGGTTCTCCCTTGGTGCTGCTGCTCTCCACGATCGTCACCGTATCCCCGGGGGCGAGGGCACCGTCATGGGCCTTGGCCTGCATGCGCAGGTAATCCGAGCGCAAGGGTGCCGCACATGCGGTCAACAGGAGGAGGGGCAGGAGGAAGCCCAGCAGTCGCGGGGCTTGACGGGGAGTCAGGGCAGAATCAGGGTGAATTAACATGGCTTAGGGGCCTCAAAAGGCCGGAATGGACCCCCTTCCTACCCTGAAAACCCCGTGGGATCAACCCCAATGCCTAATCCCTGAGTCTCCGTTGCGCCTCACCCCCTCTGGAAGGCTTTGGAGCGGTTTCGAGAGCCACCAGACTTCCTGGGGTCGGCCAAATGAATCGGGCCCGATCCCGTGTATCAGAATGAGACAGGGGATCGGGGGGAGGCCCTACAGCACCTAGAACGGCTGTGAAGCTAAGGATTCGTAGGAAATCCCAAATTGATACATAAGATCTGGGAGTCGTGTCCTACCTTCTTGTCCTACCTAGATCTTTTGGCCAAGTGCCTCGGACCTAGTACCTGCTACCTGACTACCTGCCAACAAGAATAAACCTCATGGAGATTCGCTCAATCCTCGATGCCATGGTCCTTGCCCTAGGACTGACGCCTGGCCTGCTGGTCGCCTTCACGGCGCACCTGGAATTCGGCCTACCTATACCGGTTGCAATTCTGCTTGGACTTGCCGGTGCCAAAATGGCCTCCAAATGGCTCATGGCTCCGATCCACTAATCGAGCCCAAAACCGTTCCTGCCTGCCAGCACCACGGACTCATCCCTTAAGAACGAACCTGCCAGCCAGACCCTGCCCCCCCGGGTGCGCTTGAAGTCTGCGCCGCTTTTCCGAGAGAGCCCCCCATTGGGACCTGCCCAGATTTCCTGCGCGGCCCTGGTGATCGGGCTCTCGTTTTCTTTCGTCGCAGAGAGACTTGCCACCTAGTTGGATTTGGATGGGGAGAGGGTTCCCTCGAAGAGCCCACGGCCCAACACTCAAGAGCTTGGGATCCCGTTCCTCAAGCCACTGGCCCGCAACCAGCTAGCCCCCTAGCAACTGAGTCCAGTGCGCTTGAACATGCCCAAGCCCACAGCGCTTCGCGCCCCCCAACATGTTCTTGTGGTGCCCGGGCGAAAACCACCAGGCATCGGTCGCCGCTTCCCCGGTTCGTTGACCGGCGGCAATGTTCTCGGCCCCGGCACTGGTGCCCCGGGCAGCGGCCCGTTTCCAGGGTGTCTCGCGCCCCGGCACGGGAGAAGCATGGGCGAAAAAGCCAAGCTCCACCATGTCCCGGGAGTGATCCCGCGCGGCGGCACAAAGGGCCAAGTCCGCCTGCAGTGCATTCAACCCAATCAAAACCCGCAAACGGTTGAGTGCAAAGATCCCTCGCACCTCTTCGGGTCCCAGCCCAGGTAGAGCCCCCGGGGCCTCGTCCGAGTCCTTCTGATCCGAATCCGAGCCCGCGCTGTTCTCTTCCTCAGCATCCAGCTCGCCCTGCATCCCAAGGGCGCGATTGGCCTCCAGCACCTTTCGATCCTGGGCGGTCATGGGCGTCGCCAACACCGCCAGCCAGTCCAAGTCCCGCAAGAGCTCAGCCTCTAAGGGAGTCGGGTCGCCCTGGTCCTTGAACTTCTTCGCCGTCCGCTTCTGGCCCAGCCGCAGCAACTCTTCCCGGGCCCGTTCCAACCACGAGTAATGCAGGGTCTCCAGGGTCAGCGCATCCAAATGCTCGACCCACTGCTCAAAAAGTTCTTCATCCCCCAACCAAATTTGCCCCGCAAGCACGATCAGGGTCTCCTCCAATTCTTCCCGTGCCGGCTGAGATATTTTTTTGATCGCCTCCTTAGGCAACTCCTTCCCCCGGGCGGTTTTCAAAATCGCCACCCGAGCCCGATCCACTTTTTCCTGCCCCTCTCCCGCAAGCCGTTCCCCCATCAGTTTTTGCGCGCTGGCCACATACGCCTTGACCAGCGCATCACGCCCCCGAGAGTTCTCCTTGCGCTCCTTCTTCAAGACACGCTCCAGGTGCCTGCCCAACAAGCCACAGGCCTCAGCCGAAAGCCCCAACAGTTCCTCCACCGCCGCCTCCACCTGCTCCGGAGTCGTCCGCCGATCCCGCAAAACCCGCATGGCCGCCCCCTGGCGCTGGGAAAGACTGGGCCTAGGGCTCGGCTCTTGAAAACCAACCAGAGTCAGCAGAAGGATGAGGGCAAGGATTCGCATGGTTATAGGACCGTCGGAGCCATCTTAGGCCCTGTCCGAGGTCCTGGGTAGGTTGTACTGGGATGTCCCAGATTGCAAGGACGCGCAACAGCCGGGTGATACGTGGAACTTCCAGTTCTGGTTCCGGGACTTGAACCCGGGCGCGACTTCCAACACAACTGACGGCGTGACGGTGATGTTCCGTTAGGGGGCACGGGGGAGGTTCGGGGAGATATTTGCTTGCTTGGAGGCAGGCGGAGAGCTCAGGAGGGGGTCCAGGGGGAATACCTGGGAAGAGCT